>NZ_JAWRWU010000007.1:0-326142 GCF_046535395.1 Cupriavidus sp. SIMBA_020 | reverse complement strand
TCGGTCCACAGGCCGGCCACGACGATCTTCTTGCGGCCGTTGGCGGCCAGTGCGTCGCGCACCTTCTGGTCGTCCCACGAGTTCATCGAGGTGCGCTCCAGGGTCTGCTGGCCCGGGAACACGTCGAGGATTTCGGGGTAGGTGTAACCGGAGAACGAGTCGGACTCCACCGTGGTGATCGTCGTCGGCACATCGAAGATCTTGGCCGCCTTGGCCAGGCCAACCACGTTGTTCTTCATGGTCTGGCGGTCCATCGACTGCACACCGAAGGCCATCTGCGGCTGGTGGTCGATGATGATCAGCTGGCTGTTGCGCGGCGTCAGGACTTGCAGCTTGGCGTTGTTGGCGTTCGACATGGTGGTTTCTCCGGTAAGTAAAGGTTGTTTCATTCAGTTTTATTGCATCGCGCTGTTCGCCGTTGTTTTGGTGTGGCGCTGCGATGGGATGAACTATACGTGCCGATAAGTGCCTTAAAGCCGCTGAAGTCTCACACACTTATTCAAATTTTTTGAAATAAGATCCGTCCGCCCGCCGCGTGAGCCCTGGGGCATGTCTACCCCACTTCCCGGGGCTCAAAGTCCGGCCATACGGGACGTTATCGACACATGTCTTTCCCTCATCCGATAAAAAAAGGAGAAACCATGGGTCGTCGTTATCTCGCCGGGCTGCTGCTGGCCGTTACCGCCCTCGCGGGTTGCGCAGTGGTGCAGAAGCCGATTCCGGCCACCAGCGCGCTGTTCGAGAACAAGGAGAAGACCGTCGCGGTCGCCCTCGAGAAGCTGCCCGAGCCGAACCAGGTCATGCTGGGCGCACAGGGCATCCTGGACTACGCCATCAACCGGGCCAACGCCAAGGCCATCGTCGACCGCCTGCAGAAGCAGGATTTCTCGAAGGTGAGCGGGCTGCCCAAGGAATTCGTCCAGGGCCTGGAATCGCGCCAGATCAAGGTTGTGATGATCGAGGAGCCGATCGATACGGAGTCCCTCGGCAAGTTCACGGAGGGCTCGGGCGATGGCGTGGCACTGCGCGACTACCGCCCGCTGGCCCGCAAGTACAAGGCGGACAAGCTGCTGCTGGTGAGCGCCGCCTCGCTGGGCACGGTCCGCAGCTACTACGGCTTCCTGCCGCTAACCCCGCCGACGGCCTATATCTCCCTGACCGGGCAGTTGGTGGACCTGTCGACCAACAAGCTTGAATGGTATGAAAAGGTCGAGAACCGCAACGCCGCCAAGGGCGACTGGGACCAGGCGCCGGAATACGAAAACCTGATGGGCGCCGTAGACGAAGGCACCCGCGCGGCCACGTCGCAACTGCGCGGCGCGTTCTTCGTGGACCAGCCCGCCCCGGCAGCACCGAAGGTGGCGGGCACGGCGGCGGCGGGATCGGCACAGTAATCGCCCGGGCTGGCACACGCCAACGCCGCGCAATAAAAAACCCCGCGTAATTGCGGGGTTTTTTATTGCAAAGACGGCTGACAGACGCTCAGAAGGGAATATCGTCATCCATATCTTCAAACCCGTTCGACGGGCTTTGCTGCGGCCGGCGCTGACCGCCGCCCTGACCGCCGCCCTGACCGCCTCCCTGCGCGCCGCCACCCTGGGCGCCGCCCTGGGCACGGCCGCCGCCGTAGCCACCACCACCGCCACCGCCGGCGCCGCCCTGGGCTTCGCGGCTGTAGCCGCCGCCACCGCCGCCGAAGCTGCCTTCCTCACCGCCGCCCGACGCGCGGCCGCCCAGCATCTGCATCTGGTCCGCGACGATTTCGGTGCTGTACTTGTCCTGGCCGGCCTGGTCCGTCCACTTGCGCGTGCGGATGCGGCCTTCGATGTAGACCGACGAGCCCTTCTTCAGGTACTGGCCGGCGATCTCGGCCAGCTTGCCGAAGAAGGCGATGCGGTGCCACTCGGTGGCTTCCTTGAAATCGCCGGACTGCTTGTCCTTGTAGCGATCGGTCGTCGCCAGGCGGATGTTCGTCACGGCGTCGCCGCTGGGCATGTAGCGGGTTTCCGGGTCGGCGCCCAGGTTACCGACGAGAATGACTTTGTTGACCGATGCCATGTAAATGTTCTCCAAGAACCGCGCCCCGCTTCCCTGCGGCGGCACGGCATGACTGATTTGCTGGTGGGTCGTCCGTCACAGGACGTAAACGACAACACGGTAAACGACATCACGCGCCCCCCGGATGGCCGGTCGGGCGCGTGTAGATGCTAACCCCGTTAAGACGAAAAAGCGTTTCGGACTGCTACGGATATGACAACAAGTGTGTCTAACCCGCCACTGCCGACGCACCCTCCTGCCCGCGGGCCGGTGGCGCCTTCATGCTCCACGCGATTATAAGCCAGAGCACCAGCACGGCCGCACAGCCGAGGAATACCGCACTGCGCCCCTCGTGCTTGAGCAGCCAGCCGCCCACCACGCCGCCCAGGAACAGGCCCATCGCCTGGGTAGTGTTGTAAACGCCCAGCGCCGCGCCGCGCCCGGCCGCCGCGTAGCGCGACACCAGCGACGGCTGCATGGCTTCCAGCACGTTGAATGCCACAAAGAACAACAGCAGTACACCCGCTATCGGCCACAGGCCCTGTACCGCTGCGAACATCAGCTGCACCACGGTCATCAGCGCCACCGATGCCAGCAGCACCGGGCGCACCCGGCCATAGCGCTCGGCGGCCATCATCGGCCCCAGCATCAGGACGAAGGAAACCAGTACCACGGGCAGGTAGACCTTCCAGTGCTGGTCCAGCGGCATGCCGGCATCGGCCAGCATGGCCGGCACGACCATGAACATCGCCACCTGGCTGGCGTGCAGCGCCAGCACGCCCACATTCATGCGGATCAGGTCCGCATTCAGCAGCACCTGCCGGAACGGCATGCGCACCGGGTGCGGCGGCGGCGGGGCCGGCACCAGGAACAGCGTCACGCCGATGGCCAGCACGCCCAGCACTGCCATCAGCCAGAAGATGCCGGACATGCCGATGCTCTTCAGCAGTGGCGAGGCAATCACCAGGGACAGCGCGAAGGTCAGCCCGATGCTGCCGCCGACCATCGCCATGGCCTTGGTGCGATGGCGCTCGCGCGTCAGGTCGGCAATGCAGGCCGTGATGGCCGCCGAGATGGCGCCCATGCCCTGCATCGCCCGGCCGATGGTGATGCCGGCCAGGGTGTCCGAGAAGGCCGCCACCAGCGCGCCGGCCACAAACAGCAGCAGCCCGGCCACCATCACCGGCTTGCGGCCGACGCGGTCGGACAGCCAGCCCAGCGGAATATGGAGGAAAGCCTGCATCAGGCCGTAGATGCCCATGGCCAGGCCGATGCGCTGAGCGTCGTGCCCGTCGGGCAGGCCGCGCGCGTACTCGGCGAACACCGGCAGGATCAGGAACAGGCCCAGCATGCGCAGCGCGAAGATGCTCGCCAGCGAGAGACTGGCACGCAACTCGCTTTTGGTCATGCGGTCGCGCACGGGCGCCGTCTGGGCGGCCGGGTCGGCGAGATTGGCGGGCTGGGGAGAAGAAGGAATCGACGGCATTGCGCTCGTGAATGGAATTCTGGCTCGGTCGATGCGAAGCATCCGGATGGCGGGCCATGTGGCACCCGTCCGCATGCCGGATGGCCAACGGGCAACCCGGGAAACCGAAGTTCGGTATATTAGCAGGTTTGCTTCCCCGCGCTTTCCGGGTCACGCGGCGGCCGAACGGCCCCCTGGCGCCCCGGTCTGGGCGGCGCTTCAGGCGTCGTGCAAGGCACTTTGAACATTCCGTGAGACCGACCTGTCCGCCCCGGCGGCAGCGGCGGCCTGGCTGGGCAACTAATCGGTATATGGAAGAAATCAAGATCCGTGGGGCGCGTACCCACAACCTGAAGAACATCAACCTCGACCTGCCGCGCAACAAGCTCATCGTGATCACGGGGCTGTCGGGGTCCGGCAAGTCGTCGCTGGCGTTCGACACGCTCTATGCCGAGGGCCAGCGCCGCTACGTCGAATCGCTGTCCGCCTACGCCCGCCAGTTCCTGCAGTTGATGGAGAAGCCCGATGTCGACCTGATCGAGGGCCTCTCCCCGGCCATCTCGATCGAGCAGAAGGCCACCAGCCACAACCCGCGTTCCACCGTGGGCACGGTCACCGAGATCCACGACTACCTGCGCCTGCTGTTCGCCCGCGCCGGCACGCCCTACTGCCCGGACCACCACATCGCGCTCCAGGCGCAGAGCGTCTCCCAGATGGTGGATGCCGCGCTCGCCCTGCCCGAGGACACCAAGCTGATGATCCTGGCGCCCGTGGTGGCGGACCGCAAGGGCGAGCATTCAGACTTGTTCGATTCGATGCAGGCCCAGGGCTTCGTGCGCTTCCGCGTGCGCTCGGGCGGCGGCACGGCCCATGAGGCCGAGGCCAAGGTCTACGACATCGACTCGCTGCCCAAGCTCAAGAAGACCGAGAAACACAGCATCGAGGTGGTGGTGGACCGCGTGAAGGTGCGCGCCGACCTCAAGCAGCGTCTGGCCGAATCGTTCGAAACCGCGCTGCGGCTGGCCGACGGCCGCGCCATCGCGCTGGAGATGGATACCGGGCATGAGCACGTGTTCAGCTCGCGCTTTGCCTGCCCGATCTGCTCGTATTCCCTCCAGGAACTGGAGCCGCGGCTGTTCTCGTTCAACAACCCGATGGGCGCCTGCCAGAGCTGCGACGGGCTGGGCCAGATCACCTTCTTCGATCCGAAACGCGTGGTGGCCTTCCCCAACCTATCCCTGGCCTCGGGCGCCATCAAGGGCTGGGACCGCCGCAACCAGTTCTACTTCCAGATGCTGCAAAGCCTGGCGGCGTTCTACGACTTCGACACCGACACCGCGTTCGAAGACCTGCCCGCCAACGTCCAGCAGGTGGTGCTGCACGGCTCGGGCGAGGTAGAGATTCCGTTCACGTATATCAACGAGAAAGGCCGCACCACGGTGCGCGCCCACGTGTTCGAGGGGATCATCCCGAACCTGGAGCGCCGCTACCGCGAGACCGATTCGGCGGCGGTGCGCGAGGAACTGGCCAAGTACCAGAACAACCAGCCCTGCCCGGCCTGCGAGGGCACCCGGCTGCGCACCGAGGCGCGCCACGTGAAGGTGGGCGAGGACGACCAGGCGCGGGCCATCTACGAGGTCAACGGCTGGCCGCTGCGCGACGCGCTGACGTGGTTCCTGACCCTGAACCTGCACGGCGCCAAGCGCGAGATCGCCGACAAGATCGTCAAGGAAATCACCGCCCGGCTGAACTTCCTGAACAACGTAGGGCTGGATTACCTGTCCCTGGAGCGCAGCGCCGACACGCTCTCGGGCGGCGAGGCCCAGCGCATCCGGCTGGCCTCCCAGATCGGTTCCGGGCTGACCGGCGTGATGTATGTGCTCGATGAGCCATCCATCGGCCTGCACCAGCGCGATAACGACCGCCTGATCGGCACGCTCAAGCATCTGCGCGACATCGGCAACTCGGTGCTGGTGGTGGAGCACGACGAGGACATGATCCGCGCCTGCGACTACGTGGTGGACATCGGCCCCGGCGCCGGCGTGCATGGCGGGATGATCGTGGCCGAAGGCACGCCGCCGCAGATCGAGGCGGCGCCGGGCTCGCTGACGGGCCAGTACCTGTCCGGCAAGCGCCGTATCGAGGTGCCCAAGACGCGCGCCACCCCGGACGAGGAACGGCTGCTACGCATCGTCAACGCCACCGGCAACAACCTGCGCAACGTGACCGCCGAGATTCCGGTGGGGCTGCTGACCTGCATCACCGGGGTCTCTGGCTCGGGCAAGTCCACGCTGATCAACGACACGCTGTACCACGCCGTGGCGCGCCACCTCTACGGCAGCACGGCCGAGCCGGCGGCGCACGACCATATCGAGGGGCTGGAGCACTTCGACAAGGTCATCAACGTCGACCAGAGCCCGATCGGCCGCACGCCGCGCTCGAACCCCGCCACGTACACCGGCCTGTTCACGCCGATCCGCGAGCTGTTCGCGGGCGTGCCGTCGGCCAAGGAGCGCGGCTACGACCCGGGCCGGTTCTCGTTCAATGTGAAGGGAGGCCGCTGCGAGTCCTGCCAGGGCGACGGCGTGATCAAGGTGGAGATGCACTTCCTGCCCGACGTCTATGTGCCGTGCGATGTCTGCCACGGCCAGCGCTATAACCGCGAGACGCTGGAAGTCCTCTACAAGGGCAAGAGCATTTCCGAGGTGCTGGACCTGACCGTGGAGCAGGCCTACGAATTCTTCAGCGCCGTGCCGGTGGTGCGGCGCAAGCTGCAGACGCTGCTCGATGTGGGGCTTGGCTACATCCGGCTGGGCCAGTCGGCCACCACGCTGTCCGGCGGGGAGGCGCAGCGGGTGAAGCTGTCGCTCGAACTGTCCAAGCGCGACACCGGCCGCACGCTCTACATCCTGGACGAGCCGACCACGGGCCTGCACTTCCATGACATCGAGCTGCTGCTCAAGGTCATCCACAAGCTGCGCGACCAGGGCAACACGGTGGTGATCATCGAACACAACCTCGACGTCATCAAGACCGCCGACTGGCTGCTGGACATGGGCCCCGAAGGCGGCGCCGGCGGCGGGCAGGTCATCGCCAAGGGCTCGCCCGAGACCGTGGCCAAGAGCCGCGCCAGCTTCACCGGCAAGTACCTCGCCCCGCTGCTGAAGCGGGGGTAGTCAGGGCCCCCGGGGGCTCAGTAGTTCAGCGTCAGGTTGAACATCGCCACGCGCGGGTTGCCCACCGGGAGCACGTTGTTGTTGAGGCCACCCGCGTAGTAGGCCTTGTCGAACACGTTCTTGACGTTGAACGCCGCGCGCCAGTGATTGGCGATGTAGCCGACGCCGAGGTCCGCCACTGCGTAGCCGGGCACGGTATAGCTGAAGCTGTAGCCGCGCTTGGCGCTCTCGCCGCGCATGCCGGCCCCCACGTACCAGCCGGCCAGCGCGCCGCGGAAGCGGTACTGGCTCCAGACCGAGAAGCTGTGGCGCGGCACGGCGTTGAGCGGCTGGCCGACGTTGGCCGCCGTGGTGTCCTCCGTCACCTCGCTCGCAATATAGGCATACGCGCCGGACAGGCTCAGGCCGTTGCCGAAGTCCTGCGTCACCTCCAGTTCTACCCCGCGCGAGCGCTGCTGGCCCACGGCCACGCTGAAGCCGGTGTTCACTGGATCCGAGCTGAGCACGTTGTTGCGCGTCAACTCGAACAGCGCCAGCGTCACCAGGCCGGCCTGGCCCGGCGTGTCGAACTTCACCCCTGCTTCCACCTGCCGGCCGCGCTCGGGCTGGAACGTCGCGCCGTTCACGTCGGTACCGGCATTTGGCAGGAACGAGGTGGCATAGCTGACGTAGGGGCGCGCCCACGGCGTCAGTTCATACATGACCGCCGCGCTGCCGGTGACGGCGCGGTTGTCGTTGTCGGTACGGGCGGCGGCCACGCGGTCCGTGGTGCTGGTGCGCGCGGTTTCGTAGCGCACGCCGCCGGTCACGATCCAGCGCTGGGCCACGCGGACCTGATCGCGCAGGTAGAAGCCGAGCGCGTGCAGCGTGTCGGTGGCATCGGTGCCGTAGCTGGCCGGGCAGTTGATCGCCGCGCCATAGACCGGGTTGTAGACGTTCAGCGCCGCCACCCGGCAGGTCTTCTGCAGGCGGTCTTCCCGGGTGCGGCGGTAGTCGATGCCGAAGGTGAGCTGGTGTTCGTGCCCGGTGAACCGGAACGTGCGCTGCGCGTTGGTATCCACGCCAAAGGCATCGCCCGAGAAGTCCTGCTGCGTGGCGCCGCGGTTCAGCAACTGGCTGTTGACCGCCATCGTCCCGGCCGTGACGAGGGTGCCGGTCAGGGAGGAGGTCTGGTAGCGCAGGTTCTGGTTCACGGTCCAGCCAGAATCGAAGCGGTGCGTCAGCGCATAGCCGATGCGGTTCTGCTCGCCGTCGTAGGGCTGCGCGCCGGGCTCGCCGATAAAGCGCGAATCCGGCACCACGCCGTTACGGTTGCTGACCAGCGTGCCGTTCACCGGCAGGCCCTGCTGGCGCACGTAGTGGCGCTCGTTGTGGCTGGCCAGGATCGTGAAATCGGTGCGCGTGCCGAAGTCGAGCGTCAGCGACGGCGCAATCCAGCGGTTGCGGTACCAGACGTCGTCGGTCGGATCGTCGCTGTCCATCGCCAGCGCGTTGAGGCGGAACGCGGCCTTGCTGTCCTTCGCCAGCGGCGTGCCCACGTCGGCGGTCACCTGGCGGAAGCCGTAGTTGCCCACGGTCAGGCCGAGTTCGCCGAACAGTTCCGGGCGCGGGCGCTTGCTGACGATATTGACCAGCCCGCCCGGCTGCACGGCGCCGAACAGCACCGAGGCCGGCCCCTTGAGCACTTCCACGCGCTCCGCGCCGAACAGCTCCTGCGCAACGCGGTTGTTGCTGTCGACGAGCAGGCCATCGGCAAAAATCGATTCCGAGGCGCGCTGGCCACGGATCACGAAGTCGTCCCAGCCGCGCCGGCCGTAGACGTTGGTCACGACGCCGGCGGAGTTCTGGAGCGCATCGGAGAGGTTCTGCGCCTGCTGGCTGTCGAGCAGGTCGCGCGTGATGACGGTGATCGACTGCGCGGCATCGGCGGCCGATTCGCCGGACTTGGTGACCCCGGCGGGGCGCCGCGTGGCAAATCCGACATCCACGGCGCCGTCACCCGCCGCGCTGACGGTGACCGAGGGCAACTCGGTCACCGGCTCGGCGGCCTGAGCCGCTTGGAGCGGGAGGGAAAGGGCGGCGGCGGGAACAGCGAAGACAACGAACGGAACAACGGAGCGGCGGGAAGACATCACGACCTATGCAAATGCAGCGGAAGTGACGCATATTAAATGCGAATCGTTCTCGTTTGTTGGATTCCGTGGCGAATGTTTCCTAATTGCTACATTGAGCCGTCAACAGGCTACCGCGCCTGGGCCTCTGGCACGCCGGTCACGCCCGCGGGCGGGTCTTCCTTCATCCGGCTGCGGTTCATCAGCCCGGCCTGCTCCAGCACCGGGTAGGCCGTGGCGCAGAACAGCGAGTTGAGGCGCTTCATTTCGCTGATGACGTCCAGGTGGAGCGAGCTGGTCTCGATGCTCTCCGTCGTCTGCACCGCCACGCGCTGCAAGTGCGTCCGCGCATACTTCCGCTCCAATTCGCGGAAGTTGGCCTTCTCGCCCATCAGCTGCTGGGCGCTGCGGATATCCCCGTTCAGGAACACCGACAAACCCAGGCGCAGGTTCGCCACCAGTCGGCCATGCATCTCGGTGATCTCCTGCATGCCGGCTTCGGAGAACGCCAGGTTATGGGCGATCTTCTTCTCCTTGGCGTCCAGGATCACCCGTTCGATCAGGTCGCCCGCATGTTCGAGGTTGATGGTCAGCGAGATGATCTCGGTCCAGCGCTGGCCATCGTGTTCGTCCAGCGCCTCGGTGCTGATCTGGGTCAGGTAGAGCTTGATGGCCGTGTAGAGGTCGTCCACCTCGTTGTCGATGCGGCAGGTGGCGGTGGCCAGCTTGGCGTCGTTGGTGCGCAGCACGCGCAACATGTTGTCCAGCATCTGCTCGATGCGGTCGCCGATGCGCAGCACCTCGCGCGCGGCGTTGGACAGCGCCAGCGTGGGCGTGGGCAGCGCGGCGGGGTCGAGGTGGCGCGGCGTGACCTGGCTGTCGCCGGTGTTGCGGCCGGGCAGGATGGCCTCGCAGATCCGCGCCAGGGGCGCCGTGGCGCCCAGCAGCAGCACGGCCAGCGCCACGTTGAACAGCAGATGGAAATTGACGATGAGCCGCTGCGGGTCCGTGCTGACCAGCGCCAGCAGTTCCTCGGCCTGGTTCAGCAGCGGCAGCGCGATCACGCACCCGAGCAGCCGCGACAGCAGGTTGCCCAGCGTCACGCGCTTGCCCGGCTGGTTGTTGCCCGAGGTGGTCAGCAGCGCCGAGATCCCGGAGCCCAGGTTGGCGCCAAGCACCAGCGCCAGCGCCACATGGATCGACACCACGCCTGCCGACGCCAGCGCGCCGCAGAACAGCACCACGGCCAGGCTCGAATAGCAGAGGATGGTCAGCACCGCGCCAATCAGCATGTCGAGCGCGGCATCGCCAGTCAGCGTGCTGAACAGCACCTTCACGCCGGCGGCCTGCACCACGGGGCGCGTGGCGATCGAGATCAGTTCCAGCGCGAGGGTGATCAGCCCGAGCCCGATCAGCACCCGACCCACATGCCCGGGCCGGCTGCCCTTCCAGCTCAGGTGGAGAATCACGCCGACGAAGATCAGCAGCGGCGAGAGCCACGACAGGTCCATCGAGAACACCTGCACCATCAGCGCCGTGCCGACGTTGGCGCCGAGCATGATGGCGAGCGCGGGCGCCACGGCAATCAGGCCCTGGCCCACGAACGAACTGACGATGACGGCGGTGGCGTTGCTGCTCTGCACAAGCCCGGTCACGCCGAGCCCGGCCGCGAAGGCCGTGAAGCGGTTCGACACGCTGACCGACAGCACATGGCGCAGATTGGCGCCATACACGCGCAGGATGCCGACCTTGACGATGTTGGTGCCCCAGACCAGGAGCGCCACGCCAGATAGAAGATGGAGAAGTACGCCCATTGCGCGTCCTTATTCCTTCGTGACCGGTGCCGATGTCAACTATCGAGGCTCCGCCCGGTCATCATGTTGTTGTCAAGGGGGCATTATGCGCCGCGCCCCCGGACCCGGCAATGGAGGGGAATGGCGGGGAATGGCGGGAAAAACAACGGCGGGGGGCGGGCCGCAGGGCTCAGTGGCCCTCGAAATTGCAGACCGTGAACAGCGGCAGGCCGCTCTTGTGCAGCAGCTTCGAGCCGCCGAGTTCGGGCAGGTCGACGATCGCCGCGCCCTCCACTACCGTCGCGCCCAGGCGCTCCAGCAGCTTGCGGCCGGCCATCATGGTGCCGCCGGTGGCGATCAGGTCGTCGATCAGCAACACGCGGTCGCCGGGCTTGCAGGCGTCGGCGTGGATCTCCACGGTGGCGCTGCCGTACTCGAGTTCGTACTCCTCGGCCACGGTCTGGAACGGCAGCTTGCCCTTCTTGCGGATCGGCACGAAGCCCAGGTTCAGCTCGTACGCGATGATCGAGCCGAGGATGAAGCCGCGCGCGTCGATGCCGGCCACGAGGTCCAGCTCCTGGTCCATGTAGCGGTGCACGAACACGTCGATCAGCACGCGCAGGGTCTTGGGGTTCTGCAGCAGCGGGGTGATGTCGCGGAACATCACGCCGGGCTGGGGCCAGTCCGGCACGGTGCGGATGCGGTCACGCAGGTAACCGGTGACGTCGCCGAGGTCGGGGGACTGGATGAGGGAATCTGCCATGGGGATTTGCGTCGAAATGGAAATCGCGTGCCGCCTGCGGTAACGGGCTACCACCCGCCCCGCGCAGGGCCGCCGCACAATGGCCCGGCCGGCCTGGACCGGCTCCGGACACCCGTAACCATACAGGAGACTGCAATGGCCAAGAAAATTCTGATGCTGGTTGGCGACTTCGCCGAAGACTACGAAACCATGGTGCCCTTCCAGGCACTTCAGATGGTGGGCCACGTGGTCCACGCGGTCTGCCCGGACAAGAAGGCCGGCGACCACTGCGCCACGGCCATCCACGACTTCGAGGGCGACCAGACCTACACCGAGAAGCGCGGCCACAATTTCACGCTGAACGCGACGTTTGCCGATGTCGACCCGGCTACGTATGACGCCATCGTCATTCCGGGCGGCCGCGCGCCCGAATACCTGCGCCTGAACGACCGCGTGCTGGAAATCGTGCGCCACTTCGCCACGGCGAACAAACCCATCGCGGCGGTCTGCCACGGCGCCCAGCTGCTCGCCGCGGCCGGCGTGCTCGAAGGCCGCACCTGCTCCGCCTACCCGGCCTGCGCGCCCGAAGTGCGGCTGGCGGGCGGCAAGTATGCCGATATTCCGGTCGATCAGGCCCATACCGACGGCAACCTCGTCACCGCGCCGGCGTGGCCGGCCCATCCGGCGTGGCTGGCCCAGTTCCTGACCGTGCTCGGGACCCGGATCACCCAGTAGCCACCCAGTCGACGTACAGTAGAGCCTTCCGAACGCGGCGCCAGCCCCCGGCGCCGCCGTCGCAGGAGGCATGCCGATGTGCGAGATATTCGTCCGGGCCAATCCGGATTCCTACCAGACCCAGTCCCGCTCGCTGCGGCTGCACGGCGTGGCCACCAGCATCCGCCTGGAAAACCTGTTCTGGGAAGTGCTGGAAGAGCTGGCGCAGCGCGACGCGATGACGGTCAACCAGTTGCTGACCCGGCTCCATGACGAACTGGCCGAGCATCGCGGCGAGGCGTCGCTGTCGGCCAATTTCGCGTCATTCCTGCGCGTGTGCTGCTTGCGCTACCTGATGCTGCAGGGCGAGGGGCGGATTCCGGCCGATAGTCACGTGCCGATCCGATCACTTGACGCCCGCGCGGTGCTCGACGGCCTGCCGCCGTCCTGGGGCGCCGAAGGCTCTCCCCTGCATTCCTGAGCCTCTCTCTATATAGAGGCGCTCAGTCCCGCTGCAGCCGTTCCTCGGCAGACTCCAGCGCCTCCGGCGTACCGCGCAGCACCACGATATCGCCCGGTTCCAGCACGGTCTCGGGCTGCGGATCGAACGCGCGGATGCCGCGCCGGCGCACCGCCGTCACCTCCACCCCGATCCGCTCCAGCCCCAGCGCGCCCAGCCGGCGGCCCACGGCCGTGTGCTCGGGGCCGAGCGAGACCGAATGGAGCCGCACGGTGTCGCGCTCGATCATGTCCTCCTCGTCGTCCCGGCCGTGGAAGTAGCCGCGCAGCAGGCTGTAGCGCGCGTCGCGGGCCTGCTGCACGCCGCGCACCACGCGGCGCATCGGCACGCCCAGCAGCACCAGCGCGTGCGAGGCCAGCATCAGGCTGCCCTCGATGATCTCCGGCACCACCTCGGTGGCGCCGGCCTTCTGGAGCGTGTCCAGCTCGGAATCGTCCACGGTCCGCACGATCACGGGCAGCGCGGGCGCCAGCTCCTGCACGTGGTGCAGCACCCGCAGCGCCGACGGCGTGTTGGCATACGTCACAATCAGCGCGGCGGCGCGGTGGATACCGGCGGCGATCAGCGCCTCGCGGCGGCCGGCATCGCCATAGACCACGGTGTCGCCAGCCCCGGCGGCCTCGCGCACGCGGTCCGGGTCGAGGTCCAGCGCCACGTAGTTGATGCCCTCGCGCTCGAGCATATGCGCCAGGTTCTGCCCGCTCCGGCCAAATCCGCAGATGATCGCGTGCTTCTCGGTCTGCAGGCTCTGGGCGGCGATGCGGGTCATGTTGAGCGACTGCATCAGCCATTCGTTGGCGGCAAAGCGCAGCACGATGGCGTCGCTGTACTGGATCAGGAACGGCGCCGCCAGCATCGACAGCAGCATCGAGGCCAGGATGACCTGGATCAGCACCGGATCCACCAGCCCGATCCCGTCGATCTGGTTCAGCAGCACGAAGCCGAACTCGCCCGCCTGCGCCAGCCCCAGACCGGTACGGATGGCCACACCCTGCCGCGAGCCGAACAGCCGCGCCAGCACCGTGATCAGCACCAGCTTGAACAGGATCGGCACGAACAGCAGCCCCAGCACCAGCCAGATGTGCGCAATCACCACGCTGATGTTCAGCAGCATGCCGATGGTGACGAAGAACAGCCCCAGCAGCACGTCGCGGAACGGCTTGATGTCCTCCTCCACCTGGTGCCGGTAGGGCGTTTCCGAGATCAGCATGCCCGCCAAGAACGCGCCGAGCGCCATCGACAGGCCCAGCCGCTCGGTCAGCGCGGCCATGCCGAGCGTGACCAGCAGCAGGTTCAGCATGAACAGTTCCTGCGAGCGCCGCGCCGCCACCACGTGGAACCAGCGGCTCATCAGCCGCTGCCCGACGAAGAAGATCAGGCCGAGGGCCACCACGATCTTGACCGTGGCCAAGCCCAGGGCCGCCGCCAGCTCCCCGGGGTCGCGCGAGAGCGCCGGGATGATGATCAGCAGCGGCACCACGGCCAGATCCTGGAACAGCAGCACGCTGATGATGTTGCGGCCGTGCTCGGCCTCCAGCTCCATGCGCTCGGAAAGCATCTTGGAGACGATGGCCGTCGAGGACATGGCCAGCGCCCCGCCCAGCGCCACCGAGGCCTGCCAGGACAGGCCAGTCCAGGCCGAGAGCGCCCAGCCGGCCGCCACCACGAACCCCATCGTCAGCACCACCTGGGAGCCGCCCAGCCCGAACACGAGCCGTTTCATCGAGCGGAGCTTGCCCAGGTTGAACTCGAGCCCGATCGAGAACATCAGGAAGACCACGCCGAATTCGGCCAGGTACTTGGTCTGGGCGGAATCGCTGGCCAGCGCGAGCGCGTGGGGACCGATCAGGATGCCAACCGCCAGGTAGCCCAGCATGGGTGGCAGTTGCAGCATGCGGAAAGCCACCACGCCGAAAACGGCGGCGGCCAGCAGCACGAGGGTCAGTTCCAGCGGAGAATGCATTCGGCGGGCTTAGGGAAGACTTGGGCAGAATCTGGAACGAGCCGGCCGGGCACGCGCGCCGTCCCGGCATCGGTGCCTAGCCGGGGAAACACGGCAAGCGGCGGTCGCCGGGACCCCGTGGCCAAAAAAGCCGGGCCGGTCGCCATCGCATTCGTTGGTATACTTCGTCGCCATGATAGCCAATTTCGATGCGGAACGAGCACTTAAGCTCGCCCGCCACACCCTCAAGATCGAAGCCGACGCCGTTTCCGCGCTGGCTGACCGACTGACGCCCGCGTTTACCAAGGCGGTCCAGATGATCCTGGGCTGCACCGGACGCGTGGTCGTGTCCGGCATCGGCAAGTCCGGCCACATCGGCCGCAAGGTGGCGGCCACGCTGGCTTCCACGGGCACGCCGTCGTTCTTCGTGCACCCGGCCGAGGCCAGCCACGGCGACCTGGGCATGATCACGCGCGACGACGTGCTGATCGCGTTCTCCAATTCCGGCGAGACGGCCGAGCTGCTGTCGATCGTCCCGATCGTCAAGCGCATCGGCGCCGGGCTGATCTCGGTCACCGGGAACCCGGAATCGAACCTCGCCAAGCTGTCCGACGCCCATCTGGACGGCGCCGTGGCCCAGGAGGCCTGCCCGCTGAACCTGGCCCCGACCGCCAGCACCACGGCGGCGCTGGCGCTGGGCGACGCCCTGGCCGTGGCCGTGCTGGACGCACGCGGCTTTGGCGAGGAAGACTTCGCCCGCTCGCACCCGGGCGGCGCGCTGGGCCGCAAGCTGCTGACCCACGTGCGCGACGTCATGCGCACCGGCAACGGCGTGCCCGAGGTGCGTGAAAACACCCCGCTGGCCCAGGCACTGATGGAAATCACCCGCAAGGGCCTGGCCATGACGGCCGTGGTGGACCCGGACGGCCACGCCATCGGCGTGTTCACCGATGGCGACCTGCGCCGCCTGCTGGAAACCCCGCGCGACTGGCGCACCGTGCCCATCGGCGAGGTCATGCACCGCAACCCCCACGTGGTGAACCAGGACCATCTGGCCGTGGAGGCCGTGCAGATCATGGAGGCGAACCGCATCAACCAGCTGCTGGTGGTGGATGGCGACGGCAAGCTCGTGGGCGCGCTCCACATCCATGACCTGACCCGCGCCAAGGTCATCTGAACGGGGCCGGCGATGCGGGACTTCTTCGGCAGGATCTCCGGTCTGGTCATGCGGCTGCTGCCGTTGCTGCTGATGGCGATGGTGGCCGGCAGCACGTTCTGGCTGGTGCAGATCAACTCGCCCCATGAGGACGAGGCCGCGCAGAACCGCGCCAAGCGCCATGAGGCGGACTACTACATGGACCGCTTCTCGGCCACGGAGCTGGACACCACCGGCGCCACCAAGATGCGCTTCACCGGCGTGAAGATGATCCATTTCGAGGACGACCAGACCTACGAGGTGACCACGCCGGCCATGCGCGCCTACCAGCCGGACCGCCCCCCGGTCACGGTCAACGCGGACCGGGGCGTGATGAACGCCGAGGGCTCCGTGATCGACCTGTACGGCAATGCCTTCCTGGTGCGGCAGCCCGGCGTCGATGTGGCGAAGGACCCGCGCATGACCGCCGCGTCGCAATATTTCCAGTTGCTGGTCAATGACGACATCGTCAAGACCGATAAAGCGGTACAGCTCACGCGCGGGCCGTCGGTGATGACCGCCAACGGGCTGGTCTTCAACAATGTCACCCGCGAAGTACAATTGCTCGGCAACGTACGCGGCACCATCGTCATGAATCCGCCGTCGGGGCAGGCCCGGACCACGCAGTAAGCACAACAACAAGCACGCCAGGCGCCGGCAACGGATCGCCCGTCATTCTCTCAGCTGACCACCATGACCCCATCCCTGACGACGTTGTCCTGTCGCCGCATCGTGCCCGCCCTGGCGGTGGCAATCGCCGCACTTGGCGCGACCCTGGCCCAGCCGGCCCTGGCGGAGCGTGCCGACAAGGACAAGCCGCTGGTGCTGGAGGCCAACAACGCCAGCTACGACGATGTGAAGCAGATCTATACGCTGACCGGCAACGTGGTGCTGACCAAGGGCACGATGGTGCTGAAGTCTGATGCCGCGCAGATCCGCACCGACCCCGAGGGCTACCAGTACGCGGTGGCCACGGCCAACCCGGGCCGCCAGGCGTATATCCGGCAGAAGCGCGACGGCGTGGACGAATACATCGACGGCTGGGGCGACCGCATCGAGTACGACGGCAAGCAGGAAATGTCGAAGCTGATTGGCCATGCCCGTGCGGCGCGGATCGCCGGCGCCAAGACCGTCGACGAGATCCGTGGCGCCGTGATCACCTACGACAGCCGCAACGAGTACTACACGGCCGCGGGCGGCGACAACAACACCTCCACCGGCAATCCGTCCGGCCGCGTGCGCGCCGTGCTCTCGCCGCGCGCGGACCAGGCCAGCGGCGCCGCCGCGCCGCCGCCGCTGGAACTGAAGCCGGCGCCCGCGCCCGGCAAGCCCTGAACCCGGACGCGCCCGCCGCGTCACGCATGCATTGACCTGATGAACGACTCCGCCACGCTCGCCCCGAACGCCGCCGCAGCCCCGTCGGCCGCCCGTACCGACAGCAGCACGCTGGTCGTGCGCCACCTGAAGAAGCGCTACGGATCGCGCACCGTGGTCAAGGACGTCTCGCTGGACGTGAAGAGCGGCGAGGTGGTGGGCCTGCTCGGCCCGAACGGCGCCGGCAAGACCACATCGTTCTACATGATCGTGGGCCTGGTGGCGCTGGACGAGGGCGACATCGTGCTGGACGACCAGCACATCAGCGGCCTGCCGATCCACGAGCGCGCCCGCATGGGCCTGTCCTACCTGCCGCAGGAGGCCTCGGTCTTCCGCAAGCTCAACGTCGAGGAAAACATCCGCGCCGTGCTGGAGCTGCAGATCGAGAACGGCAAGTCGCTGCCGAAGGCGGAGATCGAACGGCGCCTCGATTCGCTGCTGGACGACCTGCAGATCGCCCACCTGCGCAACAACCCGGCGCTCTCGCTCTCCGGCGGCGAGCGCCGCCGCGTGGAAATTGCCCGGGCGCTGGCCTCCGCGCCGCGCTTCATCCTGCTGGATGAGCCATTCGCCGGCGTGGACCCCATCGCCGTGGGCGAAATCCAGCGCATCGTCAGCTTCCTGAAGGCGCGCAATATCGGCGTGCTGATTACGGACCACAACGTGCGCGAGACGCTCGGCATCTGCGACCACGCCTACATCATCAGCGAAGGCACGGTGCTGGCTGCCGGCCAGCCTGAGGAAATCATCGCCAACGAGTCCGTGCGACGCGTCTACCTGGGCGAAAACTTCCGCATGTGACCCATCGGCCGCCGCGCGCGGCCGCGTTTCTCCCGGCCTCCACGGCGACAGCCGGGGTCGATCAGGAAGCCAGAGCGATAGGCGATAGCAATTTCCGTTCCATAGTCGGAAGGATGCGCATAGAATAGGTCGCATGAAACCGTCGCTTCAGCTTCGTCTCTCGCAACATCTGGCATTGACCCCACAGCTGCAACAGTCGATTCGATTGTTGCAGCTCTCGACGCTTGAACTCCAGCAGGAAGTGGAACAGGCGCTCACCGAAAACCCCCTGCTCGAACGCGAAAACGACTGGATCGAAAGCCCGCTGCGGGTGTCCGCCGATGGCTCGGTCAACCTCCAGAGCGCCCCGGCGCCGGCCTCCTCCGAGCCGCAGCCCAACGGCGACGCGCGCAGCGACGGGGCATCCAGCGGCGAGGACGACAACTACAACGACAACGGCAGCGAGGACTACGGCAGCGACTGGAGCCTCGACGACTTTGCCCGCCGCCCGCAGGGCGACGAGGACGAAAAGACGCCGATGCAGCTGCGCGACGCCGAACCCACGCTGCGCGAGCACCTGATGGAGCAGCTGGCCCCGCTGAAGATCTCGGTGCGCGACAAGGGCCTCGCCATCTTTCTGGTCGAGTCGCTCGACGATGACGGCTACCTGAGCGCCTCGCTCGAGGAAATCTGCACCGAACTGCCCGAGGAACTCGAATTCGAGATCGACGAAGTCCACGCGATCCTGACCCTGCTGCAGAGCTTCGACCCGCCCGGCGTGGGCGCGCGCAATGCCGCCGAGTGCCTCAGCCTGCAATTGCGGCGCCTGAAGCACCCGCACCGCGACCTGGCGCTGACCATCGTCAACCATCACCTGGAATTGTTGGCCGTGCGCGACTACACACGGCTAAAGAAAGCGCTCCAGGTGGACGAAATAGCACTGAAGGCGGCTCACGAACTGATTCGCTCGCTGGCGCCGTATCCGGGGCATGCGTTCAACCGTCCCGAGGCCGACTTCGTGGTGCCCGACGTGTTCGTGCGCAAGAGCGGCAGCGGGTGGATCGCGGCGCTCAATCCGGACGTCATGCCACGGCTGCGCATCAACGACATGTATGCGCAGATTCTGCGCGGCGCGAAGGGCGAATCGGGGACGGCGGGCCTGCAGCAGAAGCTTCAGGAGGCGCGGTGGCTTATCAAGAACATCCAGCAACGATTCGACACGATCCTGCGTGTTTCTCAGGCCATTGTCGAACGTCAAAAGAACTTTTTCACGCATGGCGAAATCGCGATGCGCCCCTTGGTTTTGCGGGAAATAGCCGATACACTCGGTTTACATGAGTCGACCATTTCCCGGGTCACCACGAATAAATACATGGCCACGCCCATGGGTACTTTCGAGTTGAAGTACTTCTTTGGGAGCCACGTCTCCACGGAGACTGGCGGCGCGGCCTCTTCCACGGCAATCCGCGCGCTGATCAAGCAACTGATAGGAGCCGAAGACCCCAGGAATCCCCTTTCCGACAGCCGGATCGCCGAACTGCTGGGTGAGCAAGGCTTCGTGGTCGCACGCCGCACGGTGGCCAAATACCGCGAAGCGCTCAAGATCCCCGCAGTGAATCTCCGCAAGACTTTGTAGCCGAGCCGCAACCGCCTGCCTGGTGCGGCTCTTTCAGAAGGAGAAGCGCTATGAACTTCAAGATCAGTGGACACCACCTCGACATCACGCCCCCGCTGCGTGAGTATGTGGAAACGAAACTGGAGCGAATTGTCAGGCATTTCGATCAGGTCATCGGCGTGAGCGTGCTGCTATCGGTGGACAACCACAAGGAGAAGGACCGGCGCCAGTACGCGGAAATCAATCTGCATCTGAAGGGGAAGGACATCTTCGTCGAAGCGCATCATGAAGATCTGTATGCGGCGATCGACTGTCTGGTCGACAAGCTCGACCGCCAGGTCATCCGCTACAAGGACCGCGTACAGGGCCATGATCGCGAGGCGGTGAAGTACCAGATGGCCGCCCAGCAACTGACGCAGCAGTAGACCTGCAGGCAACCGGAAGCAGAGCGGTTGCCAACCCTGCAGAGGACTGAAAAGAAGAGCTCAAGCCGCGCAATCAGCGCGGCTTTTTTGATGCTCGCGCGCCATGGCGGTGACGGTGCGGGCACCTGGAATGTTTCGTTACCTTATTGCCACGCCCGAGGGCGACCCGGGGCCCCCGGGAGCGGTCAAAATGGGAACAAGTGTTCGCAAGCCGCCCGCCACGGTGTATGCTCCGCCATACAAATAACGACAGGACGGCCCCGGGACACCCCGGGTGGGCAAGCCGGCCGGCACGTCGTGGCACCGCCGCGACCCCGGCGCTGCATCGCAAAATCGCGGTGGAGCCCTGCTCTATAATGGCCGGACGCTCCAATGCGGGCGTCCCAGACAAGTTCTCGGTACCCTAGCTTCGCCCCGTATCCGGCGGGACGGCCTTCGCGCCCCGGCCCGCTAACCTGACTTCTCGCGCATCGCCCATGAATCGTTTGGCCAAATTGCTGCCACCCGGCAACATCCATCTCGACGTCACCGTCACCAGCAAGAAGCGGGTCTTCGAGCAAGCCGGGCTCCTGTTCGAGAACAACCATGGCGTGGCCCGCGCTACCGTGACCGATAACCTGTTCGCGCGCGAATCGCTGGGTTCCACGGGCCTGGGCGCCGGCGTGGCCATTCCGCACGGCCGCATCAAGGGCCTCAAGCAGCCGCTGGCCGGCTTCATGCGCCTGGCCGAGCCCATCCCGTTCGAATCGCCGGACGGCAAGCCGGTGTCGCTGTTGATCTTCCTGCTCGTGCCGGAACAGGCCACGCAACAACATCTGGAAATCCTGTCGGAAATCGCCCAGCTGCTCTCGGACCGCGAGATGCGCGAGGGCCTCGCCACGCTACCCACGTCGGAAGCGGTGCATGATCTGCTGACGCAGTGGCATCCCTGACTCCCGCCCCAACGGCCGCCTGAAACGGCCTGTCTGCCCCCGAAAGTCATACGCGCATGGAACTCACCGGCGTCACCTCGCAGTCGATCTTCGACGACAACGCAGCCGACATCAAGCTCTCGTGGGTCGCCGGCCTGGAAGGCGCCGACCGGGCCTTCGACGTGGAATTCGCCCGTGAAGCCACCTCGGCGGCGGACCTCGTCGGCCACTTGAACCTGATCCACCCGAACCGGATCCAGGTGCTCGGCAAGCCGGAAATCCTGTATTACCAGCGGCTCGACGATGAGCCGCGCAAGCGCCAGATGGGCGAGCTGATCCTGCTCGAGCCGCCGTTCCTCGTCGTGGCCGATGGCATGGAGCCGCCGCCGGACCTGGAGCTGCGCTGCACGCGCTCGTCCACGCCGCTGTTCACCACGCCGGTGTCGTCGGCGGCCGTGATCGACCACCTGCGGCTCTACCTGTCACGCATCTCCGCCCCGCGCGTGACGATGCACGGCGTGTTCCTCGACATCCTCGGCATGGGCGTGCTGATCATGGGCGAATCCGGCCTGGGCAAGAGCGAACTGGGCCTGGAACTGATTTCGCGCGGCCATGGCCTGGTGGCCGACGATGCCGTCGATTTCGTGCGACTTGGGCCCGACTTCATCGAGGGCCGCTGCCCACCGCTGCTGCAGAACCTGCTGGAAGTGCGCGGCCTGGGCCTGCTCGACATCAAGACGATCTTCGGCGAGACGGCCGTGCGGCGGAAGATGAAGCTCAAGCTGGTGGTGCAGCTGGTGCGCCGCAACGACGGCGAGTTCGAGCGCCTGCCGCTGGACTCGCAATATCTCGATGTCCTGGGCCTGCCGATCCACATGGTGAAAATCCAGGTTGCGGCCGGCCGCAACCTTGCCGTGCTGGTGGAGGCGGCCGTGCGCAACACGATACTGCGCCTGCGCGGCATCGACACCCTGCGCGATTTCATGGACCGCCAGCGCGCCGCCATGCAGGCGGACGTGGTCTCGCGCGGCCAGGGCCGCCTGCTCTGACGCGGGGGCGCGTCAACGCGCCCCGGCACTCCATCGTTTGTGCTGTAATGGGCATCGAGCCAAAGGATCGGACCCATTCGTAGTGTTTCCACAGCCAAGGAGAGAAGCATGAAGAAGCTGATCGCGATGTGTGTGCTGGTGACCCCGCTGCTTGCCACGGGCGCGTTTGCCCAGAGTGCCTCGGCCCCCGCCGCGGCCGGCGACAAGGCCGCCAACGCCCAACAGGACAAGATGAAGGCCTGCAACGCGCAGGCCACCGGCAAGAAGGGCGACGAACGCAAGGCGTTCATGAGCGACTGCCTCTCCAACAAGCCGGCCGCCGCCGCGGAACCCAAGACCCAGCAGGACAAGATGTCCGCCTGCAGCAAGCAGGGCAAGGGCAAGAAGGGCGACGACTACAAGAAGTTCATGAGCGACTGCCTGTCCAAGCCTGCGGCCTGATCGTCACTTTTTGTGCGCCGGGTGTCATGACGCAGCCATCACCCGGTGCTATCCTTGCAGGGCTATGCGGATCCTCCTCATCACCGGAATCTCCGGCTCCGGCAAGTCTGTCGCCCTCAATGTCCTGGAAGATGCAGGCTACTACTGCGTCGACAACCTCCCGGCACAATTCCTGCCCGAGCTGACCAGCTACCTGGCCGAGCAGGGCTACACCCACCTCGGCGTGGCCACCGACATTCGCAGTCGCGAGTCGCTGGCGCGGCTGCCGGACACCGTGCGCCAGCTCGCCGCCGCCGGCCACCAGGTGCAGGTGCTGTTCCTGACCGCCAACACCGACGCGCTGGTGCAGCGATACTCCGAGACACGCCGCCGTCACCCGCTCTCCGGGCGCGTGGCCGAGGCACCCGCCCTGCCCGGCAGCGCCAATGCCGATGCGGCACCGCACGACACCTCGCTGATCGAAGCCATCGAGATGGAGCGCGAATTGCTGAGCCCGCTGGCCGAATCGGCGCACCGCATCGACACCAGCAACGTCCGTACCAACACGCTGCGCAGCTGGATCAAGGAATTGATCCGGGGCGACAGCCAGCAACTCACCCTGCTGTTTGAATCGTTCGGCTTCAAGCATGGCGTGCCGAGTGACGCGGACATGGTCTTCGACGTCCGCTCGCTGCCCAACCCCTACTACGACCTCGCGCTGCGCCCGCTCACGGGCCGCGACGTGCCGGTAATCGACTTCCTGCAAAGCCAGCCGATGGTGCTGGCGATGGCCGAGGACATCCGCGCCTACGTGGAGAAGTGGCTGCCGAGTTTCATTGCCGATAACCGCAGCTACCTGACCGTGGCGATTGGCTGCACGGGCGGTCAGCACCGCTCGGTGTTTATCGCCGAAAGACTTGCCAACTACTTCCGGGCACATGGTAATGTGCTGGTCAGACACCGCGAGCTTGCCCCGGCAGGCTGACGCGCAACGTCCCTCCCTGGCAGTGGAACCGGAGTCGGCATCGCATGTCGTCACATCCACCAGACACTGGTCATTCGACGCATCCCGCGCCTGATCTGGACGCGCTGCCGCTGTTTCCGCTCCACACGGTACTGTTTCCCGATGGCCGCCTGCCGCTGCGCGTGTTCGAGGCGCGCTATGTGGACATGGTGCGCAACTGCATGCGCGACCGCACGCCGTTCGGCGTCTGCCTGATCGCGAGTGGCAACGAGGTGGCGCAGCCGGACCAGCCCACCGTGCCCGAAGACGTGGGCTGCCTGGCCGATATCGTCGACTGCAATATGGAACAACTGGGCGTGCTGCTGATCGAGGCGCGCGGCCGGCAACGCTTCCAGATCCTTTCCCACAGCACGCGTGATGACGGCCTGATCGTGGCCCGGGTGGCGTTGCTGCCGCCCGACGAGATCGACTGCAAGCTCGAATTGCTCGGCGAATGCCTGTCGGCGCTGCGGCGCATCGTCAGCGCCATCCATGCCGAGCAGGCCGACAAATCGCGCCTGCCCTTCAACGAGCCGTATCTCTGGGACGACCCGAGCTGGGTCGCCAACCGGCTCTGCGAGTTGCTGCCGGTGCCACTCAAAGCCAAGCAGATGCTGATGGCGCTGCCCGATGCCGGCATGCGCATCGAGATCGTCCACCGCTACATGCGCCAGCATCACATCGTCTGACGCCCCTCGCCATTTCCTGAGTTTTCCTAGAACAAGCCGCCGCGCGCCTGATCTTCGAGCAGCCGCCGCACCGGTGCGGGCGTGCCTAGCGCGTCGAGGTCGTCGAGCGACAACCAGCGTCGGCTGACGCCGTCGTCCGCGCCGCTGTGCAGCGCCAGCGCGCCAAGGTCCACCCGCACCGCGCGGATCAACAGGCGGAAGTGTGTGAACACATGCGTCAGCTCGCCGGCCAGCGTCGCGGACGTCGGCACGCCGAATTGCCGGGCGACTTCGCGCGCGGCGTCCTCGGCGGCGTCCGCATCGAAGGGCACCGTGTCGACGGGCATTTCGGGCAGGCTCCACAGGCCGCCCCAAATGCCACTGTCGGGTCGTAGATTGACGAGAACGTCGCGGCCGTGGCGGATGATCAGCATGACCGTGCTGCGCTCGGGAATCGCGGCGCGCGGCTTCGGCGTCGGCAGCGTGCCGGTCAGGCCCTCACGGCGGGCCACGCATTGGTCGGACAGCGGGCAGGCCGCCGCATCGGCCAGGCAGGCCGGCTTGCCACGCGAGCAGATCGTCGCGCCCAGGTCCATCAAGCCTTGCGTGTAGGCCACCATGTCTTCGGCCTGATGCGGGCCGGCGGGCGGCAAGGCGCGCTCGGCCAGCGCCCACATCCGCGTTTCGATGGCCCGCTCGCCCGGATAGCCGGGGATGCCGAACACGCGCGCGAACACGCGTTTCACGTTGCCGTCGAGGATGGGCGAGCGCACGCCGGCGCTGAACGCGGCGATGGCCGCCGCCGTCGAGCGGCCGATGCCGGGCAGCGTGACCAGCACGGCCGGATCGGTCGGGAACACGCCGCCGTGCTCGCCCATGACCGCCTTCGCACAGCGGTGCAGGTTGCGCGCCCGCGAGTAGTAGCCCAGGCCGGCCCAGAGCGCCATGACGGCGTCAGCCGGCGCGGCGGCCAGCGTGGCCACGGTGGGCAGCGCGGTCACAAAGCGCTGGAAGTACTCGATCACCGCCGCCACCTGGGTCTGCTGGAGCATGATCTCGGACAGCCAGATCCGGTACGGGTCGCGCGTGTTCTGCCACGGCAGGTCGTGCCGGCCATGCGTGCGCTGCCACGTCACCACGCGGGCGCCGAAGTCGTCGGGCACGGCAATGTCGGGGCTGGCTGGAAGTGTGGGGGCGGCGGCTGACTTGCGGGGCATTGCGGCGATGGGGAAAAGAAAAGCGCCGCTCGAAGGCGGCGCCACATGATACCGCGATGCGGTGCCCGGTCAGGCCGCGCGCACGCCCTGCTCGACTGGCGGTTCGACGAGAACCTTGGCAAACGCCTCGATCTTGTTGCTGCGCTCGTCCAGGCCGTTGAGCACCTGTTCGAGTTCGGCGATGCGGCTCTCCAGCGTGTCGGTGGCCTCGTGGATGCGTTCGATCGAATCCACCCGGCGGCGCAGTTGCTTCTGATGCTCGCGCACCTGCGCCTCGAGCGGCGTCATCACGGACTTCAGCCAGATCTCGATGTCGCGGTTCAGGTCTCGGAAATTCTCCAGAACCCGGCTCGCCATCGTTGCGAATGCGTTTTGCACCAGCTGCGGCCGCGAGCGGGTGAGCATGTTCACCGTGCCGAAGTGGTTGTTCACCAGTTGCAGCGTTTCCTGCAGCTCCACCGCGTAGCGCGCCGTGACGAACTGCATCGGCGCCGGCAGCGTGAAGCCGTGCTCGGCGTTGAAACGGCGATACATGCTGTCCACCAGCTGATGCAGGCCGGCGATCTTCTGGTCGGCATCGTGGATCAGGCCGGTCAGCTGGCCGAACAGCGCCTCCATGTCCTCGCGCAGGCCGCGCGAGAAGAAGCGCTCCTTCATCTGCTCCCGGGCGTCACGCATGGTGCGGCGCACGTCGCGCAACTGCAGGCTCTTGATGATGTCCGCGCTGTGGCGGCCGAAGACCAGGCGCAACGCCTGGAACTTCGAGATGCTCTGCTCGAATTCCTCTTTCTCGCCCTGCACGCGCAGCAGCATGTGCTTGACCATCGCGTGGTTCTTGCCGCGCAGGCCGCGCAGCTCGAACAATTGCTCGACGATGTCCCGGCGGCGGCTTTGCAGCAACTGCTGGGCACCGCGCGACATGTCCTGCACCAGGCGCTGCACCTGATCGGACACGATTTCGCGCCGCTGCGGAATCAGCTGGTCGGACAGCACGTGCTCGAACTGCGGCAGGTTGCTGCGCACCAGCATCGGCTGGTCGTGGGTGACCTTGGCGACCAGGCCCTTCTGCGCCGAGACCGGGTAGACGCGGCGCTCCTCGATGCCGAGGATCTGGGCCGTCGAGCGGACCTGCCGCGAAATCTCGCTGGCGATCTCCGGGGACGACTTGAGCGGGTCCCAGAGCCCGTCGATCTTGTTCAGCACGGCCAGGCAGCCCCGGCGATGGCCGGCGCCCACGTGGCTGCGCCACAGTTCGAGGTCGCTCTTGGTCACGCCGGCGTCGGCGGCCAGCACGAAGACCACCACGTGCGCATCGGGGATCAGCCGCAGCGTCAGCTCCGGCTCGGTACCGATCGCGTTCAGGCCCGGCGTGTCGAGGATGACCAGGCCCTGGCGCAGCAGCG
Organism: Cupriavidus sp. SIMBA_020; assembly: GCF_046535395.1. Lineage (NCBI taxonomy): Bacteria > Pseudomonadati > Pseudomonadota > Betaproteobacteria > Burkholderiales > Burkholderiaceae > Cupriavidus > Cupriavidus sp. SIMBA_020. Next base: position 299,582 of record NZ_JAWRWU010000007.1, on the reverse strand, counting down.
GGTGCGGGAAGTTGATCACCGCATGGCGCCAGCGCGAGATCTCGACCATGCCATCGGCATCGACCGACCACGCGGCGTCCGGGTCGTTCTCGTTATAGAGGCCGAGCGACTCGGCCACGGCCGGCGTCACGCGCGTGGTTTCCACCACGTGCTGGAACGCGGCCAGCATGCCCTCGGGCGACGACGGGTCCAGCGGCACCGTGGTCCAGTGCGAGTTGGACGCGCCGGGCTCCATGAAATCGGCCGTGGAGGCGTCGTGCAGGCGCGTCTCGATCGGCAGCAGGCGGATGCACGGCTGCTCGTTCTCGTCGTAGCGCAGTTCGGTCGGACACATCGTGGTCCGGCCCGCCGACGACGGCAGGATGCGCCGGCCGTAGTCGGCAAAGAAAATGGCGTTGATCAGCTCGCTCTTGCCGCGCGAGAACTCGGCGATGAACGCCACCTTGAGGCGGTCGCTCTTGAGAACGTTCTGAATGCGCTGGACGCGGTCATCCGCGGTGGCGTCATAAAGGTCGTACTGTTGCAGCCACGACTGGAATTCGGCGAGAGACTTGAGGACCCCGGTTCTCCAGGCGCCATATTGTTCGAATTGATGGGCGAGGCTCGTCATGGAGTTGTGCGCGTTCGCTGTTTCGGCTCGGATTTATTGGTTCGAACTCGTACGACCCGCCTCGCGCAAGGCTACCCGTTGACCCTCGGACCCCGCCACGAGACGCGCGCCGGATCAATGCCACATTGGTGGGAGATTCGGCGCTTTTTGTAACTTTTTATGTCTGCGCACACGATACATGGTTTGTGTCGGATTTTGTGGAATTCGCGCCCCTTGCGCGCGCCGCCGTCACAGAGTGTTGCGCGGAGCCATCGGCATTGCCGGACGACAATGTATGGACATTGGATCGTCACGCTCGCCACGCCGCCGAAACGCCCGTCAGTGCTGGCAATGCGGGCAGTAGAAGGTAGAGCGCTGGCCCTGCACGATCTGGCGGATCGGGGTGCCGCAAACGCGACATGGCTCGCCGGCCCGGTCGTAGACGAAGCAGTCCAGCTGGAAGTAGCCGCTGCTGCCGTCGCTGCCGACGAAGTCGCGCAGCGTGCTGCCGCCCCGGGCGATGGCCTCGGCCAGTGTCTCGCGCACGGCCACGGCCAGCTTGTCGCAGCGGGCGGCACTGAGCCGGCCCGCCGCCGTGGTCGGCCGGATGCCGGCCCTGAACAGGCTCTCCGAACAATAGATATTGCCCACGCCCACCACGATCTCGCCGGCCAGCAGCGCGGTCTTGATCGCCACGGACCGGCCCCGCGTATGGCGATGGAGCCAGGCGCCGTCGAAGCGCGGATCGAACGGCTCGAGGCCAAGTTTGCGCAGCAGCGGATGTTCTCCGAGGGTGGCCTCGGGCAGGGGGCTCCAGATGATCGCCCCGAAACGGCGGGGATCGCGGAAGCGCAGGACCACCGGGGAGGCGCCGGGGGGGTTGTCGGGCGCAGCCAGGACCAGGTCGAGGTGATCGTGCGTGCCCGGGGGTGGTGCATCGGGATAGACCCGCAGCGTGCCGGTCATGCCGAGGTGAATCAGCAGCCAGCCGATGGCGCTGTCGTCCTCCAGTCCTTCCATGCCCTCTGCGCCACATCCGGTGCCGGCCGCCGGCAGGCATTCGAGCAGCAAGTACTTGCCACGCCGCTCGATGCGCCCGATCACGCGCCCGGCCAGCCGCGCCTCCAGTTCCGGCTCCACCGGCCAGCGCAGGCCGCGGTGACGCACCGTCACGTCGACAATACGCCGCCCCACCACGTGCGGCAGCAGTCCGCGCCGCGTGACTTCCACTTCCGGCAATTCCGGCATCGCCCCAAAACCTCCTTCGCGTCTTCCTTTGGCCTTCGCATCAGAACCTCTTGCCCGGTTCGGCGCTCCAATCTCGCAAGAACCGGTGGCGCGCGCAGCGCGCTGTGCGGGTTCCCAAACGCAATGGCCCCTCGCGGCAAGCAGGGCATTGTAGCGGCAGGCTACAATGCCTCTCATCCATTCCTACGCCCCCGCGCGCCCGGAGCATCGATTTCATGCCGGACTTCCGTTCGTCCCTTCAGGCCATGCGCCCGGACCTCTTTCCGATGACTGCATTTCCCGCCGCGCCAGCAGGCCCCGCCAGCGGCTTGCGCCGCCATGCGCGTGCGCTGGCCGTCTCTGCCTGCCTTGCATTTGGCGCATTTGCCACCGTGGCGCAAGCCGCGCCGCCCCGGCTGGCGCAGGGCAATGAAGAAGCTATCGAGGTGCCGCCGCCGGCCTCCCTGACCAAGCCCCGCGCGCCGCGCACGCCGCTGCCGAATGTGTCGCTGACGCCAGACATCCTCTACCGGGTGCTGGCGGCCGAGATCTCGCTCCAGCGTGGCCTGGTCGGCACCGCCTACCGCACCTACATGGACCTCGCGCGCCAGACGCGCGACCCGCGCCTGGCCCAGCGCGCCACGGAAATCGCGTTCAACGCGCGGATTTCGCAGCAGGCGCTGGACGCCGCCCGGCTCTGGACCGAACTGGCGCCCAGCTCGCCCGCCGCGCGGCAGGTGCTCTCCACCCTGCTGGTGCTGAACGGCCGCTGGGACGAGGCCGAGCCGCTGCTGGTGCAGCAGCTGGCCAGCTCGCCCCCGGGCCAGCGCCCGGAAGCCATCCTGCAGATGCAGCAGCAGATCTCGCGCACCAGCGACCCGGCCGGCGCCGTGGCCGTGCTCCAGCGAGTGACCGCCAACGACACCAAATTCGCCGAGACGCACCTGGCCCTCGCCCGCGCCAAGGAAGCAGCCGGCGACAACACCGGCGCGCTGGCCGAGCTGGACGAGGCGCTGCGCATCAAGCCCGACCTCGAAGCCGCCGCGCTGATGGCCGCCGAACTCCAGGCCGAAAGCGCGCCGGACAAGTCCATCGCCCTGCTCAAGCGCTTCCTGGCCAAGGCGCCGGCCTCGGTCAACGGCCATATCACGCTGGCCCGGCTGTACCTGCAGAAGAACGACATGGAAGCCGCGCGCGCCGAGTTCGAGGCGCTGCGCAAGGTCGCCCCGAACGACCCGCGCGTGCCGCTGGCGCTGGGCCTGACCAGCCTCCAGGCGCGCAGCTACGACGACGCCGAGCGCTACCTGCAGGAATACCTGCGCATGGCCGAGAAATCCCCGGCCGCCAATCCGGACGTCGCCTTCCAGTACCTGGCGCAGATCGCCGAGGAAAAGAAGGACTATGCGCAGGCCATCCAGTGGCTCGACCGCATCGAGGACAGCCGGCTGGCGCCGGCCGCCCAGGCCAAGCGCGCGCAGCTGCTGGCGCGCATGGGCAAGCTCGACGACGCCCAGGCCGTGTTCAGCGACATGCTGGCCGATGCCGAGGACATCGCCGACCCTGGCCAGCGCGGCCAGCGCATGACCGCGATCCGCCAGGCCGAAGTCGCCACGCTGATCGACGCCAAGGCCTACGACCGCGCGCGCAAGTCACTGGAGGAACGGGTGCGCGTGGAGCCGGACAATGCCGACTGGGTCTACGAACTGGCGATGCTCGACGAGCGCGAGAAGCGCTACGACAGCATGGAACGCGGGCTGCGCAAGGTCATTGCCATGCAGCCTGAGCAGAAGCAGGGCTACAACGCGCTCGGCTACTCGCTGGCCGACCGCAACGAGCGGCTGGCGGAGGCCCGCAAGCTGCTGGAACGCGCGTCCGAACTGGGCCCGGACGATCCCTACATCATGGACAGCCTGGGCTGGGTGAAGTATCGCCAGGGTGAGCTGCAACCGGCCGCCGAGTTGCTGCGCAACGCCTACTCGAAGGCGCCCGAGGCCGAAATCGGCGCGCATCTGGGCGAGGTGCTCTGGCAACTGGGCCAGCATGACGAGGCGCGCCGCACCTGGACCGAGGCCGCCAAGGCGGAGCCCGAGAACCAGACCCTGATCGACACGCTGCGCCGTTACAACCAGAACGTGCTGCTGTCCAAGTAAGCTGCCAACCGGCCCGGGCGGCCTTCCATCCGATGCAATACCGTGCGATGGAAGGCGCCGGGCGCTGTCGTGCGCAGGCTGCCGCCCCGGCGGCCATTGCCACACATCGCCCCACATCGCCACTCATCGTCATACATCCCGATTTTTCCGACCGACGACTCATGACCATGCTCCGATCCCGTCGCCTGGCCCTGTTCTGCCTTGCCGCCCCGCTCTGGGTGGCCGGCTGCGCCAGCGTGGCGCCCTCGCGCGGCTTCGACGCCAGCGAGACCGCCCGCAGCGAGCACTACTCGGGCCGCTTCGCCGCCAACTACACCCGCTATGGCCGCAACGAAGGCGTGCAGGGCAGCTTCCGCTGGGAGGAACAGGGGCGCAACGTGCGGCTGGACCTGGTCTCGCCGCTGGGCCAGACGCTGGCCGTGGTGACTTCCACACCCTCGGGCGCCACGCTCGACCTGCCCAATGAAGCGCCGCGCAACGCCCCGGAGGTGGACGCGCTGATGGAACAGGCGCTGGGCTTCTCGCTGCCCGTCTCGGGCATGCGCGACTGGCTGCACGGCCGCCCCGCACCGGGCGCGCCGGCCAACGCCACGCGCGACGTGCGCGGGCGCCTGGACACCCTCACGCAAGCCGGCTGGACCGTCCGCTATGTGGACTGGCAGGAACCGCCGCAAGACGCCACCGTGGCCACCGCCCGGCCGCGCCGCATCGACATGGCGCGCGATGGCGGCCCGTCGCCGCTGACCGTGCGGCTCGTGATCGACCCGGAGGCGCGCCAATGACCGCCGAGACCTTGCTGCCGCCCCCGGACCTGCGCGACTGCCCGGCGCCGGCCAAGCTCAACCTGTTCCTGCACGTGACCGGGCGCCGCCCGGACGGCTACCACACGCTCCAGACCGTATTCCAACTGGTCGACTGGTCGGACACCCTGCACTTTCACCGCCGCGACGACGGCGTGATTGCCCGCACCACCGACATCCCCGGCGTGCCCGCCGACACCGACCTTGTGGTGCGCGCGGCGCGTGCCTTGCAGCAGGCCAGCGGCACGCAGTTCGGCGCGGACATCGCCATCGACAAGCAACTGCCGATGGGCGGTGGCATCGGCGGCGGATCGTCCGACGCCGCCACCACGCTGCTGGCGCTGAACCACCTCTGGGGCGTGCGGCTGCCGCGTGCCGAACTAATGCGGATCGGCCTCTCGCTGGGTGCCGATGTGCCGGTGTTCGTCTTCGGCCAGAACGCCTTCGCGGAAGGGGTGGGCGAGGAGTTGACCGCAGTGGATTTGCCGTCCAGCTGGTTCGTCGTCATCCACCCGCGCCAGCATGTGCCCACCGCTGCAATATTTTCGGACGAACGCTTGACAAGGGATACGCCTATCTCCATAATTACGGACTTCGCTGCTTGCACAAACAAATTCGCTTTCGGTCGCAACGACCTGCAAGCGATAGCAACAGCGAAATTCGGCGAAGTTGCCCGAGCCCTTGAATGGCTGAGACAATACTGTCCGCATGCAAGGATGACCGGTTCCGGAGCCTGCGTGTTTGCCCGTTTCGACGATCAGCAAACTGCGCAGCAGGTTGTGGAACAGGTGCCATCGGAATGGGATGGCCGGTGTGTGAGTAGTTTGTCGCATCACCCGCTCGCAACGTTCGCATAGCAAGTTTTCGTCTGGCGAGGTGCTTCAGTTTGGCGCCGCGACGGTCGATAAAGGTTGTGTAGGGGAGTCGCCAAGCTGGTCAAGGCACCGGATTTTGATTCCGGCATGCGAGGGTTCGAATCCTTCCTCCCCTGCCATTACTTCCTATAGTGTTCTGACGAACACTCGCAGAATCGGCTGCCGGCACTGGCCGGCGGCCCAAAAATCTCCCCCAGCAGCAAGACAGGTGCCCCGAATGAGCAGCGAAGGCTTGATGGTATTTACCGGCAACGCCAACCCCAAACTCGCGGAGGCTGTCGTACAGCACCTCGGCATTCCGCTGGGCAAGGCGCTGGTAGGCCGTTTCTCCGACGGCGAAGTCCAGGTCGAAATCCAGGAAAACGTTCGCGGCAAGCACGTCATCGTGCTGCAGTCCACCTGCGCGCCGACCAACGACAACCTGATGGAACTGATGGTGATGGTCGATGCCCTCAAGCGTGCTTCGGCCCGCAGCATCACCGCCGCCATGCCGTACTTCGGCTATGCCCGCCAGGATCGCCGCCCGCGCTCGGCGCGCGTGGCCATCTCGGCCAAGATCGTGGCCAACATGCTCGAAGTGGCCGGTGTGGAGCGCGTCCTGACGATGGACCTGCACGCCGACCAGATCCAGGGCTTCTTCGATATTCCCGTCGACAACATCTACGCGTCGCCCGTGCTGCTTGGCGACCTGCGCGAGAAGAACTACGGCGACCTGCTCGTCGTCTCGCCCGATGTTGGCGGCGTGGTCCGCGCCCGTGCGCTGGCCAAGCAACTGAACTGCGACCTCGCGATCATCGACAAGCGTCGTCCCAAGGCCAATGTGGCCGAGGTGATGAACATCATCGGTGAAGTGGCGGGCCGCAACTGCGTGATCATGGACGACATGATCGACACCGGCGGCACGCTGTGCAAGGCTGCCCAGGTGCTCAAGGAGCGCGGCGCGCTGAAGGTCTTCGCCTACTGTACCCATCCGGTGCTGTCGGGCGGCGCCGCAGCCCGCATCGCGGCGTCCGAGCTGGACGAAGTGGTGGTGTGCGACACCATCCCGCTGTCCGACGAGGCACGCCAGTCCGGCAAGATCCGCCAGGTCTCCACCGCCCCGCTGCTGGCCGAGACCTTCACCCGGATCGTGAAGGGCGACTCGATCATGTCGCTGTTTGCCGACCACTGATGCGCGCTGGGTAGCCGCTGCATAGCGATACCTGCTAGAATTTTGGGCTTTACCGCATTGGCTGCCAGGTTTGGCGGCCAATGTGCTTCAAGCGGCATAACATTTTCGTCGTGCCGCTTCAGTCGAGGCTGTCTGGTCGCGGACAGCCTTCTTACTATTTGGAGTACACCATGAAAGTCATCGCTTTCGAGCGTAGCGTACAGGGAACGGGTGCGAGCCGCCGCCTGCGCAATTCCGGCAAGACCCCCGGCATCATCTATGGCGGCGCCGCCGAGCCCAAGATGATCGAACTGGATCACAACGCGCTGTGGCACGCCCTGAAGAAGGAAGCGTTCCACTCGTCGATCCTGGACCTGGAAGTGGGCGGTTCGTCCGAGAAGGCGCTGCTGCGCGCGTTCCAGATGCACCCGTTCAAGCCGCTGGTGCTGCACGTTGATTTCCAGCGTGTGTCGGCCACCGACAAGATCCACGTGAAGGTGCCCCTGCACTTCATGAACCAGGAATCCGCTCCTGGCGTGAAGCTGGGCCACGGCATCGTGAACCACATCCTGAACGACCTGGAAGTGTCGTGCCTGCCGGCCGACCTGCCCGAGTTCATCGAAGTGGATCTGGGCCAGGCTGAACTGGGCCAGACCCTGCACCTGTCGGACGTGAAGCTGCCGAAGGGCGTGACCGCCATCACCCACGGTGACGACAACCCCGCCATCGCCAGCATCTCGCTGCCGGCCGGCGGTGTGTCCGAAGCTGCTGAAGGTGGCGAAGCCGCTGGCGAAACGCCGGCTGCCTAAGCCTTCTCCCGCATCGAAGAAACCGCCGGTTCGCCGGCGGTTTTTTTTCGCGCGGGATTTTCGCCAGCGTTTTGACGTATGCTGTCTCGCGCCAGACCCTCCCGACCTTCCCGATTCATCGCATGATCAAGCTCATCGTCGGCCTCGGCAATCCCGGGGCGGAATACGAGGCCACGCGGCACAACGCCGGCTTCTGGCTCGTCGACCAGCTCGCCCGCATGGGCGGCACAACGCTACGCGTAGAGGGCCGCTTCCACGGCCTGGCCGGACGCGCCCGGCTCTGGGACCAGGACATCTGGCTGCTCAAGCCGTCCACGTTCATGAACCGCTCCGGGCTCGCCGTGGTGTCGCTGGCGCGCTTCTACAAGATCCTGCCGGACGAGATCCTGGTCGCGCACGACGAGATGGACCTGCCCGCGGGCGCGGTCAAGCTCAAGCGCGGCGGCGGCGCGGGCGGCCACAACGGTCTCAAGGACATTGCCGCACACCTGACCACCCAGGAGTACTGGCGCCTGCGGCTTGGCGTGGGCCATCCCCGCAATGCGCCGGGCGGTGCCGGGGCGGGCCGCGAGGATGTGGTCAACTATGTGCTCAAGCCGCCACGCAAGGAAGAGCAGGAAGCCATCGACACCGCCATCGACCGTAGCATCGGCCCGCTGGGCCTGCTGGCGCGTGGCGAGAACGAGCGCGCGATGATGGAACTGCACACCGGCAAATAAGGGGCGATGTAACGGCCTCGCCGGCCGCAGACAATAAGAAACCCCGCAGTGCGGGGTTTCTTATTTGCCGGACAACCCGGAACGAAGTGGCCTGAGTGCCGAATAATGCTCAAGCTGCATGCCGCGCGGCGGTCAGCAGCCGATAGCGTTGCATCAGCACCTCGTGGGACTCCACGCGGTTCGGGTCCTTCGGAATACAAGCCACCGGGCATACCTGCTGGCATTGCGGTTCGTCGAAGTGGCCGACGCATTCGGTGCACTTGTTGGGGTCGATCTCGTAGATCTCGGGCCCCATCGAAATCGCTTCGTTCGGGCACTCGGGCTCACAAACGTCGCAGTTGATGCAGTCGTCAGTGATCAATAGCGCCATGATATTTCCTTCCTGCGACCCGCCCGCGCCCGACTGGCCGCGTCGGCGGGTTCGAAGGCTCCATTCTATTCCGCTTTGCCGATCTTCTCCTGCAGCCAGCGCTCCACCGAGGGGAAGACGAACTTGCTGACATCGCCGCCCAGCACGGCAATCTCGCGCACGAAGGTGCCCGAGATGAACTGGTACTGGTCCGAGGGGGTCAGGAACATGGTTTCCACGTCCGGCAGCAGGTAGCGGTTCATGCCGGCCATCTGGAACTCGTACTCGAAGTCTGACACCGCGCGCAGGCCGCGCACGATCACGCGCGCATTGTTCTTGCGCACGAAGTCCTTGAGCAGGCCCGAGAAGCCTTCCACGCGCACGTTGGGATAGTGCCCGAGCACCTCCCGCGCAATACCGATGCGCTCCTCCAGCGAGAAGAACGGGCGCTTGTTGGGGCTATGCGCCACGCCGACCACCAGCTCGTCGAAGATATTCGACGCGCGACGGACGAGATCCTCGTGTCCCCGGGTCATGGGATCGAATGTACCGGGATAGACCGCGACGACCATATTTCCTCCTTTGGGGTGCCCGCTGCCGGCCTTGTGGCCGATCGATGGATTCTGGCTGCGCGACGAGCGTTGAACAAACAACAGCGGCGTAGTGTAACGCCAAATGCGGCATTTGGAAGGCCATCCACGAGCTTTCTGCGGCATTGCAGCACGCCCGCAAACGCTTGCCCGGCGCGGCAACTCGTCGTACGACTACCCTGGCTCGCCCTGCCCCGGCACCTTGTGCTGGAGCAGGTGGAAGTACACCGCGCCCGCACGGGCCTGCCGCACGATCTCGAGCGAAGCCGGCACTGGCGCATCGGGCCCGATCAGCGCGTGGTCGGTCTCCACATAGACCGCCCCACCCGGCCGCGACAGCCGTGCCGCATGCTCGAGCGCCGGCCCGAGCCAGTCCTCGGCGAACGGCGGGTCCAGGAAGATCACGTCGAAGCTGGCGCCCGGCATCTGCGCGGCCACGGCGAAGGCATCGCCCTGGATCACCTTGACCTGTGCAGCGTCGAACCGGTACTGATTGTCACGCAACTGGCGCGCCACGCGCGGATTGGCCTCCACCAGCGTGACGGCGGCCGCGCCACGGGATGCCGCCTCGAAGCCAAGTGCGCCGGAGCCGGCAAACAGGTCGAGGCAGGTCATCCCCGACATGTCCTGGCCCAGCCAGTTGAACAGGGTTTCCCGCACGCGGTCAGGCGTGGGCCGCAGCCCTTCGGCCTCGAGGACCGGCAGCAGCGAGCGCTTCCAGCGCCCGCCAATGATCCGGACCTGCGCCGGCGCCTGGCGGGGGGAGGGAGATGCAGATCGCCCGCGCGGTGCGGGCGATGGTTTGGTGCGCGAATTCATGCCGTGATTGTAGAGCCTGCCGCGCCCCGCCACACCCTCTGGCGGCTGCGCGGCTTCACAATCAGAATCGTCTCAACGATCGAGGCAGCGCCAACCTGGCGCCAAGTTAGCGCCAACTCAGGGCTGCGCCGGGCCGCCGACGATGACCGTGGCCATGGCATCCGGATGCACATGCTTCTGGAACGCCGCCCGCACCTGCTCGCGCGTGACCTTGCCGATCTGCGCCGTCCAGGTGTCGAGGTAGTCGAGCGGCAGGCCATACCAGCCGATGTTCGCCACATTGGTCAGCAGCTTGCGGTTGCTGTCGATGCGCAGCGGGAAGCCATTGACGAGGTTGTCCTTGGCGGCGCGCAGTTCGGCGTCGGTCGGGCCGGTCTGCACGTACTGCTTCAGGATCTCGCGCACCAGCCGCAGCGCCTCGTCGGTGTTTTCCTTCTTGGTCTGGAGCGTGATGCCGAACGGCCCGGGCTGCTTGGCCGGCGCGAAGTAGCTGTCCACGCCGTAGGTCAGCCCGCGCTTCTCGCGCACCTGGTCGGTCAGCCGCGAGCTGAACCCGCCGCCGCCGAGCACGTAGTTGCCAACCAGCAGGGCGAAGTAATCGGGATCGCCGCGCGCAATGGCCGGCTGGCCCATCGCCACGCTGGCCTGTTGCGCCGGATGGGGGATGCGCGTCTCGCTGCCGGGAATCGTCATCTGCACGTCCGGCACCTTGGGCGCTGCCACGCCTTCGGGCAGGCCGCGCGTCAGGTCCTCGGCGATCTGCTCGGCCTGCTTGCGGTCGATGGCGCCGATCAGCGTCACCACGGCGCGCTTGGCGGTGTAGTTGTCGCGCCAGAACTTGAGCAGGTCATCGCGCGAGATGGCCGCCACCGATTCCGGCGTGGCCGACACCCCGTACGGATGGTTCGGATACACGGCCTTCGACAGCGTCTTGTCGGCAATCACGCCGGGGCGAGAGTCGCCCTCGCGGATGGCGGTGATCAGGCGCTGCTTCTCGCGCTCGACCACGGCTGCCGGATAGGTCGGCGCCTTGATCAGCTGCCCGGCCAGCCGCAGTGACTGCTCACGCTCCGGCGAGGCCGTCAGCGTGCGCAGCCCGATGCCGCCACGGTCGCCGCCGGCCGCGCCGCCAAAATCGGCGCCGGTGTCGGCAAAGGCATCGGCCACCTGGGCTTCATTGCGCGCGGGCTGGCCGTCCTGGGCGGCCGCGCCCTTGTCGAGCAGCGCGGCGGTCAGCGTGGCCAGTCCGGCCTTGCCGGGCGGGTCGTAGCGGCCGCCGGCGTCGAAATCGATATTGACATCGAGCATCGGGATCGACGGGCTCGGCACGAAGAACACCTTCGCGCCGGTAGAGGCCGTCCAGTTCTCGATGGGCAGTGCGGCCTGGGCCACGGAGCCGGCCAGGAGGGCAACCGCCCCGCAGGCCACCGCCGCAAGCCGGCGCACCATCCGTGGCGAGGCAATCGTCATGACGGACAAGGACATCGTGGCTCCTCAGTGACGCAGCCCTTCGGGGGCGGCGGTCTTGGGCTTGTTGGGGTCGATTGGTTGCGGCACCAGCGTGGCCACGGTCAGGTTGTCATCATTGAAATACTTTGCCGCCACGGCTTGCACCTGGGCCGGCGTGACTTCCTTGATCTTGTCGAGCATGCGGTCGATCTGGCGCCAGGAGATGCCCGAGATCTCGGCCGTGCCGATCTCCATGCCCTGCCCGAATACCGAATCGCGCTTGTAGATCTGGCCCGCCACCACCTGCGCCTTGACGCGCTTCAGCTCTTCCTCGGACACGCCGTTCTTCGCAATGCGCTGGATCTCCTCGCGCAGGGCCTTTTCGATCTCGTCGGTGGTGTGGCCGTTGGCCGGGGTGCCGTCGAGCACGAACAGCGATTCGCCGCGGTTGATGCTGTCGTAGCCCACGTTCACGTCATCGGCCAGACGCTGCTCGCGCACCAGTTCGCGGGTCAGGCGGGCGTTGTCGTAGCCGTTCAGCACGGCGGACAGCACCTCCAGCGCGTACGGATCGACGTCCTTCTCCACGTCGTGCAGGCGCGGCACCTTGTAGGCCATGACCATGTACGGATTCTCGGCCGGCGCCTTGACCCAGATGCGCTTGATGCCCTTCTGGGCGGCTTCGAGCTGGGTCTTGCGCAGCGGCAGCGGGCGCGGCTTGAGCTTGCCGTAGTAGCGTTCGGCCAGCGCGCGCACCTCGTCCGGCTTGACGTCGCCGGTCACCACCAGCAGCGCGTTGTTCGGCACGTACCAGGCCTTGTACCAGGCCTGCACGTCCTCCACGCGCATGTTGACGAGGTCGTCCATCCAGCCGATCACCGGATGCCGGTAGGCGGCGGCGGTGTAGACCGTGGCCAGCAGCTGCTCGTAGACGGTGCCGCGCGGGGAGTCGTCGGTGCGCAGGCGGCGCTCTTCCATCACGACCTTCATCTCGCGATCGAACTCGTCCTTCTTGATGATGAGGTTGGCCATGCGGTCGGCCTCCAGCTCCATCATCTTCGGCAGGTACTGCTTGGCGATCTGCTGGTAGTAGAGCGTGAAGTCGCGGTTGGTCATGGCGTTCTCGCGGCCGCCAAGCATGGCGATCTGGCGCGAGAACTCGCCCACCGGCACCTTCGGCGTGCCCTTGAACATCATGTGTTCGAGCATGTGGGCCACGCCCGTGGTGCCGCTCACCTCGTCGATGCCGCCCGTGCGGTACCAGATCTGGTGCGCCACGGTGGGCGCGCGATGGTCTTCCTTGACGATCACGCGCATGCCGTTGGAAAGCTGGAATTCGGTGGTGCCCGCCTGGGGCTGGCCCACCGCGGAAGCGGTCCGCGCTCCGGAAGGCGGGCCCTGCGGCGTGGGCGCGGTGGTCTGGGCCATTGCCGCGCCACTAAATCCGGCGAATCCGCCAAATCCGGGCAATCCTGACAGGCCGGAGAAGGCGAAAGCAGCAACCAGTGTGGGAAGGACGCGCCGCGAGAGGCGGGCGGTGGACAGTGATCGGATTCGGGCGGCGCCCGCTCCGGACAAGACAGCGCAATGGTTCATGCGACCCCGTCTGCTAGAATTTTGGCGATTGATTCTACCGGGGTATTGACCCCTTTCCCAATGTTTAGTTTCTGGAAGAAGCGCAAGGCCGAGCCGGCCCCTGCGCCCGCCGAGCCGCCGGCTGCCGAGCCGGCGCCGGCCATCACGCCGGCACCGGTGGCCTCGCCCACCGCTGTCCCCCAACCCCAGCCGTCGCCCAGCCCGGCGCCGGCGCCCTTGCCTGTTCCTGCTCCAACCCCTGCTCCAACCCCTGCGCCTGCCCCGGTTCCGGTCCCCGTGCCGGTGCCGGTTCCGGTGCCAGTCCCTGTTCCCGTCCCGGTTCCAGCCCCCACGCCGGCTCCGGCTCCCGCACCGGCGCCTGCTCCGGTGCCCGTACCCGTGCCGGTCCCGGTTCCCGCCCAAGTGCCGCCTCCGCCGCCGGCGCCGGTCGCCTATGACCCGCCGGTTGTCGAGGAACTCGAACTGACGCCGCCGCCAGCCCAGACCGCCGAGGCCAAGCGCGGCTGGATGACGCGCCTGCGTGCCGGGTTGTCGAAGACGAGCCGGAACCTCGGCACGCTGTTCGTCGGCGTCAAGGTGGACGAGGCCCTGTTCGAGGAACTCGAAACCGCGCTGCTGATGGCCGACGCTGGTGTCGAAGCCACCGAGTTCCTGCTCGGCGAACTCCGCCGCCGCGTGAAGAACGAGCGCCTCGAGACCGCCGAAGCCGTGAAGACCGCCCTGCGCGAGCTGCTGACTGACCTGCTGCGCCCGCTCGAGAAGACCATGGAACTGGGCCGCGAGCAGCCGCTGGTGATGATGATCGCGGGCGTGAACGGCGCCGGCAAGACCACCAGCATCGGCAAGCTCTGCAAGCACTTCCAGGCCTACCACCAGTCGGTGCTGCTGGCGGCCGGCGACACCTTCCGCGCCGCCGCACGCGAGCAACTGACCATCTGGGGCGAGCGCAACAACGTCACCGTGGTTGCCCAGGAAGGCGGCGACCCGGCGGCGGTGATCTTCGATGCCGTGAACGCGGCGCGCGCGCGCAAGATCGACATCGTGATGGCGGACACCGCTGGGCGCCTGCCCACGCAGTTGCATCTGATGGAAGAACTGAAGAAGGTGAAGCGCGTGATCGGCAAGTCAATGCCGACGGCCCCGCACGAGGTGCTGCTGGTGATCGACGCCAACACCGGGCAGAACGCCCTGTCCCAGACCCGCGCCTTCGACGACGCGCTGGGCCTGACCGGCCTGATCGTGACCAAGCTGGACGGCACGGCCAAGGGCGGCATCCTCGCCGCCATCGCCCGGCAGCGCCCGGTGCCGGTGTACTTCATCGGCGTGGGCGAGAAAGTGGAAGATCTTCAGCCATTCAAGGCGGACGAATTCGCCGAAGCGCTACTCGGGTGAGCATGGCTGGCTTTGGCCAGCTTCCCCTGCAAAACCAGCATGGCGAGCCCCCGGGCTCGCCATTCTCGTTTTATCGCTAGCGCCTCGCTGCGACTTGCCCCTCCGGCAGGCCCGTTTGGCTGCCGGAAGGGGCCGGACTAGCTGCGTGGCCAACGTTGACTGACATCAACCGTCGTCCCAGGGATGGCTGCTGCAATGGCTCGCCCCCGGCATTTCTCACCTGAGGACGAGAACCATGAATGGAACGTTGAAGCCACGCAGGATGCGCGCCTGGCTCGGATCGCTTTGCGTCGCCACGCTGATGGCGGCGTGCGGCGGCGATGACAATGGCGGCGGAGGCGGAGGCACCGGCAAGGTCGATCCGCCGCCCGTGCCGCGCCAGACCATCGCCCTGTCGGGCCAGGTCTACCAGGCCGCCGGCGGGGACAATCCCCACGGCCATGCCGCCGATGTCACCGTCAAGGTGTTCGATGCCGATGGCAAGGCCGTGGTCGCGCAGGGCGCCACTTCGGCCAGCGGCGACTTTGCCGCGCTCGCGGTGCCCGCCGGCAATGCCGTGGTGCGGCTGTCGAAGACCGGCTACGTCGAGCAGGTGGTGCCGGTGACCGCCACGCGCGACGCACGCATCGCGGCCACGCTGCTGCCCGTCGGCACGGCCATCTCCGCGCCGGGCTTCCAGTCCGGCGGCACCTTTGCCGGCGGCGATGGCGCCAGCGTCACGGTGGCCCCCGGGTCGTTCTTGACCCCTGACGGCCAGCCGGTCAGCGGCACCGTGCAGATCGACATCACACCCTACAGCGCGGCCGGCAATCCGGATGGATTCCCGGGCACGCCCTACCTGAACCAGGCGGGCGTGGACGGCATCATGGTCAGCATGGGCATGGCCGATTTCTCGTTCTCGCAGAACGGCCAGCCGCTGCAACTGGCGCCCGGCAAGACCGCACGGATCTCCGTCCCGCTCTATGCCGCCACCACGCCGGACGGCAAGCTGCTCAGGCCCGGCGATACCGTGCCGGTCTGGAGCATGGACAGCAACACTGGCCAGTGGCAGCAGGCCACCGGCATCGCGGGCACGGTGATCGCATCGGCCGACAGCCCTACCGGGCTGGCGATGCAAGCCGACGTGGATCATTTCAGCTGGTGGAATTGCGACTACTTCCGGACCACCCGCGCCATGCGGATCAAGGTGCTCGATGAAGCCGGCGCGCCGGTTTCCGGCCCGGCGTACCTGACTGCCACGTTCACCGAGGCACCCGGTGGCTATGCCACCAGCGGCCAGGCCGTCATCACGCTGGACGGCGGGGTCACGTCCGTGTCCGTGCCGGACGATGCGGTCGACGGCCGGTTCTCGGTCCGCATCGGCAATCTCGGCGGCGGCGCCAGCGTGAACAAGCTGCAATGGCGCGCGACCAACGAAGTGGTGGTGCGCCTGTCCGGGCTGCCCCAGATCGACTTGACGCCCGGTACCGCGTCGCTGGTGTTCTTCGATGCCGACAAGGCTGGCGGCAAGACAATCCAGTTCGCTCTCGCCACCCGCAACCTTGGCACGACGCCCCTGGAATGGCTGGTCGATGGCGTACCCGGCGGCAACCCGGCAGTCGGCACGATTTCGGCGAGCGGGCTCTACCGCTCCCCGCGCGGCGCCAATCTCGACGCCGCGCTGGATGCGGGTGGCCGCCAGGTCTTGATCACCGTGCGCAGCACTGCCGACCATCTGGTCATGCGCCAGGCATGGGTGACGCTGGAAGCGCCGTCGATCGTCATCGCCGGACGGCGCTATGGCGCAGGCGGCCGCACCGGCGATGACCTGACCACGTACACCGATGACAGCGGCCTGCACAGCCTGCCGACCTATCCGGTCCACAACCTCCATGACGACGCCTTCCAGGCCTACTTCGGCAATGCGGGCCATCCGTTGCGGTCGGTGCAGTGGGAGCTCTCGTGCGGCATGGACATCAACTACGGCGTGAGCGACTGCGCCCCGTGGGCGCCGGGCGCTGCCATGGCCGCCGACGGCACGCTGACCATGCCCGATGTGTCGCCCATCATCCCGCCCGATCACACGATGGACCTCGTCGTCGGGGCAAGCTACGCCGTGCCGTCGCTCTGGCTGCGCGCGACCTCGCCGGACAAACCCGGTCTGCGTGGCGTCATGCAGCTCAAGGTGGTGCCGGTGGAAGACCCGGTGGGCGACAAGGTGGACATCGACTTACCGGTGGGCCTGTCCACGCCGAGCGTGGCGGCGTCCGGGGTGGACGTTCCCAGCGGCCAATACGTGGTCAAAGATGGCCAGCTTGCGGTCCGCAGCACCGCCCCCGCGCTCGATGTCACGGCCCCCGTCACCTGGAGCCTCGTGTGCCTGACGAGAAGTGGCGCATCCTGCCCCGCTACAGCGTGGCGGCCGACGCTCACGCCGGATGGGCGCCTCTCGGGCATGGCCGGTCAGCCTGGCCTGTGGAGCAGTGACTATCTCTACGTGATGGCTCAGTGGACGGCCGGCGGCGTCAGCAACCGCCTGACGCGATGTATCGTCGGACAAGGTAGTACGGCCTGCAAGCCGTTGGCCCCGTAACCGGCCAATCGGCAACAAAAAAGCCCGGCATCGCTGCCGGGCTTCCTGCAAACGTCGGAACCATCCGATAAAAGCCGACTACTCGCTATCCGGCTGCGCCGCCGGCGCGGCCTTCTGGAAGGCTTCCAGTTCCATGCAGGCCGCGTGAATGCGCGCGATCTGCGGATATCGGTCCAGATCGACGTTGAACCGGTGCGCGTTGAACACCTGCGGCACCAGGCACAGGTCGATCAGCGTCGGCGTGTCGCCAAACGCGTACCGACCCACGCGGCCGATCTGCTGGAGGTTGCCTTCGAGCGAGGCAAAGCCCTGCTCGATCCAGTGCCGGTACCACGCATCCTTCGCCTCCTCCGCCACGCCCAGCGTGTGCTTGAGGTACTTCAGCACGCGCAGGTTGTTCAGCGGATGGATCTCGCAGGCGATTTCCTGCGCCAGTCCGCGCACGATGGCGCGGTCCAGCGCGTTCGCCGGCAGCAGCGGCGGCTCGGGATGCGTCTCGTCCAGGTATTCGATGATCGCCATCGACTGGATCAGCGGCTTGCCGTCGGCCACGAGCGTCGGCACCACGCCATCGGCGTTGAGCGCGCGATACTCGGGCTTCAGCTGCATGCCGCCTTCCTTGAGCAGGTGCACGCCCGCGTACTCGTACGGCAGGCCCTTCAGTTCCAGCGCGATGCGCACGCGGAACGACGCCGAGCTGCGGAAGTAGCTGTAGAGCTTCAGCATCGGCTCAGACCACCTTGACGGTCAGCTCGCCCACACCCTCGATGCGGCACAGCATGACGTCGCCCTTCACCACCGGGCCCACGCCTTCGGGCGTGCCGCTGTAGATCAGGTCGCCGGGCTGCAATTCGAACAATTTCGAGAGGTACGACACCATCTCGGGCACCGACCAGATCAGGTCCGACAGATCGCCGCGCTGCTTCTCCACACCGTTCACCGCCAGCGTGACCGCACCCTTCTGCGGATGGCCGATCTCGGACACCGGCAGGATCGGGCCGATCGGCGCCGACTTGTCGAATGCCTTGCCGGTCTCCCAGGGGCGGCCGGTCTTCTTCGATTCGTTCTGGAGGTCGCGGCGCGTCATGTCCAGGCCGAGGGCGTAACCGTAGACGTGGCTGGCGGCCTGCTCGACCGGGATGTCCTTGCCACCTTTGCCGATGGCCACCACCAGCTCCACTTCATAGTGGCAGTTGCTGGTGCCCGGGGGGTACGGGAAGGTGCCTTCGGTGCCGTCGGCCACGTAGCTCACCGCGTCGGACGGCTTGCAGAAAAAGAACGGCGGTTCACGATCCGGGTCCGAGCCCATTTCACGCGCATGGGCGGCATAGTTGCGGCCCACGCAATAGACCCGGCGCACGGGAAAGCTTGCGCGGCTGCCGCGCACAGGGACGCCAACGGGGGCTTGCGGCTCGAAAACGAACTCGGTCATCCAAACTCTCCAGACTGTTTTTCTGATGGAATCCGCGCCGGCGGGGCGCGGTAGGCCAAAAGCATACACCCATGCGTACGGCCGCATACAGTCGCGACGGGCAGTTGCCACGGCGCCCGCCCCTCCGCACGCGGCTGGTGCATTGCACAACTGTGGCGCTGCGGGGCGGGCCGGCCCGCACTAGTTCGCGCAGGCCGCCACCGGCCTATCCATCCCCCATGCCCCGCCACGGCCCACCGTCCGCACCGTCCCCGGGCGGACCCGCCACGCGCCGCCTCCCGATAGGGATTTCCGGCAACTTTTCCGCGCGCTTGTGCGCCGCAACGGCGCTGGCACGTGGCTTGCGTTATCGCCTGCACGGCCAACGACGGCCGCGTGGTACCGAAGCACGAAGCTCGCAGCACCCGAACTCACAACCTGAACAACGCGTCCGCGCTGCCGACCATGGCACGCGCGGCGGGACAACGGCGTCCTGAACTGCAAGCTGGCGAAGGCGGGCTGCGGGTCGGGACGCCTTTTTCTTTTTTCGGAGCCATCGCCATGCCCTCTCGCCTCAAAGACGCCAAGCCCCTGCCCGCCGCCGTGGTCCCTGTCATCCCCGACGCAGCCCCAGCCAGCCAGAGCCGGCGCCGCGTGCTGGCCACCATCGCCGGGGCCGGCGTGATGACGCTGGTAGATCCGCTGGTGCGCAGCGGCGCCTGGGCGGCCGGCTCCGATGCCCCGGAGAAATCCGAAGTCCGCATCGGCTTCATCCCGCTGACGGACTGCGCCTCGGTGGTCATGGCGTCCACGCTCGGCCTGGACAAGAAGTACGGCATCAAGATCACGCCGAGCAAGGAAGCCAACTGGGCCGGCGTGCGCGACAAGCTCGTCAATGGCGAACTCGATGCCGCGCACGTGCTCTACGGCCTGATCTACGGCGTGCAGCTCGGCATCGGCGGCGCCAAGAAGGACATGGCCGTGCTGATGAACCTGAACCACAACGGCCAGGCCATCACGCTGTCATCGAAACTCGCCGAAAAAGGCGCCAAGGACGGCGCCAGCCTGAAGGCGCTGATGATGAAGGAGCGGCGCGACTACGTGTTCGCCCAGACCTTCCCCACCGGCACCCACGCCATGTGGCTCTACTACTGGCTGGCCGCCAACGGCATCAATCCGATGCAGGACGCCAAGGCCATCACCGTGCCGCCGCCGCAGATGGTGGCGAACATGCGCGTGGGCAATATGGACGGCTTCTGCGTGGGCGAGCCGTGGGGCGCGCGCGCCATCGCCGACAAGATCGGATTTACCGCGGAAACCACCCAGGCGATCTGGAAGGATCACCCCGAGAAGACGCTCGGCACCACGGCGGAGTTCGTCCAGAAGCACCCGAACACCGCGCGGGCGATGGTCGCCGCCATCCTGGAAGCCTCGAAGTTCATCGACGCCTCGACCTCCAACCGCCGCAAGACCGCCGAGACCATCGCCGCCAAGTCCTATGTGAATACCGACATGGACATCATCCTGGACCGCATGCTGGGCCGCTACAGCAACGGCCTGGGCAAGACCTGGGACGACCCCGATTCAATGAAGTTCTACCAGGACGGCGCGGCCAACTACCCGTTCCTGTCCGATGGCATGTGGTTCCTCACGCAGCACAAGCGCTGGGGCCTGCTCAAGGAGCACCCGGACTACCTGGCCGTCGCCAAACAGGTGAACCGGATCGATATCTTCAAGCAGGCCGCCGCCGCCGCGCAGGTGGCCGTGCCGAAGAGCGATTTCCGGACGGCCAAGCTGATCGACGGTGTGACCTGGGATGCCACCAAGGACCCCAAGGCCTATGCCGATGGATTCAAGATCAAAGCCTGACCTCGCCGTTTCCTTGATTTCCCGCTGCCCTCACTTCAGGAGCCAGACGTGAATGCCATTGCCCACCCCGCGCCGGAAGGCACACCCGCCATGACTTCGGACATTGTCGACACCGACACCAAGGAGCAAACCCGCCGCCGGGCGGCGCAGCTGGCCGCACAGGAGCGGGTGGCCGCCCGCCGCGAGGCGCTTGGCGCCATCGTGCGCCGGACGGTGCCACCGCTGGTCGGCTTCGTCCTGTTCCTGCTGGTGTGGCACGGCATTGCCACGCTGATTCCGGCGCTTCCCACGCCGGGCGCCACCTGGAACGCCGCCGTGCCGCTATTCTCCGATCCGTTCTACCGCAACGGGCCGAACGACCAGGGCATCGGCTGGAACATCCTGGCCTCGCTGGCGCGCGTGGCGGCCGGCTTCGGGCTGGCGGCGGTGGTCGGCATTCCGGCGGGCTTCCTGCTGGGCCGCTTCGCCTTCCTGAACGCGATGGCGGCGCCGGTGATCAGCCTGCTGCGCCCGGTCTCGCCGCTGGCGTGGCTGCCGATCGGCCTGCTGCTGTTCAAGGCCGCCAACCCGGCCGCCATCTGGGCCATCTTCATCTGCTCGATCTGGCCGATGATCATCAACACGGCCGTCGGCGTGACGCGCGTGCCGCAGGACTACCTGAACGTGGCGCGCGTGCTCGACCTCTCCGAATGGAAGGTGTTCCGCAGCGTGCTGTTCCCGGCCGTGCTGCCCTACATGCTGACCGGCGTGCGGCTCTCGATCGGCACCGCGTGGCTGGTGATCGTGGCCGCCGAGATGCTCACGGGCGGCACCGGCATCGGCTTCTGGCTCTGGGACGAGTGGAACAACCTCAAGGTGGAGCACATCGTCATCGCCATCTTCATCATCGGCGTGGTGGGCCTGATCCTCGAGCACCTGCTGCTCGCGCTGGCCCGCCGCTTCAGCTACGGCAACAACTGACCGCCCCCCGAAGGAGCCATCGCCATGGAAAAGTTTGTCAGCATCGAGAACGTGGGCCAGACCTTCAAGACGCGCAAGGGGCCGTTCGTGGCCCTGCGCGACATCAACCTGGGCATTGCCGAGGGCGAGTTCATCACGCTGATCGGGCATTCTGGCTGCGGCAAGTCCACGCTACTGAACCTGATTGCCGGCCTGACCACGCCCACCACGGGCACGCTGATCTGCGCCGGACGCGAGATTGCCGGCCCGGGGCCGGAGCGCGCCGTGGTGTTCCAGAATCACTCGCTGCTGCCGTGGATGACGTGCTTCGAGAACGTCTACCTGGGCGTGGAGCGCGTGTTCGCCGCCACGGAGGGCCGCGCCCAGCTCAAGGCGCGCACCCAGGACACGCTGGCGCTGGTCGGCCTCACCCACGCCGAGAGCAAGTATCCGCATGAGATCTCGGGCGGGATGAAGCAGCGCGTGGGCATTGCCCGGGCGCTGGCCATGTCGCCGAAGGTGCTGCTGATGGACGAGCCGTTCGGCGCGCTGGACGCGCTGACCCGCGCCCACCTGCAGGACGAACTGATCAAGATCGTTGCCCGCACCCGCAGCACCGTGGTCATGGTCACGCACGATGTGGATGAAGCCGTGCTGCTGGCGGACCGCATCGTGATGATGACGAACGGCCCGGCGGCCACGGTGGGCGAGATCCTGAAGGTGGACCTCCCCCGCCCGCGCGACCGCGTGGCGCTGGCCGACGACAAGGGCTACCACGCCTGCCGCACCGCCGTGCTGGACTTCCTCTACCGCAAGCAGCGCAACCCGGCGCTGCGCGAGGCAGCCTGACCCCGGCGGGGGGTGCGTGGGATAGCGGGCGTGGGCGAAGCCGCCCTGCTCCGCTATCATGAACGGCAGAACGATCCACATATCCCCCTCCCGCCATGACATCTGCCACCCCGACCCTTCCGCCGTTCTCGGCCAGCAAGTACATCAAGGAGATTGGGCGCGGGGTCAATGGCGCCCGGGCGCTGCCCCGCGAGGACGCCCAGGTGCTGTTCGATGCGATGCTGGCCGGCCGCGTCTCCGACATCGAGCTCGGTGCCGTGCTGATGGCCTACCGGATCAAGGGCGAGGCGCCGCACGAGCTGGCCGGCATGCTGGAAGCCGCCCACGGCCACTGCGCCCCGCTGGCGGCGCCGCCGGACAAGCCCGTGGTCGTCATCCCCAGCTACAACGGCGCGCGCAAGCAGCCGAACCTGGTGCCGCTGCTGGCGCTGCTGCTGGCGCGCGAGGGCGTGCCCACGCTGGTCCACGGCTCGCGCGAGTTCGACGGCCGGGTGACGAGCATGCAACTGTTCGAGGCCCTCGGCGTGCCGCTCTGCGCCACGCCGCAGGCCGCGCAGGACCAGCTGCGCGCCGTCGCCAATCCGCTGGCCGTGCTGCCGATCGATGTGCTGTCTCCAGCGCTTTCGCGCCTGCTCGACAAGCGCCCGATCATCGGCCTGCGCAATTCCTCGCACACCATCGTCAAGATGCTGCAACCGGTAGGCAGCCACACGCCGGCCGAGGCGCTGCGGCTCTATAGCTACACCCATCCGGAATATCGCGAGACGCTGACTGACTACTTCTCCCACGAGCCCGCCAACGTGCTGCTGGCGCGCGGTACCGAGGGCGAAGTGGTGGCGGATGCCCGCCGCAGCAGCCGCATCGACTGGCTCCACGATGGCCATCAGCGGACGATGGTCGATCCGGCAAGCGGGTCGATTGGCGAGGTGCCCGAGCTGCCGCCCGGCACCGACGTCGGCCAGACCGCCGCCTGGATTCGCAAGGTGCTCGATGGCGACGTGCCGGTGCCGGCGCCGATCGCCACGCAGGTGGCGACCATCCAGGACTGCCTGAAGCAGGCCACGCGCGTGGCCTGGGCCAGTCCGGTCTGACGACGCCTGTGGACGGTCAGGGCCGGCGCGGGGGCAGCGGAATCCGCTCGGTCTCGCCCGGCACGTGCGGGAACTCGTCGTTCTCCCAGCGGCGCGCGGCGTCGTCGATGTCTTCCTTGGTGCTCGCCACGAAATTCCAGTAGATGAAGCGATGGCCGTCGGTCGGATCGCCGCCCAGCAGCATCACGCGTGCGGCGGTGGTCGCGGTCAGCGTGGCCGGCTCGCCCGGCACCAGCACGGCGAGGTGTTCCCCCGCCAGCGCCTCGCCATCGATCGTCACATCGCCTTCCACCGGATAGAGTCCGCGCTGCACATGCTCGGGCGGAATCACCAGCGTCGCGCCGGCTTCCATGTCGATGGCCACGTAGAGCGTGCGGCTATACACCCGCACCGGGGATTCCGCGCCGAAGGCATCGCCGGCAATCACGGTCATCCGCACGCCGGGCAGCTCCAGCTTGGGCAGCGTGGCGCCGGGATGGTGATGGAACGACGGCGCATCCTTCTCATGCGCCTTCGGCAACGCCACCCAGGTCTGGATGCCGTGCAGCAGCGGGCCGGCCTGGCGCGCGGCGTCTGGCGAGCGCTCCGAGTGCGTGATGCCGGTGCCGGCTGTCATCCAGTTCACGTCGCCGGGGCGAATCACCTGCTCGCTGCCCAGGCTGTCACGGTGCATGATCTCGCCCTCGAACAGATACGTCACGGTCGCCAGGCCGATATGTGGATGTGGGCGCACATCCATGCCGCTCCCCGGCGGCATGGACACGGGACCGAGGTGATCGAAGAAGATAAAGGGGCCCACGGTCTGCGTGGCGGCGGCGGGCAGCAGGCGGCGGACCGTGAACTCGCCGATGTCCCGCACATGGGGCTTGAGCAAGTGTTCGATGGCAGACATGACAGGACTCCTGGCAATGGGATAACAGCGAGACAACATGGAGATAACAGCGGAAAGCGGGGCTCCAGTGTAGCGAAATGCGCAATACAGCATCCCGAAATCACGATGAAACCGATTGGGGCAAGTTCCCTCTAATCATGGTACGCGACGCTGGCGGCCCGCCAGCCCTTGCCAGACAAGGCGCGGACGTCGCACCAAGGCCGGTTACGCTATCCCAATAACAATATCCATTGGCCGGAACTATCAACCCTATAGAAGCTCTAACTTAGCACTCGCCGAACCTGAGTGCTAATATGCGTTGCAGTGCGGTGTCTCTTCCGATTCTGGAATCGAGGCACGCCGGCAACCTACCGCCGGAAGCGAAAGGAGCAATAAGCGTGACCGCAGTTCTGTCTGCCGACCAAACCAAGATGACTGGCCGTCTGCCGATGGCCCCCCAGAATGCCGCCGCTGGCAGCCTCGCGCTCGCCTTCCCGGCCGCAGTGGGCAATCTGGATAGCTACATCCAGGCTATCCACCGTATTCCGCTGCTGACCGCCGAGGAAGAGCAGCGCCTCGCGCGCGACCTGCGCGACCATGAATCCGTCGATGCCGCCCGCCGGCTGGTGATGTCCCACCTGCGTCTGGTGGTGTCCATCGCCCGCCAGTACCTGGGCTATGGCCTGCCGCATGCGGACCTGATCCAGGAAGGCAACATCGGCCTGATGAAGGCCGTGAAGCGCTTCGACCCCGATCAGGGCGTGCGTCTGGTGTCGTACGCGATGCACTGGATCAAGGCCGAGATCCATGAATACGTGCTGAAGAACTGGCGCATGGTCAAGGTGGCCACCACCAAGGCCCAGCGCAAGCTGTTCTTCAACCTGCGCAGCCACAAGACCGGCGCGCACACGTTCACGCCCGAGCAGGTGGAAGCCGTGGCGCGCGAGCTGAACGTGAAGCCAGAAGAAGTGATGGAGATGGAGACCCGCCTGTCGGGCGGCGACCTGGCGCTGGAAGGCCAGATCGACGACGGCGAGGAGGAATTCGCCCCCATCGCGTATCTGGCGGACAACCACAACGAGCCGACCCGCGTGCTCGAGGCCAAGCGCCAGGACCGCATGCAGGTGGAAGGGCTGGGCGAGGCGCTGGAGCGTCTGGACGCCCGCAGCCGCCGCATTATCGAGGCGCGCTGGCTGGACGTGAACGACGACGGCTCGGGCGGCGCCACGCTGCATGAGCTGGCCGACGAGTTTGGCGTCTCCGCCGAGCGCATCCGTCAGATCGAGGCGGCCGCGATGAAGAAGATGAAGGGTGCGCTGGCGGCTTTCGCCTGATCCTCCGCTCCCCGCAATGCAAGAGGGCCGGTCATGTTGACCGGCCCTTTTTTCGTCCTGCGCGCAGCTTACGACAGCAGCAGCTTCAGATCATGCGCGATCGGGTCCGGCCCCTGGCCGTGGCGCAGGAACAGGCGCAGCTGGCCGTTGGTATCGAACACATAGCTGCCGGCCGAGTGATCCACGGTGTAGTTGTTGGGCGAGGTGCCCGGCACCTTGGCGTAGAAGACCTTGAAGTCCTTGGTCACCTTCTTCAGCCCCACCTCGTCGGCCGGACGCAGGCCCAGGAAGCGGGCGTCGAAGGCCGGTACATACTGGCCCAGCAACGCGCCGGTGTCGCGCTCCGGGTCCACGGTGACGAACAGCACCTGCACCTTGTCGGCGTCCGGGCCGAGCTTGTCCATCACCGCTTTCAGCTCGGCCATGGTGGTCGGGCAGACGTCCGGGCAGTGCGTGTAGCCAAAGAACATCACCACGGCCTTGCCCTTGAAGTCGGCCAGCGTGCGGGTCTTGCCGCTCGGGTCCAGCAGCGCGAAGTCCTTGCCGAACTCGGTAGCGCCCGAGATATCCACGTTCTTGAACGAGGGCTTGGGCTGCCCGCAAGCGGCCAGCAGGGTCGCGCAGAGCGCCAGCAGGCAGAATCGGCGGAACTGGGCAAGGAGGGACGGTGAGCCGGGAAGAGTCATCAGGGGAGCGCGGTGGTCGGGAGAGAGTGCCCGGAAGTATCGCCGATCACATCGGCGCTGGCCTCCGGGCGCGGCAAGATGCCGCAGGCGGGCCATCAGACCTGCGGCACGAACTTGAAGTAGTGATCCACCAGCAGCGCCGCGAACAGCAGCGAGAGGTACAGGATCGAATAGCGGAAGGTGCGTTGCGCGAGCGCGTCCGAGTAGTTGCGGAACAGCTTCCAGGCGTAGCCGAGGAACACCAGCCCCAGGCCCAGCGCGGCGGCGAGGTAGATATAGCCGCACATGCCGTAGACGAACGGCAGCAGCGTGGCGGCGATCATCACCAGCGTGTAGAGCAATATATGCAGCAACGTGTACTTTTCGCCATGGGTGATCGGCAGCATCGGCAGGCCGGACTTGGCGTAGTCTGCCCGACGGTACAGGGCCAGCGCCCAGAAGTGCGGCGGCGTCCACGTGAAGATGATCAGCACCAGGAACCACGCTTCGGCCGGCACGGTGCCGGCCACGGCGGCCCAGCCCAGCGCGGGCGGCATGGCGCCCGACAGCCCGCCGATGACGATGTTCTGCGGCGTGGCCGGCTTGAGCAGGATCGTGTAGACCACCGCATAGCCGAGGAAGGTGGCGAAGGTCAGCCACATCGTCAGGTCATTGGCGAACACGTGCAGCAGCCACATGCCGGCGCCACCGAGGATGGCCGAGAAGACCAGCGTCTGCGCGCTGGTGATCTCGCCCGTGGCGGAAGGCCGCCACGCGGTGCGGCGCATCATCGCATCGATTTTCTGTTCGACCAGGCAGTTGATGGCGAACGCCGCACCGGCCAGCAGCCAGATACCGGCGGCGCCGCCCAGCAGCACCGGCCACGGCACCATGCCGGGCGTGGCCAGGAACATGCCGATGACGGCACAGAACACGGCCAGTTGCGTGACGCGCGGCTTGGTCAGCGCGGCATATTGGCGAGCCAGGTGCCGAATACGGCTCACGGAGGAATGAGTTTGGGTAGCGGAGACCACGGGAGGCATCTTGTCCTTCATGTGGCGCGCGCGGCTGAGGCGGATTGAGCGGCGGCGCCGGCATAACGTGTCGCGAGGGTCGCGAGGCCGATATTGTAGTGGAGACGGAGTAACAGCATCAGCAACAGGGCCGCGCCGCCGTTGTGCGCCACCGCCGCGCCGAGCGGCCAGTCGAACACGATGTTGGACAAACCGGTGGCCAGTTGCAGCGCCAGCACGGCCAGCAGCCACGTGGCGTGGCGCGTCAGGCCCTCCAGCCGGCGCGCGCGCAGGCCGAACCAGGCCAGGAAGCCGAGCACCACGAAGGCAAAGCCGCGATGCACCCAGTGGATGGCCACCAGCGCCGCGTGCGGGATGTAGTCGCCATCGGCTGTCATGCCGAGCTGGCGCCAGAGCGTGAAGCCGTGGCGGAAGTCCATCTCCGGCACCAGCTGGCCGTTGCAGAGCGGGAAGTCGGTGCAGGCCAGCACCGCGTAGTTCGTGCTGACCCAGCCGCCGAGGAAGATCTGGGTCACCAGCAGCGCCAGCGCCACCCACGCCGCCCAGCGCAGCGAGGCCGCCTGCGGGGTCACCGGGTGCGGCGGGTCATTGCGCGAGCCGAGCACGATCAGCGACGACAGCAGCGCCATCGCCAGCAGCAGGTGGGTCACCACGATGATTGGCTGGAGCTTCATCGTCACGGTCAGCGCGCCGAACAAGCCCTGCACGCAGACCAGCACGAACACCCCCGTGGCGAACCACGGCGACTGCTTCAGCTCGCGTCGCTTGACCCATGCCAGCACCATCAGCGAGATGATCAGCACGCCCACCGCCATGGCGAAATAGCGATGGATCATCTCGATCCACGCCTTGGCCAGCGTGACCGGGCCGCTTGGCAGCGCGGTCTCGGCGGCGCGGATCGGCTCCATGGCCGCGTGCGGGTTCGAATGGCCGTAGCAGCCGGGCCAGTCCGGGCAGCCCAGGCCGGAATCGGTCAGCCGGGTGAAGCTGCCGAACATGATCAGGTCCAGCGTGAGGAAGGCGGTGACCCAGACCAGCTTGCGGTACTTGTCGCGGCTGCCCCGCACCAGCACGTACGAGAGCGGCAGCAGGGCAATCAGGATGCCAATGATGGCGAGTTGGAGCAGCATCGCAAATCAGCCAATTCGGGAAAATTTGAGCAGCTTCTTCAGGTCGCTGCTGATCTGTTTCGGGTCGGGCTCCTTCGGCCAGCGCAGCATCAGGTTGCCGAGCGGATCGACCAGGTACACGGTGTCTTCGGCCCCGGCGCCCGGCTCGGCCGGCAGCCACTGGCGCAGCGCGACGGCGTCCATGCGCAGGAAGCGCACGCCCGCATAGGGTTCGTTGTAGGCGCTGGACAGCCGTTCGTCCACGGCGCCGGTATCGGAAATCAGCCAGACCGGGGTAATGCGCTCGCGGTCCTGGCCCTGCCCCGCGCGGATCTGGCGCATCGTGAACAGCCGTTTGGCGCACGCCTCGTCGCAGGCGGACGGGGCGGTCATCACCATCAGCCATTTGCCGCGGAAGGACGCCAGCGGCACGGCCTCGCCGCGCTCGTTGGTCACGTTCTCCGGCGGCATCGGGCGCAGCGGGTCGACCAGCGTGCCGTAGTTGGTGCTGGCGCCGCTCGGCTTGACCACGTAATAAGTGAAATACGAGAAGATGACCGGCGACGCGCAGACCAGCAGCAGCATCAGCATCTGCAGGCGGCCACGGCGCGTGCGCGCATCGATGCGGGTATCCGGCGTGGCCGTGGGGTCTTGCGATGGCATGGAGTTCGTCTGTACGTTCATCGTTCGGTTATCGGTTCGGCAGGGCGGCGGTATCCCGGCGCGCGCGGCGCCAGCCCAGTACGGCCACCAGCACCACGGTCAGCGCGGCCAAGCCGAACCACTGGGCGGCGTAGCCGTAGTGGCGGTCCGCGCCGAGGTCGGCGGGCGCCCAGTCGCGCGCGAGGCCATCGCCGGTATCGGTGGCCTGCTGCATCACCAACGGCAGCAGCGGCGCCCCGGTTTCCCGGGCGAACGCCGCCAAGTCTACATTCTGGCGGATCTTCTGCCCCGCTTCGGCCGCCGCGTCGTGCCCAAGGCTGTAGACGCGCGGGGCCGTGGCCAGCGCCGTGCCGTCCAGCGTCACATCGCCATCGGGCGTCGGGAACGGAGCGATCCGCGTGCGGTCCTGGGCATCGCGCGGCAGCCAGCCGCGCAGCACCAGCACGCTGGCGCCGCCATCGGCCAGCTTCAGCGGCGTCAGCACCAGGAAGCCGGCGCGGCCGTCGGAGCCGTTGCCGTGCGGGCGGTTGTCCAGCAGCACGGTGCGCGCGGCGTCGAAGCGGCCCCGGGCGCGCACGCGGCGGTCCACCACCTGCGTGGCGTCGATGCGGGCCGTGTTCAGGTCCACCGGCGCCTGCGCCGCCAGCGTGGCCAGCCGCGCGGCGCGGTCCACCTTCTCGTGGGCCCGGCGCAGCTGCCAGTTGCCGAGCGCGCAGGTCACCGCCACCACGGCCAGCGCCGCCACCAGCGGCACCGCCCCCGGCGAGCGCCACAGGCTCCCCCGATTGCGGGTCGTCACGAATGGCCCCGCGAGGCCACGGTGCCATAATGGCCACTTTCATGACCCGCGGCCCCCCTTCGCCCCAGCATGCGCTTCATCATCATCGTCGCCTTCATTCTGATCATCGGCAGCCTGGCCTCCGCGCTGTTCTTCATGATGCGCGACCGTGGCCGCACGCCCAACATGATGCGCTCGCTGATGCTGCGCGTCGGCTTCTCGGTGGCGCTGTTCCTGTTCATCCTGTTCGCCAACTGGATGGGATGGATCCACAGCACCGGCATCCACATGTCGCCCTGAACGGCCGCCAGACCCCAAAACAAAAAGCGCCGCGCGAGGATCGTCCTCCGCGGCGCTTCGTCTTGTACCGCAGGACCGCCGCAGCGGCCCGTTCCAGCCGTTACAGCCAGTACACCACCACGTAGAGGCCGAGCCAGACCACGTCCACGAAGTGCCAGTACCAGGCGGCGCCTTCGAACGCGAAGTGGTGCTCCGGCGTGAAGTGGCCGCGCAGCACGCGGCCCAGCACCACCGCCAGCATGATCGCGCCCATGGTCACGTGGAAGCCGTGGAAGCCGGTCAGCAGGAAGAACGTCGAACCATAGACCCCCGAAGTCAGCTTCAGGTTCAGGTCCGAGTAGGCGTGCATGTACTCGTAGACCTGCAGGCACATGAAGATGGCGCCGAGCAGGATGGTCAGCACCAGGCCCTGGATCAGCTGGCTGCGCTTGCCGGCCAGCAGCGCGTGGTGCGCCCAGGTCAGCGTGACGCCGGACATCAGCAGCAGCGCCGTGTTGATCGTGGGGATTGGCCACGGACCCATGGTCTGGAAGCTCTCCACCGTGCCCGCCGGGCCGAGGTTGGGCCACACGGCCGCGAAGTCCGGCCAGATGATCTTGTTGTTCAGGTCGCCCAGCCACGGCATGGCGATGGTGCGGGCGTAGAACAGCGCGCCGAAGAAGGCCGCGAAGAACATCACCTCGGAGAAGATGAACCACCCCATCGACCAGCGGAACGAGACGTCGATGTTCTTGCCGTACAGGCCGCCTTCCGACTCGCGGATGGCGTCGCCGAACCAGCTCTTGAGCACGAACAGGAACCACAGCAGGCCGAAGCCGCACAGGAACGGGGCCCACGACTGGCCGTTGACCCAACCCGCGGCGCCGGCGCCGGTCAGCAGCAGGCCGAAGGCTGCCGTGATGGGGTGGCGCGACGGGCCCGGTACGAAGTAGTACGGAGCATTTGCGCGATTCGCACTCATTCTTCTATCTCCAGCTCAGTGTCTCTGATTCGTTGTAGTTCCAGCACCTTCGGCCAACCTCCCCGCCGGCGGTGTGCTCGTACTTCTCTTATTTTTTTGGGGACAGCTTCATCCCACCACGGTCTTCACGATGCCGATCAAGATCGCCACGAACAGCGCCGCAGCAATCAGGCCGGCGATGATCACGTGCACCGGGTTCAGCCGCGCCATGTCGGTCTCGTGCTCCGAGCCCTTGCGCAGGCCGATGAACGACCACAGCACCGCGCGCACCGTCTGCGCGAACGACGCCTTGCGCTGAAGCGGGTCATGCGGCTCTGGCGTCACGCCCATCTCAGCTCCCCTGCCCCGCCGGCGCCGCCGTCTGCGCTACCGGCGTGCCGATCTCGAAGAAGGTGTACGACAGCGTGATCGTCTTCACATCCTTGGGCAGGTTCGGATCGATCACGAACACCACCGGCATCTCGCGCGCCTCGCTGGCCTTGAGCGTCTGCTGCTTGAAGCAGAAGCACTCCACCTTCTTGAAGTACTCGGTGGCCTGCTTGGGCGCGTAGCTGGGGATCGCCTGCGCGGAAATATCGCGCGACTGCCCGTTGGCCACTTCGTAGACGATGGTCGTCAGCTCGCCCGGATGCACTTCCATCGAGGACTTCACCGGGCGGAACGCGAACGGCCCGCGCGCGTTGGAGTCGAACTCCACCGTGACCGTGCGGCTCTTGTCCACCTGGGTGTTCTTCTTCAGCGATGCGCCGTACAGGTCGCGCGTGGTCACCACATTGATGCCGGTGACCTCGCAGATTTTCTTGTACAGCGGCACCAGCGCGTAGCCGAAGCTGAACATCAGGCCCACCACCACCAGCAGCCGCAGCAGCATGCCGCGGTTGAAGCGCCGCTCGATTGCCCGGTCTTCCGCCTTCTGCTGCGCGTCCACGTCTATCTCCACTCAACCGCCAAGGAAAACCATCTTGGCGAAGAATCCCAGGAAGAACACCACCACGATGGACAGCAGGATCAGGCCCAGCCGCCGGTTGGCGGCCCGTTGTGTTGCCTGGCGACCCTGGCTGTCCAGGCGCGACGGGGTTTCCGGCTTCATGGCGTCAATCACTCAGCGCACCTGCGGCGGCTCTTCGAAGGTGTGGAACGGCGCCGGCGACGGCACGGTCCACTCCAGGCCCTCGGCGCCATCCCACGGCTTGTCGCCGGCGGCCTGGCCGCCACGGTAGGACGGCAGCACCACGAAGAAGAAGAAATACACCTGCATCAGGCCGAAGCCCAGCGCGCCGATCGAGGCAATCGCGTTGAAGTCCGTGAACTGGACCGCATAGTCCGCATAGCGACGCGGCATGCCGGCCAGCCCCAGGAAGTGCATCGGGAAGAAGGTCACGTTGAAGAAGATCAGCGAGCCCCAGAAGTGAATCTGGCCGCGCGTCTCGTTGTACATGAACCCGCTCCACTTCGGCCCCCAGTAGTAGAAGCCGGCGAACAGCGCGAACAGCGAACCGGCCACCAGCACATAGTGGAAGTGCGCCACGATGAAGTAGGTGTCCTGGATCTGGATGTCGATCGGGGCCACGGCCGGGATCAGGCCGGTGAAGCCGCCGATCGTGAACACGAAGATGAAGCCGATGGCGAACAGCATCGGCGTCTCGAAGGTCATCGAGCCGCGCCACATCGTGGCGATCCAGTTGAAGATCTTCACGGCCGTCGGCACCGCGATCAGCATCGTCGCGTACATGAAGAACAGCTGGCCGGTCACCGGCATGCCGGTGGTGAACATGTGGTGCGCCCAGACGATGAACGACAGGATGGCGATGGACGCCGTGGCGTACACCATCGAGCTGTAGCCGAACAGGCGCTTGCGCGCGAACGCCGGCACCACGTGCGAGATGATCCCGAACGCGGGCAGGATCATGATGTACACCTCGGGGTGGCCGAAGAACCAGAAGATGTGCTGGTACATCACCGGGTCACCGCCGCCGGCGGCGGAGAAGAAGCTCGTGCCGAAGTGGCGGTCGGTCAGCACCATGGTGATGGCGCCAGCCAGCACCGGCATCACGGCGATCAGCAGGTAGGCGGTGATCAGCCAGGTCCAGCAGAACATCGGCATCTTCATCAGCGTCATGCCGGGGGCGCGCATGTTGAGGATGGTCACGATGATGTTGATCGAGCCCATGATCGACGAGGCGCCCATGATGTGCATGGCGAAGATGGCCATGTCCATGCCGGGGCCCATCTGCACCGAAAGCGGCGCGTAGAGCGTCCAGCCGGCGGCGGTGGCGCCGCCCGGGGCGAAGAACGAGCCGGCCAGCAGCAGCGCCGCCGGGGGCATCAGCCAGAAGCTGAAGTTGTTCATCCGCGCGAAGGCCATGTCCGAGGCGCCGATCTGGAGCGGGATCATCCAGTTCGCGAAGCCGACGAACGCCGGCATGATCGCGCCGAACACCATGATCAGGCCGTGCATCGTGGTGAACTGGTTGAACAGCTCGGGGCGGAAGAACTGCAGGCCCGGCTCGAACAGCTCCAGGCGGATCAGCAGCGCCAGCACGCCGCCGGACAGCAGCATCGTGAACGAGAACAGCAGGTACAGCGTACCGATGTCCTTGTGGTTGGTGGCGAACAGCCAGCGGCGCCAGCCATGCGGGTGATCGTGCGCATGATCGCCATGGCTGTGATCGCCGTGGCCGTGATCATGGGCGTGGTCGTGCGGATGACCCAGCGTCTCCGGGGTAGCGGTACTCATCGCGTTGACTCCTGAATTCCTGTATGCGGTGCGGCTGCGGGTCAGCCTGCGACGCGGTTGCCCGCGAGGCTGGCCTGCTTGTCGGGGGAGGTGGCCGGGGCCGGATCGGCCTTGGCCTTCGGCGCCGCCTCGGCGGTGCCCGCCGTCGGTGCGCCACCGCCTTCGGGGAACTTGCCCGCGCGGGCGTTCACGAAGTCGGCCGGCTGGATCACCTCGCCAGTCCGGTTACCCCACGCATTCCGGGTGTAGGTCATGGCCGCGGCCAGTTCCGTATCGGACAGCTGCTTCCAGGACGGCATGCCGCCGCGTCCTTCCAGCAGGATGTGCATCTGGCCGGCCTTCGGGCCGGTCACCACCTTGGAGCCGTCCAGCGCCGGGAACGCGCCGGCGCCCTTGCCGTTCGGCTGGTGGCAGACCGCGCAGTTCGACGCGTAGACCTTCTCCCCGCGCACCTTCATCTCATCGAGGGTCCAGGTCTTGTTGGGATCGTCCGCCGCAGCGGCCAGCGCCTTCTTCTTCTCGTCGACCCACTTGGTGTAGTCGGCGTCCGAGACCACGCGCACGACGATCGGCATGAACGCGTGTTCCTTGCCGCACAGCTCGGCGCACTGGCCACGGTAGACGCCGATCTTCTCGGCGCGGAACCAGGTGTCGCGCACGAAGCCGGGAATCGCATCCTGCTTCACGCCGAAGGCCGGGATCATCCACGCGTGGATGACGTCGTTGGCCGTCGTGACGATGCGGATCTTCTTGTTGACCGGCACCACCAGCTCGTTGTCCACCTCCATCAGGTAGGTGTTCGACTTCGGCTGCTCGTTGTTGATCTGCTCGCGCGGCGTGGTCAGGGTGGAGACGAACGAGATGCCTTCGCCCTGCCCCTTCAGGTAGTCGTAGCCCCACTTCCACTGGTAGCCGGTGGCCTTGATGGTGATGTCGGAGTTGGTGGTGTCCTTCATCGCGACCACGGTCTTGGTGGCGGGAAGCGCCATCGCGATCACGATCAGGAATGGGACGATGGTCCACACCACTTCCACGGTAATGCTTTCGTGGAACGCGGCCGACTTGGCGCCGCGGCTCTTGCGGTGCGTGAAGATGGAATAGAACATCACGCCGAACACGGCGATGAAAATCACCGTGCAGATGATGAGCATCATCCAGTTCAGCCAGTGAATCTGTTCGGCGATCTTTGTAACGGGTTCGGTCAGGTTCAGCTGTCGGACGGCCGGGCCGCCTGGCATATCACTGACCGCGGAGGCCGCCTGGCTGGCAAGCAGGGACGCACCTGCCAGACATGCTGCGGATGCCTTCTTCCACATTTTCATTGTTTATCTACCCAATTTACAGATTCAAATCTGTCCCCGCCGTGCCCTGCCTCCCTTCCTCTCAGAAGCAATGCAGGACCGCTGCGAGTTCCTGCGCGAACTTGCGCCGCCGTATCGGGTCCAGATGACACCCCACCCGCACGACGCGCTTGTCCGACCGCAGAACCACGAGCGCCCGGAACGATTCACCCAGTTCCACCCGCACCCATCGCGGGTTGAATACCTCACGCGTGACCCGACTGGCGCTGGCTGTCTCCACGACCAGCATGCCGTCGGTCACACTCACGCGTTCATAATCCGTCGCATGGCGTGCGTACGCCAGCAGGGCAATCCCCAGCCCGAGCAGCTCGAGCCCCGCGAAAGGCAGCACGAGCCAGGCCCCATGCCACGCGGCAAGGAACACCGCGATGGCAGTGGAAATACATACGATGGAGAAGTAGAACCAGCCGACCTGGCGTGGGGAGAGCGAGCAATTCCGCTTCATCAGCCAGTCGTTGCTCGGCAAGGGGGGACGTCCGTCGTGATTTCCGCCGGAGTCAACTCCTGCCGTCTGGAATGCGATACCCAAGTCTTGCATCGCCCAACCACTCTGCATCGGATGCACACCCGGGACGAATGGCGCGCCCGGGCACACGTGCGGAGTGCATTCCGGGGGCGTTCTTGTGCCAGGGGACCACTGCGACAAACTGGCGCATTATATGGCGCTTCGCATACTCGAACAAGGGAGGATTTGACCGGAGGGCTTGCCTAGTTCAAGTTTTTGTGCATGGCTGCAACAGCCCCGATAGTCAACACAATCGGTGCGCGCGCATTGTTGCGCGACGGTCCGAGCGCCCTTCCGCGCGGTGTGTCAGCGGCGTGGCGAAGCCCGCCCGATCTTGTCGATCGGCACCACCGCGCGGCCCTGATCGTCGGTAGCCTGCCGGCCGCGCGGCGCCAGCTTCCACGCATGGCCGTAGACAATCTCGAAGGTCAGCGGAATCACGCCATCGCTGTTGCGCTGGCGCTCCAGCGCGTCCAGCACGGCGCGATGCCAGCGGCGCCCGCGCAGCCCCGCCGGGCCCGGGCGCCGGAAGCCGCCGAAGGCCTGCACCTCGCGCAGCAGCGTCTCGGGGGACTCGTAGGTGATGGTCAGCGTCTCCATGTCCATCACGGGCGTGGACCAGCCGCTGTGCACCAGCATGTCGCCGATGTCATGCATGTCGACGAAGCGGAGCGTGTGCGCATCGAGGTCCACCTCGCCGAAGGCCGTGCGCAACTCGCGCAGCGTGTCCGGGCCGAACAGCGAGAACAGCACCAGGCCCTCGTCGGCCGTCACGCGATGCCACTCCGGGAACACGCGGTGCGGCTCGGGATGCCAGTGCAGCGCGAGGTTGGACCAGAGCAGATCGAAGCTGGCGCCGCCAAACGGCAGTGTGGCAAGATCGCCCTGCACCAGGTCGAACATCGGACGCTTGCCGAGCATGCGGCCGATCCAGCCCGGGCGGCGCTGCGGATCGCGCTGGCCGGCTTCGCGCAGCATCGCGCCGGAAATATCGAGGCCCGCGATCTGCGCATCGGGAAACCGCGCGCGCAAACCCGCCAGGCCCTGCCCGTGGCCGCAGCCGATATCGAGCGCGCGCCGGGGCGCGAGCCGGATCACCTCCATGCGCTCCTGCATGCGCCGGCCGATCTCGCCGAGCAGGAAATCCAGCTGGCCGAAGGCGGTGCTGCGGCGGTCGAAGGCAAGCCGGGTCAGCCGCGCGGGCGGCAACCAGGCATCGGGAGAATCAGCGGCATGCAAGGACACGGACAATCGGAACCAGTGGGGAGCGGTCGGACAGGACCGCGAGGATCGCAAGTATACGCGCGCGCCGCCGGGGCTGCCGGGCGCTGGCTCGGCGGGCTGCTGCCGTCCCTGCTCCCCTCCGCCTGCGCCATTTGCGCCGATATGCAGCGCGATGTGGTCTGTGCCGCCTGCGCCGGATCGCTGCTGGCGGCGCGGCCCCGCTGCCAGCGGT
Organism: Cupriavidus sp. SIMBA_020; assembly: GCF_046535395.1. Classification (NCBI taxonomy): domain Bacteria; kingdom Pseudomonadati; phylum Pseudomonadota; class Betaproteobacteria; order Burkholderiales; family Burkholderiaceae; genus Cupriavidus; species Cupriavidus sp. SIMBA_020. The sequence continues at coordinate 262,563 of NZ_JAWRWU010000007.1, read as the reverse complement.
GCGCCAGTCCGGCCACCGGCCATTGCCCGGCCTGCGTGCCTGACGATCCGCTCGATGCCACCGTGACGCTGGCCGACTATGCCGAGCCGCTCGATCGCCTGATCCTGCGGCTGAAGTTCGGCGCCGCATTGCCCGTGGCGGGATGGATCGCCGCGCAGCTTGCCGAACGCCTGCGCGCCCTGCCCGACCTGCCCGATCTCATCGTCCCCGTGCCGCTTGCGCCGCAACGGCTGGCCTCGCGCGGCTTCAACCAGGCGTGGGAGATTGCCCGCCCACTGGCCCGGCGGCTCGGCGTACGCGCCGATGCCACGCTGCTCACCCGCCGCCGCGACACCGCCGCGCAGCTGACGCTGGACCTGCCCGCCCGCCAGGCCAACCTGCGCGATGCCTTCGCCCTGGCCCGCCCGATGCGGCTCGACGGGCTCCACATCGCCCTGATCGATGATGTGATGACGACAGGCGCCACTTTGCGTGCCGCCGCCGCCGTCCTCAAGGCCCACGGCGCCCGGCGCGTGACCGCCCTGCCTGCGCTGCGGACCCCGTAAAAAGTCACGGGATGACAGCCACCCCCTGGCGCGGTAAGCTCGGGGCCGATTTTCCAGCCATTGCGCCATGTTCAACGTCGTCCTCGTCGAGCCCGAAATTCCGCCGAATACCGGCAATGTGATCCGCCTGTGCGCCAACACGGGGGCGCAGCTGCACCTCGTCAAGCCGCTCGGATTTCCGCTCGAGGACGCCCGCATGCGCCGCGCGGGCCTGGACTATCACGAATACGCGACGATGCGCGTGCACGAAAACTGGGACGCCCTGATGGCGGCCGAGCAGCCCGATCCGGCCCGCATGTTCGCCCTGACCACGCACGGCTCCACGCCGTTCGGGCAGGTCAGCTTCCGTCCCGGGGACTGGTTTGTGTTCGGATCGGAGACCCGTGGCCTGGCGCCCGAGCGGCGCGAGTGGTTTCCGGCCACCCAGCGCATCCGGCTGCCGATGCGGCCGGACAACCGCAGCCTGAACCTCTCCAATACCGTGGCCGTGGTGGTGTTCGAGGCCTGGCGCCAGAACGGCTTCGCAGGCGGCGCCTGACGGCAGAAGAACGCCTGGCGGCTTGGGGCGGCGCCTAGCCCTCGGGCTGCACGCCCGCCGCGCGGATCACCTTGGCCCAGCGGGCCGTCTCGGTGGCCATGGTCTGGCGCAGCGAGGCCGGCGCGGTACCGGCCGGCACGAAATACTGGGCGCGCATCTTCTCGCGCACGTCGGCGCTGCCGATGATCGTTACGAGTTCCCGGTACAGCCGGTCGATCACCGGCGCCGGCGTCCCGGCCGGCGCCAGCACGGCCTGCCACGAGATGGCCTCGAAGCCCGGATAGCCCGATTCGGCCACGGTCGGCACCTGCGGCAGCAGCCCGGTACGCCCGGTGGAGGTTACGGCGAGCAGGCGCAGCTTGCCGGCGGTCACCATCGGCATGGCAATTGCGGGCACCATGAAGCCGGCCTGCACCTGCCCGCCGACGATCGCGGTAGTAATCTGCGGAAACCCCTGATACGGCACGTGCTGGAGATCGATGCCGGCCATGGTCTTGAGCTGCTCCATGGCCAGATGCGCCGCACTCCCGTTGCCCACCGACCCGTAGTTCAGCGCGCCCGGCCGGGCCTTGGCCAGCGCGACGAAGTCGGCCAGCGTGTGCACAGGCAATCGCGCATCCACGACCAGCACATTCGGCGACGTAGCCACCAGCGTCACCGGCGCCAGTTGCCGCACCGGGTCGTAGCCAAGATGGCGATAGAGCGCCGGCGCCGTGACAAGCGGGCCGTTGATCGTAAACAGCAGCGTATTGCCGTCCGGCGCGGCTTTGGCGACCATGCCGGTGCCGATATTGCCGCCCGCACCGGGCCGGTTTTCCACCACCACCGGCTGACCCAGCGCCACGGCCAGCTTCTCGGTGACGATCCGGGCGATCAGGTCCGGCGAGGAGCCCGCCGGGAACGGCACAATCATGCGGATGGGGCGCGACGGCCAGGTCTCGGCCAGCGCGGGCGCGGCGCCCAGGCACAGCGTGGAAAGCGTGGCGATCATCGCCCCGAGGGCTTGGCGGCGGCTAGGCATCGTTACTTGCGTTATTCGTCCCGCGCGTCGCGCTGGAGCAGTTGCGCCACGGCGTCGGCGGCGGACAGGCCCTCGAACAGCACCGCGCAGACCGCGCGCGTAATCGGCATTTCCACGCCGTGCCGGGCAGCCAGCGCCGCCACCGCCTGGGCGCAGCGCACCCCTTCGGCCACGTGGCCGAGGTCGGCGAGCACCTGCTCGAGTGTCTTGCCGCCCGCCAGTTGCTGGCCCACCTTGCGGTTGCGCGAGAGGTCGCCGGTGGCGGTCAGGATCAGGTCGCCCATGCCGGCGAGGCCCATGAAGGTCTCCACGCGGCCGCCAAGCGCCAGCCCGAGCCGCGTCATTTCGGCCAGCCCGCGCGTGACCAGCGCGGCACGCGCGTTGAGCCCCAGGCCCAGGCCATCGCTGGCGCCGGTGGCAATCGCCAGCACGTTCTTGACCGCGCCGCCCACCTCCACGCCAATCAGGTCGTCGCTGCCGTAGATCCGCATGGCGTGGTGATGGAACGCCGCCTGGGCCCGGTCCGCCAGCGCATGGGACGTGCCCGCCACCGTCAGCGCACACGGCAGCCCCTGGGCTACCTCCTTGGCGAAGCTCGGCCCGGTGAGGACGCCATATTCGATCTGGCCCGGCGCCACGCCGAGCGCATCGAGCTCCTCGCGCACCATCTGGTGCGGCATGGCGTGGGTGTCAGCCTCGAAGCCCTTGCAGAGCCAGAGCATGGCCAACGGCGCCGGCCGGCCGGCATGGCGCGCGGCCAGCCGGCGCGTCATCTCGCGCAGGCCGGAAACCGGCGTGGCCACCACCAGCAGCCCGTCCGGGTCTGCCAGTGCGTGATCCACGGCGGTATCGAAATCGGCTTCGCAGGCCAGGCGGGGGGATAGCGCCACCCCGGGCAGGTAGGCCGCGTTCATGCCGGTTTGCGCGATATCGGCCAGTTGCGCGGCATCGCGGCCCCAGAGCACCACGTCGTGCACGGTGGCCGCGTGGCTGGCCAGGGCGGTGCCCCAGGCCCCGGCGCCGAGGAAGGTCAGTTTCATGGCGATTCTGGCGGAATGGCGGATAACGTCAGTATGGCGGGGGAAATCAAAACGGGGCCGAAGCCCCGTTTTAAGTCGCCCGTTCTGCCTGGCACCCTGAGGCGCCGGCAAAACGAAGCGAAGCGGTTCTGGCTAGGCGCGCGGCCGCAGACAGTACAAGTGGTACGGCAAGGCCGCGCAACGACGCCAGAATCGTTTTTGCCGGTGCCTCAGTGGCGTGCCTGCGAACCATCAGGCATCACGATGCCCGACTCGCCGCCCTGCTGGCCAGCTTCTTCCATGGCCTGCTGCAGGCGTTGCTCGTACAGCGCCTGGAAGTTGATTTCCGACAGGTGAATCGCCTGGAAGCCGGCGCGCGTGATCACGTCGGCCACGTTGCCGCGCAGGTACGGGTACAGGATGGTCGGGCAGGCGATGCCCAGCAGCGGGTCCAGCTGCTCCACCGGCACGTTGCGGATGTCGAAAATGCCGGCCTGGTGGGCTTCCACCAGGAACGCTACCTTGTCCTGCACCTTGGTGGTCACCGTGCCGGTCACCACCACTTCGAAAATGCCTTCCTGCAGTTGCGCGGCGGCCACGTTGACCTGCACTTCCACGGCCGGCGCTTCCGACTCGAGGAAGATGGCCGGCGAGTTCGGCTGCTCCAGCGACATGTCCTTCAGGTACACGCGCTGGATGTTGAAGAAGGGCTGATCGTCCTGCTGGGTGGCTTGTTGCTCGTCGCTCATGAAAGGCTTCCCGGTTGAATCGGTTTGGAATCGATTTTTGGTCTCTGCCGGGCGCGGGGCCCGGCTGGAAAGCGCATATGGTACATGACGCCGATGGCGAATTCACCCGCTCGCCGCCGAATCAGAATCGTCTCAGATATCCGATGGGCGGCGGGCGGGCGGACAGCCTGCAGGTCAGGCGGCCAGCAGCGGCATCAGGCCGCCCTGGCGGTCCAGCGCCGAGAGGTCGTCGAAGCCACCCACATGGGTCTCGTCGATATAGATCTGTGGCACGGTGCGGCGGCCGGTGCGCGACATCATTTCCTCGCGCTTGCCCGGTTCGCGGTCGATCAGGATCTTTTCGATCGCTTCAACGCCCCGTTGCTTCAGCAGCCGTTCGGCCATCTGGCAATAGGGGCACACCACCGTGCTGTACATGACGACGCGGGCCATGCGGATTCTCCTTGTCTTCAAAATGCGGCGGCGCGGTCCGCCCCGGGCGGTACCGCGCCGCTTCGCTGCTGTGAAATGGGGCTGTCGCGCTTACTTGACGACCGGCAGGCCGGCCTGTTGCCAGGCCGTCATGCCGCCTTCGAGCGCGTAGACCTCACTGTACCCGGCTTCCTTCAACGCTGCTTGGGCCTTGCCCGAGCGCTGGCCGGTCTGGCAGATCACGATGATGGGGACGGATTTGTCGCGGGCCAGGCCGCTGGCACGCGACGGCAGGTCGGCAAGTGGCGCACTCTTCGCTTGCGGCATGTGGCCCTTGGCGAACTCGGCGGCGTCGCGGATGTCCACGACCACCGCATTGCGCCGGTTGATCAGCTGCGTGGCGGCCGCCGTATTGAGGCGCTTGCCGCCCGTGCCGCTCTTGATCTGGGGCCAGGCCAGCAGGCCGCCGGAGACCACGGCGATGGCGATCAGGGCCAGGTTGTTGTAATCGGCGAAGAAATTCACAATGGCATTCCGTTGGGTTGGGTCGGCGGCATTATAAAATACGCGGTTTCGCGCCCCCGTCATTATTTGCGGGCGGGCGCCGCAGGTCACTTACTACCCTGGAAGCAGCATGTACAAGCTCGTTCTCATCCGCCACGGCGAATCCACGTGGAATCTCGAAAACCGCTTCACCGGCTGGGTCGATGTCGACCTGACCGAAACCGGCGCCGCCCAGGCCAGGCAGGCCGGCAAGCTGCTCAAGGAAGCGGGCTATGGCTTCGACATCGCCTACACCTCGGTGCTCAAGCGCGCCATCCGCACGCTCTGGTACGTGCAGGACGAAATGGACGAAATGTGGATTCCGGTGCGCAACGAATGGCGCCTGAACGAACGCCACTACGGCGCGCTGTCGGGCCTGAACAAGGCCGAGACCGCCGCCAAGTACGGCGACGAGCAGGTCCTGGTCTGGCGCCGCAGCTACGACACCCCGCCGCCCGCGCTGCAACCGGACGATGAACGCGCCGCGTTCAACGACCCGCGTTATGCCAACGTGCCGCGCAACCAGGTGCCGCTGACCGAATGCCTCAAGGACACCGTGGCCCGTGTGCTGCCGCTGTGGAACGAATCGATCGCTCCGGACATCCAATCGGGCAAGCGCGTGGTGATTGCCGCCCATGGCAACAGCATCCGCGCGCTGGTGAAGTACCTCGACCAGATTTCGGATGACGACATCGTCGGCCTCAACATTCCCAATGGCATCCCGCTCGTCTACGAACTGGACGCCAACCTGCGCCCGCTGCGCCATTACTACCTGGGCGACCAGGAAGCCCTGGCCGCCTCGCTGGCGGCCGTGGCCAACCAGGGCAAGGCCCGCTGACGACAGGCCGCAGCCCGCGCCCGCCCCGGTCTGGTCCGGGTAGGCGCGGGCGGGTTGCCGATGGCCATGTGTGACCGCGCCCACCCGGCGCGCAAGCCCCCGCAGGCCTTTTTCTGCGCACCCTCTTATACTGTCGGACAAATCCGGCGCCGCCGGCCTGAAGGCCAGGCACCCGGATCGCCCCCCTAGCCAATCCTCATACTGTTCAGGCTGCCCCACATGCGTAAGACGCTCAAGAACATTAGCCTAGTCTCGGTCGGCGTCGTTGCCGGCGTGCTGGCCACGCTGCAGATCTCGGCGACGGCCCAGAACTCGTCCGGCCCCCTGCCGCTCGACCAGCTCCGGCTGATGTCCGACATCTTCGGCCAGATCAAGCGCGAGTACGTGGAGCCGGTGGATGACAAGAAGCTGCTGACCGAAGCCATCAAGGGCATGGTCGCCAGCCTCGACCCGCACTCGGCCTACCTGGACGAGAAGGACTTCAAGGAACTGCAGGAAGGCACGCGCGGCCGCTTTGCCGGCCTGGGGATCGAGATCTCGCAGGAGGAAGGCCTGGTCAAGGTCATCAACCCGATCGAGGACACCCCCGCCTTCCGCGCCGGCATCCAGCCGGGCGACCTGATCACCCGCATCGACGACAAGCCCGTGCGCGGCCTGCCGCTGGAGCAGGCGGTCAAGCGCATGCGCGGCGAGCCCGGCACCAAGGTCACGCTGACGATCTACCGCAAGAGCGAGGAACGCACGTTCCCGGTCTCGATCACGCGCGCGGAGATCCGCGTGCAGTCGGTCAAGACCAAGATGCTGGACAACAACACCATCGGGTGGATCCGCCTGACGAGCTTCCAGGAGCGCACGGTGTCCGACCTGGGCCGCCGCCTGCGCGAGATGGCCGAGAAGAACCCGGGCCTCAAGGGCGTGATCCTGGACCTGCGCAACAACGGCGGCGGCGTGCTGCAGGGCGCGGTCGGCGTGGCCGCGGCGTTCCTGCCCGAAGATGCCACCGTGGTCTCGACCAACGGCCAGGTGCCCGATGCCAAGCGCGTCTACAAGGCCACCTTCAACAACTACCGCCTCTCGTCGCTCGAGGACGATCCGCTCAAGGACCTCCCGCCGCTGTTCAAGAAGATTCCGATGATCGTGCTGACCAACGCCTACTCGGCCTCGGCATCGGAAATCGTGGCCGGCGCGCTCCAGGACCACCATCGCGCCACGCTGATGGGCAAGACCACGTTCGGCAAGGGTTCGGTGCAGACCGTGCGCCCGCTGACCAATGACACCGGCATCAAGCTGACCATCGCGTACTACTACACGCCGACGGGCAAGTCGATCCAGGCCAAGGGCATCCGCCCGGACATCCCGGTCGACCAGAATCCCGAGGGCGATCCGGACGACGCGCTGATCACGCGCGAAATCGACACCGAGCGCCACCTGCACAACAAGCAGGAGTCGGAAGAGCCGGAAATGAACGCGCGCGAGCAGCGCCGGGTGGACGAACTGCGCCGTCTCGAGGAAGAGAACGCCAAGAAGACGCCGGAGGAACGCGAGAAGGATCGCCGCAAGAAGCCGGTGGAATTCGGCTCGGCCGACGACTTCATGCTCCAGCAGGCCATCGCCCAACTCAATGGCAAGCCGGTACAGCGGTCGAAGTCGCGGCTCGAGGCGTCGCAGGCCGCCGGCAAGCCGGACACCGACACGGGCAAGGCCAAGGCCACGCCGACCGCCGACAAGGCCCCGGCGAAACCCGCCGCCAAGCCGGCTGACAAGACCCCGGCCAAGCCCGCCAGCCAGCCGCCCGCCAGCGCGCCGATTGGCGAGCCGCTGGGCACGCCGACTGGCAAGGCGCGCTGACGCGCTGAATCCAGGTAGTCCGACGACGGCCCGCGGTGCTCACCGACGGGCCGTTGTTGTTTCCAGCGCACGATATCGCACGACCGCACTTTCGCACCCCCGCACCATGAACGACGACCAACTGCTGCGCTACTCGCGCCATATCCTGCTGGACGAACTCGGCATCGAGGGCCAGGAGCGGCTGCTGGCGGGCCATGCGCTGGTGATCGGCGCGGGCGGGCTCGGGGCGGCCGCGCTGCCCTACCTGGCCTCGGCCGGCGTGGGGCGCATCACCATCGTCGACGATGACGATGTGGACCTGACCAACCTGCAGCGCCAGATCCTGCACACCACGGCCAACGTGGGGCGGCCCAAGGTGGAGTCGGCCCGGGAAGGGCTGTTGCGGATCAATCCCGATGTCGATGTGCGGATGGTCGCCCAGCGCGTGGGCGATGCGGAACTGGACGCGCTGGTGGCGGCCGCCGATGTCGTGCTCGATTGTTGTGACAATTTCGCCACACGCCACGCGGTGAACCGCGCCTGCCTCGCCCATCGCAAGCCGCTGGTCTCGGGCGCCGCGCTGCGTTTCGACGGCCAGGTCAGCGTGTTCGACCTGCGCGATGCCGATGCCCCGTGCTACGGCTGCCTGTTCCCGCCCTCGGAACCGGCGCCCGAAGCCGCCTGCGCAACGATGGGCGTGTTTGCCCCGCTGGTCGGCATGGTCGGCACGGTGCAGGCGGCGGAGGCGCTCAAGCTGCTGACCGGCGTCGGCCAGACACTGGCCGGCCGGCTGCTGATGGTCAATGCGATGTCGATGGAGTGGACCACGATGCGGCTGGCGCGCACGCCGGCCTGCGAGGTCTGCGGCGGGCATCACTAACGGAAGCGTTAGCGAGCCATCGGCCCGGCGATCCCGGCGGTGGAGCCCCCTCCCCGCCGGTTCGCCTGATTGCGCGATGTGCTGCCGAGAATGCTGGATGAAGAAAAGAATCCGAATGAGAACGGTTAATAACCCGTTCCACACGGATGCGCGATGCCGCCAGGCACCGCGCGGTGTGCCGGCGGCTTATTGCTCGCCCGGCTCCATCTGCGACTGCAGGTAGTTCTGCAGGCCAACCTTGTCGATCAGGTCGAGCTGCGTCTCCAGGTATTCGATGTGTTCCTCGGTGTCCGTGAGGATGTCCACGAGGATCTCGCGGCTCACGTAATCGCCCACCGACTCGCAGTACGCAATGCCTTCCTTTACGGTGGCGTGCGCGGTCTGCTCGAGCTTCAGGTCGCACTTGAGCATCTCGGGGGTGTCTTCGCCGAGCAGCAGCTTGTGCAGGTCCTGGAGGTTCGGCAGGCCGTCAAGCATCAGGATGCGGTCGATCAGGCGGTCGGCGTGCTTCATTTCGCCGATCGATTCCTTGTACTCGACATCACCGAGCTTCTTCAGGCCCCAGTGCCGATACATGCGGGCGTGGAGGAAATACTGGTTGATCGCGGTCAGCTCGTTCTTGAGCTGGGCGTTCAGATGCTGGATGACTTTCTTGTCACCTTTCATAGGGGGCTCCTGTCATGACAACCGGACCCGCGCAAAAGCACGAAGGGGCGCCAAGTGGCGCCCCATTGCAGTCGGAACCGCGGTACAGCCCGAACGGATCAGGCCACCAGCGCGGTACGCTGATCGTTCGCGACTGCCGGGTCACGAGTGTCCATTATCGCACGTGACGTAGCCGTGGAACAGGAAGAAATCTCTACGACCTGGATGGTCGATACCGAGGAGGCACGCATCGTCTGCACAGCGGCCACGCCTTCGCACAGCACTTGCTTCGCGCAGTCGCGGCAACGGCCGCAGCAGGTGCCCACGCCGAGGGTCTCGGCGAGTTCGTCCATGGTCGAGACGCCAAGATGGGCGGCGCCATGAATCTCGTGGTCGGTAACCTGGTTGCAGATGCAGACGTACACAAATACCTCCTGGGGGCGGTGTCGGCACCGGCATGCCGAACAGCGATGGAGACCAGAATATCAGAGAACCAGAATGATAACAATTCCCATTAATCGCCTTGGGGGTATGGCGCCACACAGGCGGTACGGATGCTTTTCCGGGGCCACTTTTCGCATGAAAAAGTGACCCCGCGTTCGCCAGCATCGCAGACAAAAACCCTAAGGAATCAAGGGTTGTGTGAGACCGGAGAGGGTCGGACTCAGGGCGCCAACTGCTTCAGCGCCGCCGCCAGTTCCTCGGGCTCGTAGCAGTTGAGCACGCGGTCCACCAGCGGGCCGAGGCTCTCGCAGTCAGCGTGAATCACTTCCTGCTTCACGCGCAGCAACTGCGCCGGGTGCATCGAGAACTCGCGCAGGCCCATGCCCAGCAGCAGACGCGTCATGGCCGGGTCGCCCGCCATCTCGCCGCACACGGCCACGGGCACGCCAGCCCGGTTGGCTTCCCGGATGGTGCGGGCGATCAGTTGCAGCACGGCCGGGTGGAGCGGGTCGTAGAGGTGGGCCACGGCGTTGTCGGCGCGGTCGATGGCCAGCGTGTACTGGATCAGGTCGTTCGTGCCGATCGACAGGAAATCCATGCGCTTGAGGAACAACGGCAGCAGCAGCACGGCGGCCGGGATCTCGATCATCGCCCCGACCTTCATGCTCGGGTCGTACGGCTGGCCGCGCTCGTCCAGCTGGCGCCGGGCCTGGGCGATCAGGTCCAGCGTCTGGTCGATCTCGCTCGCGTGCGCCAGCATCGGAATCAGCAGCCGCACCGGGCCGAACGCCGAGGCGCGCAGCAGCGCGCGGAGCTGGGTCAGGAACATCCCCGGCTCGGACAGCGACCAGCGGATCGCGCGCAGCCCGAGCGCCGGGTTCAGCGCGGTCTCGAAGTCGTCGCCACGCAGGTCCAGCGGCTTGTCGGCGCCGACGTCGATGGTGCGGATGGTCACGGGCAGGCCGTGCATCGCCTCCACCGCGCGACGGTAGGCGGCAAACTGCTCCTCCTCGTCGGGCATGGCATCGCGCCGGTTCATGAACAGGAATTCGGAGCGGAACAGCCCCACCCCGACCGCGCCGGCGGCCAGCGCGGCGGTGGCGTCCTCGGCCAGTTCGATATTGGCCAGCAGCTCGATCTCGAGCCCGTCCAGCGTCACGGAAGGCGTGTGGCGCAGCCGTTGCAGGCGCTTCTTTTCCAGCGCGCGTTCGCTCTGGCGGTGGCGGTATTCCTCGAGGATGATTGCCGACGGATCGACGATGACCAGCCCCGCGTCGCCATCGATGATGATCCAGTCGTCCTGGCGGATCAGCTCGCTGGCGCTTTTCACGCCCACGGCGGCCGGGATGTCCAGGCTGCGCGCGACGATGGCCGTGTGCGAGGTGCGCCCGCCCAGGTCGGTCACAAAGCCATGGAACACGGTCTGGCGGAACTGCAGCATGTCCGCCGGGCCGATGTCATGCGCCACGACGATCACGCCTGGCGCGGGCTCGCCGTCCGGGGCCAGGGCCGGCACGGGCGCCGGCGCCAGCACCGGTGCGCCGGCCAACACCTTCAGGATCCGCTCCACTACCTGCTGGATGTCGGCCTTGCGCTCGCGCAGGTACTCGTCCTCGATCTCGTCGAACTGACGCATCAGTTCCTCGAGGCGGGTGGTGAGCGCCCACTCGGCGTTGTAGCGGCGCTGGCGGATCAGGGCCTCGGGCTCGCGCGAGAGCGCCTCGTCGTCGAGGATCATCGCGTGCACGTCCAGGAACGCGCCCATTTCCTCGGGCGCGTCGCGCGGCAGGTCACGCTTGAGCGTCACCAGCTCCGCGCGCACGGCGGCGCGCGCCGAGCGTAATCGCTCCACCTCCGCATCGAGCCGGTCTTCATCGACCAGATAGTGCGAAACGTCGAGCGCAGCCGGCGCGAGGATGTGGGCCCGCCCGATGGCGACCCCTCGCGAAACCGGAATGCCGTGCAAGGCAAAAGGCATGAACCGCTCCGTCAGGAACGTTTAGGAATTCGGTATTGTGCGTCGATACTCACTCGCCCTCGCCGAACCGGTTGGCGATCAGCGCCAGCAGCGCGTCCATCGCCTCGGTCTCGTCGGGGCCATCGGTCTCGATCGTGACCGTCGAACCAATGCCCGCCGCAAGCATCATGACGCCCATGATGCTCTTGGCATCAACCTGGCGACCGTTGCGGGACATTTTGACCTGGCTGGCGAAACTCCCCGCCAGTTGCGTCAGTTTGGCGGAGGCGCGGGCATGGAGCCCGAGCTTATTGATGATGGTTGTGTCCCTCAGCAGCATATTTGTCGGGATGATTGGCGGTTTGGTTCTGGACGGTGGTGTTGCCGACCTGCAGCACGCCCTGCGCGCCGCCGGCCAGCGCCTTGGTGGCAAGCTGGTCGAGCACCTCGGTGCGGTAGCAGATCGCCCGCACGAGCATGGGAAGATTGACGCCGGCAAGCACCTTGACCTTGCCGGGATCGGCCAGGCGCGCGGCGATATTGGCCGGCGTGGCCCCGAAAATATCGGTCAGCACCAGGGCGCCGTTGGCCTCGGAGACCGCGGCCAGGCGGCGCCGGGCTTCGGCGAGCACCACGGCGGGGTCGGCGTCGGGAACGACGTCGATGGCCTCCACGCGCGGCGGTTGGCCGCAATAGACGTGGGCAGCGCAATCCCGCAGCGCCGAAGCCAGCGGCGCGTGCGCGATGATCAGAATTCCTGCCATGATGGTGAATCCGTTGGACTGCCCGAATTGTAGCAGGCGGCCTCGCGGCCAAATCCCGCGATACCGCCCCCGTCCCCGGAGTGTGGTGCCCTAGCGTCGCCCGACTGTCTTATTTGTTGTTGACGGCGGCTTCCAGTGCATCGACGAACATCGCGGCCACGTTGAAGCCGGTCTGCTGCGTGATTTCCTGGAAACAGGTCGGGCTCGTCACATTGACTTCTGTCAGGCAGTCGCCGATCACGTCGAGCCCCACCAGCAGCAGGCCCTGACTGAACAGGCCCGGCGCCAGCGTCTCGGCAATCTCGCGGTCGCGCGCGCTCAGTTCCTGGGCGCGCCCCAGCCCGCCAGCGGCCAGGTTGCCCCGGATCTCGGTGCCCTGCGGAATCCGCGCCAGCGAGTACGGCACCGCCTTGCCGCCGATCAGCAGGATGCGTTTGTCGCCTTGCTTGATGGCCGGAATGTAGCGCTGGATCATCAGCGTGCGGGCGCCGTTGTCGCCCAGCGTCTCGACGATCGCGCCAAGATTCATCGCATCGGGCCCCACGCGGAAGATGCCCATGCCACCCATGCCGTCCAGCGGCTTGACGATGATGTCCTGGTGCTCGGCATGGAAGGCGCGGATGCGGTCCGCATCGCGCGTGACCAGGGTCGGCGTGACGAACTGCGGATAGCGGGCGATGGCCAGCTTCTCCGAGTGGTCGCGAATCGCCTGCGGCTTGTTGAAGATGCGGGCGCCCTGCGCCTCGGCCAGCTCCAGAAGCCACGTACTCGTCACATATTCCATGTCGAACGGCGGGTCCTTGCGCATCAGCACCGCGTCGAACGTGGCCAGCGGCGCCAGCACCGGGTCGCCGAGGCGGAACCAGTCGGTCGCATCGTCTGTGACGCGCAGCGGCTGCGTCACCGCCTCCACCACGTTATTGTCCAGCGACAGTCGCGACTGAAGGCAGAACGACAGTTCGTGCCCGCGCGCCGCCGCTTCCTTCATCATGGCGTAGGTGGAGTCCTTGTACGTCTTGAAGGTCTCCAGCGGATCGGTAATGAACAGGATGCGCATGGTGGGATCTGGGTTCCTGGCTCAGATGATCGGGTTCGGATCGGTCTTCTCGAGTTCCAGCGAGGCCGCCAGCAGCGCCAGCCGCGCCACCACGCCATACATATAGAAGCGGTTCGGCACGGCCGCGCCGGGCTTGGCGTGGCTGTCCGGAATGCCGTTCGGGGCAAACGCCAGCGGCACGAAATGCATGCCCGGCGCGTTCAGGTTCTCGTCGTTGCCGCGGCCCGTGTGCACGCGGTAGAAGCCGCCCACCACGTAGCGGTCGATCATATAGACCACCGGCTCGGCCACTGCCTCGTTCACCTTCTCGAAGGTGTGCACGCCTTCCTGGATGATGACGTCGGAGACTTCCAGCCCCTCCTTCACCACGCTCATCTTGTTGCGTTCCTTGCGGTTCAGGCCCTTGACCTCGGACGGGTCGCGCACGGTCATGATACCCATGCCATAGGTACCAGCATCGGCCTTCACCACCACGTACGGCGTTTCCTTGATGCCGTACTCGCGGTATTTCTTGGCGATCTTCTTCAGCACGCCTTCCACGGCATCGGCCAGTTCTTCCTCGCCCACGCGCTCGTGGAAATCCACGCCAGTGGTGCGGGCGAAGTAGGGATTGACCATCCACGGGTCGATATCGATCAGCTTGGCGAACTTCTTCGCCACCTCGTCATAGGCAGCGAAGTGGCTGCTCTTGCGGCGCGTGGACCAGCCCGCATGCAGCGGCGGCAGCAGGTACTGTTCGTTGATGTTCTCGAGGATGGGCGGGATGCCGGCCGAGAGGTCGTTGTTGAGCAGGATCGAACAGGGGTCGAAATCCTTCAGCCCCAGCCGGCGGCCCTTGGTGCCCAGCCGCGCGAGCGGCTCCACCACCAGCGTCTGGCCGTCGGGCAGCTCGATCGGGGTGGGTTCGGTAATGTCTTCGGACAGCGACCCGAGCCGCACATTGAGGCCGGCCTGGCGCATGATCAGCGACAGCCGCGCCACGTTCTGCAGATAGAACATGTTGCGGGTGTGCCGCTCGGGGATCAGCAGCAGGTTCTTGGCGTCCGGGCAGATCTTCTCGATCGCGGCCATGGCGGCCTGGACGGCCAGCGGCAGCATTTCAGGGGCGAGGTTGTTGAACCCACCCGGGAACAGGTTGGTATCCACCGGCGCCAGCTTGAACCCGGCATTGCGCAGGTCCACGGAGCAGTAGAACGGCGGGGTATGCTCCTGCCATTCCAGCCTGAACCAGCGCTCGATGGACGGGGTCGCGTCCAGGATCTTCTTTTCGAGTTCGAGCAGCGGACCGTTCAGCGCGGTGATGAGATGCGGGACCATATCCATCCTAATTGATCGTCTTTATTGTCCGCCCCGATTGTAGAGGAACGGCCAATAGGCTGCTGGCGCCCGCCGCATAACCATATGCAGCGGCCAGCATAATAATCTGGGATGTGGGGGCGGCCGGGCAAAAAAAAAGCGCGGCGTGTGCCGCGCTTTCAAATGGCCTGACAGATACGGGGAGCGTTCTGCAGGTGGAGGAAACTGCCTCACTCGCACTGTATGTGCGGCTCCCCTTAAAGACAATTGAGACTTTTTAAGATCCGATTTAAGCACTCTGCGAATACCCCGCGGGGCCTTGCCGGTACTGGCCCCGCGCCCGCTCGGGCGGCTTTCGGGCAGAAAAAAGCCCGGCACGAGGCCGGGCGAAACTCCTGAGAGAAGATTCCCAATCAGCTCTCCAGCACAACTCTGTCGCGGATATCAGACCTCGTAGGCGGTTTCGCCGTGGGAGGTGATGTCCAGGCCTTCGCGCTCTTCCTCTTCCGGAACGCGCAGGCCAATCAGCATGTCGACCAGCTTGTAGGCCACCAGGGCCACGATGCCCGACCACACGATGGTGGTCAGCACGCCTTCGAACTGGATCCAGACCTGGCCGGCGATCGAATAATCGTCCGCCACCTTGTTGGCCACGTAGTCATAGATGCCCGTGCCGCCCAGGCTCGGTGCGGCGAACACGCCGGTCAGCAGCGCACCCAGGATGCCGCCCACGCCGTGCACGCCGAAGACGTCCAGCGAGTCGTCCATGCCAAGCAGGCGCTTCAGGCCGGTCACACCCCACAGGCACAGCAGGCCAGCCAGCAGGCCGATCACGATGGCGCCCATCGGGCCGACGAAGCCGGCTGCCGGGGTGATCGCCACGAGGCCGGCCACGGCGCCCGAGGCACCACCCAGCATCGACGGCTTGCCCTTGCCGATCCACTCGCCGAAGGTCCACGACAGCACGGCGGCGGCGGTAGCCAGCAGCGTGTTGACGAAGGCCAGGGCGGCGCCGCCGTTGGCTTCCAGGCCCGAGCCGGCGTTGAAGCCGAACCAGCCGAACCACAGCAGCGAGGCACCGACCATGGTGAAGGTCAGGCTGTGCGGACGGATCGCCTCGCGGCCGAAGCCGATGCGCTTGCCGTACATGAAGGCACCCACCAGGCCCGCCACAGCGGCGTTGATGTGCACCACGGTACCGCCGGCGTAGTCCAGCGCGCCCTTCTGGAACAGCCAGCCCGACTTGGCCGTGGCGGCGGTGCCGGCAGCGGCGTCGGTGTAGGCGTCCGGACCCGGCCAGAACCAGACCATGTGGGCCATCGGGATGTAGGCGAAGGTGAACCAGAGCACCACGAACACCAGCACGGCCGAGAACTTGGCGCGCTCGGCGAAGGCGCCGATGATCAGGCTGCAGGTGATGGCGGCGAAGGCGCACTGGAAGGCGAAGAACACCAGTTCCGGCACGACCACGCCCTTGCTGAACGTGGCGGCCACGGCGTCCACCGTCAGGCCCTTCATGAACAGCCGGTCAGTGCCGCCGAAGAAGGCGTTGCCTTCAGTGAAGGCGAAGCTGTAGCCGTAGATGGCCCACAGGATCGACACCACCGAGAAGATCACCAGACACTGCATCAGCACCGAGAGCATGTTCTTGGAGCGGACCAGGCCGCCGTAGAACAGGGCCAGGCCGGGCAGCGTCATCAGGATGACGAAGGCCGTGCAGACCAGCAGCCAGGCGGTATCGCCCTTGTTCGGCACGGGTGCGGCGGCGGGGGCAGCTTCGGCCGGCGCAGCAGCGGCGGCGGCAGGGGCCGCGGCAGCCGGCGCGGCCGCAGCGGGGGCGGCGGCGGTGGCCGCTGCCGGGGCCGAAGCCTCGGCGGCGGGCTTGTCCTGCGCCACGGCATGGGTGGACAGGCCGAGGCCGGCCGTGCCGAGCGCCAGCGACATCGCGCCGGCGGTCAGGATTCGCTTGAACCAGGTTGTCATGAGCTTAACCTCTTGTCTCGTGTCTTTTGTCTCGTGTCAGAGCGCGTCGCCGCCGGTCTCGCCGGTGCGGATGCGAATGACTTGTTCGATCGGCGCGATAAAGATCTTGCCGTCGCCAATCTTGCCGGTGCGGGCCGACTTCTCGATGGCCTCGATGGCGCGTTCCACCACGTCGTCCGGCACCGCCACCTCGATCTTCACCTTGGGCAGGAAGTCCACGATGTACTCGGCGCCCCGGTACAGCTCGGTATGGCCCTTCTGGCGGCCAAACCCCTTGACTTCGGTCACGGTGATACCGGACACGCCGACGTCCGAGAGCGCCTCGCGCACCTCGTCCAGCTTGAACGGCTTGATGACTGCAATGATGAGTTTCATCCCATTTCTCCTCGGGGCGACCCGGTCTGGCAGGCCGCCCACCTCGATGCACAAATTAGAAAGTCTTGGTGAGCGACGCCCAGAACGTCGACTTGCCCAGGTAGCGGCCGCGCGTATTGGTGTAGACGGCCTTGTCGGCATTGGTGTCCACGTACGCAATCGCCAGCGAGAAGCCCTTGCCCAGGTCCTTGGTCAGGCCGACCTTCCAGTCGGTGTACGACGCATCGCTGAAGTTCTTTACGCCCTGGTAGCCCACATGGGCGTTGAAGGTCAGGTCCCAGAAGTTCAGCGGCACGTTGGCCGTCAGGTCGATGTAGTAGCTGTTCTTCGAATCGTCGAACCCGAACAGGTTGGTCAGCGAGTGCGAGTACTTCAGGAACACCGGGCCCCAGCCGATGCCGGCATACAGCTCGGTCGTGTAGGGACGCGTGGTGGTGTAGCCGCCCGGGTAGTAGTACTCGAGCACGCCCACGTCATAGTTGAACTCGGCGCCGCCGGCGCTGAAGGTGTTCTTGAAGCCACCGTAGAAGTCCATTTCCACCGGCGCCGAGACCGACGAGTCGGCGTCCTCGAGCCAGCTGATGCTTGAGTTCCAGTTGCCGACGTAGAAGCCGCTCGAATGCGCGTAGTCGAACCCACCCTGAATGGCCGGGCGGCGATTGGTCTGGCTGATACCGCGATAGCGGTAGTCGCTGACCAGCGAGACGTTCGCCGTGAAGGTATGCGGCGATGCTTCCTCGGCGGGGGCTGCGGCCGGGGCCGGCTCGGCCGGGGCGGTCTGCGCCATGACCGGGGCTGCCGCCAGCAGAAGTGCGGCGGCGCTGGCGCTGACTGCGAGGCTGAACGTCTTCATCGGGGTTTCTCCTTTTCCTTGTGGTCTTCGCGGGCTCGATTGAGGTGTTTGCTACCTTTGTTGGTGCCCGGGCGGCTTTTTCCGCTGCCTCGGGCATTGACGCTCCTGAGCCGATTACTGCAACAGCCGTGCCAGCCCGATTCCCCGCCGGCGATGCGTCCGCCAAGAGGGCCTGCGAATCGCCCGTGGGCGCCCGACGCACCACTTTGCCGACGATCGAACGCGGCATTTCCCACTCGCCAAATCCGTTAAAAGATGTGTCCGAGCCTTGCCGGCGCTTTCATGGCGGGCGCCGAGGGGTCATAATCCGCCCATGCAGGGTCAAGTGCTGCGCGCTTGGCGCGATCCCCCGGGCGCGAAGGCGCCGGCGGACGCATGACGGACACAAGACGGGTGCCATGGCGCACCGCGCCCCAGTCAGGTGCACCGGCATGCGTCGATCCCGGCGCCCGCCGGGCCGGCCGGCACCATTCCGGTGCGGGAGTGCGGATAGCAGCGCAGCGGACCCCGAATCCATTGCATTGGTCACCACGAGGAGTTCCACCATGAAACCGACCGATCTGTTCAACGACCTGCAGCAGAAGGTCAGTGAAGCGCTGCGCAACTCGCCGGCCAAGGACATCGAGAAAAACGTGCGCAGCATGATGACGCAGGGCTTTGCGCGCCTGGACCTGGTCACGCGCGAGGAATTCGACGTGCAGTCGCAGGTGCTGGCCCGCACGCGCGCCCGGCTCGAGGAACTGGAAGCCCGCGTGGCCGAGCTTGAGCGCCGCGCCACGCCGGGGGCAGCGCCCCAGGGCGGCGCGCCGACGGCAGGGGTATGACGCCCAGGCGCCGACCCCGCGCCACACCTGAAGGCCAGGAAGGCCGCCGGACTCCGGCGGCCTTTTTCGTTAACACTTTCGCAAATCTGGAGCGGCCCGCACCATGAGTCTCGCCGTGCTGCGCAGCCGGGCGCTGACCGGGGTGGAGGCCCCGCCGGTGGCCGTGGAGATCCACATCGCCAACGGCCTGCCCGCGTTCAATATCGTCGGGCTGGCCGACACCGAGGTGCGCGAGAGCCGCGAGCGCGTGCGTGCCGCCCTGCTCAACAGCGCCTACGAGTTCCCGGCCCGGCGCATCACCGTCAACCTCGCCCCGGCGGACCTGCCCAAGGAGTCCGGCCGCTTCGACCTGGCCATCGCGCTTGGCATCCTCGTGGCGAGTGGCCAGTTGCCAGGGGATGGGCTCGATGCCTTCGAGTTTGCCGGCGAGCTGTCGCTGGCCGGCGACCTGCGCCCGGTGCGCGGCGCGCTGGTCATGGCGATGGGGCTGGCCCGCGACAACGCCCGCCGCACCGCCCAGGGCCAGCCGGCGCGCGCCTTTATCGTGGCCGACGGCAACGGCCCGGAGGCCGCGCTGGTCGATGGCCTGACCGTCCACGCCGGCGCCACGCTGCGCGATGTCTGCGACCACCTCGGCCCCCTGCCCGACCGGCGCCTGCCGCGCGCCGAGCCGCCGGGACTGGCTACCTGGCCGGATAGCGCCAACGTCGGCCCGGACATGTGCGACGTGCGCGGCCAGCTACAGGCGCGGCGTGCGATGGAGATCGCGGCGGCGGGCCAGCATTCCGCCCTGCTGGTGGGGCCGCCCGGCACCGGCAAGTCGATGCTCGCGCAACGATTCGCCGGGTTGCTACCGCCGATGACGGCTGCCGAGGCGCTCGAGGCCGCCGCCGTGCTGAGCCTGACGCCAGGGGGCTTCCAGCCGGCGCAATGGGGCCGGCGCCCGTTCCGCAGCCCGCACCACACGGCCAGCGCGCCGGCGCTGGTCGGCGGCGGCGGCAATCCGCGCCCTGGAGAGATCTCGCTGGCCCATCACGGCGTGCTGTTTCTCGACGAATTGCCAGAGTTCGAGCGCCGCGTGCTCGAGGTCCTGCGCGAGCCGCTGGAGACCGGACACATCACCATCTCCCGCGCGGCAGGCCAGTCGGACTTCCCCGCGCGCTTCCAGTTCGTGGCGGCGATGAACCCGTGCCCGTGCGGCTACCTCGGCCACCCGTCGCGGCCGTGCCGCTGCACGCCGGACCAGATCCAGCGCTATCAGTCGAAGGTGTCCGGGCCCCTGCTGGACCGCGTGGACCTGCAGATCGAGGTGCCGGCGCAAAGCCAGCAGGAGATTTTCGATGGGCCGCCCGGCGAGGCCAGCGCGGCGGTACGCGCGCGAGCCGTGGCGGCGCGGGCGCGGCAACTGGGCCGGCAGGGCATGCCGAATGGGGAGTTGTCCGGGCGTGCCATCGACGATCACTGCCCGCTGGCGGCCGACGCGCAGGCGTTGCTGCGCGGGGCGATGCAGAAGCTGGGCTGGTCGGCGCGGGCGTACTTCCGGGTGCTGAAGGTGGCCCGGACGATTGCGGATCTGGAGGATGCGGCCGTACTGACCGCCGCGCATGTGGCGGAGGCCATCCAGTACCGGCGCGCGTTGCGGGCGGGTTAGACCGGGGGTTCCACCGGCGGGGGCGGCGGCTCCTCGATCGGCGGGAGGTCAGGCGGGTGGCCGGGCGGCGGGGGCTCGGGAGGCGGCTCCCGGTGCGCGGCGGTCAGGACAGTCGGGGCGGTCAGGGCAGAGCGCAGTACAGCAGGCATGGGGAGTCTCCGGCAACGGTCTCTCCCCATTGAAGCAAACCCGGCCGGCAGGCGCCAGCCGGATCGTGACTATCTTCTGCCCGGAGGTTCAGGCCGGATGCCGGCGTACGAAGAACAGCGCGGTGCCCACGGCCACCAGCACACCGCCGAAGAAGCGGTTCTGCCAGCGCACGGCGCGGGCGTTGCGGAACAGCCCCTGCATGCGCGACGCCAGCAGCGCGTAGCCGTGCATGACGACCAGATCCACGCCGCACATCGTCGCGGCCAGGATGGCGAGCTGCGGCCCGAGCGGATGGGTTGGATCGATGAACTGCGGCAGCACGGCCACCATGAAGATGATGCCCTTGGGGTTCGTCACATTGGTCAGCAGGCCGGTGGCAAACCGGCGGCGGCGGCTCATCACGGCCACCCGCACGCGGCCCGGGGCGCCTTCGGCATCGCCCTCCCCATCCCCCTGCGACTCGACCTTCGCCCGCCATTGCTGGATGCCTAGGTAGATCAGGTAGGCCGCGCCGATGGTCTTGACCACCACGAAGGCCTCCTCGGAGGCCAGCAGCAGCGCGCCCAGCCCGCCGCCGGCGATCAGCAGGATGATCACCAGGCCCAGTTGCAGGCCCATGATCGTCGTCGTGGTCTTCTTCAGCCCGTACGAGAGCCCGTGGCTCATCGACAGCACGGCGCCCGACCCCGGCGAAATCGCGATCACCCAGCACGCGGCGAAATACGCCAGCCACACTTCCCAACGCATCTTGTTCTCCCTGGAACGTCAGTTACATCACAAAAATCTGTTAGAACGGATGGAATCCGGTCAGGAACTGCTCTACCTGCTCGGCCTGCCGCGCATCGCGGGCGGCGTCGCCCGCCTCCAGCACCACGGCCTGGTACGCGCGCGTGCCGGACGCCACCAGCCGCGCGGTGAGCCGGCGCGGCGATTTGTCCTGCGGCGAGACGCCGGTCACCGTCAATTCCACGCCCTCCAGCGCCACGGGCGGCTTGGCCGCCGATGTCACCGTGATCGCGCGCGTGCGCGCCGGGGCCTCGGGATGGGCGCCGAGGTTGGCCACGAGGCCGGCCTGCATCGACGCCAGCGCCTCGCGGCGCAGCGCCGCGTCGTCGGCGGGCAGCGTGACCACGCCCACGGCGAACAGCGTGTCGTCGATGCGGGACGCCTCCATGGTCATCGGCAGCTTGCGCCCGGCAATCGCCACGTCGCGCGCGGCGCTGGTCGGCTTGCCGGGGTAGAGCGCGGCGTACTGGCCTTCGTCAGACAGGATGGTGCGCCAGTCATAGCGCGGCGAGCAGCCGGCCAGCGCCGCCAGCAGCACGAGGACCAGCGACGGCAGGATGGCGTGGGGAAGCGAACGGAGCGGTCGGCGGGGTTGGCGGAGCATGGAGAGCATTCTTATTAGGCAACCGCGGTGGCGGGTGCGCCTTCGGCCACTCGCACGCCCGCTGGCGCAAGCCGGTATTATCCGGGAAGCCGCGCGCGACCGCTCGTCGCCGCATCGATTTTCTGCGAGTTTCGCACCCGAGTCTTGCCCCCCGCCATGCGTCCACGCCTGTCCACCCTTCGTGCCCTGCCCTGGCTCGCGGCCCTGCTGCTGGCCAGCGGCGCCGCCCACGCGGCGGGCCACCTGCCCGCCGTGACCGACGTGGCCGCCCAGACCGCCGCCGCCACCAAGGCCGGCGAGCCGCTGGTGGTGCTGGTCAGCCTGCCCGGTTGCAGCTACTGCGAGACCGTGCGCCGCAACTACCTGGCGCCGCAGGTGGCCGCCGGCGAGATCGCCGCACGGGAAGTGGACATGACCGCCGACACGCCGATCCGCGACATCGACGGCACCATGACCACCGCCAAGAAGTGGGCGCGCGCCCACAATGTATCCGTGGCGCCGACCGTGCTGTTCCTCGACGCCAACGGCCAGCCGGTGGCCAACGCGCTGCTGGGCTTGCAGGGCGATTTCTACGGCGCCTACCTGGAGCAGGCGCTGGACACCGCGCGCGCCAAGATCGCCCGGAAGTAGAATAGCGACGCGTTTGGTCGATTTCTCGACGATTTTCCGCCGATCCATCTCACGGGACTGCCTCCCATGTCTGATTCCACCGTCTCCACCGCCCCGAAGCGCCGCCCGATCGTGCCGATCGCCGTCGCCGTGGTCATCCTCGCCTTGCTTGGCGTCTTCGGCTACCGCGCGCTGGCGCCGTCCGGCACCGTTCCCGCCGCCACCTTCACACTGCTCTCGGGCGAGAAGGTCAGCACCGCCGACCTCAAGGGCAAGGTCTACCTGATCAATTTCTGGGCCACCAGCTGCACCACGTGCGTCAAGGAAATGCCCGACATGATCAAGACCTACCAGCAGTTCAAGGACAAGGGCCTGGACTTCGTGGCCGTGGCGATGCACTACGACCCGCCGATGTACGTGGCCAACTTCGCCAAGACCCGCGAACTGCCGTTCAAGGTGGCGATGGACTCCGACGGCACCGCCGCCAAGGCCTTCGGTGACGTGCAACTCACCCCGACGACCTTCGTGGTCGACAAGAACGGGAAGATTCTCAAGCGCTACGTCGGCGAGCCCGAATGGGAATCGCTCCACAAGCTGCTCGACGGTGCGCTGGCCAGCGCGGCCTGAAGCGCCCAAACGTCCGCCGTCGGCGGACATCGCTGACTGACAGAAGGCACCCCATGTGGGTGCCTTTCTTTTTTTGCGATCGGCTGCGCCCGCTCAAGTCGGATTCACTCCAGTTTGGTCAAGCTGATGCCCTCGCCGTCGCGGGCGGTCACCAACCACGGTTGATTCGTTATAGAATCAATTCTGATCAAATAAAGGGTCATGACGCCGAACTACAAGAAGCCTTTCAGCCAGTTTGTAAAAAAGGCGCATAAGCCACTTCAACTGACCATTCGAGGATGAAGTGGAAGTCGTTTGCAACAACCCGGAAGTCGGCCAAGCGAAAGTGGCGGATCTGGCGGGGATCTGGGTCCATAAGTTCAAGTTCAACCGCCAGGAATACTTGATGGCCTACCGGCCGCCCACTGAAGCGCAGAAAGCTGCCGGCATCGACATTGAACTGTTGCTGATTGATTTTTACCAAGTGGGCTCGCACGAGAATTTCTACGCCGAGTTGAAGATGTATCTGAAAGCAGAGAGGAAATCGTGAATATTGCAACCGCAGAAGAACTGATGAGGCATCTTGGCGAGATGCCTGCGCAGGAGCGGCTGAAGTTTTTCGCCATGGTCGGTCAACGTGCGTTCCGCGACGAGAATCTGAGCCACGAGGAGGTCTTCGGCCACCTGGCAGAGGACGACTTCACGGCAGCCGAAGCGGCGGAATATCTTGAGATCTCGATGGCCACCTTCCGCCGCTTCGTGCGCGATGGGAAGCTGACTTCGCATGCAACGGTCGGCCGTAGCCAGTTATTTTCCGTAGCGGATCTGAAGGCATTCAAGCGGCAACGCAAGGCGATCAAGGGCTGATTCCCCAGGGCGCCGGCGAATTGCGCCCAGCACCGCACTCTTGTGTTGTGGGGCCCTCACGACCCGCTTGCCTCCCCAGGCTGTATGGATATACAGTGAGCGCCAGAATTTTCTCAGCCGCCCCTGCCCCTGCCCGTGTCCCCGGATCCTGTTCTCGAAGCCGACGCCCCCGACGTCCCTGCTGACGTCCCTGCCTACCTGTCCCGCCTGAACCCGGAGCAGCGCGCGGCGGCGTCGCACGCCGGGGATGCGCCGCTGCTGATCATTGCCGGCGCCGGTTCGGGCAAGACCAACACGCTGGCGCACCGCGTGGCGCACCTCGTGCTGGGTGGGGCCGATCCGCGCCGCATCCTGCTGCTCACATTCTCGCGCCGCGCCGCCGCCGAGATGGGCCGCCGCGTGGAGCGCATCGTCGATCAGGCGCTGGGCACCAGCACCGGCGCGGGCCGGGCGGCGCTGCAATGGTCGGGCACCTTCCACGCCATTGGCGCACGGCTGCTGCGCGAGTACGCCGAAACGCTGGGGCTGGCGCCCACCTTCACCATCAGCGACCGGGGCGATTCGGCCGACCTGATGCACGTGGTGCGGCACGACCTCGGCCTCTCCGAGCAGACCTCGCGCTTCCCGCGCAAGGAAACCTGCCTCGCCATCTATTCGCGCGTGGTCAACACCCAGCTCCCGCTGGAAGTGATCCTAAAAACACAATTTCCACGCTATGCGATGTGGGCGGACGCGCTCAAGGCCCTGTTCGCCGGCTACGTGGCCGCCAAGCAGAAGCAGCAGGTGCTCGACTACGACGACCTGCTGCTCTACTGGGCGCAGGCGCTGACCGAGCCGTCGCTGGCGCAGGACATGGGCGCGCGCTTCGACCACGTGCTGGTGGACGAATACCAGGACACCAATGCCTTGCAGGCATCGATCCTGCTCGCGCTGAAGCCGGACGGGCGCGGCCTGACCGTGGTGGGCGACGACGCCCAGTCGATCTACGCGTTCCGGGGCGCCACGGTCCGCAACATCCTCGATTTTCCGCAGCACTTCTCGCCGCCCGCCCATCAGGTGACGCTGGCGCAGAACTATCGTTCCACCCAGCCGATCCTGGCCGCCGCCAACGCGGTGATCGGGCTGGCTGCCGAGCGATTCACCAAGGATTTGTGGTCGCTGCGCGAGTCGGCCGAGAAGCCGGGCGTGGTGGTGGTCAACGATGAAGCCGATCAGGCGCGCTTCGTGGTGGAGCAGGTGCTGGCGCGGCGCGAGGCCGGGCTGACGCTGATGGCGCAGGCCGTGCTGTTCCGCGCCGCCGACCACAGCGCGCAGGTCGAGATCGAACTGGCCCGCCGCAACATCCCGTTCGTGAAGTTCGGCGGCCTGAAATTTTTGGAATCAACCCACGTCAAGGACGTGATGGCCGTGGTGCGCTGGCTGGAGAATCCGCGCGACCGCATGGCCGGCTTCCGCACCCTGCAACTGCTGCCCGGCGTGGGCCCGAAGACCGCCGCGCGCGTGCTGGAGGGGCTGGAAGCGGCCACCGAACCGCTGCTGGCGCTGGAAGCCTTCGAGCCCCCGCCCGCCGCCGCGCCGGCCTGGGCCGAGCTGATCGCCCTGGCGCGCGGGCTGATGGCGCCCACCTCGCCGTGGCCGTCGGAGTTCGAGCAGGTGGTGGCGTGGTACCTGCCGCATCTGGAGCGCATTCACGACGATGCCGCCGCGCGGCAGGCCGATCTCCAGCAGATCGAGCGGATCGCGGCCACCTATGCCTCGCGCGAGCGCTTCCTGACCGAACTGACGCTCGATCCGCCGAGCGCGTCCAGCGATGAATCCGGCGTGCCCTCGCGCGACGAGGACTACCTGATCCTGTCTACGATCCATTCGGCCAAGGGCCAGGAGTGGAAGGCGGTCTACGTGCTCAATGCGGTGGATGGCTGCATGCCGTCCGACCTCGCCACGGGCACCACGGAAGAGATCGAGGAAGAACGCCGGCTGCTCTATGTGGCGATGACGCGCGCCAAGGACCACCTCGACATCGTGGTGCCGCAGCGCTTCTACGTCCATCAGCAGGTGGGATTTGGCGACCGCCACGTGTACGCGTCGCGCACGCGCTTCCTGCCGAACCGGGTGATGCCGAACTTCTACAGCCGGTCCTGGCCGCCCCCGCCGATGCCCGGCGACGCGCCGGCCAAGGCTCCCCTGCCCCAGGTGGACCTGGCCAGCCGCATGCGCGATATGTGGAAGTAGGCCGGGAAGCCGGCTGAAAATCCAATCAGAGGAGTTCGACGCCGGCCTGCCGCACCACATCCAGCAAGGCGCCGTCGCGCAGCAGCGCGGCCACGGCCTCGATGTCATCGGTCATGTAGCGATCCATCGCCAGGAACGGCACGCGTGCGCGCACGAAGTGGAACACGGCGCGGCCCGCCGGCGCCAGCTGCTCCACCGCGCCGGCCAGTTCGGCGGCCTGGCAGGCAGCCAGCAGTTCGATGGCCAGGATGTACTGGTTGTTGTCGAGGATGCGGCGCGCGTTGCGGGCCGCAATCAGCCCCATGCTCACCACGTCCTGGTTGTCGCCGTTGGACGGCACGCTCTGGATGCTGGCCGGGCTGCAGATCGTCCGGTTCTCGGCGATCAGCGCCGTGGCCGGGTACTGCGCGCCGGCAAACCCGCACGACAGCCCCTCGTTGGCGGCCGCCAGGAAGGCCGGCAGGCGGTTGTTCAGGTGCGGGCTCAGCAGCCGGTTCAGGCGGCGCTCGGACACCACGCCAAGCTGCGTCGCGGCGATGGCGAGGAAGTCCATCGCAAACGCCACCTGCTGGCCGTGGAAGTTGCCGCCGTGGAACAGCGCGCCATCATCGAAGAACAGCGGGTTGTCGTTCGACGAATTGAGTTCGCGCTCGACCACCGTGGCGCAATGGTCCAGCGTGTCACGCACGGCGCCCAGCACCTGCGGGATGCAGCGCAGCGTGTAGGCCTTCTGGATAAAGACGCCGGTGCCGGTGTTCTTCTCGTCGCCGGCGCGCGTCTTCATCTCGGCGGACAGCTCGCCATGACCGGCCAGGCGGTCGGAATCGGCCAGCAGCGCGCGCAGGTTGGCGGCGGAGCGGATCTGGCCCGGGTGCGGCTTGGCGATGTCGTGGCCGTGGGCCATGAAGGCATCGGCGGAGGCGGACAGCCCCTCCAGCGCCAGCGCGGCGATGATCTCGGCCTGCGTGATCTGGGCGCGCAGCGTCTCCAGCAGCAGGCAGGACACGCCCGTCATGGCCGAGGTGCCGTTGATCAGCGCCAGCCCCTCCTTGTAGGCCAGCGCGATGGGGGCGATGCCGTGCTCGCGCAGCACCCCGGCGGTGGGCGCGGTGCCGCCATCGGCGGTCAGGACCTTGCCTTCGCCGATCAGCGTGATGGCCACGTGGGAGAGCGGCGCGAGGTCGCCGCTGGCACCCAGCGAGCCCACCTGCGGCACGGCCGGCGTGATGCCGGCGTCCAGATACTTCAACAACTGTTCGATGACCAGCGGGCGCACGGCCGAGTAGCCGCGCGAGAGCGCGTTGGCGCGCGCCACCATCATCGCCCGCACTTCGTCGCGCGAGAACAGCGGGCCGACGCCGGCGCAGTGGCTGCGCAGCAGATTCTCCTGGAGCGCGCGGCCGTGTTCGATATCGACCCAGTTATGAACCAGCTCGCCGAAGCCGGTGGAGACGCCGTAGATCGGCACATTGGCCGAGGCCACCTGCTCGAAGCGCGCGCGGGCTTCGCCCACCTTGTCGAGCACGGCGCCCGGCACCCGCGCGGCGCGGCGGCCACGCGCCACATCGACAACAGCAGGCGCGGTAAGTTGATGGCCGTCGATGTCGGCGGCAGGCAAGGCGGAGCGGGTGACTTCGGACATGGGGCGGATCAGCAATCACAGGGGCGCACGAGGCGAAGGGCCCCGAGTGTACCAAGCCCGTTACAGTCCGTAGCGCTTGATCTTGTCGTACAACGTGGCCTTGCCGACCTGCAGCAGATCCGCCGCCTGGCTCACCGCGCCGCCGGTGCGCGCCAGCGTATCGGCGATGACGGCGCGCTCGTAGTGCTCCATGCGCTCGCGCAGCGGGGTGGAGTCGTCCGCGACGTCCGGCTTGCCGCTCACGCCCTCGGGCACGCCCAGCACCAGCCGGTCCGCCGCGTTGCGCAGCTCGCGCACATTGCCGGGCCACGGGCGCTGCATCAGTGACTGGCGCTGCATCTCCGAGAGGATCGGCGCGGGGCGCTGGTAGCGCACGGCCGCCACCAGCATGAAGTGCTCGAACAGCGGCACGATGTCCTCGCGGCGGTCGCGCAGCGGCGGCAGCGGAATCGTCACCACGTTGAGCCGGTAGAGCAGATCCTGGCGGAAGGCGCCCTGCGCCACCAGCCCCTCCATGTCGCCCTTGGCCGCCGCCACGATGCGCACGTCGATCGGCACCGAGGTATTCGACCCCAGCCGCTCCAGCGTACCTTCCTGCAACACCCGGAGCAGCTTCACCTGGAGCGCCAGCGGCATGCTCTCGATCTCGTCGAGGAACAGCGTGCCGCCCGACGCGTGCTCCAGCTTGCCCACGCGGCGCTTGCCCGCGCCGGTGAAGGCGCCGGCCTCGTGGCCGAACATCTCGCTCTCGAAGATCGCCTCGGGCACCGCGCCGCAGTTCAGGGCGATGAAGGGCGCGTCGCGCCGGGTGGACAGCGCGTGAAGGCTGCGCGCCACCAGTTCCTTGCCTGTGCCGGTTTCGCCGTTGATCATCACCGGCACATCGGTGGGCGCCACGTTGGCGATCAGGTCGCGCACGCGCGCCATCGCCGCCGAGCGGCCGATGATGCGCGTGCCCGCCGCCGGGCCCGCCAGCTCGCGCCGCAGGGCCACGTTCTCCAGCTCCAGCGCGCGGCGCTCCAGGGCGCGGCGCACCGTGTCGGTCAGGCGGTCCGCCCCGAACGGCTTCTCGATGAAGTCATAGGCGCCTTCGCGCATGGCCTGCACGGCCATCGTGATGTCGCCGTGGCCGGTGACCAGGATCACCGGCACGCCGGGCGCGGCGTTGCGGCAGTGGTGGAGCAGATCGAGCCCGCTCGCGCCGCCCAGCCGCACATCGGTGACCAGCACGCCGGGGAAGTCGGCGGACAGGTGCGGCATGGCCGCCTCCGCCGAGGGCAGCGCCAGCACCGCGAACCCGGCCAGTTCCAGGCTCTGCGCCGTGGCCTGCCGCACCAGCGGCTCATCCTCCACAAACAGCACGCGCAATCCGTCTTGTATCGCCATCCCTTATTCCTGCTTGCCTTGTCAGGCCGTAGTGGCGGGCTGGTGCGCCCGCCGCAAAGTCACCACGAATTCGGCGCCGCCGCCTTCCGCGTTCTGCGCCGTCAGCTGGCCGCCGAACTCGCGCACGATCGACGTGGAAATCGCCAGCCCCAGCCCGAGCCCCTGGCCGATCTCCTTGGTGGTGAAGAACGGCTCGAACAGGCGCGGCAGCACATCGGGCGGAATCCCGGGGCCATTGTCGCGCACGGACACGCTCACCGCCTCGGGGGCGACGTGCACGGTGATGTCGATGTGGCCGGCCTGGCGTGCCTCCCGCCCCTCCCCGGCAATCGCGTCCAGCGCGTTGCCGACCAGGTTCAGCAGCACCTGCTCCAGCTTCAGTTCGTCCGCCCAGACCGCGATTTCGGCGCCTTCCACCTCCTCGCTATCCAGCCCGCGCACCGTCAACGCCACGCCGGCCAGGCGCGGCGCCATCAGTTGCAGCACATGGTCGATGGCGGCGCGCACGCGCACCGCGTGGCGCCGGGGCCGCGCCTTGCCGGCGAACAGCTTGAGCTGGCCGGTGATCTTGCCCATGCGGGCGGTGAGGTCGGCGATGGCGCTGAGATTGCCCGTGGCGGCGTCCAGCTGGCCGCGTTCCAGCAGCACGCGCGTGTTGTCCGAGAACGTGCGCAGTGCGGCCAGCGGCTGGTTCAGCTCGTGCGTGATGCCGGCGGCCATCTGCCCCAGCGCGGCGAGCTTGCTGGCCTGCACGAGTTCGTCCTGCGTGGCGCGCAGCTCGCCCTCGGTGCGGGTGCGCTCGGCCACCTCGGCCTCGAGTTGTTCGTTGATCGCCATCAGGTCGGCCGTGCGGGCCTCCACGCGGCGCTCGAGTTCGTCATAGGCGGCTTCGAGCATGCGGCGGCTGTATTGCATGTCGCGCGCGCGCTGGCGGCGCTGGCGCAGGTTCACCAGCAGCAGGCCGATGCAGGCATAGGCCAGCGCCGCCCCCACGGTGGCGCCGCGCGCGCTGGCCAGCACGGGGTCCAGCGGCGCCATGACCTGCATGGTCCAGCCGGCCGGACCGACCGGGCGGCTGATCTCCAGGTAGCGGTCGCCCCGGTCTGCCGTGAGCCCGATGCCGCCGCCCGGGCTGCCGGGCTCGCCATCGGCGCCCACGCGCACCAGCCGGGTGTTCTCGCCCAGCACGGTGTCGCCGAGCCAGCGCGTGACCGGCGAATCCAGCGCCAGCAGCGGCAGCGGCGTGACCGCCTGGTCGTGGTACTGGCGGGTGTTGTGCAACTCCGCCTGGAGTTCGGGCGGCAGCGGGCGCAGCGTGCGGTACTGCCAGGCCGGCACGGACGAGAGGAAGATCACGCCGTGGTCATCGGCCACCATCAGCGGCTCCGCCCGGCCCGCGCCGGCGCGCTGGAACCACTCCAGGTTCAGCTTGACCACGGTCACGCCGATGACCTTGCCGCCCGACTCGATCGGCTGGGCGATGTAGTAGCCCGGTTCGTCGCTGGTGATGCCGATGGCGTAGAAACGGCCCACCTCGCCCCGCGCCGCGCGCTGGAAGTACGGCCGGAAACGGTAGTCGGTGCCGACGAAGCTGCCCGGCTCGCCATGGTTGCTGGCGGCCAGCGCCATGCCGTTGGCGGCAATGACATAGGTGGCGGAGGCGCGCGCGCGCCGGTTCACATCGACAAGATAGTCATTGACCGCGGCAATCCGTGCCGGGTCCTGGGGAGCGGCCAGCAGCCCGCGCACCGAGGGGTGCAGGGAAACCAGCGCGGGGAGGAATTCGTAGCGGTCGAGCGTGGACTCGAGCGTGGCGGCGTAGCGCTCGGCGCGCATGGCCGTGGATTGCTGCAGCGCGGCCAGCCCGCGCTGCACCGACAGCAGCCAGGTCAGCCCGCAGAGCAGCAGCAGGCCGGCCAGCAGGGCGCCGGCAAAGCCATACCAGCGCGGGCCGGGCCCGGGCGCATGCACGGAACCCGGCGCCGCGGGGTCATGTACGGCTAGAAAATCGTCGGAATGAGGCATCGGCGCGCACGAAGGGTCTCGCGCCGATGATACCCGTTGCCGGGAAATGTCAGCGGGCCGCGTCGGCCAGTCCGACGGCGTCATCGTCGCCACGCAGCACGCGGTTCAGGCGGGCACGGTCCAGTTCCTTTTCCCAGGCCGAGACCACCACGGTGGCCACGCCGTTGCCGATGATGTTGGTCAGCGCGCGGCATTCGCTCATGAAGCGGTCGATGCCAAGGATCAGTACCATGCCGGCCACCGGGATGGTCGGCACCACGGCCAGCGTGGCCGCCAGCGTGATGAAGCCCGAGCCGGTCACGCCGCTGGCCCCCTTGGACGTCACCATGGCCACAGCCAGGATCGTCAGCTGCTGGAGCAGCGTCAGTTCGATGCCGGTAGCCTGGGCGATGAAGATCACCGCCATCGTCATATAGATATTGGTGCCGTCCAGGTTGAACGAGTAGCCCGTGGGCACCACCAGCCCCACCACCGACTTCGAGCAGCCCAGGCGCTCCATCTTCTCCATCAGGTGCGGCAGCGCGGCCTCGGAGGAGCTGGTGCCCAGCACGATCAGCAGTTCTTCCTTGATATAGGCGACGAAGCGGATGATCGAGAAGCCCGTGAACTTGGCCACGGTGCCCAGCACCACCAGCACGAACACGATGGCCGTGAAGTAGAACGTGCCGATCAGCTTCAGCAGCGGCACCAGCGAGCCCAGGCCGTACTTGCCGATGGTGAACGCCATGGCGCCGAAGGCGCCGATCGGGGCCACCTTGGTGATCACGTGGACGATGTGGAAGAACACCTTCGAGACCTGGTCCACCATGTCATGCACGATCTTGGCGCGGTCGCCCAGCACGGCCAGGGCCGAGCCGAAGAACAGCGAGACCAGCAGGATCTGCAGGATGTCGCCATTGGCGAACGCGCTGAAGACCGTGTCCGGGATGATGTGCATGAAGAACTCGGTCGTGCTCTGGCCGTGGGCCTTGGACACGTATTGCGAGATCGACTTGGTATCCAGCGTGGCCGGATCGATGTTGAAGCCCACGCCCGGCTTGAGCACGTGCGAGGCCACCAGGCCGATCAGCAGCGCGAAGGTCGAGACGATCTCGAAATACAGCAGCGCCTTGCCGCCCACCCGGCCCACCTTCTTCATGTCGCGCATGCCGGCGATGCCGGACACCACGGTACAGAAGATGATCGGGCCGATGATCATCTTGATCAGCTTGATGAAGGCGTCGCCCAGCGGCTTCATCTCCACGCCTGTGTCGGGCCAGACATGGCCCAGCAGGATGCCCACGGCAATCGCGAACAGCACCTGCACGTACAGGATCTTGTAGAAGGGTTTCCTCATGATGTCTTCCTCGGTGTTTTTTGACCGGTGCCGGGCGCTCGGGGCGCCCGCTTTGCACGCCTGGCGGATTGCGGCGCGTCTGAAGGTAACTATTTGCAACAGGCATGCCACCGAGGCAGTCACCTTCAAATCGTTGATTTGGAAGGATTTTTGATTTTTCGGACGATAGCTCCGTCTGGCTTTCCAGAAATCCGGACTGACCCGCTCCGGGTTTCCGGAAGGCGATGCGGCGAAAGGAGCGCTTTATAAGCGCATATCACATCACATTTAGCCGAATGGTGCGGCCCGGCACCGCCCCATCGCCCGCCAGATTCCGGATATCCGGGCAGCCCCGCATGGCGGAACGCGGAGTCTGACAACGTATAATTCCGTGCTTCCCCAACGCCATCGACGCATCGCGCCCCGCGCGAGCGCGCCCGAGCATGAGCAGCTACTACCAACACCACGTCTTCTTTTGCCTGAACACGCGCGACGACGGCAAAGCCTGCTGCACCGACCACAACGCCCAGGCCATGCAGGAATACGCGAAGAAGCGTTGCAAGCAGCTTGGCATTGCCGGTGGCGAGGGCCGCGTCCGGATCAACAAGGCGGGCTGCCTGAACCGGTGTGAACTCGGGCCGGTGCTGGTGGTCTACCCCGAGGCCGTCTGGTACACCTTCGTCGACGAGCAGGACATCGACGAGATCATCGACAGCCATCTGGTGAACGGCAAGCCGGTCGAACGCCTGATGCTCGACCGCTGATCCGCCTCGCCGTGCCCGCCGGGTCCGCCCGGTTTTTTTGTTGCCCGCTGTCTTCGTCTGCTGTCTTCGTCCCGCTCCGCACCCCTGCCCCTGCCACCATGAACGCGCATACCCAGGTCACCACGATTCCCGGCCCCGTCGGCGCCATCGATATCTCAATCGACCTGCCGCAGGGCGTGCCCGTGCGCGGCCTGGCGCTGGTGGCCCACCCGCACCCGCTGTTCTCCGGCACCAAGGACAACAAGGTGGCACAGACGCTGGCGCGCACCTTCGTCGCCCTCGGCTACGCCACGGTGCGGCCGAACTTCCGCGGCGTGGGCAACTCGGCGGGCGAGCATGACAAGGGCATTGGCGAGCAGGACGACCTGCTGGCCGTGGTGGACTGGATGCGCACCCAGACCGCGTGGTCACCGGACGTCGCCACGCTGCCGCTGGCGCTGGGCGGGTTCTCGTTCGGCAGCTTCGTGCAGACGCACGTGGCGCGGCGGCTGGCCGAAGCCGGCACGCCGGCGCAGCGCCTGGTGCTGGTGGGAACCGCCACCAGCCGCTGGGACGTGGCGCCGGTGCCGGCCGACACCATCGTCATCCATGGCGAGCAGGACGAGACCGTGCCGCTGGCCAGCGTGCTGGACTGGGTCCGCCCGCAGGAGCTCCCGGTCATCGTCATTCCCGGCGCCGACCATTTTTTTCATCGCAAGCTGCACCTGATCAAGCAGCTTGTCGTCAACGCGTGGGACCGGTGATCCGTCCCGTCCGCGCAACCCTCATCCGTTGGAATTCGCACCTATGAACAGAGCCACGCCGCGCTTCGCGTCCGCCCTTGCCCCCGTCGCTATTGCCGTTACTGTCGCGCTCGCCGCTCCTGCCGCCGTGCTGGCGCAGGGCGTGCCGACCCCGCAGGTCGCCGCCAAGTCCTGGATGCTGTACGACGTGACGAGCGGCCAGGCGCTGGCCTCGCAGAACGCGGACCTGCGCATCGAGCCGGCCTCGCTGACCAAGATCATGACGGCCTACCTGGCCTTCCAGGCGATCAAGGAAAAGCGCCTGACGCTGGACCAGACCGTGGTGCCGACCAACGTCGTGCTGAAGGTGAAAAGCGACGAATCGCGCATGTTCATCGAGCCGAACAAGCCGGTCAGCGTGCAGGACCTGCTGATGGGCCTGATCGTCCAGTCCGGCAACGACGCCGCGCTGGCGCTGGCCGAGGCCGTGGGCGGTTCCGAGGAAGGCTTCGTGGCGATGATGAACCGCGAGGCCCAGCGCATGGGCCTCAAGGGCACGCACTTCACGAACACGGACGGCATTCCCGACCCGGAGCACTACACCACGGCGGTGGACCTGGCCACGCTGACCACGCGCCTGATCAAGGACTTCCCCGAGTACTACGGCATGTACTCGCAAAAGGAGTTCACCTATAACAAGATCAAGCAGCCGAACCGCAACCGCCTGCTGTACATCGACCCCACCGTGGACGGCGTGAAGACGGGCCACACCAAGTCGGCCGGCTACTGCCTGATCTCGTCGGCGCAGCGCCCGCTGACCAACGTGCCGAACGGCAACCGCCGCCTGGTGTCGATCGTGATCGGCACCACCAGCGAGCAGGTGCGCACGCAGGAAAGCCTGAAGATCCTGAACTACGGCTTCCAGTTCTTCGACACCCTGCGACTGTACGACAAGGGCCAGGTCCTGGCCACGCCCGAGATCTACAAGGGCGCCGCCGGCACGGTCAAGATCGGCGTGTCCAACGAGACCTTCGTCACGGTGCCCAAGGGCACGGGCAGCCGCCTGAAGCCGGTGCTGGAGCGCCAGGAACTGCTGCTGGCCCCGATCACGGCCGGCCAGCAGGTCGGCACGGTCAAGCTGATGGACGGCACCACCAAGGTGGGCGAGTTCCCGGTGGTGGCACTCGAGGACGTGCCCGAGGCCGGCTTCTTCGGCCGCCTGTGGGACACCATCCGCCTCTGGTTCAAGCGCAAGTAATCCGCACACACGCGAAAGCACGAACATGACGACCGAATCGAACGATGGTCAGCAGCCCGGCGGCATTCCGCCGCAGGCCTCGCTGATCGAGTATCCGAGCGACTTCCCCATCAAGGTCATGGGCGCGATGCAGGACGGCTTTGCCGAGGCGATCGTGACCCTGGTGCAGGACTTCGACCCGAACTTCCATGCCGGCAAGATGGAGATGCGTCCGTCGCGCAACGGCAACTACCTGGGCCTGACCGTGACGGTCTGGGTGACCAGCCGCGAGCAGCTGGACGATTTGTACCGCGCGCTGACGTCGCATCCGATGGTGAAGGTGGTGCTGTAAGCGCATGAACGTCATCACGCTCAAACCGGGCAAGG
This sequence comes from Cupriavidus sp. SIMBA_020, assembly GCF_046535395.1. Classification (NCBI taxonomy): domain Bacteria; kingdom Pseudomonadati; phylum Pseudomonadota; class Betaproteobacteria; order Burkholderiales; family Burkholderiaceae; genus Cupriavidus; species Cupriavidus sp. SIMBA_020. The sequence continues at coordinate 227,011 of NZ_JAWRWU010000007.1, read as the reverse complement.
AAAAGTCCCTGCTCCGCCGCCACCCCTGGGTGTACGCCACCGGCATCGCCTCCACCGAGGGCCGGCTGGAGGCCGGCGCCACGGTGGTCATCCGCGCCGCGGACGGCCGTTTCCTGGCGCGCGGCGCCTACAGCCCCGAGTCGCAGATCCGCGCACGGGTGTGGACCTTCGACGAGAACGAGCCGGTCGATCACGCGCTGTTCAAGCGCCGCGTGGCCGCCGCGCTGGCCCATCGGCGCCAGTGGGTGCGCGATACCGACGCGGTACGGCTGATCTTCGGCGAGGCGGACCGCCTGCCCGGGCTGGTGGTCGACTATTACGGCAACGGCGACAAGGGCCAACTGGTCTGCCAGTTCAATTCGGCCGGCGTGGAGCAGTGGAAGGACGCGCTGGTGCAGGCGCTGGTCAAGGAGACCGGCTGCCCGAACGTCTACGAACGCTCCGACGCCGCCGTGCGCCAGCGCGAGGGCCTGCCGCTGGTGACCGGCGTGCTGGCCGGGGCCGAGCCAGACCCCGAACTGTCAGTGACCGAGCACGGCGTGCGCTACTACGTGGACGTGCGCCACGGCCACAAGACCGGCTTCTACGTCGACCAGCGCGACAACCGCAAGCTGGTGGGCGACCTGGCCGCAGGCCGCGAGGTGCTGAACTGCTTCTGCTACACGGGCGGCTTCTCGCTGGCCGCGCTGCGGGGCGGCGCCACGGCGGTCACGTCGATCGATTCGTCGGGCGATGCGCTCAAGATCGCCGCGAACAACGTCACGCTGAACGGCTTCGACGCCGAACGGGCCACCTGGCTCGACGCCGACGTGTTCAAGACGCTGCGCGAATTCCGCGCCGAGGGCCGCCAGTTCGACCTGATCGTGCTGGACCCGCCCAAGTTCGCCCCGTCGGCGCAGCACATCGACCGCGCGGCGCGTGCCTACAAGGAAATCAACCTGGTCGGCATGCAGTTGCTGCGGCCGGGCGGCCTGCTGTTCACGTACTCGTGCTCGGGCGCCATCAGCATGGAACTGTTCCAGAAGATCGTGGCCGGCGCCGTCACCGATGCCCGCAGCGACGCGCGCATCCTGCGCCGGCTTTCGGCGGGCACCGACCATCCAATGTCGGCGGCGTTCCCGGAAGGGGAATACCTGAAGGGCCTGCTGCTGGAGAAGGTGTAAGGAAGGTCTGAGGGACGCCGGGACACCCCGGTATAAACCCTCGGTTTTGACTTCTGACGGTCATATTCACCGTCTATGCTTCGTCTCGCGGTGGGGCATTGGCAGGTGTCTCACTGCCTCTTCTTATCAGTCTTCGTGGTAATTGCCCCGCCTACCCGGCGGGGCATTTTTTTGTCCGATGGACGCCCGATGGATGCCTGATCGGAATCGAAGCGTGCCTCTAGGCCGGCGGCGGCGCCGGGGATCGCATCCGGACTGAAAGTCCCTATAATCGAACGATCGTTCAATTCGCGACCCGATCAGAGGAGATCTCATGCCCGCCGCCAAGACCTTGCCGCCCATCCTGCAGAACCTGGCCCTGCCCGTCATCGCCTCGCCGATGTTCATCGTCAGCTATCCGGAACTGGTGCTGGCGCAGTGCAAGGCCGGCATCGTCGGCTCCTTCCCCGCGCTGAACGCGCGCCCGGCGGAGCTGCTCGACGAGTGGCTCACGCAGATGCAGGAGGACCTGGCCGCGTTCCAGGCGGCGAACCCGGGCAAGCGGGTGGGCCCGATCGCCGTGAACCAGATCGTCCATGCCTCCAACGCGCGGCTGGAGCACGACGTGAAGGTCTGCGTGGACCACAAGGTGCCCATCTTCATCACGTCGCTGCGCGCGCCGGTCAAGGAAATGATCGATGCCGTGCACAGCTATGGCGGCATCGTGCTGCATGACGTGATCAGCCTGCGCCACGCCGAGAAAGCCATCGAGGCGGGCGTGGACGGCCTGATCCTCGTGGCGGCCGGCGCCGGCGGCCATGCCGGCATGCTGTCGCCGTTCGCGCTGGTGGGCGAGGTGCGCAAGATCTTCGACGGCCCCATCGCGCTGTCCGGCTCCATCGCCACCGGCGACGCCGTGCTGGCCGCGCAGGCCATGGGCGCCGACTTCGCCTACGTGGGCACGCGCTTCATCGCCTCGCAGGAAGCCCACGCCAGCGCCGAGTACAAGCATTCGATCACCAGCGCGGCGGCCTCCGACATCGTCTACACGAACCTGTTCACGGGCGTGCACGGCAACTACATCCGCGAGAGCATCAGCAATTCGGGGCTCGATCCGGACAACCTGCCCGTGGCGGACAAGACCAAGATGGATTTCTCGAGCGGCAGCTCCAAGACCAAGGCGTGGAAGGACATCTGGGGCGCCGGCCAGGGCGTGGGCCAGATCGAGGACATTGCCACGGCCGGCGAGATCATCGCGCGCATGAAGACCGAGTACGACGCCGCGCGCGCCCGGCTCGGACTGGTACGATAGGGGCGTTTTTTCGCCCCCTATCGTCCCTTTTGGTCTTCCTTTGCAACCGACCGACTCCGAACGCCCCGCCGGCGACACCCGCCGGCCCCGCTCCCCAGGCAACGTCAGCGACGCGCTCACGCACCGTGAGCGCGTGATCCGGGCATTCTGGGTCACCTGCGGCGTGGTGTCGCTGGTGCTCGGCTTCATCGGCATTTTCCTGCCGCTGCTGCCAACCACCCCGTTTGTCCTGCTGGCCGCTGCCTGCTTCGCGCGCGGCTCGGAGCGGTTCCACGACTGGCTGGTCTCGCACCCGCGCTTCGGCCCGCTGGTGCGGGACTGGCAGACGCATCGCAGCATTCCGCTGCGCGCCAAGTGCCTGGCGCTCTCGATGATGTGGATCTCGATGGGGACCACCGCCTGGCTGCTGCGCGGGCGGCCGGTGTCCTCGCTGACGCTGCTGGCGGTAGGTGCCGCCGTGACCATCTGGATGGTGCGGCTGCCTACCCGGCCCCGCGGTGGCTATGGCGAGGCGGGCGGGGAGTCGCCCCAGCCGCCGCGCTCTTCCCAGTAAGCCGCCTCAGTCGTAACGGCGCGCGTCCTCGATCACCTTGCCATCCTGCGGCAGCGACCCAGCCGCCACAAATCGCACCTCGCCGCGCAGGCGCATGACGTCGCGGATCGAATCGGCGATGGCTTGCGCCAGGGCGGCATCCTCGCGCGTGGCGTCGCAGTGCAGCGTCATGGTGTCCGCGCCGACCATGCCGGTCACCACCAGCCGCGCGGCGCGGATCTCGGGATGGCGGCGCACCACGTCCGCCACCTGCCCCGGATGGACGAACATCCCCTTGACCTTGGTAGTCTGGTCCGCGCGCCCCAGCCAGCCCTTAAGCCGGATATTGGTGCGCCCGCACGGGCTGGCGCGGTGCGAGGAATCACTGACGATGGCCGACAGGTCGCCCGTGCCGAAACGGATCAGCGGATAGTCGCCGTTGCCGAGCACCGTCACCACGACCTCGCCGGTCTCGCCCTCGGGCATCGGCTGCGTGCCGCCCGGCTCGACGATCTCCACCAGCACGCCTTCATCGACCACCCAGCCGTCGCCACCCCCGGTTTCGTAGGCGATCAGCCCCACGTCGGCGGTGCCGTACATCTGGCTCACGGTCACGCCATGGTCCTGCAACCATGCACGCAGTGGCGGCGGGCAGGCTTCGCCGGTGACCAGCGCCTTCGACAGGCTTGCGCACGGCAGGCCCAGCTCGCCCCCCCGCTCGATCAGCAGTTTCAGGAACGATGGCGTGCCGGCGTAGGCGGACGGTTGCAGCGCCGCCATGGCCTGCACCTGCGATTCGGTCTGGCCGACGCCAGCCGGGAACACGCAGCAGCCCAGCCGGTGCGCGCCCGATTCCATCATCATGCCGGCTGGCGTGAAGTGGTACGAAAAGGTGTTGTAGACCAGTTCCCCGGCGCGAAAGCCGGCCGCGAACATGGCACGCGCGATGCGCCACCAGTCATCGGCATGGCCATCCGGCTCATGGATCGGCCCCGGGGACTGGAACACGTGCCGCAGCCCGCCGATCGGGGTGGCGTTGAGTCCGCCCAGCGGCGGCGCGGTGCGCTGGCGGGCGGTCAGCTCGGACTTGCGCGTCACCGGCAGCGCGGCCAGCGCGGCGCGGGAGGTGAGGTCGCGCGGGTCCACGTCGCACAGCACCTCGGCGAAGTAAGGCGCGTGGGCCTGCGCGTGCGCCACCTGGCGCGCGAGGGCGGCCAGCAGCGCGGCCTCGCGCTCGGCCGGCGTGCGCGTTTCCAGCGAATCGAAATAGTCAGCCATGGTGCGGGAGGGGTAGGAATTCAGGCCAGCCAGCGCTTGCGGCGCCGATAGCTCTTCACATCGCGGAACGACTTGCGCGCGGCGCCATCGGCATCGTTGGCGGCCACGCCCAGGTAGAACTCCTTGACGTCCTCGTTGGTGCGCAGCGATTCGGCCTCGCCGTCCATGACCACGCGGCCGTTCTCCAGGATGTAGCCGTAGTCGGCGTAGCGCAGCGCCACCATCGTGTTCTGCTCGGCCAGCAGGAAGCTCACCTTCTCGCGCGTGTTCAGGTCGCGCACGATCTCGAAGATCTCCTCGACGATCTGCGGGGCCAGGCCCATGGACGGCTCGTCGAGCAGGATCATCGCCGGCTTGGCCATCATCGCCCGCCCGATCGCGCACATCTGCTGCTCGCCGCCCGAGGTGTAGCCGGCCTGGGACTTGCGCCGCGTCTGCAGGCGCGGGAAGTAGGTGTAGATCTTCTCCAGCTCGTGGCGCGTGTCTGCGCGCGACAGCCCGCGCGTGTAGGCGCCGGTGAGCAGGTTTTCCTCGATGGTCAGGTGGGCGAAGCAATGGCGCCCCTCCATGACCTGGATCACCCCGCGCTTGACGAGGTCGTTGGGTGTGAGCTGGTCCACGCGGTGGCCGCGATATTCGATGGAGCCCTTGGTCACGTCGCCGCGCTCGGCGTGGAGCAGGTTCGAGATCGCCTTGAGCGTGGTGGTCTTGCCGGCCCCGTTGGCGCCCAGCAGCGCCACGATGCGGCCCTCGGGCACCTCCAGCGAGACCCCCTTGAGCACCAGGATCACGTGGTCGTAGATGACTTCGATGTTGTTGACGGATAGCAGGGTCATGGGTCACGCCTCGTATGCTGCCGATTCGCTCCCCTCACCCAGCGGGAGAGGGGAGACAAGCACCGCCGCGCTTCAGGACTTCGCGCAGGCCGGCGTAATACCCTTCTCCTTCGCGTACTGCGCCGCGTTGGCCTTGAACAGCGGGTGGATCAGCGCCTTGTTGCCTTCGATCCAGTCCGACACCACCACCCACTTGGCGCCGTCCCACTGCTGGATCTTCACCTTGCCGGAGCCCTCGTGGTTGTCGCAGCTGGTCTTGATCTCGGGCAGCAGGCCGGTGGCGCCCAGCTGCTGCAGGCGCGCGTTGGTCACGTTCAGGTTCTCGAAGGCCCAGCGCATCTGGTCGCCGGACATCATCTTGCCCTTGCCGAACTTGTCCTGCGCCACGCGGACCGCCTCCACCGTCACCACGGCCGCCGAGACGCCCCGGTTATAGAGCACCGAGCCAACCTTGTTGCGATCCTGCATATTGCCCTTGCCGGCACCGTAGACCACCTTGTCGATATCGGCGATCAGCGGCACGTTGCGGCCCGCCACGTTCCATGTCGCGCTCATGTAGCCCTTGGCGGCGTCGCCGGCCGGCACGGTGTCTTCCTCGGAGCCGGCCCACCAGGAGCCGATCATCTTGTCGCGCGAGAAGCCCACCTTCTGCGCCGCCTTCAGCGCGGTCTGGTTCATCACGCCCCAGCCCCAGAAGATCACGTAGTCCGGGTTCTCCTGGCGGATCTTGAGCCACTGGGCGCCCTGCTCGTTGCCCGGGTGCGCCACCGGAATCTCCACCAGGTTGAACTTGTTCAGCCGCGCCTCGGCCTGCAGGGCGACGATCGGCTCCTTGCCGTAGGCCGAGTCGTGGTACAGGTAGACGATCTTCTTGCCGTTCAGCGACCCGCCGCTCTTGGTGGCCAGGTACTTGACGATGGCCGACACCTGCATCTGGTACGTGGTGACCAGCGGGAAGGCGTACGGGAACACCGAGCCGTCCACGGCATCCGTGCGGCCGTAGCCCATCATCACCAGCGGCACCTTGTCGGCGGCGGTCTTGTCGACCAGCGCGTAGGAGATGCCGGTGGACATCGAGTGATACGCCGTGCCCTTGGTCGTGGGGTTCTTCGACTTGAGCCGCTCGTAGCACTCCACGCCCTTGGCGTTGTTGTATTCGGTCTCGCACTCTTCCCAGCCCAGCTTCACGCCGTTGATGCCGCCGTCCTTGAGGTTGACGTAGTTCAGGTAGTCGATGAAGCCGCCGTAGAACGACTGGCCGTTGGCGCCGTAGGGCCCCACGCGGTAGCTTGGCAGCGCCACGAACTGCTCGTTGGCCTGTGCCAGCGCCGGCAGCGACGGTGCCAGCAGGGCCGCCGCCACGCCAACCGCCAGGGCGGCGCGCTGCACATTGCGAATCAGGGTTGTCATGACAGTCTCCTTGACCTTTCGCCTCGTAGACGGGCGTTGTTATGGGCTACGACGATGAATCAATGCGGGAACGGCCAGAGCCGCAGCTTCTCCTTGGCGATCTGCCACAGCCGCGCCAGGCCGTGCGGCTCCACGATCAGGAAGAAGATGATCAGCGCGCCGAACACCATCAGCTGGATGTGCGACACCGTGGCGTTCGTGAACGGCAGATGCAGCAGCGCGGCCAGGCCGGGCAGCACGTTGTCGAGGAAGATCGGCAGCAGCAGGATGAACGCGGCGCCGAGGAAGGAGCCGAGGATGCTGCCCACCCCGCCGATGATGATCATGAACAGGATGCGGAACGAGAGGTCCAGCGAAAAGCCGTCCGGCTCCACCGAGCCCAGGTAGCAGAACGCATAGAGCGCGCCGGCCACGCCGCAGTAGAACGAGCTGACCGCGAAGGCGAGCAGCTTGGTGCGCATCAGCGGAATGCCGATGACCTCGGCGGCCACGTCCATGTCCCGCACGGCCATCCAGGCGCGGCCGGTGGCCGAGCGCACCAGGTTCTTGGCGACGAACGCCAGCACCGTGACAAAGGCCAGCACGAACAGGTACTTGCGCACCGGGGTGTCGATGGCGAAGCCGAAGAGGTCCAGCCGCTGCGCGGTGATCACGCCCGACGAGCTGTTGTTCGACAGCCAGGGGAACTTGGTCAGCGCCCAGACCACGAAGAACTGCGCCGCCAGCGTGGCCACGGCGAGGTAGAAACCCTTGATCCGCAGCGAGGGCAGCCCGAACGCCACGCCCACCAGCGCCGCCGACAGCCCGGCCAGGATAAAGGTGGCCAGCACCGGGATGCCTTCGATCCGCAACTGGAAGTTGTACGCCGCGTACGCGCCCACGGCCATGAAGGCCGCCGTGCCCAGCGAGAGCTGGCCGGCGTAGCCGGTCAGGATGTTCAGCCCCAGCGCCGCGAGCGAGAAGATCAGGAACGGGATCAGGATCGCGCTGAACCAGTATTCCGAGGCCGTGAACGGCACCGCGACGAAGGCCACCGCCATCAGCACGGCAAAGCCGATGCGGTCCTGCCGGATCGGGAAGATCTGGCTGTCGGCGATGTAGCTGGTCTTGAACTGCCCGGCTTCACGATAGAGCATGGTGTCGGTCTCCGGACGGGTTACACGCGGTCGATGTGCTTCTCGCCGAACAGCCCTTCGGGCCGCACCAGCAGGAACAGCAAGGCGAATACATAGGGGAACCAGCCTTCGATGCCGCCAAAGTTGCCGCCGAACATCGACTGGAACACCGGCGGGATGTAGATCTCGGCCAGCTTCTCGGACGCGCCGATGATCAGCCCGCCGACGATGGCCCCCGGCACCGAGGTGAAGCCGCCCAGGATCAGCACCGGCAGCGCCTTGAGCGCGGTCAGCGTCAGCGCGAACTGCACGCCGTTGCGGGAGCCCCAGAGCATGCCCGCCACCAGCGCCACGAAGCCGGCCACGCCCCAGACAATCGCCCAGATGTGCTGGAGCGGAATGCCAAGCGAGAGCGCCGCCTGATGGTCATCCGCCACCGCGCGCAGCGCGCGGCCCACCTTGGTGTACTGGAAGAACAGCGCCAGCGCGGCCACCAGCACGGCGGCAATCGCGGCGGCGGCCAGGTCGAACTTCGAGAGGACGATGTTGAAGCGGGTGAGGATGGCCTCGATCGGCTCGTCCACGATGCCGAGGTTGATCGGCCGCACCTCGTTGCCGAACAGCAGCGGCCCGAGTCCTTCCAGGAAGAACGACAGCCCGATGGTCGCCATGAACAGCGTGATCGGCGGCTGGTTGACCAGCTTGCGCAGCACCAGCCGCTCGGTGCTGATGCCCACGATGACCATGACCACGAACGCGCCGATGAACGCCGCCCACATCGGCATGCCCTTGTCCATCAGCCCCACCACGGCCAGCGCGGCGAAGTAGACCATCGCCCCCTGCGCGAAGTTGAACACGCCGGACGCCTTGTAGATCAGCACGAAGCCCAGCGCCACGAGCGAGTACATCAGCCCGGAGAGCAGCCCGCCGATCAGGATTTCGAAGAAGAAGGTCATGATGGGGCGCTCAGTGCGAGGTGCCGAGGTAGGCACGGATTACGTCGGGATTGGCCTTGACCTCCTCGGGCGTGCCGTCGCCAATCTTCTTGCCGTAGTCGAGCACGACCACGCGGTCGGAGATGTCCATGACCACGCCCATGTCGTGCTCGATCAGCACGATGGTGGTGCCGAACTGCTGGTTCACGTCGAGGATGAAGCGGCACATGTCCTGCTTCTCCTCCACGTTCATGCCGGCCATCGGCTCGTCCAGCAGCAGCATCGACGGCTCCGCCGCCAGCGCGCGCGCCAGCTCCACGCGCTTCTGCAGGCCGTACGGCAGGCGCCCCACCGGGGTCTTGCGGATAGCCTGGATCTCGAGGAAGTCGATCACCTCCTCCACCTTGTGGCGGTGCCGGATCTCCTCGGCGCGCGCCGGGCCCCACCACAGCGCGTGCGCGAACAGCCCGGTGCGGAACTGGGTGTTGCGGCCGGTCATGATGTTGTCCAGCACGGTCATGCCCTTGAACAGCGCGATGTTCTGGAACGTGCGCGCAATGCCCTGCCGCGCGGCGGCGGTGGGATGCATCTGGCGCCGTTCCTCGCCCCGGAACACGATGCGGCCCTGCTGCGGGTGATAGACGCCGTTGATCACGTTCAGCATCGAACTCTTTCCCGCGCCGTTCGGGCCGATGATCGCGCGGATCTCGTGCTCGCAGACGTCGAACGAGATGTCGGTCAGCGCCTTCACGCCGCCGAACGCGAGCGAGATGTGCTGGAGGTCCAGGATCACGTCGCCGCGGGTGCGGGTGTGCAGGGTGGAGTCCGGCTCCAGCGCATCGCCGGTGCGCAGCCCCTCGTGCTGCACGCCGTCGGCGTGCCCCGGCGCGGCGATCGTGCCCGCCGGCGCCATCGTGCCCGTGGCGTCCACGCGCCATGTCATCTGCGTCATGCCATTCCCCTGTTCATGCCGCGCGCGCGCCGCCCGTGGGCGGGAAGCGCTTGACGTCCACCAGCTTCAGCGTGGCCGAGACACTGCCCTCGCGGCCATCCTCGAACTTCACGCGCGTCTCGATGAACTGCTCGGGCTTGCCCGCGTACAGCGCATCCACCAGCACCGCGTACTTCTCGGCGATGAAGCCGCGCCGCACCTTGCGCGTGCGCGTCAACTCGTCGTCATCCGGGTCCAGTTCCTTGTGCAGGATCAGGAAGCGCGCCACCTGCGAGCCGGCCAGCATGGCGTCCGCCGCCAGGTCGGCGTTCACCTGCTCCACGCACTCGGCGATCATCGCGATCACATCCGGCTGGGCGGCCAGGTCCACGTAGCCGGCATAGGCCAGGTGGCGGCGCTCGGCCCAGTTGCCCACCGCATCGAAATCGATGTTGATGAAGGCGCAGACCGACTCGCGGTCCGTGCCGAAGGCCACCGCCTCCTTGATGTACGGGAAGAACTTGAGCTTGTTCTCGATGTACTTCGGCGCGAACATCGACCCGTCGGCCAGCTTGCCGACGTCCTTGGCGCGGTCGATGATCTTGAGGTGGCCGTCGGCGTCGATCACGCCGGCGTCGCCGGTCATGAAGTAGCCCTCGTCGTTAATGGCCTCGCGCGTGGCGTCGTCGCGCTTGTAGTAGGACTTGAGCAGCCCCACGCCGCGCACCAGCACCTCGCCGTTGTCGGCGATGCGGATCTCCATGCCCGGCGCGGCCGGGCCGACGGAGTCGAACTTGACCTGCCCGTCCGGCTGCAGGCACACGTAGGCGCAGGTCTCGGTCTGCCCGTAGAACTGCTTCAGGTTCACGCCGATGGAGCGATAGAAGCGGAAGAGGTCCGGGCCGATGGCCTCGCCGGCGGTGTAGCCCACGCGGATGCGGCTCATGCCGAGCACGTTGCGCAGCGGGCCGTAGATCAGCCATTCGCCCAGCGTGTAGCGCAGCCGGTCCGCCAGCGGCACGGGGCGCTTGTCGAGGATGTCCGCGCCGCAGCGGCGCGCCACGCCCATCGCCCAGTCGTACAGGCGGCGCTTGACCCAGCCGGCGTCCTCCATGCGGATCATCACCTGCGTCAGCAGCCCTTCATAGATGCGCGGCGGGGCGAAGTAGTAGGTGGGGCCGATCTCGCGCAAGTCCGTCATCACGGTCTCGCGCGACTCCGGGCAGTTCACCGTGAAGCCGGCGACCAGCGCCTGCGCGTACGAGAACAGGTTGTCGCCCACCCAGGCCATCGGCAGGTAGGAAAGCACGTCGTCGTCGGGGCCGAGCTTGTCGAACTGGCAGCCGTTGCGCGCCGCGCCGATCAACCCCTGGTGCGAATGGCAGACGCCCTTGGGCTTGCCGGTGGTGCCAGAGGTGTAGAGGATGATCGCGGTGTCGTCGGGCTGGCCGGCCTGCACCTGCTCGTCGAAGAAGCCGGGGTGCGCGGCATCGTACTCGCGGCCGATCTCCTGGAGGCGTTCGTAGGAGAGCAGCGAGGGATGGTCGTAGTCGCGCAGGCCGCGCGGGTCTTCGTAGATCAGATGGCGCACGGCGCGGCCGCGCGCGGCGAGCTGGGCCTCCACCTCGAGCAGCTTGTCCACCTGTTCCTGGTCCTCGACCACGGCGAATTCGATCTCGGCGTCTTCCAGCACATAGACCATCTCGTTGGCGATGGCGTCCTGGTAGAGCGGCACAGGCACGCCGCCGAGCGCCTGCGCGGCGGTCATCGCCCAGTAGAGACGCGGGCGGTTGTCACCCACCACGGCCAGGTTCATGCCGCGCCGGAACCCAAGCGCGGCCAGCCCGCAGGCGAGCGCGCGCACCTCGCGCGCGGCTTGCGACCAGCTGTATGTCTGCCAGATCCCGAGATCCTTCTCGCGATGGGCCGGATGATCCGGCCGCTGCGTGGCGTGCGCCAGCAGGCATCGCGGGAAGGTCGTTGCCGACGATTCCTGCATCGCTGTCTCCTCTCCCCCAGGGGGCGTAGGGGCCACGCCGGGTATCAAGCCGCCGGACCGGTCGCTATACTGGGCGCCAGGCGGCGCTTCTCGCACCGCATCAAGCCGCCAAGCCTTGTGAGATCAGGCCGGGCCGGTTCCGTTGTGATCGTAAGATAGCCGATGCCATCCCCCCGGGTTGTCACGCCGATGACAATTCCGGGTTAATCCCTACGGGAGCACCGAATGGCGATTTCCCATGATTTCATCGACCGCTGCGCCTGGGCCGTCGACCTCAGCCCGGCCCAGCGCGACCGTGTGAAGCGCGTGACTACCGTGCGCGAGTACAGCCAGGGCGACTATGTCTGCCACAAGGGCGACCTGGCCGAGCACTGGCTGGGGGTGGTGGAAGGCATCATCAAGATCACCACGGTGTCGCCCTCGGGCAAGTCGGTCACCTTCACCGGCGTGCCGACCGGCGGCTGGTTCGGCGAAGGCGCGGTGCTGAAGTCGGAGATCCGCAAGTACGACGTGATGGCGCTGCGCCGCTCGCGCATCGCGTTCATCCCGCGCGAGACTTTTCAGTGGCTGCTGGATACCAGCCTGCCGTTCACGCGCTTCCTGCTGATGCAGTTCAACGAGCGGCTCGGGCAGTTCATTGCGGCGGTGGAGTACGAACGGCTGCTGGACATCGATTCGCGCGTGGCGCGCGCGGTGTCGTCACTGTTCAACGAACACCTGTATCCGGGGTTGGGGAATACGCTGGAGATCTCGCAGGAGGAGATCGGCCTGCTCGCCGGCATCTCGCGGCAGCGCGCCAACCAGGCGCTGAAGGTGCTGGAGCAGCAGGGGCTGGTGCGGGTGGACTACGGAGTGATCGAGGTACTCGACCTGGAGGGGCTGCGGCAGTACGGGGAGTGAGGGTCTCCCCCCTCCTCCTGGAAGAGGGGGGGGCAGCGATCGGCTTACTTGCTGTACACGTAAACCCCACGCCCGGTCTTGCGGCCGAGGTAGCCGGCGGCGACCATCTCGCGCATCAGCATCGCCGGACGGTACTTCGGATCGGCGAACTCGGTGTAGAGCACTTCCATCACCGCCAGCATCGTATCCAGGCCGATCATGTCCGCCAGCGCCAGCGGCCCGATCGGATGGTTGCAGCCCAGCTTCATCCCCTCGTCGATTTCCTCCGGCGACGCCAGGCCCTCGCCCAGCACGCAGAATGCCTCGTTGATCATCGGGCAGAGGATGCGGTTCACCACGAAGCCCGGGCTGTTCTTCACCGTGATCGGATACTTGCCCAGCCGCTTGGCCAGCTCCTCGACGTCCGCATGCGTGGCATCGCTGGTCTGCAGGCCGCGAATCAGCTCCACCAGCGCCATCATCGGCACCGGGTTGAAGAAGTGCATGCCGATGAAGTGGTCCGGGCGCGAGATCGCCGCAGCCAGCTTGGTGATCGAGATCGACGAGGTGTTCGACGCCACGATCACGTGCGCGCCGACGATGCTGTCGATCTGCTTGAGGATCTTGAGCTTCAGCTCATGGTTCTCGGTGGCGGCCTCGATGACGATATCGGCTTTCTTGAGGTCATCGTAGGCGGTGCTGCCGTGGATGCGCGCCAGCGCTGCCGCCTTGTCGGCCTCGGTCGCCTTCTCCTTCTTGATCAGCCGGTCCATGCTGCCGGCCACCGTGGCGATGCCCTTCTGCACGGCGGCGTCGCTGATATCGACCATCACCACGTCCAGGCCAGCTACTGCGCAGGCCTGGGCGATGCCGTTGCCCATCGTGCCGGCACCGACGATGCCTACTGTCTTGATTGCCATGTCGAACTTCCTTGTGTCGTTACGTGTATCCGGGAATGAAATCGGGACCGATCAGGCCGGCAGCTTCGCCAGCGCCTCGATCACGCGTTCGGCGTGCTCCTTGAGCACGGCCATGTCCTGCTGCTCGCGCGCATGGCCGCGAATCGGCTGGTCCGCGTAGCGCGGCACGATGTGGAAATGGATGTGCGGCACGGTCTGCCCCGCCGCCACGCCGTTGAACTGGGTGATGACCATGCCGTCCGGCTGGAAGGCCTCGCGCACGGCACGCGCCACGCGCTGCGTGGACTTGATCGCCGCCGCCGCGCCGGCCTCGGACAGGCCGAACAGGTCCACTGCCTGCTCCTTCGGCACGACCAGCGCGTGGCCGTCGGTCTGCGGCATGATGTCCATGAACGCGATGGTGTCCGCGTCCTCGTAGATCTTGAAGCACGGGAGTTCGCCACGCAGGATGCGGGCGAAGATGTTCTGGTTGTCGTACTCGGCTTGCATGGCTGTCTCGGGAAGAAAAAGCCCGCCTCGCGGCGGGCGATGGGGGCAGTTTAACGTCCTCCCCCGGTTCATAACACCCCGTGGCTACATGTTGCGCCGATACTGCCCGCCGACTTCGAACAGCGTGTGCGTGATCTGCCCTAACGAGCACACGCGCACGGCGTCCATCAGCACTGCGAACACGTTCTGGTTGGCGATCACGGCCTGGCGCAGCCGCTCCAGCATCGCCGGGGCGTCCGCCGTGTGGCCCTGCTGGAATTCCGCCAGGCGGTTCAGCTGGCTCTGCTTCTCGTCCTCGCTCGAACGCGCCAGCTCCAGCTTCTGCGGCGTCGGGTCGCCTTCCGGATTGCGGAACGTATTCACGCCGATGATCGGCAGCGTGCCGTCGTGCTTCAGCTGCTCGTAATACATCGACTCCTCCTGGATCTTGCCGCGCTGGTAGCCGGTTTCCATCGCCCCGAGCACGCCGCCGCGCTCGGCGATGCGCTCGAACTCCTGCAGCACGGCCTCTTCCACGAGGTCGGTCAACTCCTCGATCAGGAAGCTGCCCTGATTCGGGTTCTCGCACTTCGCCACGCCCCATTCGCGGTTGATGATGAGCTGGATCGCCAGCGCGCGGCGCACTGACTCGCCGGTCGGCGTGGTGATCGCCTCGTCATAGGCGTTGGTATGCAGCGAGTTGCAGTTGTCGTAGATGGCGATCAGCGCCTGCAGCGTGGTGCGGATGTCGTTGAAGTCGATTTCCTGCGCGTGCAGCGAGCGCCCCGAGGTCTGGATGTGGTACTTGAGCTTCTGGCTGCGGTCGTTGGCGCCGTACTTGTCGCGCATCGTCACGGCCCAGATGCGGCGCGCCACGCGGCCCAGCACGCTGTACTCGGGGTCCATGCCGTTCGAGAAGAAGAACGACAGGTTCGGCGCGAAGTCGTCGATATGCATGCCGCGCGCGAGGTAGGCCTCCACGTAGGTGAAGCCGTTCGAGAGCGTGAACGCCAGCTGGGAGATCGGGTTCGCGCCGGCCTCGGCGATGTGATAGCCCGAGATCGACACCGAGTAGAAATTGCGCACCTGATGGTGGACGAAGTACTCCTGGATGTCCCCCATCACCTTCAGCGAGAACTCGGTGGAAAAGATGCACGTGTTCTGGCCCTGATCCTCCTTGAGGATGTCTGCCTGCACCGTGCCGCGCACGTTCTGGAGCACCCAGGCGCGGATCTTCGATTCCTCGTCGGCGGTCGGCTCGCGGCCGTTGTCGACGCGGAACTTGTCCAGCTTCTGGTCGATGGCGGTGTTCATGAACATCGCCAGGATGGTCGGCGCGGGTCCGTTGATGGTCATCGACACGGACGTGCTCGGACTGGTCAGGTCGAAGCCGTCGTAGAGCACCTTCATGTCGTCGAGCGTGGCGATGCTGACGCCCGAGTTGCCGACCTTGCCGTAGATGTCCGGGCGCAGGTGCGGGTCTTCGCCGTAGAGCGTGACCGAGTCGAACGCGGTGGAAAGGCGCTTGGCGTCCATCCCTTCCGACACCAGCTTGAAACGGCGATTTGTGCGGAATGCATCACCCTCGCCAGCGAACATGCGGGTGGGGTCCTCGCCCTCGCGCTTGAACGCGAACACGCCGGCCGTGTACGGGAAGCTGCCCGGCACGTTCTCGCGCATCAGCCATTTCAGGATCTCGCCGTCGTCCTCGAAGCGCGGCAGCACCACCTTGCGGATCTTGGTGCCGGAGAGCGTGGTGGTCACCAGCCCCGTGCGGATCTCCTTGTCGCGGATCTTCACCACGTATTCGTCGCCGCTGTATGCCTGCTGCATCTGCGGCCACATCGCCAGCAGCTTGCGCTCCACGGCGCCGAGCGCGGCGTCACGGTCGGCGGCCAGCGTGTCCAGCGCGGCGGTATCGCCGCTGGCGTCGGACTGCTTCAGCATCGCCCCGGCGGCACGCAGTTGCTGGCGCTCGCGCGCCAGCCGGCTCTGCTCGGCCACGCGGCGATGGTAGGCGCGCACGGTGTCGGCCAGCTCGGCCAGATAGCGGCTGCGCGCCGGCGGCACGATCACGTTCTGGCCAGTCGAGATCCGCCCGCTGGTGGCCGGCAGCACCCCGGGCTTCAGCGCCAGGCCACGCTCGGCCAGGGCGGCGGCCAGCCCCTGATAGAGCATCGTCACGCCGTCGTCATTGAAGCGCGACGCCTGCGTGCCATAGACCGGCATCTCGTCGGGCTTGCTGTGCCACTGCTCGCGGTTGCGCTGCACCTGCTTGGCCACGTCGCGCCAGGCGTCCTGCGCGCCCTTGCGGTCGAACTTGTTGATGGCGACGAAGTCGGCGAAGTCGAGCATGTCGATCTTCTCGAGCTGGCTCGCCGCGCCGAACTCGGGCGTCATCACATAGAGCGACAAGTCCACGTGCGGCACGATGGCCGCATCGCCCTGCCCGATCCCGGACGTCTCCACGATCACCAGATCGAAGCGCGCCGCCTTGCAGGCGGCAATCACGTCCGGCAGCGCCTGGGAAATCTCCGATCCGGCCTCGCGCGTGGCCAGCGAGCGCATGAACACGTTCGGATGGTTGATCGCGTTCATGCGGATGCGGTCGCCCAGCAGCGCACCGCCGGACTTGCGCCGCGACGGATCGATCGAGATCACCGCGACCGACAGCGCGTCCTGCTGGTCCAGCCGGAAACGGCGGATCAGCTCGTCCGTCAGCGACGACTTGCCGGCACCGCCCGTCCCCGTAATGCCGAGTACCGGCGTGGTGGCGGTCTTCGCCTGGGCATGGAGGGTCTCGACCAGCGCCGGGTCGGCGCGGCCGTTCTCGAGCGCGGTCATCAGCTGGGCCAGCGCGCGGCGGTCGCCGCCGGCCAGGGCATCGAGCGAGGTGGGCGCGTAGCGGGTCAGGTCGATGTCGCAGCGCTGCACCATGTCGGCGATCATGCCGGCCAGGCCCATGCGCTGGCCGTCCTCGGGACTGTAGATGCGCGCCACGCCGTAGGCCTGCAGTTCGCGGATCTCGTCCGGCACGATCACGCCGCCGCCGCCGCCGAACACCTGGATGTGCTCGCCGCCGTGCTCGCGCAGCAGATCGATCATGTATTTGAAGTATTCGACGTGCCCGCCCTGATAGCTGGAGATGGCGATGCCCTGGGCGTCTTCCTGCAGCGCGGCGGTCACCACCTCGTGCACGGAGCGGTTGTGCCCCAGGTGGATCACCTCGCAGCCGTGGGACTGGAGGATGCGCCGCATGATGTTGATCGAGGCGTCGTGGCCATCGAACAATGACGCGGCGGTCACAAACCGCACCTTGTTGGTCGGCGAAGCGGGCGTGGTGGGCGAAATGGCGCCCTTGCCCGTGGCTGCGCGCGGCTTGGGCGCGGTCCTGCTCACATCGGAAAGATCAGTCATTGTCTCCACCGCTCGGATATGTGGCTGGCGTGCCACGCGCCGGCGGTTCTGACGACCGCACTGACGGGGCCGGACGATTATATGACGTTTACGTTAACGTAAGGCAAGGCGGGCAGGAAGGCTGCGCGCCAAGGGTCATGGCGGCATCCTCGCATGGCGGGAGGGATTGGACCAGCGGGGTTGGCCCGGATGGAGCGCGGCAGGCACTTGCCCGCCGCGTGATGTTGCGGAGGCTCAGGCGTGGATCTGCGGGCAGTCGCCGAAGGCGTCCGTCTTGCGGGCGCGCCAGCGGCGCAGCAACTGGCGGGCGATGGCGGCGGCACGCTCGAGCGATAGGGGCGCGGGGGTCTCGGCCAGCTGGAAGCGGGCCAGCGGCGACTCGCCCGACAGCCAGACCTGCGCGCCCTCGGGGAGCGCGAAGACGTCACCCGGCCGCAGCCAGATATCGGCGGCCTGCCCTTCGATGGTCAGCCACAGCCGGCCTTCGAGCACGGCGACGCTCTGGCCATGCCGGACGCGCCAGCTTACGGGCTTGCCCGGTTCATCGAGTTCAAAGGTCCTGAGTTCACGCATGGGGGTCTCCTCGTTCTGCCCGGCGGAGCGGCGTCGATGGTCTACGCGGACGCCTCCGCCACGCTTCCATTATTCATGGCGAGGATTACAATCCCATGCACAGTTCCGAACAGTTTTCGATGAACTGTTCAGTAGTTTTTGCTGACAGTTCGCCCCCCTCGCCCCACCGCCCCCGCCATGAAGCTCGTCCTCGACCCCTCCACCGGTGTACCGCTGACCGAGCAGATCGTGCTCGCCGTCAAAGCCTGGATCAGCTCGCGGGAAGCACTGCCGGGCGCCCGCCTGCCGTCGATCCGCCAGCTGGCCGCCGAACACCACATCAGCCGCTTCCCGGTTATCGAGGCCTATGACCGACTGGTCTCCCAGGGGCTGCTCGATTCCCGCCAGGGCTCGGGCTTCTACGTGGCGGACAGCACGCTGGCCGGCCGCAGCGGCCGGGGCTGGTCCGATCCGAGCCTGGCCGAAGACCTGTCGGTCCATATCATCGACCAGTTCCACCACCCCAGCGGCGCGCTGAAGCTGGCTGGCGGCTTCGTGCCCGAGGAATGGCGCGACGTGGAGGGGCTGACGCAGGCCATCCGCCATATCACCCGGCATGACATCGACAGCGTGATCCACTACGCCACGCCGCTCGGCCACCCCGAACTGCGCAAGCAGGTGCTCACGCGCGTGCGGCAGGTGGGCGTGCAGGCCGAGCTGTCGCAGGTGCTGATCACCACGGGCGCCAGCCAGGCGCTCGACCTCGTCGTGCGGCACCTGCTCAAGCCCGGCGACACCGTGTTCGTGGAGGATCCCGGCTACTACAACCTGTTCGGCCTGCTGCGGCTGCACGGCGTGCAGCTGGTGGGCGTGCCGCACACCCCGAACGGGCCCGATCCGGAAGCCTGCGAGCGACTGCTGCGCGACCACAAGCCCAAGCTGTTCTTCACCAACAGCATCCTCCAGAACCCCACCGGCTCCACGCTGACGCCGCCGGTGGCGTTCCGGCTGCTCGAACTGGCGCGCAGGCACAACTTCCGCTTCGTCGAGGACGACATCTTCTCGGACTTCCAGCTCACCTTTACGGACCGGCTGGCGACGCTCGACCAGCTCGAGCACGTTATCTATATAGGCGGGTTCTCAAAAACCGTGTCGGCGGCGCTGCGCGTGGGCTACCTCGTGGCGGACAAGGCGCTGGTCAAGGACCTGATCGACGTGAAGGTACTGACCAGCGTGGCCGGCTCGCATTTCGCCGAAGCCGTGACGGCGACAATGCTGGAACGCGGCGCCTATCGCAAATATGTGGAGCGGCTGCGCGTGCGCACCCGCGAGGTCACCGCCGATGCGGTGAAGATCCTCGGCGAGAGCAACTGGGACGTGTTCTGCGAGCCGGCGGGCGGCAACTTCCTGTGGGCCCGGCCGCGCGGCATGGCCGACTCGCGCGACCTCGTCACGCTCGGCGAGCAGTACGGGATCGCGCTGGCGCCGGGGCACTTCTTCCGCCCGGCCGGCGAGACCACGCCCTGGGTGCGCATCAACTCGGCCTATGCCGGCGAGGCGCGCTCGCGCGCGTTCCTGGCCGATGCCGGATCGCGAGACAGCTATCCCTCCGCGTCGCCGCCGTGGTTGTGCAGCACGGCGTTGCGGCGCGAGTAGGCGAAGTAGACCACCAGCCCGAGCGCGAGCCAGCACAGGAAGGCGACCCACGTCAGCCATTGCAGGTGCGCCATCAGGAACAGGCAGAACCCCACCGCCAACAGCGGCACCACGGGCACGCCGGGGCAGTGGAAGCCGCGCGGCAGGTCCGGCCGGGTGCGGCGCAGCACCAGGATGGCAATCGAGATCAGCGTGAAGGCTGCCAGCGTGCCGATATTGATCAGCTCGGCCAGCACGTTCAGCGGCACAAAGCCGGCGATGGCGGCGAAGATCAGCCCGACCGTCCAGGTGGCGACGAACGGCGTGGCGTGCACGGGATGGACGGCCGAGAGCGCCTCGGGCAGCAGCCCATCGCGCGACATCGCAAAGATGATCCGCGTCTGCCCGTAGGTCATGACGAGGATCACCGTGGTCATGCCGAGGATGGCGCCGAGATCGACAAACCCCGCCACCCAGTTCTGCCCGGCGTACTGGAGCGCCAGCGACACCGGGTGATCGACCCCCGCGAATTTCGCGTACGGCACGATGCCGGTCATGATGGCGGCCACCACCACATAGAGAATGGTGCAGACCGCCAGCGAGCCGATGATGCCGATCGGCAGGTCCCGGCGCGGGTTGCGCACCTCCTCCGCCGCCGAAGTCACCGCGTCGAAGCCGATGAACGCGAAGAACACCAGCGCGGCGGCGTTGAAGATGCCGGTCATGCCGAACGGCGCGAACGGCTCCCAGTTGACCGGCCGCACATGCCACACGCCGACGACGATAAACAGCAGCACCACGCTGACCTTGATCGCCACCATCACGTTATTGAGCCGCGCCGACTCGCGCACGCCGTAAGACACCACCCAGGTAATCGCCAGCATGATCAGCACGGCCGGCAGGTTCAGCACGGTCTCCACGCCGGGCACCGCCCCCGGCGCCGCCGTGAGCGCCACGGGTAGCCGAATCCCGAATCCGGCCACCAGCGACTGGAAGTACCCCGACCACCCCACCGACACCGCCGACGTGGCCAGCCCATATTCGAGCAGCAGATCCCACCCGATCATCCACGCCACGATCTCCCCCAGCGTGGCGTAGCTATAGGTATAGATCGACCCCGACACCGGGATGGCCGACGCAAACTCGGCATAGCAAAGCGCCGCAAACCCGCACGCCATCGCCGCGATCACGAACGACACCGTCAACGCCGGCCCCGCCGTGAGCGCCCCGGTCCCCGTCAACACGAAGATCCCGGTGCCGATGATGGCGCCAATCCCCATCATCACCAGATCCACAGGCCCGAGCACCTTGCGCAACCCGTCGTGCGCGCTGACCTCGAGCATGGCATCGATGTTCTTGGTGCGAAACAGACTCATGGCGAGGGCTCCGACGGGGGTGGGTCAGATCATTGTTGTGCTTGGGGACGGTTTGGGGAAGGGGAATATCGGCTGGGTCTCTCGCACGCATTGACTCCCTCTGATGACATTTTCAACATTTCAGTGCGTTGCGCTATGTACTATTGGCCCATGCTGACCCTTGACACAGACGACTTCAAGCTTCAAATCAGGCCGGTTTCCGCGCGGCGTGAAGAGCCGGGAGGCCCCTATCTCGAATGGATCGATGTCCGGATCGACTTGACTGCCCCGGGCATTCGCGCCGAGGGGGCATGGAGTGTCATGCCTGGGGAATTGCGGCAGTTTCAACAACAGCTGGAGACCATGCAAACCCAACTCCAGGTGGGACAAACAGCCGAGTTGGCAGGTGTTGAAGCTGGCTTTTCGCTGATATTGCGAACGCTTGATCAAGGGCAGATCATTGGCGACTGGCGGTTTCAGCCAGCACCACCCGTTGGCGCATGGATTACAGGGCAATGTGGGCTGGATCAGTCCTTCCTAGGCGAACTTCTGCGAGGGATCGACGCGCTTCTGTCCTTTTCTGGTTGAGCCATCTAGGCTGCCTCAATAAGAAACTGCGGAGTCCACACACCCGCCATTCCGCACTTCTCACCATCACTTCGCCACCGGCATCATGCAGCGCGTGTAGAACCAAGCCAGCCTCAGGCCACTGCAACATTTTCATTACGAACCCGCGCGGTTTGAGATATCTCAAATGTGTCTGGCCGTTGAACAGCTAGCGTCGATCCTCCTTTTCTGACAGGAGGTAGGTTGCAATGGCTCAGTTGGACGAGATGGAAGGCGTGCGCGTAGTCCTGAGCGCGCCGCAGTTGGCTGCGGTGCTTGCGCATCGCTCGATCAGCCCCGCTGAAACGATGAGCAACCGCCTGTGGGGCGGCCTGGACATCGTCGGCGGCGTGCTGGAGATGGTCGGTGCCGGGGTGCTATGCATCGCACCGGAGCCGACCGGGGTCACCAAGGCAGGTTGCATCGCCTTTGGCATGCATGGCGCCGACACCGCCTGGCGGGGCATGCGGCAGGCATGGACCGGGCGCGACACGGCAACCCTGACCCAGCGGGGCGCCGCCAAGCTGGCCCACACAATGCGGGCGCCGCCCGATATGGCCAACAACATCGGGCTGTCGCTGGACATCGGCGTAGGCTTCGGGCTTGCGGGGATGTTGAAGGCCGCGCGGGTGGCGAGCATTACGCTGGGGCGCATCAATTTGATGCAGCATGAAGCGAAAACTGCGGGCGGCTTGGGCGGGCATACGATCCTGAAACACATCGGGCAAACTGAAGCCCAATTGCGCGCCCGTTTGGTACGGGAGTCGAAGCGGGGTAGGGTATCGACATTCACCAATCTGCACACTGCCGAATGGGCGATTTCCGACGTCATGCGTCGGGAGCAAAATCGAATAGCGGGATGGGCCGCCACCGGAAAAGGCCGACTGGTCCTCACATCTAGCTTGGGGAAACCTGTAGGGAAAGTGCTGTTTCGGAATTCAGGCAAGATGCATGACGCCACTAGCGTTACTGTAGTGCTGGAACCCGTCAGCTACAACGACATGCCGTTCTATATAGTGACGGCCTATACCGGACTTTGACTCCAGATGGCGACACCCAAATACCCTCAACTTTGGCACCTTATCATCGGCTACTTTAACGAGGACGCGGACATGTGGGGAGAAAATATCGAGGAAATCGTCGAGACCTACATGCGTCAATCGGATCCTGACATGCGCAAGAGCGTGATGCGCGAGATAGAAAACATAAAGGCAGACCACCCTTTCGATCTGGATGCAGCATTTGAGAATCTGTTTGGCGGTGAGCCTGACCCGGCGTTATGGGGTTACACCACGCAATCGTTCCTGAATGAGATTGCAAGGGTGCTTCGACAATAAAAAACGGCAGGGTCAAAACCCTGCCGTTTCGCACTTCTACGACCTTTCCCTACCCCATCACTTCGCCACCGGCATCGTGAATTCGGCGCCCTTGCTGATACTGTCGGGCCAGCGCTGCATGATGCTCTTGTAGCGCGTGTAGAACCGCACGCCTTCCTCGCCGTAGGCGTGGTGGTCGCCGAACAGGGAGCGCTTCCAGCCGCCGAACGAGTGCCAGGCCATGGGGACTGGAATTGGCACGTTGATGCCCACCATGCCCACCTGGATCTGGCGCGAGAACGCGCGGGCGATGCCGCCGTCGCTGGTGTAGCAGGACACCCCGTTGCCGAATTCGTGGCCGTTGATCAGGTCCACCGCCTCGGCGAAGTCGTGCACGCGCACTACGGACAGCACCGGGCCGAAGATCTCTTCCTTGTAGATCGTCATGTCCGGCTTCACGTGGTCGAACAGCGTGCCGCCGACGAAGAAGCCGCCGTCGTGGCCGTCCACCTTGTGGCCGCGCCCGTCCGTGACGAGCGTGGCGCCTTCGGCCTCGCCCTTGGCGATGTAGCCCTCGACCTTCGCCTTGTGCACGCCGGTGACCAGCGGGCCCATTTCAGCGTCGGCGTCCATGCCGTTGCGGATCTTCAGCGCGCGGGCGCGTTCGGCCAGGCGCGGCACGAGCTTGTCGGCCACGTCGCCCACGGCCACGGCAACCGAGATCGCCATGCAGCGCTCGCCGGCGGAGCCGTAGGCGGCACCGATCAGCGCGTCCACGGCCTGGTCCAGGTCCGCGTCCGGCATCACCACGAGGTGGTTCTTGGCGCCGCCCAGCGCCTGCACGCGCTTGCCGTGCTTCGTGCCTTCCGTGTAGATGTACTCGGCGATCGGCGTGGAGCCGACGAACGACAGTGCCTGCACGTCCGGGTGGGCCAGCAGCGCGTCCACGGCGGTCTTGTCGCCCTGCACCACGTTGAACACGCCATCGGGCAGGCCGGCCTGCTTGAGCAGGTCGGCGATCAGCAGGCTCGGCGAAGGGTCGCGTTCGGACGGCTTCAGCACGAAGGTGTTGCCGCAGGCCAGCGCCACCGGGAACATCCACATCGGCACCATCACCGGGAAGTTGAACGGCGTGATGCCGGCCACCACGCCCAGCGGCTGGCGCAGGTTCCAGTTGTCGATGCCGCCGCCGATGTTGTCGGTGAAGTCGGTCTTGAGCAGGTTGGGGATGCCGCAGGCGAACTCCACCACCTCGATGCCGCGCGTGACCTCGCCCTTGGCGTCCGAAAACACCTTGCCGTGCTCGCGCGTGATCAGCGCGGCCAGGTCGTCATGGTGCTTGTCCAGCAGTTCCTTGAACTTGAACAGGATGCGCGCGCGGCGCAGCGGGGCCAGTTCGGACCACGCCGGAAACGCGGCCTTGGCGGCGGCCACGGCGGCACCGACATCGTCGGCGCTGCCCAGCGCCACGCGCGCGGCCACCTCGCCAGTGGCGGGGTTGAATACGTCGGCGAAGCGGCCGGCGCCCTCGGCGGCGGCGCGGCGGACGCTGCCGCCGATGTAGTGATGGATTTCGGCGATCTGCCGGTTTTCAGCGATGTTCACTGCGTCTTCCTCTCAGTCTGTCTTGGCTTACTGCACGTCGTTCAGCGCTTGCCTGACGGTATCGAACAACTGGTCGATCTCCGCCTCGGAAATGATCAGCGGCGGCGAGAACGCCAGGATGTCGCCGGTGTAGCGTACCAGCACGCCGCGCTCGAGGCACTTCAGGAAGGCCTCGTAGGCGCGCACGCCCGGCTGGCCGGGGCGCGGTTCCAGCTCCACGCCGGCCACCAGCCCCAGGTTACGGATGTCCTTCACATGCGGCGCGCCGCGCAGGTCATGCACGGCCGACTCGAACTTCGGCGCCAGTTCGGCGGCACGGCCGAACAGGTTGTCGCGCTGGTACAGGTCCAGCGTGGCGATGGCTGCCGCGCACGCCAGCGGGTGGCCCGAGTACGTATAACCGTGCAGCAGTTCGATGCCGTTCGGCGCCCCGGCGTTGATCACGGTGTCGTGCACCTCGCGGCGCACGGCCACGGCGCCCATCGGCACGGCCGCGTTGTTGATGGCCTTGGCCATGGTGATCAGGTCCGGCGTCACGTTGAAGCGCTCGGCGGCGGTGGCGGCGCCCAGGCGGCCGAACGCCGTGATGACCTCATCGAAAATCAGCAAAATGCCATGCTTGCTGGTGATCTCGCGCAGCTTCTCCAGATAGCCGACCGGCGGCACCAGCACGCCCGCCGAACCGGCCAGCGGCTCGACGATCACGGCGGCCACGTTCGAGGCATCGTGCAGCGCGATGATGCGTTCGAGTTCATCGGCCAGATGGGCGCCCCACTGCGGCTGGCCCTTCGAGTAAGCGGCTTCGGCGATGTTCAGCGTGGCCGGCAGGTGGTCCGTGCCCGGCATCAGGTTGGCCGACCAGGTCTTGCGGTTCGGGCCAATGCCACCCACGGCCATGCCGCCGAAGCCTACCCCGTGATAGCCGCGCTCGCGGCCAATGATGCGCGTGCGCTGGCCCTCGCCGCGCGCACGGTGGTAGGCCAGGGCGATCTTCAGCGCGGTATCGACCGACTCCGAACCCGAGTTCGTGAAGAAAATGCGATCCAGCGGCTTCGGCATGATCGCGGCCAGCTTGGTGGCAGCCTCGAACGAGAGCGGATGGCCCATCTGGAACGGTGGCGCGTAGTCCAGCGTGGCAGCCTGCCGCGCGATGGCATCGACGATTTCCTGGCGGCCATGGCCGGCGGCCACGCACCAGAGGCCGGCACAGCCGTCCAGGACCTTGCGGCCGTCGTGGGTGGTGTAGTGCATGCCGCTGGCCGAGGCCAGCAGGCGCGGGGCGGCCTTGTACTGGCGATTGGCGGTGAACGGCATCCACAGGGCATCCATATCGGGGATCACGGTCTTGGCGGCGTCCATACTTTCTCCTCAGAATCGGGGTGTGGGGGGCGCGGGGCAAAGCGCCCCGGCACGGATTCCGGCAACTCTACCGGCGCGGTCGGGCCGCACGAATATACGGTCGGGAGATCGCTGCCTTACCGTACAGTGTAGTCAGCCTCGACTGTACAGATAGCGGATTGCGCTGCGCACGCGCGCCGGCGCCTGGGTCGACGGCAAAAACGGCGTGTCACCGCTGCGCTGCACCAATCGGCGAGACGCCCGGCCAGGCGGCGTACTTGCCAGTACACTGTACAGGTTTCGCGCCCTGCCGAGTGCCTCATGCTCAACCTGAACCTTGTCCGCAGCCGCCGTGGCGGCGACACCCTGACCGAACAGATCGTGGCCGGCATTGCCGCGCTGGTGGATCGCCGCGCGCTGCGCGCCGGCACGCCCCTGCCGTCGGTGCGCCGCTTTGCGCAGCAGCACAACGTCAGCACATTCACGGTGGCGGAAGCCTACGGCCGGTTGACCGCGCTGGGCTACCTCGCGGCGCGCCCCGGCTCCGGCTACACGGTGGCGCACCGCCACGCACCGGCCGGCCATGCCCGCGCCCCCCACTGGGAGGCGCCGGGGCTCAACGCCGCGTGGCTGCTTTCCGATGTATTCGCCGACCATTCCGTGCCGATCAAGGCCGGCGCGGGCTGGCTGCCCGGCGACTGGCTCAACGAGGAAGGGCTGCACCAGGCCATGCGCAGCGCCGCGCGTGTGCCGGCGGCGCAGGTCTCGGGCTACGGCCATCCGTATGGCTTCGCGCCGCTGCGCGAACACATCGCCACGCATATGAGCCAGTACGGCATGCCGGTGCAGGCGCAGCAGGTGGTACTGACCCAGGGGGCCACGCAGGCGCTGGACCTCGTGGTGCGCACGCTGCTGCGCCCCGGCGAGACGGTCCTCGTGGAAGCGCCCTGCTATTGCAATCTGTTGCAGATCCTGCGGCTGGCCGGGCTGCGCGTGGTGGGCGTGCCGCGCACCGCGGCCGGGCTCGATACCGACGCGCTCGAAGACGCCATCCGCCAGCACAACCCGCGCGCGCTGTTCGTCAATACGGTGCTGCAGAACCCCACCGGCGCCAGCCTGACCAGCATGAACGCCTTCCGTGTGCTGCAACTGGCCGAGCAGCATCGGCTGCTGGTGGTGGAGGACGATATCTACCGCGAGCTGGCCCCGGCCGGGTCGCCGATGCTGGCGGCGATGGACGGCCTCTCGCAGGTGGTCTACGTGAACGGATTCTCGAAGACCATCACGCCGTCGCTGCGCGTGGGCTACCTCGCGGCGAGCCCGGACCTGGCGAAGGCCTTCGCGCGGACCAAGATGGCGGTGGGACTGACCTCGTCCGAGGTCACGGAGCGACTGGTGTATTCCGTGCTGACCAGCGGCCACTACGGCCGCCACGTGGCGGCACTGGCCGAACGGCTACGCGGACAACAGGATCTTGTGACGGAAAAGATGGAGGCGCACGGGCTGGAGGTACTGCTGCGGCCCGAAGGGGGGATGTTCGCCTGGGCGCGGCTGCGCGGCGACGACGCGCCGCCCGCGAGCCGCCTCGCCACGCTGGCGCTGGACCACGGCATCTGGCTGGCACCGGGCTCGTACTTCGAGCCCGACGAGACCGATTCCCCGTGGATTCGCTTCAACGTGGCAACGAGTGATGCCCCGGAACTGTGGGCGTTCTTCGAGGCCTGCCGTGCCGGGCGGCTGCCGCTGGCGCGTGCGGCCTAGGCACGCGCCAACACATCCTCAGAAGCGATAGCGCACGTATCCGGTGTAGAAATTACTGCCCGGATTCGGCCCCTTGATGCTGGCGTTGGAGATGTGCTGGAAGCGGAAGCCCGCTTCCGTGTTGGCATTCTTGCCGAAGCCCACGCCAATACCGACCATGTCGGAGAACTGGAACGCAGTGCCCGAACGGTGCTCGTCGGACGTGCCGGTGTGGGATTGCACGCGCAGACCCACCGACGCCTCGGCGAACGGCACGAAATAGCCGCCCCGCTTTTCCACGCGCAGGATCGGCGACACGCCAAACTCGAACAGGTTCTGCTGGTTGGTGCCGCTACGTGCATCCCATCCGGCGACGTTGAATTCGGCCTGCAGGCGGAACAGCCAGCCCTGCGGATTGCCGTATTGGAGCGGGGTGTTGTAGTTCAGCCCGAGTTCGTACTTGTTGATGTTATGCCCGGGATCACGGCCATAGGCCACGTGCACGGCGGGATGGCTCCAGCCGACCAGTTCCTCGGCGCTGGCGGGCGACGTGGCGCCCGCGGCCAGCGCGGCAACGGCAAGAGTCCGGGTGATAAACAGGGTGCGAGCAGAGAGGGCGGGATGCATGCGGCGTTCTTGTTGTTCTGTCTTCCCGGGGAAGACGACGAAGAGAGATGACTCGACAACACAACTCGGCGCGATTGACAGGCCCTGCCCGCTTCCCGAGGAGGAACGCGGGCGATCAGGCCCAGAGTCGCTCGACCAGCCAGCTCGCGGCAACGCAAATTCCGAGCCAGACGGCGAGGCAACCTGCAATAAATCGGTACGTCATTGTGGAAATGGACTTCTGAGGGGGTCTTGGAACGAAAATGTGCGCGGATTATACATCCATCCGTGAATGTATGTTTGCCCCAAACCTGCCGGGTCAGATACTGCGCAGTCAGACCATGCCAAAAGTCCTCAGTTCGCCATAATGCCAGTGAGCGGCGAACCGTGCACTGAGCCAAACGGGGCGGATCGGACAACACACTGTTCCCCCGCCGCACATAATCCGCCCCGGCTAGCGCTCCCTTAGCCGTTCAGGAACGGCAGCACTTCCGCAAGTAACTGTTCCGGCACTTCCTCCGCAATATAGTGACCGCTCGGCAGGGCATGGCCCGTCACCCGGCGCGCCACCTTGCGCCACGCTTCCAGCGGCTGGAAGCACTTGCCGACCGCGCCGTCGGCGCCCCATAGGGCCAGCATCTCGCACTCCACCTGGCGTCCGGCCGCGGCGTCGGCGCGATCGTGCTCCAGGTCGATGCCGGCGCTGGCGCGGTAGTCCTCGCACAGGCCGTGGGCGGCGCCGGGCAGCTTCAGGCAGCGCAGGTATTCAGCCAGTGCGGCCTCGGTGAACGGCGCGAGGCCCGCGCTGCGCGTGCCCATGGTCTGGCGCAGGTAGAGGTCGGGGTCGGCCTCGATCAGCGTTTCGGGGAACGGCGCGGGCCGGATCAGGAAGAACCAGTGCCAGTAGGCGCGCGCGAAGGCTTCCGAGGTCTGGGCATACATCGCCAGCGTCGGGGCGATGTCCAGCGTGACGAGTTTTTCCACCGCCTGCGGATGGTCGAGCGCCAGCCGGTGCGCCACGCGCGCGCCGCGATCATGGGCCAGCACGCGGAACCGCTCGAAGCCGAGCGCCCGCATCACCGCCATCTGGTCGGCCGCCATGGTGCGCTTGCTGTAGTTTGCGTGGTCGGGCAGCCCGGCGGGCTTGTCGCTGTCGCCATAGCCGCGCAGGTCCGTGGCCACTACCGTGAAATGCCGCGCCAACTCACCGGCCACCTTGTGCCAGATCACATGCGTTTGCGGATGGCCGTGCAGCAGCAGTAGCGGCGGGCCCTCCCCGCCGACCACGGCATGAATCGCCACGCCCTGGCTGTCGATCCGGTGCGTCCTGAATCCTTCAAACATCGGCTGTCTCCTTGGTCTTGATGCGTCGATGCGGCAAGCCGTGCCATGGTAGTCGCCGCGCGTGGGATGCGCATCGCGCGGGGAGTGTAATCGCGGAATCCATCGCTATAATTGCGCAAACTGAACTTCATTCGTGCGCTCGATTCACGAATTGCCGCTATCCATGGACGCCTTCTCGGATCTCGCCTTCTTCGTCCTGCTGGTCAAGCGCGGCAGCCTTGCCGGCGCGGCGCAACAGCTTGGCGTCACGCCTTCGGCGGCCAGCAAGCGGCTGGCGGCGCTGGAGGCGCGGCTGGGCGTGCGGCTGCTCAACCGCACCACGCGGCGGCTGTCGGTCACGCCCGAGGGCGAGTCCTACCTGGCCCAGGGCGGGCGTATCCTGGCCGAACTGGAGGAACTCGAACAGGGCCTGGGCGGCAGCCGGGTGGCGCCGCGCGGGCTGCTGCGGGTGAATGCGACGCTCGGTTTCGGCAGGCGCCACATCGCACCGCTGGTCAGCGACTTCCTGCAGGCGTATCCCGATGTCGAAGTGCAGTTGCAGCTGACCGACCGGGCAATGAACCTTGCCGAGGAAGGCTACGACGTCGGCATCCTCCTCGGCGACCTGCCCGATGCGCGGCTCAACGCCCGCCTGCTGGCGCCGAACCGCCGGTTGCTATGCGCGTCCCCGGCCTACCTCGCCCGACACGGCGAGCCGGCCTCGCCCCGTGCATTGCAACAGCATCGTTGCATTGTGATTCGGGAGAGCGAATCGGCCTATGGCACCTGGCATCTCCAGTCGGCAGGCCGGCAGGAGACCGTGAAGGTGCGCGGCCATGCCGCCACCAACGATGGCGAGGCGGCGGCGAACTGGGCGCTCCAGGGGCATGGCATCGTGCTGCGTTCGGAATGGGAGGTGGCGCCGCTGCTGCGCTCGGGCCGGCTGCGGCAGGTGCTGGCCGACTGGGCCTCGCCCCCGGCGGACATCTACGCGGTGTATCTCACGCGCGACAAACTCTCGGCCCGCGTGCGCGCCTTTGTCGACTTTCTGGCCGAACGGCTCGGCGCGTACGAGCAGACCGCGCCCTACCACGGCTGGTAGCCGCCTCGGCTACCCCTGCCGCAGGCAGGGTGGCGGGTGACCAGGCGCGCCATGGCTGGTACCCTTGGGCGGCATCCCCCAACCCCTTCCCGACATGCACACGCACGATCTGTCCGCGTGGACCCATTCCCACGTCTTCGATGCCGGCAACCAGGCTGCCGAGCGCAGCACACGCCTGGTCATGTGGATCACACTCGCCACGATGGTGGTGGAGATTGCCGCCGGCCTCTGGTTCAACTCGATGGCCCTGCTGGCCGACGGCTGGCACATGAGTTCGCACGCGCTGGCGATTGGCCTCTCGGCCTTCGCCTACGCCGCCGCGCGCCGGCTGGCCGCGGATGGGCGCTTCACCTTCGGCACGTGGAAAATCGAGGTGCTGGCGGCCTTCGCCAGCTCCATCTTCCTGCTGGGGGTGGCCGCGCTGATGGTGTTCGGATCGGTGGAACGGCTGTTCAGCCCGCAGCCCATCCACTACCAGGAGGCGATGGCCGTCACCGCCATCGGCCTGCTGGTGAACCTGGGCTGCGCGTTCATCCTCGGCGGCGCGCACCATCATCACGGGCACGACCATGGTCATGAGCATGGGCACCATCACCACGGACATCCCGGTCACCACCATCACGACATCAACCTGCGCTCGGCCTATCTCCACGTGATGGCCGATGCGGCCACCTCGGTGCTG
Organism: Cupriavidus sp. SIMBA_020; assembly: GCF_046535395.1. Taxonomy (NCBI): domain Bacteria; kingdom Pseudomonadati; phylum Pseudomonadota; class Betaproteobacteria; order Burkholderiales; family Burkholderiaceae; genus Cupriavidus; species Cupriavidus sp. SIMBA_020. Next base: position 195,977 of record NZ_JAWRWU010000007.1, on the reverse strand, counting down.
GCCATCGTGGCGCTGGCCGGCGGCTGGTGGCTGGGCTGGAGCCGGCTCGATCCGGTGATGGGGCTGGTGGGCGCGGCGCTGGTCGGCCGCTGGGCCATCGGCCTGATGCGGCAAAGCGGCACGGTGCTGCTGGACCGCGAGATGGACCACCCGGTGGTGGACGAAGTACGAGAGGTGCTGGCCGGCTTCCAGCAGGGCGAAGACGGCACGCGCGTCACCGACCTGCACGTCTGGCGCGTGGGCCGCGAGCAGTTCGCCTGTATCGCCAGCCTGGTCACGCACGACACCACGCTCACGCCGCAGCGTGTACGGCAGGCGCTATCGATCCACGAGGAACTGGCCCACGTGAGCGTGGAGATCAGCCTGTGCGATGACGGGGCACCGCGCCGGCCCGCCCGTCATCGTCATCCCTATCATTCCCACTAGTCGAAATTCGTCGAATTACGGCAGCAGCAGAATGGCGCCGGTGGTCTCGCGGCGCTCGGCGGCCTCGTGCGCGCGGGCGACCTCGGCCAGCGGGAAGCGGGCGCCGATCTCCACCTTCACATGGCCGGCAGCGATGGCATCGAACAAATCCTTCGCATTGGCGCGGAAGCGGGCCGGGTCCGCGTTGTGCGGGAACACCGAGGGCCGGGTCAGGAACAGGCAGCCCTTCTTGTTGAGGATTTCCGGCTCGATGGCCGGCGCCGGGCCGGACGCGCCGCCGTACAGCACCACCAGCCCGAAGGTCTGGGCGCAATCGAGCGAGCCCATGAAGGTGTCCTTGCCCACGGCGTCGTAGACCACGGTCACGCCCTGGCCGCCGGTGGCGTCGCGCACCTGCCTGACCCAATCCCCCTGGCTGTAGTCGATGGCGATGTCGCAACCCGCCGCGCGGGCGCGCTCGCACTTGGCCGCGCCGCCGGCCGTGCCGATCACGCGTGCGCCGAGCGCCTTCGCCCAGCCGGCCAGGATCTGGCCCACGGCACCGGCGGCGGCGTGTACCAGCACCGTGTCACCGGGCTTCACGGCGTGCGTGTGGCGCACCAGATACTGCGCGGTCATGCCCTTGAAGATCACGGCAGCGGCCTGTTCGTCGCTGAGGTTGTCGGGCAGCTTGACCAGCTTGTCCGCCGGCACGTTGCGCGCCTCGGCATAGGCACCGAGGCCGGCGTTCATGTACGCCACGCGATCTCCCACGGCGATGTCCGTCACGCCCGCGCCCACCGCCTCCACCACACCGGCCGCCTCGTGGCCGAGACCCGTGCCCACCGGCAGCGGATAGGTGCCGCGGCGCTGGTACACATCGATGAAGTTGAAGCCGATGGCGGTATGCCGCACGCGCGCCTCGCCGGCCGCCGGGGCCGGCAGCTCGACCGGCGTGAGCTGCATCACTTCGGGCGCGCCAAATTCCTGGAGGCGGATGGCACGGACAGTGGTCGTCATGGGGTCTCCCTGGTCAGGCTTGCAGAATTGGAGCCCCGATTATTGTCGCTTTTGCAAAACCTTGCCGACGGCGGGTCATCCAGGGAGAAACCAGATCAGGACAACATGGCGCACATGCACAGCGCGCTGGTATTGCGCAGGCGCTGGAATTCCTCGCTCTCGAGGACTTCTGTGGGCAGCTTGGAGGCGTGGATCAGCGAGAACCCGTAGCGGGCGAAGTAGCTTGGGCAGCTCGAGGTCAGGAGCACCGCGCGGCGCGTGCCGTTGGCGCGGGCGCGCATCATCACCGCGTTGACGAGATGGCTGGCTACGCCCTGGTCGCGCCATTCGCGCAGCACGGCCACCGAGCGGACGATGGCCGTGTCGCCGAAGCGCTCGGCGCAGGCGCAGCCGACCAGCTCAGACTCCATCAGGGCCACGTGGAACTCGCCCACCAGGCGCGGCAACTCGTCCACCGGCAGGCCGCAGCGCTCCAGCACTGCCGCGATGGCAGGCATATCCGACGGCTGCGCCGCACGCACTCGCAGATCTTTAATCATCGGGAGCCTCTGTTTCTCTCATCGCACCGGGACGGAAACGCCATGGAAGCCCTGCATGGTGAAACCTGCCTCACGTGCTGACACTTGGTGCACGCGCGGCAAACATTATCGTAATCGGGGCGCTATATCCACAGGGAAACTCCGCGTTGCGGCGTACTCAACGCTTGCGGCGCACCTGCCCTGCGGAGCGAGCATGAAATGCGCCAGCGCGCCGGCGGCATGCCACGACATATCACGGCATGCGCTGGAGAAAATGATAGCCGGGGAAAATGACAGATTGGTCAGATCCGTCGAAGGCAATAAAGAGGGGAAAACGGCAGGAGGGGAATGGAGGCGGGGATACGGAATCGAACCGTCGTAAACGGCTTTGCAGGCCGTCGCATCACCACTCTGCCACCCCGCCCCGGAGTCTGGGCGCCCTGGCGGGCGCCTTGCATTCAGTGTGCGGGGCGCAGTGTAGCCGAAGATTTGGAACTCTGCAGAGCGCCTGCCTGCGTGCCCCCTAGGCGTCGGACTCGCCGAGTTCGCCCATCGCGGATTGCAGGTAGTTCTGCACGCCCACCTTGCGCACGAGTTCCAGCTGCGTCTCGAGCCATTCGATGTGATCCTCGGTGTCCGAGAGGATATCGGTCACCACATCGCGCGACACATAGTCGCCAATCGACTCGAAGTACTTGATGGCGCCCTTGCAGCTCGTCTGGGACACCAGCTCCAGCTTCAGGTCGCACCCGAGCATCTCCTCGGCGTTTTCGCCGAGTAGCAGTTTGTCCAGATCCTGGAGATTGGGCAGGCCGTCGAGCATCAGGATGCGCTCGATCAGCTTGTCCGCGTGCTTCATCTCCTCGATGGACTCCTCGTACTCATGCTTGCCCAGCGCGTTCAATCCCCAGTGCCGGTACATGCGCGCGTGCAGGAAATACTGGTTGATCGCGGTCAGCTCATGACGCAGCTGGCCGTTCAGTAACTGGATAGCTTTCTTGTCGCCTTTCATGACATCGACCCCAAAACGCCTTGCACACCACGGTGGACGATTTTTCATGTTAATGGCCGAGGCCAGAAGATCAAGCATCCATATGGCAAATCGCGATAATAAATCCCTTGCCAGACGGGGCTTTACGACACGATGCGGATGATTTTGCGGATGATTGCGATTCCGATTCAGCTACCTTTCGGCACGCGCGAACATAATCCCCAATGTAAAAGGCGCCTCCCTAGGGAAGCGCCTTCGTGCCGGCCGGTAAGCGGTGGAAACGGTTATTCGCCGCTCGCGCGATAGCGGTTGCGCAGATCGCGGATCAGGTCGTGGTTGCGCAGCACCCCCTGGTACTGGCGCTCGATCAGTGCGCGGATGTCGAAGCTCAGGTCGGTTTCCTGGAGCGCGTCGCCATACTTCTTCTTGGCGACGTCCTCGCCCTTCTCGGTTTCCTCGAGGATGGCGAGGTCCGTGCGGTCGGCCACCGCGCTGCGCAGGCTCACCCAGCCGCGATGCAGCGCGCCGGCAATGCTGCCATGGTCCTCGGGCTTGCCGCCGAGGGTCATCACCTGGCTCTGCAACTCGCGTACCGCCGCGCCGCACTCGGTGGCGCGGCTCGAGAACAGCGTCTTCAGCTCCGGATTCTTGGCGTCCTCAGCCGCCTTGCGGAAGCCCTCCTCGCCGTCGCGCGAGACTTCGATCAACTCGTTCAGTACCGAAACGTTGTTATCAGCCATTGTTGGACTCCTCTCACATCGGAGGCGCGCCGTGAGGTCACGGCGACACTTCGCGTGGAACATCCCGCACCATGCCGAGCATGGCGCGGACCTTATATCCACGATAGGAGAGTCGCAGCGCGCAGGCTGTCGGGAGGCCGCGCAAGCGGTTGTCGGCCTGCGCCTACACCCGCTGCATCAGTCCAGCAGGTGACCCATGCGAGACCGCTTGGTGGCGAGGTATTTCTCGTTTTCGGCGTTGGCGGGCACGATGTGACGCATCTGCTCCGTCACGGCCAGGCCGGCGTCTTCGAGCGCCCGGATCTTGATCGGGTTGTTGCTCATCAGGCGAACCGACTTCACGCCCCACTGGCGCAGCATGTCCGCCGCGAACGCGTAGGTGCGGGCGTCGATGGCCTGGCCGAGCGCGAGATTGGCGTCGACCGTGTCCAGCCCGCCGTCCTGCAGCGCATAGGCGCGGATCTTGTTCGAGAGGCCGATGCCCCGGCCCTCGTGGCCGCGCAGGTAGAGCAGGATGCCGCGGCCTTCCTCGGCAATCTTCTGCATGGCGAGGTCGAGCTGCTCGCCGCAGTCGCAGCGGCACGAGCCGAAGACATCGCCGGTCAGGCATTCGGAATGCAGGCGGACGAGGACGTTCTCGCCCGAGATGTCTCCCATGGAGAGCGCCAGGTGTTCGGTGCGGCTGTCCACGCCCTGGAAGGCATGGGCGGTGAATTCGCCGTAGCGGGTCGGCAGCCGTGCGGAGCCGATCAGCTCACTTTCTAGGTCTTTCATATTCCTGTGATCGCGGGGGGCGCCGTGGGGCCCGGGCGCGCATGATGCGGGCCGGGACAGGCGCACTGCGCGCCACCCTGAGGGGGTTATGGCGCGCGGCATGCCGGCAAGGATACCGCGAAACGCGTATTCCTATAGGTATCGCTGCAGGTACCCCTATGCCGAGCGGGCACTCTCGGGCGCCTGCGGGGCCGCCCGGGGAGTGCCCTGGAAGACGCTTTTGCGCCGCCCGCGCTCAGGCTGGAATGCGCATCGCGTCCGGCCGCTGCCACCAGCGATGCTGGCCCACGGCATCCAGGAATTCCCGATGCCGCGCCGGGTCCTCGGTCTTGGCGATCACCACGCCCGGCCCCGCGAAGCCGCCGGCCAGCCCCGCACAGCGCGCGGCCTCGGCCACCAACACGGCACCAGCGCCGCCCGCGCCCACCGCCTTGCAGTGCTTGTAGGCTTCCTTGATAAACAGCAGCGCGTCCGGATCGGGCTCGGCCGGCGGCTTGGCCACGTCGGGCACGTACACCGCATCGAACAGCACCGAGCCGACCGAGGACAGCGCATGGTCCACCGGCAGCGCCGCGCCCTTCGCCGTGGTCACGCTGGCCGCGCGCGGGCCGATGATCTTGAGGTTGGCGCGCGCCGCCTGGGCCAGTTGCTGGAGCGAGGCGATGGCCGCGTCGTCCACCCCATCGTTGACCAGCACGGCGATATTGCGGCCCGTGATGTCGCCCTTCGGCTGGGCGTCCAGGCTCAGCGCGGGCGATGCCGGTACGCCGTAGTCGTTGATCTGCACGTTCGGCCCGACCGGCTCCACGGGAATTCCGAGCTTCTGCGCCACGCGCTCCGCCAGTTCCACGGCGATATGGTGGATCTGCCCCACCACGCGCGCGCGGATGGCGGGGTCGAAGACCTTGGAGAGTTCAAACGCGTACGCATCGACGATCTGCCTTTTTTCGACGTCGGACTGGCTGCGCCAGAACAGGTTGGCCTGCGAGAAATGATCGGCGAAGGTCTGCGCGCGCATGCGCACCTTCACCGCGCCATCCTCGGCCGCGGCGGCGAAGTGCCGGTAGGCGTCCGCATCGCCGGCCAGGAACGGGCAACCGCCGCTGACCGAGTTCGGCTGGTAGCTCTCCTTGCCCTGCACCACGGTTTGCCGGCCGAAGCCATCGCGCTGGTTGTTATGCACCGGGCAAAGCGGGCGATTGATCGGAATTTCATGAAAATTCGGCCCGCCGAGCCGCGTGAGCTGGGTATCGGTGTACGAGAACAGCCGCGCCTGCAGCAGCGGATCGTTGGTGAAATCCATGCCCGGCAGGATGTGGCCGGGGTGAAACGCCACCTGCTCGGTTTCGGCGAAGAAGTTGTCCGGGTTGCGGTTCAGCACCATCCGGCCCACGCGCCGTACCGGCGCCAGTTCCTCGGGAATGAGCTTGGTCGGGTCCTGGAGGTCGAAGCCGAACTTGAGCATGTCGGTCTCGGGCACCAGCTGCACGCCGAACTCGTACTCGGGAAACTGGCCCGCCTCGATCGCGTCGTAGAGGTCGCGCCGATGGAAATCGGGGTCCTTGCCGTTGATCTTGACCGCCTCGTCCCAGACCAGCGAATGCGCGCCGCCCACCGGCTTCCAGTGGAACTTGACCAGCGTGCCCTGCCCCTCGGCATCGACAAAGCGGAAGGTGTGCACGCCAAACCCTTCCATCGTGCGGAAACTGCGCGGGATGGCGCGGCCGGACATGGTCCACAGCACCATGTGCATCGACTCGGGCTGGAGGGAGACGAAGTCCCAGAACGTGTCGTGCGCCGACGCGGCCTGCGGGATCTCGTTGTGCGGTTCCGGCTTCACGGAATGGACGAAATCCGGGAACTTGATGCCGTCCTGGATAAAGAACACCGGGATGTTGTTGCCGACCAGATCGAAGTTTCCCTGCCTCGTATAAAACTTGGTGGCGAAGCCGCGCACGTCGCGCGCCAGATCGGCGGAGCCGCGCGAGCCGGCCACGGTCGAAAATCGCACGAACACCGGCGTCTTCTGGCCGACCTGGGTGAACAGCTCGGCGGTGGTCACATCGGCGAGCGACTCGGTCAGCTCGAAATAGCCATGGGCCGCCGCGCCGCGCGCGTGGACCACGCGCTCGGGAATGCGCTCGTGGTCGAAGTGCGTGATCTTCTCGCGCAGGTGGAAGTCCTCGAGCAGCGTGGGGCCGCGCAGGCCGAGCCTGAGGGAGTCGTCGTCCTGCGGAATCTGGAGGCCCTGGTTCGTGGTCAGCGTGCGGTCACGGTTCGAGACGATATTGCCGACCGAGTCCGAGCCGAGCTGCCTGGGCCGCTCGGCCAGCCGGTCTGCCACGGCGCGCTCATAGCTGCCGTCGTTGTTGTTGCCGATGCCCTGCGGCTTGGGAGGCGTGGTGTCGCCCTTCTTTCCGGGTGGCTGGGCGGCGGACGGTGCGGTCTTCTTGGTCATGGGGGGTGCCCTCGGTGGCGGTATGGAGCGGATTGGAGCCCATGGCTTCCGCAGATACCGTGCCACCGGGGGCCGGGCGTGCGCCGGCTCCCCGCCAGGCCGCGCCACGTCTGGAAAGCAGGGATTTTGGGCGACAAAAAAAAAGCCACGATGCGTGCACACCGTGGCTTCCTTTTACATCCGGCTTGTAAAACCGCCTGCCGGTTCCGCCTTATTCCACCGTCACCGATTTAGCCAGATTACGAGGCTTGTCCACGTCCGTGCCGCGTGCGCAGGCCGTGTGATAGGCCAGCAGTTGCAGCGGCACTGTGTGCAGGATCGGCGACAGCGCGCCGTAGTGCTCGGGCAGGCGGATCACCTGGATGCCGTCGGACGACTGGATATGCGTGTCGGCATCGGCAAACACATAGAGCCGGCCGCCGCGCGCGCGCACTTCCTGGATGTTGGACTTCAGCTTCTCCAGCAGCGCGTCGTTCGGCGCCACGGTCACCACCGGCATCGCCTCCGTGACCAGCGCCAGCGGGCCGTGCTTCAGCTCGCCGGCCGGGTAGGCTTCCGCGTGGATATATGAGATTTCCTTGAGTTTCAGCGCGCCTTCCAGGGCGATGGGGTAGTGCAGGCCCCGGCCCAGGAACAGCGCATTCTCGCGGCGCGCAAAGTCTTCCGACCAGGCGATGATCTGCGGCTCCAGCGCCAGCACGCCATGCAGCGCCACGGGCAGGTGGCGCAGGTTGGTCAGCGCGGCGGCCTCTTCGGCCTCGGTCAGCCGGCCGCGCACCTTGGCCAGCGCCAGCGTCAGCATGTACAGCGCGGCGAGCTGGGTCGTAAACGCCTTGGTCGAGGCCACGCCGATCTCGGTGCCGGCACGCGTCAGGAAGCGCATTTCGGTCTCGCGCACCATCGCGCTGGTCGCCACGTTGCAGATGGCCAGCGTGTGGGTGTGGCCGAGGTCGCGGGCATGGCGCAGCGCGGCCATGGTGTCGGCGGTCTCGCCCGATTGGGAGATCACCACCACCAGCGCGCGCGGGTTCGGCACGGTGTCGCGGTAGCGGTATTCGCTGGCCACTTCCACCTGGGTCGGGATCTTCGCCACGGACTCGAGCCAGTACTTGGCCGTGCAGCCCGAGTAGTAGCTGGTGCCGCAGGCCAGGATCAGGACGCTGTCGATTTCGGAAAATACCGAGGCCGCCTTCTCGCCGAACAGTTCAGGCGTGATGGCGACGATGCCTTCCAGCGTGTCGCCCAGCGCGCGCGGCTGCTCGAAGATTTCCTTCTGCATGAAGTGGCGGTACGGGCCCAGCTCGACGGCCGCCGCGTGGGCTTCCACCACGCGTTCCTCGCGCACGACTTCCACGTCGTTCACGTCGCGGATGGTGGCGCCGGCACGGGTCAGCTCCACCACATCGCCCTCTTCCAGATAGACGATGCGGTTGGCAGTGCCGGCCACGGCCAGCGCATCGGAGGCCAGGAAGGACTCGTTCTCGCCCAGCGCCACCACCAGCGGCGAGCCGGCGCGCGCGCCCACCACCACGTCGGGGTTGTCCTTGGCCACCACGGCAATCGCGTAGGCGCCGTGCAGGCGCTTGGTCACCACGCGCACCGAGCCGAACAGATTGCCGCGCGTGGCGCTGCTCGGGTAGGTGTAGGCCTGGTGGATCAGGTGGGCCACCACCTCGGTGTCGGTCTGCGACTCGAAACCGTAGCCCACGGCGCGCAGTTCCTCGCGCAGCGGTTCGTAGTTCTCGATGATGCCGTTATGCACCAGCGCGATGGTCTCGTCCGAGAAATGCGGGTGGGCGTTGACCGTATCGGGCTTGCCGTGCGTGGCCCAGCGCGTGTGGGCGATGCCCAGCGTGCCGGCCAGGCCGGACGACTGCGTCTGCGTGTCCAGATCGGCCACGCGCGAGACGGTGCGCGCGCGCTCCAGCGTCTCGTCGCGCACGATGGCCACGCCGCACGAGTCATAGCCGCGGTACTCCAGGCGACGCAGGCCTTCGATCAGGACCGGAACGATATTGCGCGTGGAAACCGCGCCGACGATGCCACACATCTTGTGAACCCCCCGTTTGGGTTGCGTCGCGCCGCGCGGCGCAACCCGCTGAATGATGATGGCCGGCCCTCCCCGGGCCCGGCCTGACTGACTTTGACTGACTACGCTTACTTCGACTGCTTCGGCTGCTTCACCGGGCGCTGCCACGCGTCCAGCGTCATCTGCTTGGCCCGCGAGAGCGTCAGCTTGCCGGCCGGTGCGTCCTTGGTCAGCGTGGTGCCGGCGCCGATCGTGGCGCCACGGCCCACCGTCACCGGCGCCACCAGCTGCGTGTCCGAGCCGATGAACGCGTCATCCTCGATCACGGTACGGCTCTTGTTCACGCCATCGTAGTTGCAGGTAATGGTACCCGCGCCGATGTTGACGCGCTGGCCCACCGTGGAATCGCCCACATAGGCCAGGTGGTTGGCCTTGCTGTGATCCCCGACCTGGCTGTTCTTCACCTCGACGAAGTTGCCGATATGCACGTCCTCGCCCAGCTCGGTGCCGGGGCGCAGCCGCGCGTACGGCCCGATCCGGCCCGCCGGCCCGATCTTTGCTTCCTCGATGTGGCAGAACGGTTGCACGCGCGCGCCGGCCCCAATGGTGGCATTCCGGATCACGCAATGCGCGCCGATGTGCACGCCATCGTCCAGATGCACGCGGCCTTCGAACACGCAGCCCACGTCGATGGTCACATCGCGTCCGCACGTGAGCTGGCCGCGCACATCGATGCGCGCGGGGTCCGGCAGCGTCACGCCGGCCTCGAGCAGGCGCTGTGCGAGGTTGCGCTGGTGAATGCGCTCCACCTCGGCCAGTTGGACCTTGCTGTTGACGCCCAGCGTCTCCCACAGGGCCGCCGGCTGGGCGGAGACGATCTCCACGCCCTCGTTGGCGGCGCGCTCGATGGTGTCCGTGAGGTAGTACTCACCTTGCGCGTTGTCGTTGCCCAGCGTGGCAAGCCAGCGGCGCAGGTGGCCGGTCGGGCAGACGATGATGCCGGTGTTGATCTCGCGGATGGCGCGGATCTCGTCGCTGGCATCCTTCTGTTCGACGATGCGCACGATGTTGCCGGCGGCGTCACGTACGATGCGCCCGTATCCGGTAGGATCGGGCATCTCGACGGTCAGCACGCCCAGGCGCTCGGCGCCGGCTGCATGGACCAGGGCCTCGAGCGTGGCGGCGGTGGTCAGCGGCACGTCGCCGTAGAGCACCAGCGTGGGCTGGCTGTCATCGAGCAGCGGCAGCGCCTGCATCACGGCGTGGCCGGTGCCAAGTTGCTGGGTCTGCTCGGCGAACGCCACGTCCGGCGCGCCCACCGCCTCGCGCACATGCTCCGCGCCGTGGCCGACCACCACGACGAGGCGCGACGGCGACAGGGTGCGGGCGGTGTCGAGCACATGGGCGAGCATCGGCCGCCCGGCAACCGGGTGCAGGACCTTGGGCAGGGCGGAATTCATCCGTTTTCCCATCCCTGCGGCAAGAATGACGATATTCACAAGGAGGTCCCTAAGTGAGTGTGTCTGATAATAAGCGCGATAACCCGTGCCAAGCGATCTCTTCAATCCCTCCAAACCCTTGTCAGGACTGGGCTGGCGGGCGATCTGCCGGGCGGGAAAACATGCGCGGCGATTTTAGCATGGCGCCTTGCGCCCGACCGCCGGTGGTTTCCGTTTTTCACATTTGGCGGCGGCGCATTTTTGCAGGATTTGCAGCATTTACCGTCGTCCTGGCCCTGGGTGGCTGTAACGCCATGAAACTCGGCTACCAGCAGGGCGACCGGCTCGCCTACTGGTGGGTAGACCGCTATGTGGATGTCACAGACGACCAGGAACCGCCGACCCGCGAGGCCATCGCCCGGTTCTTCTCCTGGCACCGCCGCGCCCAGCTGCCCGAGATCGCCACCGTGCTGACCCGGGTCAAGACCGAGGTGGCCGGCCCGGTGGATCCGTCGATGGTGCGCCACGCGCGCGAAGACACCCAGCGGCTGGGCCGCCAGGCCTTCGAGAACGCCATCCCCGACCTGGCCGACCTGATGCTGACGCTGACGCCTGAGCAGATCCAGCGCATGGAGTCGAAATTCGGCGAAAGCAATGCCAAATATCGCAAGGAATTCCTGAAATCGGACCCGCAGGCGCGCACAAACGCCCGTTTCGACAAGGTCATGGACTATGCCAAGCTGGTATATGGCAAGTTCTCGGACGATCAGGAGCAGAAGATCCGCGCCGCAATGGCGCCGTACATGCAGGGCGCCGACGCCCGCTACGCGGAGCGCGTAAAGCGGCAGCAGGAATGGCTGGCGATTGCCCGGGAGGTCTCGACGACCCATCCGCCCAAGGCGCAGGTGGAAGACATGCTGCGCAAGTACGCCGACCATTGGCAGCGCCCGGCCGCCGAGCGCACGCAGATCCGGCAGGCCAACGAGGCCGGGGTGGACCTGACCGTGACCATCGCCAACCTGACCACCCCGGCGCAGAAGGCCCACGCCGTGGACCGCTTCCAGAAATGGATCGACGATGCCCGCTCGCTGATGCGCGAGGCCGGCCCGTCGCAGGCGTCTAAATAAGGGGGCTGGCCGGGTTATCGGCGCTGGGGATCTTCTCCGCCAGCTTGTCGAACCGGACGAACTCCATCCGGTTCGGCTCGGCGCTGCCGGTGAAGGTCAGCGCCTGCTGGGTGAAGGTGGTCTCGCCGAACAGCGAAGCCTCGTCCACCTTGGCCAGGCCGGTGGCCAGCCCGGTGAACGGGAACAGCTCGGTATCGGCCAGGTGCGACGGCACCACGTTGCGCAGCGACGCGAAGATATTGTCGATGCGGCCCGGGTTCTCGCGCTCCCAGCCCTGCAGCATCTCGCTGACCTTCTTGCGCTGGAGGTTCTCCTGCGAGCCGCACAGGTTGCAGGGGATGATCGGGTAGGCCATGGCCCGCGCGTAGGACGCAATGTCCTTCTCCGCGCAATACGCCAGCGGCCGGATCACGATGTGCTGGCCGTCATCGGTGGACAGCTTGGGCGGCATCGCCTTCATCTTCCCGCCGAAGAACATGTTCAGGAAGAAGGTCTGGACGATGTCGTCCCGATGGTGGCCCAGCGCGATCTTGTTGGCGCCCAGCTCCTTGGCCGTGCGGTAGATCACGCCCCGGCGCAGCCGCGAGCACAGCGAGCAGGTGGTCTTGCCCTCGGGCACCTTCTCCTTGACGATCGAATACGTATCCGCCTCGACGATCACATATTCCACGCCGGTGGACTTCAGGTACTCGGGCAGGATGTGTTCCGGGAAACCTGGCTGCTTCTGGTCCAGGTTCATCGCGATCAGCTTGAAGTTGATGGGCGCGCGCTTCTGGAGCGCCATCAGGACCGACAGCATGGTGTACGAGTCCTTCCCGCCACTCATGCAGACCAGCACGGTGTCGCCGTCCTCGATCATGCCGAAATCGCCGATGGCTTTGCCGGTCAGCGACTGGAGGCGGGTTTCGAGGCGATAGAAGTTAGCGGAGTGACTCATAAGACATACCTGATGCGGGGCGCGGGCCTTGGGAAGCCCGTCGGATGACCCTGTCGGACGGGCCCGTATTTTACTTGACGTGGAACACCTCGACGCCGACCGAATCGCAATCCGGGTAGACATCGGGCTTTTCCGTGGAAACGCGCACGGCGCGCACCTTGGGATGCTTCAGCATGGCACGCGCCACGTCGTCGCACAGCGTTTCCTGCAGGTGGATGTGGCCCTGGGCCATGCGCGCAGCCACGGTGCTGCGCATGAAGTCGTAGTCCACCACTTCGTCGAGCTTGTCGGCCTGCGGCGTGCTCTGGGCCAGCGGCACGAACAAGTCGATATTGACCAGCACGCGCTGCTCGCCCTTCTTCTCGAATTCGTGCACGCCGATATTGATCTGCACTTCGTAATTGCGCAGGAACAGGCGGCGGCAGTCTTGCAGACTGGGGTGGGAAAGCGCGGCAAAGGTCATGGTGGGGCGTCGGGCAGGTGCTGCGGTAAATCGGAAAAAGCTTGAAAAAGACCGGGGATCGGGATTACTCGGTCAGGAACATCACGTCGCGGGCCAGCGGCATCAGGTGCTGGCCGCCATCCACATACAGCGTGGTGCCGGTCACGGCCTGGGCACCGGCGAGGTAGGCCACAGCCTGGGCGATGTCGTCCGGCGTGGACGACTTGCCCAGTGGCGTCATGCCATGCGCGCGGACGAAGCCGGGGTCGGACTGCTCGCCGGACACCAGCGTGATGCCGGGCGCCACGCCCACCACCCGCAGCCGGGGCGCCAGCGCCTGGGCCAGCTGCACCGTGGCGGTCTGCAGCGCGGCCTTGGACAGCGTGTACGACAGGAAGTCCGGGTTCAGGTTGTTGAGCTTCTGGTCGAGCAGGTTGATCACCACGCCGCGTTGGGCGGTCTGGTTGCCATCGGCGCCAAGCGCCTTGTGCATCTCACGCGCCAGCAGCAGCGGCGCGGCCACGTTGGTGCGCATGTGGGTGTCGAGCGAGGCGTAGGAGAAGCTCGTCGCCACGTCGTACTGGAACAGCGAGGCGTTGTTGACCAGGCAGGTCGGCACGCCGAGCGCGTCGGCGCAGGCGGCGATCAGCTTGGCGGTGGCCGCTTCGTCGGACAGGTCGGCCTGCAGCACGGCAGCCCGGCGGCCCAGGCCGCGGATCTGCGTGGCGAGCGTCTCGGCTTCGTCGCGCGAGCGGTTGCAGTGGATCGCCACGTCCCAGCCTCGCGTGGCAAGTTCCAGCGCGATGGCACGGCCCAGGCGGCGTGCGCCGCCGGTCACGAGGGCGACGCCGCGCGCGGCGGCAGGATGGGCGCCGGAGGCGCCAGCAGTCAGGGAATCTGGCATTGCTACAATTCGCGGTATGCAGAAAGTCGCTAGTCTACCCCTTCCCCCCGCCGACGCGCTGGACGCCTCCGCGGCCCTTTCCACCTGTATTGGCGACGCCATCGAGGCCGCCGGCGGCTGGATCGGCTTCGATCGCTACATGGCGCTGGCGCTCTACGCCCCCCGGCTCGGCTACTACAGTGGCGGCGCCGCCAAGTTCGGCCGCGATGCCCGGGACGGCAGCGACTTCATCACCGCCCCGGAGCTGACCCCCTTCTTCGCCCGCACGCTGGCACGCCAGTTCGCGCCGCTGATCGCCATGGACCTGCCACGCGTGCTCGAATTCGGCGCCGGTACGGGCCGGCTCGCGGCGGACCTGCTGCTCGGCCTTGAAACCGAAGGTGCGCTGCCCGAGACCTACCAGATCGTCGAATTGTCGGGCGAGCTGCGCGTGCGCCAGCAGGAAACGCTGGCCGCCCGCGCGCCGCATCTGGCTGGCCGCGTGCAGTGGCTGGACGAACTTCCTGCGCAATTCGAAGGGGTTATCGTCGGCAACGAGGTGCTCGACGCCATGCCGGTGCGCCTGTTCGCGCGCCTGGGCGGCCGCTGGCACGAGCGCGGCGTGGCGCTGGCCGACGGCAAGTTCACGTTCGAGGACCGTCCGCTGGCGGACAACGCCATCCCCGACGCCCTGCGCGCGCTGCCAGGCGACCACGACATGGTCACCGAAACCCATGCCGAGGCCGAAGGCTTCACGCGGGCGGTGGGCGCGATGCTGACGCGCGGCGCCGCCTTCTTCATCGACTACGGCTTCCCGGCGGCCGAGTACTACCATCCGCAGCGCGCCGAGGGCACGCTGATGTGCCACTACCGCCACCACGCGCACCCCGATCCGTTCCTGTACCCGGGGCTGCAGGACATCACCGCGCACGTCAATTTCAGCGGCATCGCCGAGGCGGCGGTGGACGCAGGGCTGTCCGTGGCCGGCTTCGCCTCGCAGGCGCGCTTCCTGATGAATGCCGGGATCACCGAGCTGCTGATGGAACTGGACCCGACCGACGCCCGCGCCTTCCTGCCCCACGCCAACGCGGTGCAGAAGCTGCTGTCCGAGGCCGAGATGGGCGAGCTGTTCAAGGTGATCGTGCTCACGCGCGGCCTGGATGACGCGCTGCCGCTGGCAGGCTTCGCACGCGGCGATCGCGTTCACGCACTCTGAGGAACAGCCGCCATGCTGCGCTGGACATTCACCATCTTCCTCTGCGTGATCGTGCTCTCGGCCTCGCTGCCGTGGCTGCAGAAGATCGGCCTGGGGCGCCTGCCGGGCGACGTGCGCTTCCGGCTATTCAAGCGCGAGTTCGTGCTGCCGTTCGCCTCGACGATCCTGCTGTCGCTGATCGCGCTGGCGATTGGCAAGCTGCTGTAGGGGAAGCCCGTCAGGCGGGCTCCGCGCCCAGTCCCAATTGCTCCGCCACCGCCGCGATGCGGGCCTTGTGGACGCGTTCCTTGATCAGATCGGGCCGGTCCGCGCAGGCCTTGGCAATCGCGCCGGCATCGACAGAGGCCGCGGCCGCCCGCGCCGCCAGCAGGCGTTCGGTCTGCGGATAATCGCGATCCTCGAAACCCAGCCGGCCGCGCGCGTCGGCCTCGCAGGCCCGCAGGGCCTCCGCGAAGCGGTCCGGCTTGCGCAGCGCGTCGCAGCGCTCCACCAGCCGGGTCAGCGCGGCGGCGCCGAATTCCATCGATCGATGGATATTGCCGTGCTCGCGCGCCACCAGCACTGCCAGGTCGCGGCAGTCGTTCGGCACGCGCAGCCGCTCGCAGACCGCCTCGAGCAGCTTCACGCTGCGCTGCTCATGGCCGATGTGGCGCGGCAGCACGTCTGCCGGCGTGGTGCCCTTGCCGAGGTCGTGGACCAGCGCCGCGAAGCGGATCGGCAGCGACGCGCCCGTCGCGGCCGCATGATCGACCACCATCATCACGTGCACGCCCGTGTCCACCTCGGGGTGATACTCGGCGCGCTGCGGCACGCCCCAGAGCCGGTCCAGCTCCGGCAGCAGCCGCGCCAGCGCGCCGCATTCGCGCAGCACGTCGAACATCCGGGACGGCTTCGCCTCCATCAGCCCGCGCGCCAGTTCCTGCCACACGCGCTCCGGCACCAGCGCATCGACCTCGCCCGCCTCGACCATCGCGCGCATCAGCGCCACGGTCTCGGGCGCCACGGAGAAATCATGGAAGCGCGCGGCAAACCGCGCCGCGCGCAGAATGCGCACCGGGTCTTCGGCAAAGGCATCGGAGACATGCCGGAACAGCCGCGCGGCCAAATCGCGCTGGCCGCCATACGGGTCGATGACCGGGCCGACCAGTTGGCCGGCATCGTCCACGGCCTGCGCCATCGCGTTGATGGTCAGGTCGCGCCGGACCAGGTCGTCTTCCAGCGTGACATCGGGCGCGCAGTAGAACGCGAAGCCCTTGTAGCCGGCAGCCGTCTTGCGCTCGGTACGCGCGAGCGCGTACTCCTCCTTGGTGCGCGGATGCAGGAAGACCGGGAAGTCCTTGCCCACGGGCTTGTAGCCGGCCGCCTCCATCTCGGCCGGCGTGGCGCCCACCACCACGTAGTCGCGGTCCTGGCTTGGCTTGCCCAGCAACTGGTCGCGGATGGCGCCGCCCACGGCATAGACCTGCATGAAATTCCTAGTGATGGATGATGATGGCGTCCGGATGGTCCGGCACGGTGCGGTACGGCTCGTCGTCGGCCAGGAAATCGCGTTCCTCGCGCGCGGCGGCGATCCATTCTTGCATGGCCGGCAGGGCGAGGATGAAATCGGCGTATTGCTTGGCCGCGTCGGGCAGGTGGATGCCGTAGGTGGCGAAGCGCGAGACCACGGGCGCGTAGAACGCGTCCGCCACCGTGAAGGTGCCGAACAGGAACGGGCCTTCGGCGCCAAAGCGCGTGCGCAGGTCGGTCCAGATCGCGGCGATGCGCTCCACCTCGCGCTGCACGGCCACGTTCCAGCCGCAGCCGGGCAGCACGGCGGTCACGTTCATCGGCAGCTGGTTGCGCACGTTGGCGAAGCCAGAATGCATCTCGGCGC
Source organism: Cupriavidus sp. SIMBA_020 (assembly GCF_046535395.1). NCBI lineage: Bacteria > Pseudomonadati > Pseudomonadota > Betaproteobacteria > Burkholderiales > Burkholderiaceae > Cupriavidus > Cupriavidus sp. SIMBA_020. The sequence continues at coordinate 179,122 of NZ_JAWRWU010000007.1, read as the reverse complement.
AGACCGAACGGGCCAGCGCGCGCGCAGCGGGGTCGGCCGGCCAGAGGGCCTTCTCGGGGAAGCGTTCAGCCAGGTATTCCGAGATCGACAGGGAATCCCAGACCGTGATGTCGCCATCCACCAGCGTCGGCACCTTGCCGGCCGGCGAGTACTGGGCGATCTGCGCGGCGAAGCCGGGCGTGCCCAGCCGCACGGGAATCTCCTCGAACGCGATGCCAGCCTGGCGCAGCAGCAGCCAGGGGCGCAGCGACCAGGACGAGTAGTTCTTGTTGCCGATGACGAGTTTCATCGCGAATCCTTGGGGGGGGGCGGGGGAGGGAAAATGGCCTGAACCGATGATTCTAGCCATTGGGCCGCGCCACCTCCAAATGAATTGCGCTCGCAAGGCTGTGAGCGCAAGTCACATCGGCGTCGGAGGGGGCGGCCTGGCGGTGTCAGCGATGCACGCTCTCCCGCATGGCCTGGAGTGCCGCCTCGCGGTTGCGGCCACCCAGCACATCGGTCATCACGGACTCCAGGCTGGACGGCTCCAGGCCGAGTTCGGCTGACATCGGCGCGTGCAGCACGTTGTCCAGCCGCATCGAGTCCAGGTTATCGCGCGACATGACCGGCCCGCCGGGCATGTGTTCGAGCACGGCCGCCTGCACGCGCGCGAGCGCATCAGGCAGCGCGATCACCGGGCGCGGATGGCCCGACGCCCGCCCCGCGAAGCGCACCAGCTCCTCGAGCGTATAGACCTGCGGCCCGCCCACCTCGTAGACCTGGCCCACCGTGGCCGGATTGACCATCGCGCGCAGGAAAGCCTCCACCACATCCATCACGAACACCGGCTGGAAGCGCGCCTGGGCGCAGGCCAGCGGCACCACCGGCGCCATCTGCTGCATCTGGGCGAACAGGTTCAGGAAGTGGTCGTCCGGCCCGAACACCACCGACGGCCGCATGACGGTCCAGTCGAGCCCGCTCTCGCGCACCACGCGCTCGCCCTCGCCCTTGCTGCGCAGGTACATCGACGGCCCCTGCGGGTCCGCGCCGAGCGCGCTCATGTGGATCAGCCGGCGAACGCCGGTGCGCTGGCAGGAAGCCACGATCTGGCGCGGCAGGTCCACATGCGCGGCGGCGAACTGGGGGCCATATGGGTCGCCCCGGTCGCCATGCAGCACGCCAACGAGATTGACCACAATGCCATCCATGCCGACCGAGCCGATGGCGTCGTCCAGCGCGGCGGCATCGGCCAGGCCCAGCTCGCACACCTCCACGCGCGGCAGCAGCAACAGGTGCTGGGCATGCTCGGCATGGCGCGTGCCCACCAGGATGCGCTCGGGCGCGATGGGGCTGTCGGGATTGGTGGCGGGGTTGCGCGGCACCCCGGAGGCGGAGGCCGCGCCGGCAAGGCGGGAGACGAGGTGGCTGCCGATGAATCCGGCGCCACCGATCACAAGGACATTGCTGGTCAGCATGGTGGGCTCCGTGACGGTCACGTAACGCTGGCATCTCACGATGCGCGCCCGGGGTCACGGCGCCCCCTGCTGGCCCCGCTTACATCAAGGCAGGCTGGTGGTCGTGATCGAGGACGGTGCGACTGTTCCCAGGCGGTCTTTGAGAGACTGGGGCCGGCCGCTCATCAATGCAGCATAGTACGTAGCGTTGGAAAGCACATTCTTGACATAAGTTCGCGTTTCCGTGAACGGAATCGTCTCTGCAAAGATCGCGCCTTCCACCGGCCGGGACAGGCTGCTGCGCCAGTTCTTGGGCCGCCCCGGGCCGGCGTTGTAGCCCGCCGAGGCCAGGGTCCACGAGCTGTCCAGGTCCGTCAGCACCATGCTCATGTAGCTGGTGCCGAGCAGGATGTTGATATTGGGGTCACTCATCATCGACGGCGAAAAGTCGGTCATGCCGATCTTGCGCGCCACGAACTTGGCCGTGGCCGGCATCACCTGCATCAGGCCATGCGCGCCGGCCGACGAGCGCGCATTCATGATGAAGCGCGATTCCTGGCGGATCAGGCCATAGGCCCAGGCCATGTCCAGGCCCACGTCATCGGTCGCGCGCTGCATGATGTCCCGGTACGGCATCACAAAGCGCAGCGAGAAATCGTGCTCCGCCTTGGTGCGGTCGGCCGTGTTGACGGTGCGGTCGAGCAGTTCGATCTTGCGCGCGTACTCGGCGGCGGCCAGCAGTTCGCGGTCGCTCATGCTGCGCAGCTCCCAGTTCCACTCGCGATTGCCTTCAAAGCGCAGGTTCAGTTCATAGAACTTCTGCGCGCGCACGAAGCCGGGCCGCGTACGCATGGCCATGGCCTCGGCATCCGAGACCGTGGTGCGCGCCGGCAGCGTGATGCGGTTGCCAAGTTCCTCGGTGGCCAGCTGGCCGTAGAAGTTGAACTGGCCGGCGATGGTCTGGAACTGCGTCTGCGCGTCCGCGGTACGGCCATCGGCCTTGAGCGCGCGGGCGTACCAGTAGATCCATGCCGGGTCCTTGGTGCGCAGCTCGGGGCGCATCAGTTCCACGGCCTGGCGCACCTGCTTCCAGTCGCCCTGGCGCAGCGCGGCGCGCACGCGCCATTCCTGCGATTCGTCGGACAGCCACTGGTTGCCGCCCAGCGTCATCTGGTTCTTGTAGTAGCCAGCCGCTTCCGGCATCAGCTTCTTGGCCGCGTACTGGCCGATCACGCCCCAGCCGGCGCCCTGCTCGTCGCGTGACAGCGCGCCGCCCGTGGCGGTCAGGTAGGCGGCAGCCTGGGCCGGATCGCTGCGGGCCATCTTGACCACGGTGGCCAGCGTGTCACTGTCCACGCGCGCCCCCGGCGCCGTGGGCGCCGATGGTGTATCCGGCACGGTTGCGGCGATCTTTGCCGCCAGCGTGGTGAAATTCAGCTCGAGCGCCTGGCGTGCCTGGAACGCCACGTCGCTGCGCTGGATCTGCTGGCTCTGGGCCAGGTAGCTGATCAGGTCGACGCAGCCCTCGCCGTAGTAGCGCGGGTCCGCCAGCACCGCGCGGGATTCGGCGGCCACGTTCTTGCCCTTGAGCGCACTCGACAGCAGCGCGTAGCACTCCACCTGCGTGTCGTCCTTGAGCACGAACTGCGGGTATTCGACGTCGAAGTTCGCCCAGTCGCGCTTCTTGCCCAGCACCAGCAGCCAGTCGTTGCGCATCCGGTCGGCAATCGCCTCGCCCTGGTAGCGCTTCAGGAACACGCGCACCTGCTCGTCGGGCGCGTCGATGCGGGCCAGGCCGCTGGCATCGAACATCTGCGGCTTGATGCGGAAATACTCCACGTACGACGGAATTGGGTAGTCCACCAGCGTGGCCGAGATGGCGGCCGTGCGGTCCACATCGTTCTTGCGGGCGGCCTCGCGCAGCGCGACAAAGGCCTCGTCCGGATTGCTGGGGATGGTCAACGCGGCCGGCTGCGGCGCCGGGCGCTTCTGGGCGTAGGCCGGCGTGGCCAGCAATGCACCTGTCAACGCCCCCAGCCCTGCCAGCCACGCGGCGCGTTGCGCACGGCGCAGATATACTCCCTTCGGCATTCTTGCTATCCCTTGTTGGTCCGCGCGCGGCGCCGGGATTCCCGGTCGCGCCCCGCGCGTGTTGGTATTCGGATGTCGATCCATCGATCGATCGCGGTGCCGGCCATTATTGCACGCCATGCAGCCTGAACAGGCCCCAGACAACGGGGCAGAAAACCTGCCATTCCTCGAAGAGCGCCGCGCGCTGCGCCGGCGGCTGCTCGCGCTGCGCGCCGGCCTGCCGGATCGCGCCAATGCCGACGCGCGCATCGGCGCCGCGCTGGCGCCCCTGCTCGAACGCCTTGGCGCGCGGCGCGTGGGCTTCTACTGGCCGATCCAGGGCGAATTCGACGCACGCGCCGTCATCGCCCAATGGCTGGACGGCATGCCGGGCCGCCAGGCCGCGCTGCCCGTGGTCAGCCGCCCCGGCACGCCGCTGGACTTCCACGCCTGGACGCCCGAGACGACAATGCGCGCCGGCCACTACGACATTCCCGTGCCCGATGGCACCGAGGCCGTGTTGCCCGACGCGCTGCTCATTCCCTGTGTCGGTTTCAGCCGCGATAAGTTCCGCCTCGGCTACGGCGGCGGCTTCTATGACCGCACGCTGGCGGCCCGCGCAGACACCCCAGTGGCGATCGGCATCGGCTTCGCGGCCTGCGAGATTCCCTTGCAGGCCCAGCCGCACGACCTGCCGATGGACTGGATCGTCACCGAAGGCGGCGCGTTTTAAGCGTTCGCTTCCCCTAGCAATTCGTCCACCAGCGCGCGCATCTTGCGCCAGTGCGACCCTTCCCAGAACACCCGCCGGCAGTGCGTGCAGGTAACAAAGCGCGCGTGCCGCGCCAGCACGCCCTCGGGCACGCGGCCATCCACGTCAGACTTGTCGATCCGGTGCAGCGGCACGTTGCAGTCCAGGCACAGCGCGAACGGCCGCGCGCTGCGGGCCAGGTCCAGCCGCCGGAAGACCTCCCGCACCTGGAGCGACGACTTGATCGCCCGCACATAGCAGCCGTGCGTCACCCCACGCCGCTTGAGCAGTTCGCGGTCGCGCGTGAGCACGATGCGGCCCTCCTCGGCGGCAATCCGCGCGATCTCGCTGTCTTCGAAATGATTGTCGTAGAGCGTATCGAAGCCGGTCATGCGCAGCAGGTGCGCCAGGCCGCCCAGATGGGCATCGGCAACGAAACGGGTCTCGCGCAGTGGCTGATCGCGCACGCGCAGCAGCGGCGAGATGTCGAACGCCTCGAAGGTGGGATAGACGGCCACGCGGTCGCCGTCCTGCAGGGGGCGGTCGAACGGCACCGATTCGCCATTGACCAGGATCAACTCCACCTCGGTGTGCGGCACGCCAAGCGCCTCGATCATGTGCTTGACCGTGGCCGCGCGGGCGCAGGGCACGACGATGTCCTGGTGGCGTCGGGTGTGCGCCAGGAAATCGTTCAGCTCCTCGTAGAAGCGGAAGGTGGCGGTGACGGTGGCGGGAACCATGGGGCGCAGTATGCCCCCATGACCCCGTCCGATGGAAGTTACAGCTTCAGACGTTCCCAGACCGCCTTGGTGGCGCCGGCCGCGTTGAGCGTGTAGAAGTGCAGGCCCGGCACGCCGGCTGCCAGCAGCCGCTCGCAGAGACCCGTCACCACGTCCAGGCCGAATGCGCGGATGGACTCCCGGTCGTCGCCGAACGACTCCAGCCGCTTGGCCACCCAGCGCGGTACTTCGGCACCGCACATTTCCGAAAAACGCATTAGTTGCGAGTAGTTCGTGATCGGCATGATGCCCGGCACGATCGGCACGTCCACGCCCTGCGCGCGCACCTCGTCCACAAAGCGGAAGTAGGCGTCGGCATTGTAGAAGTACTGGGTGATCGCCGAATCGGCGCCTGCACGGACCTTGCGGACGAAATTGTCGAGGTCGTGGCGCGGCGACTTGGCCTGCGGGTGGTACTCGGGGTACGCCGCCACCTCGATGTGGAACCAGTCGCCGGTCTCGGCGCGGATGAATTCCACGAGTTCGTTGGCGTATCGGAATTCGCCGATTTCGCCCATGCCGGACGGCATGTCGCCACGCAGCGCGACGATATGGCGGATGCCGCCGTCGCGGTACGTCTTCAGGATCTGGCGGATGCTGTCGCGCGTGGAGCCCACGCACGAGAGGTGCGGCGCGGCCTCGATGCCGTCACGCTGGATCTCCAGCACGGCGTCCAGCGTGCCCTGCTGCGTGGTGCCGCCGGCGCCGAACGTCACCGAGATGTACTTGGGTTGCAGCGGAGCCAGCTGCGCGCGCGTGTTGCGCAGTTTCTCCGTGCCTTCCGCCGTCTTCGGCGGGAAGAATTCGAAGCTGTAGTAGCGGTCTGTCATGCGAATAAAGTCTCAGTCGCGGTCGCCGAGCAACAGGCTCGACAGCACCCACGAGATCACGCTGTACAGGATGGAGCCCAGCAGCGCGGCGCCGAAGCCCTGCACCACGAAGCCCGACAGCAGGTTGCCGACGAACAGGAACAGCAGCGCGTTGATGACGAAGATGAACAGGCCCAGCGTCAGCAGCGTGACCGGCAGCGTCAGAATGACCAGGATAGGCCGGATCAGCGTGTTGACGAGGCCCAGCACCAGCGCGGCGATCATCGCCGAGCCAAACCCGCCCAGCGAGATGCCGGAGATGACGCTTCCGACCAGGAACAGCGAGGCGGCGTTGATGATCCAAACGGCCAACAGTCTCATTGCGACTCCTTTTCCCTTTTCCAGGTTGCCTGTCGAATTCCCCCTCCCCGCGCACGGGAGAGGGGGACACCTCCCGCCAATCAATAGCGGTAGTGGTCGGCCTTGTACGGACCCTGCTTCTGCACGCCGATGTAGGCGGCCTGCTGGTCGGTCAGCTCGGTCAGCTGCGCGTTCAGCTTCTTCAGTTGCAGGCGCGCCACCTTCTCGTCCAGGTGCTTCGGCAGCGTGTACACGCCCACCGGGTACTTGCCGCTGTCACGCTCGGCCCACAGTTCGATCTGGGCGATGGTCTGGTTGGCGAACGAGCTGCTCATCACGTACGACGGGTGGCCCGTGGCGCAGCCCAGGTTCACCAGGCGGCCCTTGGCCAGCAGGATGATCTTCTTGCCGTCCGGGAACACCACGTGGTCCACCTGCGGCTTGATCTCGTCCCACTGGTACTTTTCCACCGAGGCGATGTCGATCTCGTTGTCGAAGTGACCGATGTTGCAGACGATGGCCTGGTCCTTCATCTTGACCATGTGGTCATGCGTGATGACGTGGTAGTTGCCGGTGCAGGTGACGAAGATGTCGCCGTGCTCGGCGGCGTAGTCCATGGTCACCACGCGGTAGCCTTCCATGGCAGCCTGGAGCGCGCAGATCGGGTCGATCTCGGTCACCCAGACCTGGGCCGACAGCGCGCGCAGGGCCTGGGCGCTGCCCTTGCCCACGTCACCGTAGCCAGCCACCACGGCCACCTTGCCGGCGATCATCACGTCCGTGGCACGCTTGATGCCGTCCACGAGCGATTCCCGGCAACCGTACAGGTTGTCGAACTTGCTCTTGGTCACCGAGTCGTTCACGTTGATGGCCGGGAACTTCAGTTCGCCGCGCTGTGCCATCTGGTACAGGCGGTGCACGCCGGTGGTGGTTTCCTCGGTCACGCCACGGATGGCGGCCAGGTTACGGCTGTACCAGCTCGGGTCCTTGGCCAGCTTTTCCTTGATGGCGGCGAACAGGTAGGTTTCTTCCTCGCTGGTCGGCTTGGCGATCAGCGACGCATCCTTCTCGGCACGGGCGCCCAGGTGCAGCAGCAGCGTGGCGTCGCCACCGTCGTCCAGGATCATGTTCGGCGTGCCGCCGTCGGCCCAGTCGAAGATGCGGTGCGTGAAGTCCCAGTATTCCTTGAGCGACTCGCCCTTGAACGCGAAAACCGGCACGCCGGACGCGGCGATGGCGGCGGCGGCGTGGTCCTGCGTCGAGAAGATGTTGCACGAGGCCCAGCGCACGTCGGCGCCCAGTGCCACCAGCGTCTCGATCAGCACGGCGGTCTGGATGGTCATGTGCAGCGAACCGGCGATGCGGGCGCCCTTGAGCGGCTGCGCGGCGGCGAATTCGTCACGGATGGCCATCAGACCCGGCATTTCGGTCTCGGCGATGGCGATTTCCTTGCGGCCCCAGCCGGCCAGGCCGATGTCGGCCACGAGGTAGTCTTGCTTGAGTTCGGTCACAGCGTTCATGTTTCACTCCGGTGAAGAGTGGCACGCAGGTGACGAGGGGGGACAACGGCCGCATCCCGCGCGAATTGCGGAACGGGCGGATAGGTCGACTCGCCTCCGTGCGGACCACGGATCAGCGAGCGCCGTTGAAACATTCCGAGCCTGGCGGATGAGGGCCATCCGTTGCAACGCTCCTCGGAGTGGCGGTATTGTAGCGTGCCTGTCCGCGCCTGCGGCGCGAGAAACGGACTTTTTTCCCGTCTATTCCACTTCCAGCCTCCCTGCCATCCTGCCCGCCCACATGCTTTCCACGCCACCCCGCACGCTGACCATCGCCGGTTCCGACTCCGGCGGCGGTGCCGGCATCCAGGCAGACCTGAAGACTTTCAGCGCACTCGGCTGCTTCGGCATGAGCGCGATCACCGCCATCACGGCGCAGAACACGCTCGGCGTGACTGGCGTGCACGCCATTCCGGCCGACCTGGTGGCCGCCCAGATCGATGCCGTCGCCACGGACATTGGCGTGGACGCCGCCAAGACCGGCATGCTCGGCACGGCCGCCATCGTCGAGGCCGTGGCCGATGCGGTGGACCGGCACGGCATCCGCCAGCTGGTGGTGGACCCGGTGATGATTTCCACCTCGGGCGCCACGCTCTCCGACGACGCCACCAGCCAGGCCATGGTGCGGCTGCTGTTCCCGCGTGCGCTGGTGGTCACGCCCAACCTGCCGGAAGCCTCCTACCTGCTCGGCCGCCGCATCGCGCGCCGCGCGGACATGGAAACCGCCGCCGCGGACCTGCTCGCGCTAGGCTGCCGGGCCGTGCTGCTCAAGGGCGGCCATCTGGAAGACGATCTGGAAGCCGATCGGAACGATGGCCCGCACGGCCGGGGGCTGGATGACCTGCTGATGCTGGCCGACGGCACGGTGCGCGTGTTCACCCATCCGCGCATCGACACGCCGAACCTGCACGGCACCGGCTGTACGCTGGCGGCCGCCATCGCCGCGCAACTGGCCCGTGGCGACGCGCTGGCCGACGCCATCAGCACCGCGCTGGACTACGTCGCGCAGGCCATCGCCGCCGGGGCCCGCCTGCGCATCGGGGCCGGCAACGGCCCGCTGAACCATGCCTTCGCGCCGCGCGCGCTGGGCTGAGGACCGACCATGCAGACTTTGAGCGATATCGACCTGCGCACCGATCCGGCCGCGGCCCGCTATATCAAGGAGGAAGTGGTCCAGGTGACGTTTGCCGCAGAGCCCGGCGAGCTGGTGAGCCGGGAAGGCCCCAACCGCTACCAGCCCGGCGACGCCATCGTGACCGGCGCCACGGGCGACCGCTGGGTGGTCTCGCGCGACCGCTTCGACGCGCGCTACCTGCCCGTGGACGGCGGTGGCTGGCGCAACCGGCCGGTGCCGGTGCTGGCGAAGGAGATGGCGGCGCCGTTCGCCATCGCGCGCTCGGCCGGGGGCGACGTGCTGACCGGCAAGGCCGGCGACTGGCTGATGCAATACGCGCCCGGCGACTATGGCATCACCGAGCGCGCGCGCTTCCTGGCGGTGTACCGCCGAATGGAGGACTAGGCGGACTTAGTTGCCGCCGGCCAGCTGCACGAGCTTGAACGCGGCGCGGGCCACGCACACCACGGTGCCGGCCGCGTCACGCGCCTCGCCTTCGCAGAAGGCGATCTTGGCGCCGCGCCGGATGCAGCGCGACTCGAAGGTCAGTTCGCCGCGCGCGGCGGCGAGGAAATGCGTGGACATGTCGATGGTGATCACGCCCACATCGAGCGGCGAGTAGGAGCGCGCCGCGCCGCTGAGCGTGAAATCGAGCACGGCCATCAGCGTGCCGCCGTGCACATCGCCCCGGCTGTTCACGAGCGACGGATTGGCCGGCAGGCGCGTGCGGCACATCCCCTCTTCCATATGTTCCGGCTGCAGGCCCAGATGCCGCATCAGCGGAATGTCGATGCCGAAATACGGCTTTTCCGGCGTGCCAGGGGCGGCGGGCTTGATCTCGTTCACGGCTGTTTCCTCTCTGCTCCGGGTTCCGTATGGCGGAACCTCGATCCATTGTGTCGGTGGAGCGGAGAGGATATGCGGATTTCAGGGGCCGTGCCAGCCGGCTGGGCGGTCAGCGCCCAAACAATGCGGTAAGGGAGGCCACCGCCGCCGGCACGTCGCTGGCCTCGGTAACCGCCCGCACCACGGCGGCGCTGCCGACGCCCACGTCGAGCACCTCGCGCAGGTTGCTCCCGTTGACCCCGCCAATGCCCACCAGCGCGGGCACCACCGGCTGCATCAGCGCCACATAGGCCCGGAAGCGGCCCATGCCCTGCGGCGCGGTCGGCATGACCTTGGTCGTGGTCGGGAAAATGGCCCCGAGCGCCAGATAGCTGGGGCCGATGGCGGCCACGCGCAGCATCTCGGCGTAGCCGTGCGTGGACACGCCCAGGCGCAGCCCGGAGGCGCGAATCGCCTCGAGGTCGGCCTCGTCGAGATCTTCCTGGCCCAGATGGATGCCGTAGATGCCGCTGTCGCCACCCATCGCCGCATGGTGGTCGAGCGCCACGCGCCAGTGATCGTTGATGAACAGGCGCGACGGCTGGCCCTTGGCGGCCTGGGCCGCGCGGGCGACCTCGGCCTTGACCGCCGCCGCGTCGTCCGATTTGAAGCGCAGTTGCACGGTCGGCACGGCCAGCGGCACCAGCCGCTCGATCCAGTCCGCGCTTGGCACCACGGCGTACAGGCCGAGGTCCGGCGGGCACGGCGCGAATGGCTGGGGTGGATTGTCGGGCGAGGCCAGCGCCGCGTGGCGCACGCGCGGGAAGCGGGCGAAGTCGGTCGGCCAGTCCTGGCGGCCCGGCTGCCACGCGCGGGCGATGCACAGCGCGTCGTGGGCCGGGAAGTGCAGCGCCAGCGCGGCCAGCAGCACGGCCACGAAAGCCGGTGGGTGCGGCCTATCGTCGTCGGCATCGTCGTCGGTATCGTCGTCGGTACCGTCGTCGGCTTGGACGTCCAGCACCCAGGTGCCCATCGGCGAGCGCACGGTGTCGATCCAGCGGCCGCCCTCGCGGTCGGTCTCGATCAGCACCGCGCCGCCTGCCGTCAGTTGGGCGATGGTGTCCGCCGTGGCTTCCCCATCGGCCAGCACCACGTCGTGGCGCCCCGGCGCGGCCGGGGCGTTGGCCAGCGGCCATGCACGCCACGGGGCGTCGTCATGGCCGAAGGTGGCACCAAAGCGGGTGATCAGGGAGTCGAACAGCGCGGAGTCGATGGCCGCGGCCACACCGGGGCGCGTCATGCGCGGTCCTCCGCGCCTTCGGCGTGCCAGAACGGCATGCCGACCACCGGCGTGCTGGCCTGCGCCACGTCGCGCTCGGGCATCGGCCCGGCCAGATAGGCGGTGCGGCCAGCCTCCACGGCCAGCGCGAACGCGCGGGCCATATTCACCGGGTAGGCAGACTGCGCCACGGCGGTGTTCAGCAGCACGCCGTCATAGCCCCATTCCAGCACCTGCGCCGCGTGCGACGGCAGGCCCAGCCCGGCATCGACGATCAGCGGCGTGTCCGGCAGTCGGTCACGCAGCGTGCGCATGGCCAGCGGATTGGCGGCGCCCCGGCCCGTGCCGATCGGCGCGGCCCACGGCATCAGCGCCTGGCAGCCCACGTCCAGCAGGCGGCGGCACAGCACCAGGTCCTCGGTGCAGTACGGCAGCACCTTGAAGCCTTCCTTGATCAGCGTCTCGGCCACGGCGGGCATGTTCAGCGTGTCCGGCTGGAGCGTGTAGTCGTCGCCGATCAGTTCCAGCTTGATCCAGTCGGTCTCGAAGACCTCGCGCGCCATCATCGCCGTGGTGATGACTTCCTGCGCCGTAAAGCAGCCGGCGGTGTTCGGCAGCACCGGCACGCCCAGCGCGCGCAGCATCTGCCAGAACGGCTGGCCGCCGAGCGTCTGGCCATCGCTGCCGTCGCCCTTGCCCACCGCGCTCTGGCGGCGCAGCGCCACGGTGATCATGGCGGGACGGCTGGCTTCCACGGCCGCCTGCAGCGTGGCCGGCGACGGATAGCGCGCGGTGCCGAGCAGCAGGCGCGAGGCGAAGGATTCGCCATAGAGCACGAACGGGTCGCGCAGGGTTTCAGCGGGTTCGAAAGTCATGATGGGTCAGCCTCCCGTCACGGGTTGCACGAGGTCGATGTGATCGCCCGCCGCAAGCGGCGTGGCGGCATGGGCGGTGCGCGGCACGAACTGGCCGTTGACCGCCGCGGCGAACGGGGGCGCGATGGCAGCCGCAGTCACCGCGTCCGCCAGCGTGGCGGCCTCGGGCAGGTGCAGCAGCTTGCCGTTGAGCATAATTTCCATGATCTGGGCGGGTTCTGGGCGTGTTCCTAATGCAGCAGGCTGCCCAATCCGGGCACCGCCGTGCCGCGCAGGTGGGCGGGCTCCTCGACGGACTGGATCAGGCCCGGCCAGCGCAGCGACGCCGGCACCGCGTGCGCGGCCGGGTCCCCGGCCAGCAACGCGCGCACCACGGCGCAGGCGGCCTCGGTCACGGCCGGCGCAATCAGCCAGCCATGCCGGTACAAGCCATTCACACGCACCACGCGCGCCTGCTGATCCACGCGGATCGCCGGCAGGTGGTCCGGCCGCGTGGGCCGGCGCTGCACGTTCAGCTCCAGCACGCGGGCCTCGCCGAACGCGGGGTGCAGCGAGTGCGCCGCCGAGAGCAGCTCCAGCGCGGAGCGCACGCTCATCGGCGAGTCGTCCTCGCTCTCGATTTCGGTCGCGCCAATCACGTACAGGTCGTTCGGCTTGGGCGCGATATAGATGGGGTAGCGCGGATGCAGCAGGCGGATGGGCCGATGCAGCTTCACGTCGGGCGCGTGCACGCGCACCACCTCGCCGCGCAGGCCACGCAGGCCGGGCTTGACCACGCCGGGCTCGGCCGTGGGATCGCACCACGCCGCGCGCGCGCCCAGGCCGCGGCAGTCCAGCACCACGTTGGCGCGGAGGTCGAACTGGGGCAGCAGGTCGATATCGACATCGCCAGCCTCCCAGATGCAATGCACGCCTTCCTTGACCGCGCAGTCGAGCAGCGCGCGCAGCGCGCCACGGTTGTCCAGCTGGCCTTCGCCCTTGAGCAGCAGGCCCTGCGGGAAGCGCCCGGCCAGCTCCGGCTCCACGGCAGCCACGCCGGCGCCGTCCAGCACGGCCAGCCGCTCCCGCACCAGTTCCGGCGGCGCCACGGCGCGCATGCGGCCCGTGAACAGCGACACCTCGCTGCGGTCCCGCGCGTGCCAGACCACCAGCGTGCCGTCTTCCTGGAAGAACACGGGTTCGGGCAATTCCTGGATCCAGGCACGCCACAGGTCGACGCTGGCCATGCCGAGATCGACGATGCGCCGCTCCGCGATGGCCGACTCGGCCAGCGGGGCCAGCATGGCGGCAGCCACGTGGGCGGCCGCGCCGGTGCCGTCGGGGCCGCCACGCTCGACCAGCGCCACACGGGCACCGGCGCGCACCAGCAGCCAGGCGCACAAACGCCCGGCCAGGCCGGCGCCAAGAATGGCAACATCGAAGGACTTTACTGCTGTCATGGGTATCTTCGCCGCGGGCGCCCGGGTGGAGGTGGCGCCGCGCGGTCTTTAGTTGAATTACGAGTAGATCTTGGAGCCGGACTTCACGAACTCGATCGATTTCTCCTCCATGCCGCGCTCGGCTGCGGGCAGCGATGCCGCGTAGTCGCGCACTTCCTGGGTGATCTTCATCGAGCAGAACTTCGGCCCGCACATCGAGCAGAAATGCGCGATCTTGGCGCCCTCGGCCGGCAGCGTGGCGTCGTGGTACGAGCGCGCGCGCTCCGGATCGAGGCCCAGGTTGAACTGGTCTTCCCAGCGGAACTCGAAGCGGGCCTTGGACAGCGCATTATCGCGCAGCTGTGCGCCCGGCCAGCCCTTGGCGAGGTCGGCGGCGTGGGCGGCAATCTTGTACGTGATGATGCCCTCGCGCACGTCTTCCTTGTCCGGCAGCCCCAGATGCTCTTTGGGCGTGACGTAGCACAGCATGGCCGTGCCCATCCAGCCGATGTTGGCCGCGCCGATGCCGCTGGTGATGTGGTCGTAGCCGGGGGCGATGTCCGTCACGAGCGGTCCGAGCGTGTAGAACGGGGCCTCGTAGCAGTGCTTGAGTTCCTCGTCCATATTGGCCTGGATGCGCTGGAGCGGCACGTGGCCCGGGCCCTCGATCATCACCTGCACGTCATGCTTCCACGCCTTGGCGGTCAGCTCGCCCAGGGTGCGCAGCTCGCCGAACTGGGCGTCGTCGTTGGAGTCCGCGATGCAACCCGGACGCAGGCCGTCGCCGAGGCTGAACGACACGTCGTAGGCCTTCATGATTTCGCAGATCTCGTCGAAATGCGTGTACAGGAAGTTTTCCTTGTGGTGCGCCAGGCACCACTTGGCCATGATCGAGCCGCCGCGCGAGACGATGCCCGTCACGCGGTCGGCCGTCATCGGCACGTAGCGCAGCAGCACGCCGGCGTGGATCGTGAAGTAGTCCACGCCCTGCTCGGCCTGCTCGATCAGCGTGTCGCGGAACATCTCCCAGGTCAGGTCCTCGGCGATGCCGCCGGTCTTGTCCAGCGCCTGGTAGATCGGCACCGTGCCGATGGGCACCGGCGAGTTGCGCAGGATCCACTCGCGCGTCTCGTGGATGTGCTTGCCGGTGGAGAGATCCATGATGGTGTCGGCGCCCCAGCGGATCGACCAGACCATCTTTTCCACTTCCTCGGCCAGCGAGGACGTCACGGCCGAATTGCCGAGGTTGCCGTTGATCTTGACGCGGAAGTTGCGGCCGATGGCCATCGGCTCCAGTTCCGTGTGGTTGATGTTGGCGGGGATGATGGCGCGGCCGGCGGCGATTTCCTTGCGCACGAATTCCGGGGTCATGTCCTCGGGGCGCAGCGGCAGGTTCGCGCCGAGCGCGTTGCCCGGATGCTGGCGCAGCAGGGCCTTGTACTCGGGCTTGTCGTAGAGCGCCTGGAGGTTCAGCGACTCGCGCAGCGCCACGTATTCCATTTCCGGCGTGATGATGCCCTGGCGCGCATAGTGCATCTGCGACACATTGGCACCCGCCTTGGCACGGCGCGGGTTGGTCAGCTGGGCAAAGCGCAGGTGCGCCGTGGCCGGGTCGTTGGCGCGGTCGCGGCCATATTCGGACGACAGGCCCGGCAGCACCTCGGTGTCGCCGCGCTCCTCGATCCAGCGGGTGCGCACGCCGGGCAGGCCGGCCTTCAGGTCGATATGGATGTCCGGGTCGCTGTACGGGCCCGAGGTGTCGTAGACGGGGATCGGCGGATTCGCCATCTCGCCCTTGTCGGTGCGCGTGGACGTCTGCAGGATCGTGCGCAGCGGCACGCGCAGGTCCGGACGGCTGCCGGTCAGGTAGGTCTTGCTGGAAGCCGGATAGGCGAATTTCTGGTCGAGATCGCTCTCGAGCGATTCAAACGATGCGGCGGGGGCAGTGCGGGCCATGGGTGTCGTCCTCTCTCTTGCGGGGGATGGACGAAACCAGGAGCCCTGTGAGCCCGCTGCGCGGCAGAGCCGGCGGCGAGGTCCCATTGCGGGACAGAAGCTGTTCGGTATTCAGTGAAACTTCCCACGCCGGTACTAGCCGGATCGGGTTCGAAGGGACTCTCTCAGCCGCACGGCCCATCCGTACGGCACCCCTGTTTCATCCAACGGGGTGAATTTAAGCACAAGCCCCCGCCCGGCGCCACCCGGAATTTTGTTGCGACTGCCGTGCGCCAAGGTATCGACTGGCCGATGTTGCACTGCACGATAGCCGACGATGTGGCCACTCCAGCGCATTTGCCCGGGGAATGCGCGCGTTTCCCGAACACGGCAGTTGCCGTACCATCGGCCGTACCATCGACGCAGCCTGCCCGATTGCCAAGGAGCCGCCATGCCTGCCGTGCCCGATTCCTCCGCCGCGACCCACGCCGTGTTCAATCAGGTGCCGGACCTCTCCGGCTACAACCTGTTCGAGACCGACCCCGGCCTGCGAGCCGCGCTGGAACGGCTGGGCGGCGGCTGGCACGCCGGCGCGCTCGGGGCCTTCGGCGCCCGGCTCGGCGACCCCGAGGTGCAGGCGTGGGCCGCCGACGCCAACCGCCTGACGCCGGAACTCCACACCCACAGCCGCACCGGCGAACGCATCGATGCGGTGAGCTTCCATCCGTCCTGGCACGCCCTGCTCGGCCTGCTGCGCGGCCAGCAGCTGCAGGCCCTGCCCTTCGCCCAGCCGCGCCCGGGTGCGTGGGCCGCGCGCACCGCCGGCTACTTCCTCCAGGCCCAGGTGGAATCGGGCTCGCTCTGCCCCACCACCATGACACTGGCCAGCATTCCGGTGCTGCGCAAGGAACCCGCGCTGTTCCGCGACCTGGAACCCCGGCTGTATTCGACCGAGCACGACGCCCGCGACCTGCCCTGGCGCGACAAGACCGCCGTGATGATCGGCATGGGCATGACCGAGAAGCAGGGCGGCTCCGACGTGCGCGCCAACACCACCGTCGCCCTGCCGGTGCGCGGCGAGGGCCGGGGCGCCGAGTACGCGCTGACGGGCCACAAGTGGTTCTTCTCCGCGCCGATGTGCGACGCCCATCTGGTCGTGGCGCGCATGGGTGGCCCCGAGGGGCCGCTCTCGTGCTTCTTCGTGCCGCGCTTCCGCGACGACGGCGGCAAGAACCCGATCGAGATCCAGCGCCTCAAGGACAAGCTCGGCAACCGCTCCAACGCGAGCAGCGAGGTCGAGTTCCGGGGCGCCACGGGCATCCTGATCGGCGAGGAAGGCCGCGGTATCCCCACCATCATCGAGATGGCCACCAATACCCGGCTCGACTGCGTGATCGGCAGCGCGGCGCTGCTGCGCGCGGCGCTGGTGCAGTCGCTCCATCACGCGCGCCACCGCATGGCGTTCGGCAAGCTGCTGGCCGACCAGCCGCTGATGCGCAACGTGCTGGCCGACCTCGCCCTGGAGTCCGAAGCCGCCACGCAGATGATGATGGCCCTCGCTCACGCCTTCGAGCATGCCGAGGACGACCCGCTCGCCGCCGCGTGGAAGCGCGTGGTCACCCCAGCCGCCAAGTTCTGGATCTGCAAACGTGCGCTGGAAGCCACTGGTGAGGCCATGGAGGTCTGGGGCGGCAACGGCTATGTCGAGGAAGGCCCGATGGCGCGGCTCTACCGCGAGGCGCCGGTCAATTCGATCTGGGAAGGCTCCGGCAACGTGATGTGCCTGGACGTGCTGCGCGCCCTGCAACGCAACCCCGACGATGGCGCGCGGATCCTGCACGAACTGGCGCGGCTTTCCAACGGCAACGCGGCCGTGCGCGCGGAACTGGCGTCGCTGCAGGCCATGCTGCGCGAACCGGCCGAGCAACTCGAAGCGAGCGGCCGACGCTTCGCGCAGGGCCTGGTGCTGACCGCGCAGGCCGCGCTGATGATCGCGCATGCGGACTCGGAATCGGCCGAACTGTTCGTCGCCAGCCGCCTCGGGCGGCAGCACGGCCGCGTGTTCGGCACGCTGGATGCCGATACCGTCACATTGCAACGCGTGGCCAAGCGGACGTGGCCGGTCTGATTCCTATAGAGCGGCAAGCGCAGGAGTCGCCGCTGGCACGACCGACATCGCCACGATATCGCGCGGCGACAAATAGCCGCCATTGCCGACCATCATGAATCCCGCCCGCGAGTCATGCACATATTCGTCGAAGAAGCGGATGAGATTGGGCGACAGGTCGGGCGGGTTGCTCCACGCCTCGAAGTAGGCGGATTCCCTTTCGGTCAGCACCGGCGGCGCGCGATGTTCGTGTTCGTAGCGCATCGCCAGATGCCAGCGATAGGTATCGGGATACCGGCGCTGCATATCGGCGACCCAGGCGCGATCCGCCAGTTGAGCGGCATCGCGTTCGAGATAGGCGTAGGACTTCCGGATCCGGTCCATCTCCGCATCGCCGCCGATATTCGAGGCTTGGCACCGACTATAGACATCGCACGGGCTGGTCTTGTAGCGGGATTTCAACCACCCGTAGTACAGCCGCACATGGGCCAATATCTGCGCCTCGCGTGATTCGTGGGTCGGGATGGCCGCCATATATTCGTCGTACAGGGCTTTCAGGTCCGCGCTGTATTCGAAGAGCGCATGAACATCCGGAGTCAGGAGCAGGGGCGGCGTAAATGGCACGCCGGCAATGGCCGCCTCCAGCCGCATGCGATTCAGCGGAATGCGGGCCAGCATGTCGGATCTCCCCTGCTCGTCAGGCCGATATCCGCCGCCCACGTCGGAATGCACGCCCGGCATGGCGATTTCCTCGCAGTGCTTGAGACCGGCATCGACGGGCGTCAGCGGGAAAAAGGACCGCAGTTCGTGCGTGGCGTAGTGATGGACGCAGCGTTCCACCTGCTCGGGAATGGACATCCACATGTCCGGATGCAGGTTTTTTCCCGGCAGGCCGACCGATTCGACTGTGTCGAAAAGGCCCAGGAACCGGATATGCAGCGGTGCGGATTCGCCGTCAAGGGCAGTCTCGCAAGGCCAGTGGAGTATGCCATCGCGCATTTCGCACTTTTGGATCAGGCGGTTGACGAAGGCCCGCGCGAGGGCGGCGCCTCGGGAAAATCCGAAAACGGCGATGTCGATGCGCGTGACGCGGTGGGTGTATTTGAGGAGCCTGGATAAATCACCCTCTGCTTTAGCCAGGCGGACGTCGGCACCCAGACCCATTCCGCCGCCAAGCGTCTCGCTGTCCCGGACCTGCTCCAACCAACTCGCGTTGCTCGGATCGAGCGGCGTGCCGATGCCGGGATAATATCTACGGAAGATTGATGGTTCATCATCGCAATGCCCCGCGAAAAGTCGCGCAATATTGGAAAGCTTTCCCAGCGGGGCATCAATAATTCTATTATTATCGGTACCATCGAAAAAGAAACTGAACCAGGGACGCTGTTCACAGGTCGAGCAGGTCACAAAATCGTCAGGGTAAAGAATAGTATGGGTTTTCAGGGCCCGGTGAAAAGTATCATCAGAGTCGTGAATGCTGTCTTGCATCATTCCCCCTTACGGCGCATGATTCGTTTTCCTGAGAACGCAGCATCAGTGCGCGGATTGGCGGGATACCATTTTTTTCCCTCTACAAATTCCGCCTCAACCTCGTGATCCTCAAAAAATCTAACAATCAAGTATCCCTCCGGTTTTGATTCAGTAGAGGGTTCACCGATAATGACGACATCTTTGCTGTATGTTTTCCATTGCGGACGCAGATCGTGAAAAGCCCCAATTTTCCATACGATCTTGATACGTTGACCTATGTCCGGCAGTCTGGCGCAGCAGTCGCCCGAGCTCGCGCCCCCCAAGGAGAACGGTTTCACCTGCGTGCCACCAATCCCATAATGTTCACCGCCGAGCTTCCTGATTGAATACTCATGAATGTAGTCTTCGGTATAATTGACAGAATTTGCACCGATAGAGATCGTAGTCGCCGGCGCAACAGCGCACCCGCTAATCGCGACTGCAATGGCAAGTATTGCCGACGATCGGACAACCCGTCTCGACACACTGATATATCTCAACCTCCAATCCTGCATCACTCCCCCTTACGCCGCATGAGCCGTTTTCCGGAGAACGCAGCGTCAGTGCGTGGATTGGCCGGATGAAATTTCTCCCTTTGTACAAACTCCGCCTCAATCTCGTGACCTTCGAAGAATCGGATAATTAGATACCCCTCTGCATTTGCCTTACTTGGGGCCTCACCGATAATAACCACGTCTTTGCTAAACGTTTTCCAGTGCGGACGCAAATCGTGAAACTGCCCAACCTGCCATTCAACCTTGATAGATCGGCCTACACCGGGTAGCCATACGCAGCAGCCACCGGTGCCTGCACTTCCCCAGGAGAAGGGCTTCACTTGACTACCGCCAATACCATAGGGCTCACCGCTAAGCTTCATAATTGAATAGCGATGGATGTAATCTTCCGTGTAGTTAACCGATTTTGCGCGGGCATCGATAGAACTTTCTGGCGCAACAGCGCACCCGCTAATCGCGACTGCCATGGCAAGCATTGCCGACGATCGGACAATCCGTCTCGACACACTGATATATAAAACCTGACAATCTGACGCCCTTCGGCCCGTCAGCAACGCAGATGGACGAGCCATCCGTGGTAAGAAAAATCCGAGAAAAGATGAATGCCGCCTCATGAAATACCCCTCCTTTGCGATACGCACATGCGCAAGAGGCATATCAGGCTCTTTCAGATCCGATTAAACAATCGTAAAAATGTGATTTTTGATATATCCGGGGATCTCAGCGCAGTGGGGGCATGGCCGGACATCGCACGCCGGTTGCTGCGGCGCATCGAAAATCCCTTCAACCCGTGAGAAACCGGTCGTAAACGTTGAGGCGACGGGCTACGAGCCTGCCTGCACTTCAGTCGCCACCAACGAGCACTGCGATAAAGCATGTGCCGTCCACACCCCATGAATATCACCCAACGCCTGCTTCTTACGCTTTCCATCGCCGTACTCTCGCTGCTGTTCCTCGGAATCGGCGGCATCTGGCAACTCAACCAAGCCGAGAAACGACTCGAGTACTTCAACTCGAACACGCTGGCCAGTGTGCGGCACCTGAATATCATCAGCGACGCCGTGGCCGGTCTGCGCGTGAGCCTGTACCGCCATGCGGTCACCGATGACGCCGCGGCCAAGAAGGAGGCCGAAGCCGACATCGCCAAGGCCAGGAAGCGCCTCGACGAAATGGCGGCGCTGTACGCCCGCGAGGATATCTCGGACGAGACCGACAGCAAGCTGCTGGAATCCGGCAAATCCGCCATCAAGCGGTTCGTCGACCAGTTCCCCGCTTTCCTCGATCGGTCCAACAACAACGACCATAGTGCGGTCCAGCAAATGCTGACGCCCGGCAGCGAGCTGTTCCAGGCATCGGCGGCCCTGCGCAATGCCATCGACGAACACATCGCGTACAACACAAAGCTCGGCGACGACGCCGTGGTGGCGAACAAGGCGCAGCACACCCGCACCGTGTGGACGTTCGTGAGCGTCATCGTCGCCGTCGTGGCGTTCACCGTCTTCATGGCCGTGTCGCTGTATCGCCGCATCAGGCACAGCCTGGCCGATATCCAGGGCACGCTGGAACACGTGAGCCAGACGCTGGACCTGGATCATCGCGCGTCGGTGGCGCGGATGGACGAGATCGGCCAGACCGCGCAATCGTTCAACACGCTGATCGAGCGCGTGGCGCAGACCCTGCGCGAGGTGCGCCAGTCCACCGATTCCGTCAGCGTGGCCGCCGGGCAGATCGCGG
Organism: Cupriavidus sp. SIMBA_020; assembly: GCF_046535395.1. Classification (NCBI taxonomy): domain Bacteria; kingdom Pseudomonadati; phylum Pseudomonadota; class Betaproteobacteria; order Burkholderiales; family Burkholderiaceae; genus Cupriavidus; species Cupriavidus sp. SIMBA_020. The sequence continues at coordinate 158,047 of NZ_JAWRWU010000007.1, read as the reverse complement.
CCGGCAATGTGGACCTGTCGTCGCGCACGGAGCAGCAGGCGGCGTCACTGGAGGAAACCGCGTCGAGCATGGAAGAGCTGACCACCACCGTGCGCCAGAACGCCGAGAACGCGCGCCAGGCCAGCTCGCTGGCGGCCAACGCCGCCGAGGTGGCCGACGCCGGCAACCAGGCCGTGCAGCAGATGGTGGATACGATGGGCGCCATCAGCGGCAGCTCCGAGCGCATCGCCGAGATCACCAACCTGATCGAGGGCATCGCCTTCCAGACCAACATCCTGGCGCTGAACGCCGCCGTGGAAGCGGCCCGCGCCGGCGAGCAGGGCCGTGGCTTCGCGGTCGTGGCCGGCGAGGTGCGCAGCCTGGCGCAGCGCTCGTCCAGCGCCGCCAAGGAAATCAAGGAGTTGATCGAGGCCTCGGTGACCACCGTGCGCACCGGCTCCACCCAGGCCGAAGGCGTGGGCGGCACGATGACCGAGATCCGCCAGGCCGTGAAGCGCGTGTCGGACATCATCGCCGAGATCGCCGCGGCCTCGCAGGAGCAGAGCGCCGGCATCGAGCAGGTGGGCCACGCGGTGGGCCAGATGGATCAGGTCACGCAGCAGAACGCCGCGCTGGTCGAGGAAGCCGCCGCCGCCGCCCAGTCCCTGGACGAGCAGGCCGGCAAGCTGCGCGACTGCGTGGGGCAGTTCCGGATGGCCGGCTGAAGTCGACTGGCTTCAGTCCGCCGCCACCCCGGCGACCGACTCGCGGATGCGCAGCGTCACGCGCGGCGCATAGCGGATCAGGTCGTGGGCGCGCTCGCCGATCATGATGGCGGGCGCGTTGGTATTGCCGCCGACCAGCGTCGGCATGATCGACGCATCGACCACGCGCAGCCCCTCCACGCCGCGCACCCGTAGCTGCGGGTCCACCACCGCCAGCGGGTCCATGCCCATGCGGCAGGTGCCCACGGGGTGGTAGATCGTGTCCGCCTGGCGGCGGATCAGCGCGCGCACGGCGTCATCGTCGCTGCCATCGAGCCGCAGGTCCGCCGAATACAGCTCCCGGCCGCCAAACGCGGCCAGCGGGGGCTGGTCGAAAATGGCGCGCACGATGCGCAGCCCGTTGACCATCCCCTCCATGTCTTCTGGATCGGACAAATAGCGCGGATCGATGGCCGGCGCCTCGCGCATGTCCGCCGACACCAGCCGCACCACGCCCCGGCTGCGCGGCCGCAGCAGGCAGACATGGCAGGAATAGCCATGCCCGCGATTGACGCGGCGCATGTGGTTGTCCGCCATCCCCACCACGAAATGCAGTTGCAGGTCCGGCTCGTCGAGGTCCGGGCGGCTGCGCACGAAGGCGCCCGCCTCGGCGAAATTCGACGTCATCATGCCGGCGTTCTCGCGACGGTAGCGCCGCATCTCGGCCAGCAGCCGCCAGGCCCCGGCCAGCGAGACGCCGAACAGCGCCGTGGCCGCCACGCGCTTGTGCAGGATCACGTCGAGATGGTCCTGGAGGTTCTCGCCCACGCCGGGCAGGTCATGCACCACGGCCACGCCGTGCCCGCGCAGGTGCGCCGCCGGGCCGATGCCGGACGCCATCAGCAACTGCGGCGAGCCGAACGCGCCGGCGCTGACGATGACCTCGCGGCGCGCGCGCAGCACCACCTCGGCCCCATCGCGCCGGGCCAGCACGCCCACCGCGCGGCGCCCTTCGAACAGGATCCGCAGCACCTGCGTGCCGGTCAGCACATGCAGGTGCGAGCGCCCGCCGTTGCAGGCGCGGTCGCGCACGTTGCCGCCGTGCAGGTAGGCGCGCGCGGCGTTCCAGCGCTCGCCGTTGTGCTGGGTCACCTGGTACCAGCCGGCGCCCTCCTGCTCGTCGCCATTGAAATCGTCGTTGCGGGGCAGGCCGGCCAGTTCGGCGGCATCGATGAAATGCTGGCCGAACGGGTTGGGCGAGCAGAGATCGCTGACGTGGAGGGGGCCGGTGCCGCCGTGCAGCGGATCGTCGTCGTGGCCGGCCACGCGGGCGTTGCATTCGGCGCGGCGGAAGACGGGCAGGACATCGTCCCACGACCAGCCGTCGCAGCCGGCGGCGGCCCAGCCGTCGTAGTCGGCCGGGCGGCCCCGCATATAGATCATGGCGTTGATCGACGATGACCCGCCCAGGCCCCGGCCGCGCGGCTGGTAGCCGCGCCGGCCATCCAGCCCGGCCTGCGGCACGGTCTCGTAGCCGTAGTTGCGGCGGCCAGCGCGCGGCAGCATCGCGCCACATCCGGCGGGTGTGCGCACCAGCACATGGTGATCGTGGCCGCCGGTTTCGAGCAGGCCGATGGAGTCGGTGCCGCTGTCGGCCAGCCGGCCGGCGAGCGCGCAGCCGGCCGAGCCGGCCCCCACGACGAGATAGTCAAAGATCGCTTCCATCTGTCTCCCCGCCTGCCTGTGTTCCCGGGCCACCGCGAAAATCCAGTGTAGGCGCTGGGGCCGGCGGAATGAAGCCGGGAACGACCCGCGCCGGCACGCAGCGTTTGGGGGCCGTCCTCCATTGCGGGAACGGGGCGGCTGGCTTATGGTGCGCGATGGTGCGCGAGGGTCATGCGCCATCCCCAAAGCAGCCCCGCCAGGACAGCCAGGAGACCGCCAGATGAGAGAAGTTCCCGCCATGTCATCGGTGTTCGGCGCCATGCGCGCGGCGTCGCGGCACGACCAGACCCCGCCGTGGGACGTCCGCGCGGACCGCCTGCGCCGGCTGCGGCAGCTCGTGAAGACCCACCACGACGCCATCGCCGCCGCCATCAGCGCCGACTTCACCAACCGGCCACCGCAGGAAACCGCGCTGCTGGAGGTATTCCCGAGCCTGGCCGGCATCGATGACGCACTGCGGCACGGCCGGCGCTGGATGCGCGTGCGCCGCGCCCGCACCGGCCTGTGGTTCCTGCCGGGCCGCTCGCGCCTGATGCCGCAGCCGCTCGGCGTGGTGGGCGTGGTGGTGCCGTGGAACTATCCGCTCTACCTCACCGTGGGCCCGCTCACCGGCGCGCTGGTGGCCGGCAACCGGGCCATGGTCAAGCTGTCCGAATACACGCCGCGCTTCTCGGCGCTGTTCGCCCAGCTGGTACAGGCCAGCTTCGCGCCGGACGAGGTGTCGGTCATCAATGGCGATGCCGAGGTCGCCGCCACCTTCAGCGCCCTGCCCTTCGACCACCTGCTGTTCACCGGCTCGACCAACGTCGGCCATCACGTGATGCGCGCCGCCGCCGCCAACCTCACGCCGGTGACGCTGGAGCTGGGCGGGAAGTCGCCGGCCATCATCGGCCCGCATGCCGATTTCGACCACGCCGTGGAGCGCATCGTGGTGGGCAAGCTGCTCAACGCCGGCCAGACCTGCATCGCCCCGGACTACGTGCTGCTGCCCGAGGACCAGCGCGACCGCTTTGCCGAGGCCGCGCGCCGCTGCGTGAACCGCCTCTATCCGGATCTCGCCCGCAACCCCGACTACACCAGCATCATCAGCCCGCGCCATTTTGGCCGGCTGGTGTCGATGATCGACGCCGCGCGCGCGGCCGGCGCCGGCGTGGTGCCGCTGACCGATGCCATGCCGGACGCCGACGCGCGCCGCCTGCCGCCCGTGCTGCTGACGGACGTGCCCGGCGATGTGATGGCGATGCAGGAGGAGATTTTCGGGCCGGTGCTGCCCGTGGTGACCTATCGCACCGTGGACGAGGCCATCGGCTTCGTCAATGCGCGGCCCCGGCCGCTGGCGCTCTATCTGTTCGACCGGCGCCGCGACGTGGTGGACCACGTGATGCGCCAGACCGTGGCCGGCGGCGTCACCATCAACGACACGCTGTTCCACATCGCCCAGGACGACCTGCCGTTCGGCGGCGTGGGCCCGAGCGGCATGGGCGTGTACCACGGCCGGGCCGGCTTCGAGACCTTCTCCAAGCTCAAGCCGGTGTTCCATCAGGCCGGGCTGAACGGCGCCGGCCTGCTGCGGCCGCCTTACGGCAAGCGTTTCGCGTCGATGCTGAAGCTGTTGCTGCGCTGAATCGGGTCCGCTCGGGGACGCTCGGGGACGCTCAGGCCGCCAGCATCGGCTTGCCGAGCATGCGCGCCAGCACCGCCTCGGGCGAGTGGGTGTGGTCGCTGATGGCTGCCGGGTCGAGGTAGATGGTCTGCTCCATCATCGCCCGGCCGCGCATGGCGGCGTGGAGCAGTTGGTCGCTGAACACGATCCAGGTGGCGCCGGGCGGGAAGTGGAACTCCTGCTGCGGCACGGTCTTCTGGTAGTCCAGGTCTGCCTTGGCCAGGTCGTGCAGCTGGAGCATGCGGTGGTCGTACTCGGACCGCGCGCGCTTGGTGATGTGAAGCTGCTTCATCAGCCACGCCTGCCCCGGCCACATGGCGTGCGTCTTCGGCACGAAGCGGGCAGCGAAGTCCGCGAACGGCTCGCCCACGCGCCACACGCGCGGCGCGGCGGGGTCGATGTTGTGGAACACGCGCAGCAGGCGCTTGCCCAGCATCGGATTGGACGGGAACGAATCCACGTGCAGGCGGGTGTCGTCCTTGCGCCAGCTCACCGGACGGCCGGCGATCTCGCTGGGCCGCAGCGAGGTGCCCGCACGTGTCATATGCGTCACATATTCCGGGAAGAGCGTGTGGATCAGCGTCTCGCTGGCGTCCGCATAGCGGCGGATCAGCGCGTAGAGATCGGCCAGGTCCTGCTCGCTGCCCACGGCGCCGCGCACGGCGCGGTCATCGGCGCGCAGGTTGATGTTCTTCGACTTGCCGTCGGACCAGCGGGCATCGAGGAAGCGCTCCTCGCCGGGCTGGAAGCGGAAATTCAGGTTCGGGAAGTACAGCACAGCGCCCTGCTCGAGCTGGCGGCGCAGGTCGGCGCGCACCTCGGGGGTGACGTCGGGCGCCCATTCGGTATAGGGCTGCGTGCGGATCAGGTTCAGCGGGGTCGTCATGGCGTTGGCGTGGAGGTCCGGTTGCCCCGGATTCTACTCCGCGGCCAGCGTGGTGCCACGTGGCGCCCAGATAACAAAAAACCCCGCGGGTCCCGAAGGACCGGCGGGGTTCCTGACTGCCGGGCGACCGATTACAGGCCGGCGGCGGCGCGCAGCACAGCGGCCTTGTCGGTGGCTTCCCACGAGAACTCCGGCTCCTCGCGGCCAAAGTGGCCGTAGGCGGCGCTCTTCTCGTAGATCGGGCGCAGCAGGTCCAGCATCTGGACGATGCCCTTCGGGCGCAGGTCGAAGTGCTCCTGCACCAGCTCGGCAATCTTCTCGTCCGAGATCTTGCCGGTACCTTCCGTGTACACGGTCACGTTGATCGGGCGGGCCACGCCGATGGCGTAGCTGACCTGCACCTGGCACTGGCGCGCCAGGCCGGCGGCGACCACGTTCTTGGCCACGTAGCGGGCGGCGTAGGCGGCCGAGCGGTCCACCTTCGACGGATCCTTGCCCGAAAACGCGCCGCCACCGTGCGGCGAAGCGCCGCCGTAGGTATCGACGATGATCTTGCGGCCGGTCAGGCCGCAGTCGCCCTGCGGGCCGCCAATCACGAAGCGGCCGGTCGGGTTGACCAGGTACTTGGTGTCCTTGAGCATCGCGGCCGGCAGCACCGGTTTGATGATTTCCTCGATCACGGCTTCGCGGATCTGGGCCTGGGTGATGTCCGGGGCGTGCTGGGTCGACAGCACCACGGTATCCACGCTGTGCGGGCGGCCGTCGACGTAGCGCACGGTGACCTGCGACTTGGCGTCCGGGCGCAGCCAGGACAGGCGGCCGTCACGGCGCAGCTGCGACTGGCGCTCCACCAGGCGGTGGGCGTAGTAGATCGGGAACGGCATCAGTTCGGGCGTCTCGTCGCAGGCGTAGCCGAACATCAGGCCCTGGTCGCCAGCGCCCTGGTTCAGGTAGTCGTCCGAGGCGCGGTCCACGCCCTGGGCGATGTCCGGCGACTGCTTGTCGTACGCCACCAGCACGGCACAACCCTTGTAGTCGATGCCGTACTCGGTGTTGTCGTAGCCGATGCGCTTGATGGTGTCGCGGGCGACCTGGATGTAGTCCACGTTGGCCGTGGTGGTGATTTCACCGGCCAGCACCACCAGACCGGTGTTGCAGAGCGTCTCGGCCGCCACGCGGGCGTACTTGTCCTGGGCCAGGATGGCGTCCAGGACAGCGTCCGAGATCTGGTCGGCAACTTTATCGGGATGGCCTTCGGAGACAGATTCCGAAGTGAACAGGAAGTCGTTTGCCACGAGCTTGTTTCTCCAAGGTTTGCCAATATTGGCTGTGAGTCGGCTATTGCGTGCCACCCTCGGGAAACGATGCGGCGACGCTTTAGCGGTATTTTCAGACCGCTCTGGAGAGAGCGGCATCGCCCCGCAAGTTGTCAGTTAACTCGGCGATACAGGCTATTATACGCGCCTGCCGCGTGCGCTGCAGCACGCCGCGATGCGCGGGAATGGCGCGCCGCACAGTACACCGCGCGCACGGATGCGCCAGGACGTATAGCCGGTACGATACCGTGCCTGCCTCGCCCGCGATTCCCCGTCGACAAGCCTTTTTTGCCCGTATTTCCACGTTTGGCCCCATGACCTTTATCTTCTGGCTCATCTCCCTCCTGCCCCTGCGCGTGCTGCACGCCATCGGCGGCGCACTGGGCCTGCTCGTGGCGCGGCTGCCGGGCCGCTATGGCCAGCGCCTGACCGAGAACTTCCGCCACGCCTACCCGGACGCCACCGACGCCATGCTGGCCGAGGCCGCGCGCGCCACGGGCCGGCTGATCATCGAGATGCCGTACTTCTGGAGCCGCAAGACGCTGGACGCCACGCTCTATAACTTCGACGAATCGCTCTGGCCCACGCTGAACCGGCTCCAGATGCAGGCCAACGGCATCATCATCCTGACCCCGCACCTGGGCTGCTTTGAAGTGCTGCCGCAGTCCCATGCGGTGCACCGCCCCGTGACCGTGCTGTACAAGCCGCCGCACCAGCAGTGGCTGCGCGAGTTCATCGAACGGATGCGCAGCCGGCCGGGCATCTCGATGGCGCCGGCCACGCCGCGCGGGGTGCGCATGCTGGTCAAGGCGCTCAAGCGCGGCGAGGCCGTCGGCATCCTCCCCGACCAGGTACCAAGTGCCGGAGACGGCACCTGGGCGCCGTTCTTCGGCAAGCCGGCCTATTCGATGACGCTGGTGCACCGCCTGCACCGGCTGACCAACGCGCCGGTGGTCATGATGTTCGCCGAGCGCCTGCCCAAGGGCGCCGGCTATGTCGGCCACATGCGTCTGGTGGGCTGTGGCGGCGTACTGGCCGCCGAGGTGGACGCGGCCGCCGCCCAGATCAACCGCGCGGTCGAGGAGTCGATTGCGATGGCGCCCACCCAGTACCTCTGGGGCTACAACCGCTACAAGCAGCCCACCGGCGCCCCGCCGCCGCCCGACCTGACCAGCCAGCCGCAGGCGGCCACCCAAGAATCCATCCAATGAGCCGAATCTTTACCTGGCTCGGCATCGGCCTGCTGACCGTGCTGGGCAAGTTGCCGTATCCGTTCGTCGCGCGCTTCGGCGAAGGGCTGGGCGGCCTGCTCTACCGGATTCCGAGCGGTCGCCGCGAGGTGGTGCGCGCCAACCTGCGGCTCTGTTTCCCGGAGAAATCCGAGGCCGAGATCGACGAGATGTCGCGCGAGACCTTCCGCCACATCTTCCGCAGCTTTGCCGAGCGCGGCATCTTCTGGACCGGCAGCGAGGCCCAGATGCGCCGCTGGGTGCAGATCGACGACCAGGCCAACCTGGTGGCGCTGGACGGCAAGCCCCATATCCTCGTCACCATGCACCTCTCGGGCGTGGAGGCCGGCGCGATCCGGCTGACCATCCACCTGCGCGACCACGTGGGCCGCTCGGGGGCCTCGCTGTATACCAAGCAGAAGAACGCGCTGTTCGACGATTTCCTGAAGCACGCGCGTGGCCGCTTTGGCGCCAACATGATCTCGCGCAACGACAGCGCGCGCGACATCCTGCGCTGCCTGAAGAAGGGCGAGGCGCTGCAACTGATCGCCGACATGGACTTCGGCGAGCGCGACTCGGAATTCGTGCCGTTTTTCGGCGTGGAGGCGCTCACGCTGACCTCCGTGTCGCGGCTGGCGCGGCTGACCGGCGCCAAGGTCGTGCCGATCTATACCGAGATGCTGCCCGACTACAAGGGCTATGTGCTGCACATCCTGCCCGCCTGGGAGGACTACCCCGGCGATAGCGTGACCGACGACACGCGCCGCATGAACGCCTTCTTCGAGGACGCCATCCGCCCGCGCGTGACCGAGTACTACTGGGTGCACAAGCGCTTCAAGCATCGCCCGCCCGGCGAGGCGGAGATTTACTAGCTACAATCCGAGCCATGAAACTCCAGTTCACCAAGATGCACGGCGCCGGCAACGACTTCGTCGTGCTGGACGGCATCCACCAGACGCTCGACCTGACCGAGGCCCAGTGGCGCGCGCTCGCCAGCCGGCACTTTGGCGTGGGCGCGGACCAGATCCTGATCGTCGAGAAATCGACGCGCCCGGACGTGGACTTCCGCTACCGGATCTTCAATGCCGATGGCGGCGAGGTGGAGCATTGCGGCAACGGCGCGCGCTGCTTCGTGCGCTTTGTCACGGACAAGGGCATGACCGACAAGCGCTCGGTGCGCGTGGAGGTCATGAACGGCGTGATTACGCTGACCCTGCAGGACGACGGCCAGGTCACGGTGGACATGGGCGCGCCCGAGCTGACGCCGGCACGCGTGCCGTTCCTGCCCGAGGGCCTGCCGACGCGCCGCGAGGGCGACGACACACTCTACGGCCTCGAGGTGAACGGCCGCACGGCGTGGATCACGCCGGTGTCGATGGGCAACCCGCACGCGGTGCAGATCGTGGACGATACCGAGCAGTTCCCGGTGCTCCAGGACGGCCCGGTGATCGAACATCATCAGACGTTTCCGAAGCGGGTGAACGCCGGCTTCATGCAGATCGTGGACCGGGGCACCGTGCGGCTGCGCGTGTTCGAGCGCGGCGCCGGCGAGACGCTGGCCTGCGGCACGGGCGCCTGCGCGGCCGTGGTGGCCGGCATCCGGCGCGGCCTGCTGGACTCGCCGGTCAAGGTCCACACCCATGGCGGCGACCTGACCATCGCCTGGGACGGCGCGGGCCAGCCGGTGCGGATGACCGGCCCGGCGACCACCGTGTTCGAAGGCACTATTGACCTTGCCGCACTGAACGCGTGACTATGGGGGCTCCGCAGGCCACGCCACCGGAGACCCCATGACGCTGGACGATTTCCGCATCACCAGTAGTAAAAAATTCAATCTGACCGATTTCGACCCGGGCGGCAAACCGCTGTCGCAGGGCGACAAGGCCGCCGACGAGGCGCGGCTGGAGACACTCTCGGCAGAACTCGACGCGCTCCAGGACATCTTCTACGCCGAGCACCGCCGCAAGGTGCTGGTCGTCCTGCAAGGCATGGATACCAGCGGCAAGGACGGCACGGTGCGCTCGGTCTTCCGCAGCGTCGATCCGCTTGGCATCCGCGTGGTCAGCTTCAAGGCGCCCACCGCCGAGGAACTGGCGCGCGACTACCTGTGGCGCGTGCATGCACAGGTGCCGCGCGTCGGCGAGATCGTGCTGTTCAACCGCAGCCATTACGAGGACGTGCTGATCACGCGCGTGCATGGCTGGATCGCCGAAGCCGAGTGGGAGCGCCGCTACAAGCAGATCCGCGCGTTCGAGTCCCTGCTGACCGATACCGGCACGACCATCGTGAAGTGCTTCCTCCATATTTCGAAGGACGAGCAGAAGGCGCGGCTCGAGGCGCGCATCGCCGATCCACAGAAACACTGGAAGTTCGACACGCAGGACCTGGCCGAGCGCAAGTTCTGGAAGGAATACGAGAAAGCCTACGAAGCCGCCATCGCGGCCACGGCCACGCCGGACTGCCCGTGGTACATCGTGCCGTCCGACTCCAAGACCCACCGCAACCTGATGGTGGCCGAGATCATCACGGCCGTGTTCCGGCAGCTCAAGCCGGCATACCCGCCGCCGAAGCCGGAACTGGCGAAACTGCGGGTGGAGTGACGCCCAGGGGTCAGTCGTCGCCGTTGCCGCGATGCACGTCGTGGGTGACGAACGGCCGCTCCGGGCCGGGCATCGCCAGCCATTTCGGGTGCTTGAGGGTGTCGCGGATATCCTCGAGCCCGCTCGCCCAGTGCTCGTGCATCGTCAGCGCACCGAACTGGTAGTCCTTGGCGCTGCCCTCGAACGACTTGTCGCGGTAGATGAGCTGGATGACGTTGCGGCGCGCGTCGCAGGCATGGTCGGCGGCGCGCTGGTACCACGGGTCGTTGCGCTTCGACACCGGCACCAGCGCCATCAGCTCGCTCAGCATGCGGCGATAGTTCTGCTGCTCGCGCATGACGTCCGTGATGGCGCGTGTGCGGCTGGAATACTGGATGTCCTTCTGGCGCTCGGCCACGTCGAGCAGGTTGTGCGGCAGCTTGCCGCGCGCGCTCCAGAGGTCCACCTGGAAGATCAGGGCGTCCCGGCGCGGCTGGGCAGTCAGCACTTCCTGGAGCGGCGTGTTCGAGACCAGCCCGCCATCCCAGTAATACTCGCCATCGATCTCCACGGCCGGGAAACCCGGCGGCAGGGCGCCAGACGCCATGAAGTGCTCGGCGCGCAGCCGTTCGCGCGTGTTGTCGAAATACGCGAAATTGCCCGTGCGCACGTTCACGGCGCCCACCGAGACGCGCATCTCCTTCGGATGGTTGATGCGGTCGAAATCGGCAAAGCGCTCCAGCGTGGCCTTGAGCGGCGCGGTGTCGTAGTAGCTGGCGCGGCCCGGGTCTTCGCCACGGCCCCAGAAATCGGCGATGGCGCGCGGCGTGAAGAAGCCGCGCTGGCCTTCGATCATCGCGCGGGCCGCGTTGAGGCTGTCGAACCAGATCCGCATCGGCTCCGGCCAGGTGGGCGCGGTCTCGGTCAGCAGTTCCAGCGGCAGGCCGGGCAGCCACGGCTGGGCGCAGATGTATTCCCAGAACGCGCGCAGCTGCGTCACACGGGTTTCGGGCGGGTTGCCGGCGATGACCGCCGCATTGAGCGCGCCGATCGAGATACCCGCGATCCAGTTCGGATGAATGCCGCCTTCGGCCAGACCCTGGTAGACGCCGGCCTGGTAGGCGCCGAGCGCGCCGCCGCCTTGCAGCACCAGCGCGCGGATCGCATAGGCTTCGTGGGCGGGGCCGTCGCCCGGCAGCGCGTCAGGGGCGCAGTGATCGCTCACTGCGGCGCGCTTGGGCGCCCGTGTGCGCTTCGCCCGGGCCGCTGTAGCCGTTGAGGCGGAATCCTGCGGGGGCGCGCCCTGATCGCCCAGTTCGCGCCTGACTGCCTGCTTGGTCGCCTGTTTTACCTGCTGTTGCCGCTTGTCCGCCACGCCATGCTCCCTCGGAAGTTGAGCCGGGGCGCCCCATGGCGCCCCCTCCGGCGCGTCAGACGCCGTACTTCTGACGATAGGCCGCCACGGCCGCCCGGGAGTTCCCAAGCGCGGGGTCGTTCGACGCATCGAGATAGGCCAGCAGGTCCTTGAGGCTGGCGATCGAGATCACCGGCACGCCGTATTCGCGCTGCACGTCCTGCACAGCCGAATGCGTGCCGATGTTGTCGGCGGTGCCGCTCTTTTCCATGCGGTCCAGCGCGATCAGCACGGCGGCCGGCTCCGCGCCGGCGGCGCGAATCATCTGCATCGACTCGCGCACGGAGGTGCCGGCCGAGATCACGTCATCGATGATCACCACCTTGCCCTGCAGCTTGGCGCCGACCAGCGTGCCGCCTTCGCCATGGTCCTTGGCTTCCTTGCGGTTGTAGGCAAACCCCACGTCCCGGCCCATGCCGGCGAGCGCCACGGCCGTGGCCGAGGCCAGCGTGATGCCCTTGTAGGCCGGCCCGAACAGCACGTCGAACTCGAGGCCCGAGTTGAGCAGGGTTTTCGCATAGAATTGCGCCACCTGACCCAGCATCGCGCCCTGGTTGAACAGGCCGGCGTTGAAGAAGTAGGGCGACTTGCGGCCCGCCTTGGTCACGAACTCGCCAAAGGACAGCACGCCCGCATCGAGCGCGAAGCGGATAAAGGTCTGGCTGAGGTCGTCCGGCGTGGTCTGCTGCGTCATCTTTTCTCTCTGAATTTCAAAATTTCCCGAGATGTTACGGATTATCAGCGCCAACCTCAACGGCATCCGCTCCGCGGCCAAGAAGGGCTTTTTCGAGTGGATGGGCAAGCAGGACGCGGACATGATCTGCGTGCAGGAACTGAAGGCCCAGGAAGCCGACATGACCGAGGCGTTCCTGGCGCCACATGGCTACCACGGCTTTTTCCACTACGCCGAGAAGAAGGGCTACAGCGGCGTGGGCCTGTACACGCGCCACAAGCCCGAGCGGGTGGTCACCGGCTTCGGCGTGCCCGAGTTCGACGCCGAGGGCCGCTACGTGGAAGTGCAGTATCCGCATCTTGCGGTGATCTCCGTCTACGTGCCGTCCGGCTCCAGCAGCGAAGAACGCCAGCAGGCCAAGTTCCGCTTCATGGAAGCGTTCCTGCCGCACCTGCTGCAACTCAAGGCCAGCGGACGCGAGATCGTTTTGTGCGGTGACGTCAACATCGCCCACAAGGAAATCGACATCAAGAACTGGAAGGGCAACCTCAAGAACTCCGGTTTCCTGCCCGAGGAGCGCGCCTGGATTGGCGAACTGTTCGACAACCACGGCTATGTGGATGTCTTCCGCCAGCTCGACCCGCGCCCGGACCAGTACACCTGGTGGAGCAACCGCGGCCAGGCTTACGCGAAGAACGTCGGCTGGCGCATCGACTACCACCTGACCACCGACAAGATCGCCGCCACGGCCCGCGCCTGCGCCATCTACAAGGACGAGAAGTTCAGCGACCACGCCCCGCTGTCGATCGACTACGATTTTCCGCTGTGAGGCAGGCGCCCCGGCGGGATGCCGGGGCCGTCGCGCTCAGATGGCGCGGATTTCCTCCAGCAGGTTCGGGTGGCGATCCAGCAACTTGAGCAGCTTCACCAGCGCCAGCGGTGGCTTGGTCCGGCCGGTCTCATAGCGCGAGAACGCATTGACGCCGCCGCCGAAGATCTCGCCGGCCTCCCGCTGGTCGAGTTCCAGCTTGCGGCGCACGGATACGATGAACGCCGGATCGACGATGGCGGCGTTGACCTGCTTGTTGAAGGCAACCATCAAGTGTCCGATCCGCTCGTCTTCATCGAGATCGAGAACTCCTTCACCGCAGGCGGGACACCAGTCCGCCAGCACTGCTTCGATCACCGTGGTTTCGCCGCGATAGTCGTAGGGCATGTCTCGCCGCTCCCTGACCAGTTCGGATCCTCCGCATTCCGGGCATCTCATATCCCGACTCCTTTTTCGAGGTGGTGCTCTTTACAGCACCTTGAATGACACAATCACCAGTTGCTCGATCACACCCTCCCCTCTGCCACCAACGCCCTCACCAAAGACAGCTTGTAATGCGCTGACGATTTCTCCATGCAAAATTAACCTACTTGGTTATTACCTGCAAAGCCCCGGGATGTGTCGGATCGCAACCGCTCCTCTCGCGTAAACCCTGCGCCCAACCCCCAACCTCGCTACAATGCAGGTTCGCTGCCCCGTTGGGCAGGCGACTTTTCGCATTTTCAGAGTGAGTCAGCCATGGTTTTCAAAGTGTTCGTCGATGGTCAGGAAGGCACCACCGGTCTCCGGCTGCTGGACTACCTCTCGGGTCGCTCCGATGTGGAGCTGCTGCGCATTGCCGATGACAAGCGCAAGGACCCGCAGGAGCGAGCACGCTTTCTGAATGCCTCGGATGTCTCGTTTCTGTGCCTGCCGGACGTGGCCTCGCGCGAGGCGGTTTCGCTGGTGACCAATCCCGATACGTGCGTGATCGACGCCAGCACGGCGTTCCGCACCACCGACTCGTGGGCCTATGGCCTGCCCGAGCTGACCCGTGGCCAGCGCGAAAAGGTGCGCGCCAGCAAGCGCATCGCGGTGCCGGGCTGCCACGCCAGCGCCTTCGTGCTGGCCGTGCGTCCGCTGGTGGAAGCGGGCCTGATGCCGGCCGACTACCCGGTTTCGGCGTTCTCGCTGACCGGCTACAGCGGCGGCGGCAAGAAGATGATTGCCGAGTTCGAGGCAGGCGGGAATCCGCGTCTCGATAGCCCGCGCCCGTACGCGCTGGGCCTCGAGCACAAGCACCTGCCCGAAATGCGCGTGCAGGCTGGCCTGGCCCAGGCGCCGATCTTCAACCCCATCGTCGGCAACTTCCTGAAGGGGCTGGCCGTGACCGTGCCGGTGTTCCCGGCGCTGCTCTCGCGCAAGGCCGATGCCGAGGCCATCCTCGACATCTACCGCAAGCATTACGAGGGCGAGCAGTTCGTGCGCGTGCACCCGTTCAATAGCGATGCCAACCTCGACGGCGGCTTCTTCGACGTCCAGGCCAGCAACGACACCAATCGCGTGGACCTGTTTGTGTTCGGCAACGCCGAGCGCCTGAACCTGGTGGCGCGCCTGGACAACCTCGGCAAGGGCGCCGCCGGCGCGGCCGTGCAGTGCATGAACGTGCATGTGGGCGCCGACGAGGCGACCGGACTGACCGCCTGACGCGTCACGAACGCGGCACGAACGCGTCAGGGACGCGCCGCGACAATAAGAAAAGCCGGCTTCGCGCCGGCTTTTCGTTTTTCCGGGGGCCAGCCGGCCTAGCCGCCGGTCTTGACCAGCGTGGCCTTCAGCGCCACGCCGATATAGGCCGCGCCCTTGGCGCAGACGTAGGTGGTCTCGCTGGCGGTCTCGTCGTCCTTCCAGTTGCTGCGGATCTCCACCACGGCATTGCTGCCGGCCTGGGCCGCGCGTTGCTGGAGGTCCTGCACGGCCTGCACGAAGACCGTCTGGCACAGTTGCTCATCGGTCGGCCTGGGGGCATCCGGCACCTGGCTCACCGGGCGCCGCACGCGCTTCACTGTCTTGTACGAGGTAGGCGCCGTAGCGCCTTCGAGCTTGTTGAAGCCGAACAGCAGCTTGGTGTTCGGGTCGATGCGTTCCTTGGCGGCCTCGCTGGCCAGCGCCTTGTCGATCGGCATCGTCAGCAACTTGTCGGCGGCGCTGGCCATGCCCGACGCGCCCGCAGCCACCAGCGCGGCCGCTACCAGGCCGCAGCGCAATCCTGTCCTCATGTCTTTCTCCCTGATCAAGGTTGAGATCCTCGCTCGCCCACGCCGGGTTCAGGGGCGCTGGCGCCACTTTTCCATCGTACAGGAATGGTCGATAACCTGATTCGTCGGCCGTCGTTACTTTTTTAGTGGACGCTGGCTGTCCTCATCGCCGGCATCGACCGGGGCGCCGCCAAGGTTGGCCATATTGGGGGTGTGGGCGGGCAGCTTCTCCATCGGCATGTTCATGGCTTTGGCGTAGAGCGGCATCACCTCGGCCATGTGCGCCTCCAGCACCGCGATGCGGCTGCGGCCGGACGGGTGGGTGGACTTGAACTCGTCGCCCATCTCCAGCACCGTGCCCATCTTGCGCCACAGCGTGACGGCAGCGCGCGGGTCGTAGCCGGCGCGGGCGGCGATATCCATGCCGATCAGGTCCGCCTCGGTTTCCTCCAGCCGCGAAAACCGCAGCGACACGAGCCGGGCATTGTTGCCGATATCGAAATTGCCGAGATTGCCGAAGCCGGTCAGCTGGGACACCACGTTGGCGCCAAGATTCGAGATCTCGGACTGCGCCGCGCGCTGCCGGGCGTGCTCCTCCAGCGCGTGGGCGATCTCGTGGCCCATCACCATGGCCACTTCGTCGTCGGTGAGCTTGAGTTGGTCGAGCAGGCCGGAGTAGACCGCCATCTTGCCGCCGGGCATGCAGAACGCATTGACCAGCTTCGATTCGATCAGGTTGATCTCCCACGCCCAGCGGCCCGCGCGCGGGTTCCACAGCACGGTCTCGGGCAGCAGCCGGATGCCGATCTCGCGCAGGCGCTTCACCTGCGGGTTGTCGTCGCCGGCCAGCGTGTGCTTGGCGATGGCTTCCTGCTTGATCTGCTCGTACTCGCGGGCGGCCTGCTGGTCGATGACTTCCATCGGCACGATCGTGCGCACACGGGAGTAGCGGCGCTCCACGCGCACGCCGTCGTCGGGCGCGGCCACCACGGCCACTTCCTGCGCGATGGCCGGCAGGCACGCGCACGCGGCGCAGGACCATGCCAGCCATGCCAGCCAGCCCGGGCGCCCGGGCATGCGGCGCCGTGGCAACGGCGATTCGTTCGACGCGATCAGGGTCACGGCAGGGCTCGGCGCGATAAGGGTCGACAAACGGCGTCGAATCGGTAATTGGGGACGCAAACGGTGATGCAATAATACATCCATGACGTTCCAAGACTACCTCGACATTTTCCGCAACCGACGCATCGGCGCCATGCTGACGCTGGGCTTTGCGTCCGGGCTGCCGCTCGCGCTGACCTCGGGCACGCTCCAGGCCTGGATGACCGTGGAGGGGCTCGACATCAAGACCATCGGCTTCTTCTCGCTGGTCGGGCAGGCGTACATCTTCAAGTTTCTGTGGGCGCCGCTGATGGACCGCTACACCCCGCCCCTGCTGGGCCGGCGGCGCGGCTGGCTGCTGGTGACGCAACTCGGGCTGGTGGCCAGCATCGCCGCCATGGCGTTCTGCCCCCCGCGCGAGGCGCTCTGGGCGCTGGCGGCGCTGGCCACGCTGGTGGCGTTCCTGTCGGCGTCGCAGGACATTGTGTTCGATGCCTACAGCACCGACGTGCTGCGCCCGGCCGAACGGGGCGCCGGCGCGGCGGTCAAGGTGCTCGGCTACCGGCTGGCGATGCTGGTCTCCGGCGGGCTGGCGCTGTACCTGGCGGACCGCGTGCTGGGCTGGTCCAGCATGTACCTGCTGATGGCGGCGCTGATGTCGGTGGGGCTGCTGACGCTGTTCTGGGCGCCCGAGCCGGACGTGCCGGCGCGCCAGCCACGCACGCTGGAGGAAGCCGTGGTCGGCCCGCTGCGCGACTTTTTCGGGCGCCAGGGCGCATGGTGGCTGCTGCTGCTGATCGTGCTCTACAAGCTGGGCGACGCCTTTGCCGGCAGCCTCTCCACCACGTTCCTGATCCGGGGCCTGGGCTTCGATCCGGGCGAGGTGGGCATCGTCAACAAGACGCTGGGCCTCGCGGCAACGATCATCGGTGCGCTGTTCGGCGGGTCGCTGATGGTCCGGTTGGGGCTGTACCGGTCGCTGATGCTGTTCGGCATCCTGCAGGCCGTGTCGAACCTCGGCTACTGGGTGCTCTCGGTCACGCCGCCCCATATCTGGAGCATGGGCGCGACCATCGCCATCGAGAACATCTGCGGCGGCATGGGCACGGCGGCCTTCGTGGCGCTGCTGATGACGCTGTGCAACCGCTCGTTCTCGGCCACGCAGTACGCGCTGCTGTCCGCGCTGGCGTCGATTGGCCGGGTCTACGTGGGGCCCACCTCGGGCTATATGGTCGAAGCCTGGGGCTGGGCGCCCTTCTACCTCGGCACCGTGGTGGCGGCCGTGCCCGGCGTGGCCCTGCTCTGGGCGATGCGCGGCACGGTCCACCGCTACGAAGCCCAGGCGCGCGAGCCGGCCAAGGAGCCGGGCGTGCCGCGTCCGGCCTGATCGGCCTTATTCCTTGTAGTAAACGATCTGGTGCGACGAGGCCAGCAGCACGCCGCTGGCGCTCCAGATCTGCGCGCTCTGGTCGAAGAAGCCCTGGCGGAACACCTGCGCCCGCGCGCTGCCGAGCACGTGGCTGTCGCCCAACTCGGCCAGCGTGGCCGCATCGGCATGGAAATAGGTCGTGATCGACACCGTGCCGGCCGGCACGAAGCCGGCGCGCTTGAGGAAAATGCGCGGATAGAAGGCATCGCACCACGCCGCCACGGCGGCATAGTCGGGCGTGCGGGCCGGTTCGTCACGGAGCCAGAACTGGGTCAGGCTGTCCGGATGCTCGGTACCGACGGCCGCTGACGGCTTGGCGCCGCGCACCGCGCGCATGTCGTAGCTGCCGATCCAGCGCACCGGCGCGAAGCCGCCCATGCCGGGCAGGGTGTCGGCGGGCGGCACGTCGGGCATGACGGCCTCGCCGCTGCCCCAGGTCTCGCGCCGCACGGCGAAGACCGCGCTGCCGGTGGTCGTCACCTCGCCGTTCTGGCGCAGCTCCAGATGCCAGTGCTGGGTGGAGCGGTTGGTCCGCGACGGACGCGCCTCGATCTCGAACGGCCCTTCCGCAATCGGCCCGGCAAAATTCACCGTGAGCGCAATCGGATCGCCCAGCCGCTCCGGGTGGCGCAGCGCCGCCTGGAGCAGCGTGGCCGCCGTCATCCCGCCGAACGGGCCGATCATGTTCCAGTAGGCCTGGCTGGTGTGCCCCAGGAAGCGGTGCGCGCCGGCTGGCTCCAGCGCCAGGGCGAGGTCGAACGGATGTTGCGAGTCGGTGTGGGGCGCTTGGGTCATGGCAAAAAAATAGTACGATCGTTCGGTAATCGTCGTACGGTATGCCGACCCGGCCCCGGCGTCAAGCCAGGTTCACACCGCGCAAACCCGGTACACCGCCAGGCTGCCGCGCCAGTTCTCGCCCCAGTTCACGGTCACGCCCTCGTGCATCACCACGCGGTCCAGCACGCGCAGGCCCACCTTGGGCGCCAGCGCCTCGAAGTCGCTGATGGTCAGCACGCGCACGTTCGGCGTGTTGTACCACTGGTACGGCAGCGATTCCGACACCGGCATGCGCCCCCGGAACACCGACAGCCGGTGCGGCCAGTAGCCGAAGTTCGGGAACGAGACGATGCACTCGCGCCCCACGCGCAGGGTGTCGCGCAGCACCTGGGCCGTGTTGTGGATGGTCTGGAGCGTCTGGGACAGGATCACCGTGTCGAAGCTCCGGTCCTCGAACAGCGCCAGCCCGCCCTCCAGGTCCTGCTGGATCACGTGCACGCCCTTCTGGGCGCAGGCCAGCACGCCTTCGTCGCGGATCTCGATGCCATACGCCTGCACATCCAGTTCGTCCTGGAGCACGCGCAGCAGGCTGCCGTCGCCGCAGCCGGCGTCCAGCACCGTGGAATTGGGCTCGATCCAGCGCGCAATCGCGCGGAAGTCCGGCCGCAGCGCGAGGATATTGGGATTGGCGGAGGCGTTCATGCGCCGATCTCCTCGGCAATGCGTTCGTAATAGGCGCGCATCAGGTTGTGGTAGCGCGGGTCGTCGAGCAGGAAGGCGTCGTGGCCGTGCGGGGCGTCGATCTCGGCGTACGAGACCGGCCGCTTGTTGTCCAGCAGCGCCTTGACCAGTTCGCGGCTGCGGTTCGGCGCGAAGCGCCAGTCGGTGGTGAAGCTCGCCACCAGGAAGCTGGCCTGGGTGTGGGAGATCGCGCGCTTCAGGTCGCCGCCATAGGCCAGCGCCGGGTCGAAGTAGTCGAGCGCGCGGGTGATCAGCAGGTAGGTGTTGGCGTCGAAGTACTCGGCGAACTTGTCGCCCTGGTAGCGCAGGTAGCTTTCCACCTGGAACTCGACATCGAACGAGAAGCGGATGTCCTCGGACTTCAGCGAGCGGCCGAATTTCTCGGCCATGTCTTCGTCGGACAGGTAGGTGATATGGCCGATCATGCGCGCCACGCGCAGGCCGCGCTTCGGCTTGACGTTGTGCGCGTAGTAGTTGCCGCCGTGGAAGTCCGGGTCCGACAGGATGGCGCTGCGCGCCACCTCGTTGAAGGCGATGTTCTGCGCCGACAGCTTGGGCGTGGACGCCACCACGATGCAGTGGCGCAGCCGGTCCGGGTACATCAGGCTCCAGGCCAGCGCCTGCATGCCGCCCAGGCTGCCGCCCATCACCGCGGCGAACTGCGTGATACCGAACGCGTCGGCCACGCGCGCCTGGGCGTTGACCCAATCCTCCACCGTCACCACCGGGAACAGCGCGCCATAGGGCTGGCCGGTGGCCGGGTTGGTGCTCATCGGCCCGGTCGAGCCGAAGCAGGAACCGAGGTTGTTCACGCCGATGACGAAGAAGCGGTCGGTATCGAGCGGCTTGCCGGGGCCAACCATGTTGTCCCACCAGCCGATGTCGCGCGGATTGTCCGCCGCGATGCCGGCCACATGGTGCGAGGCGTTGAGCGCATGGCACACCAGCACGGCGTTCGATGCCGCCGCATTGAGCGTGCCGTAGGTTTCCACCATCAGGTCATAGCCGGCCAGCTGGCTGCCGTTGCGCAGCGGCAGCGGCTCGGCGAAGTGCATGCGCCGGGGCGTGACGACGCCGACGGAGCCGGCTGGCAGGTCGGCAGCCGGTACGGCGGCAGGAATAGCAACATCTGTCATGGAGGGGGCCCGCGGCGAGCGGGCATAAAAAAACCCGACTGGCAGTTGCGTGTGTCGCAGCCAAGTCGGGCATGTCGCGGTGTCCCGCGCGTCGGCGCCATATCGTGGATTGCTCCCGCGAGGCACCGACCCAACCTCTTTAGCCGCATTTATAGTGGCAGCCGGCGGTCATCCTGAGATCCCCGTTGGCTGCCGCGCGCCCGCAAGCCAGTCATCAAATCGGCGCGACGCGGCCATTATAGTGCAGTTCCCGGGTGCGCTGCTGGCCGCGTGTGACGCGCCCCCGGTCCTCCCGCTGGTTTCAGCCCAGCAGGATCCGCAGCTGGGCGTCGATGTTCTCGCCCGGCGCCTTGCGGAAGCCGCTCTTCACGTAGCGGTGCCACTGGCCCTGCACGGCCGCCGTGATCAGCGCCACGCGCACCGGAATGTCGGCGTCGGCCGGGAAGGCGGCCTGCGTGACGGCCACCTTCAGGCACTGGCGCAGCGACGCCTCGATCCGGTCCACCATCTGGTTGATGCGCTCCTGCAGCCGTTCGTGCTCGCCCACCAGCGCCTCGCCGGTCAGCACGCGCGTCATGCCGGGGTTCTTCTCGGCAAACGACAGCAGCATCCGCACGATGGCCTGCACCTGGCGCAGGCCATGCTCCTCCTGCGC
This sequence comes from Cupriavidus sp. SIMBA_020, assembly GCF_046535395.1. Lineage (NCBI taxonomy): Bacteria > Pseudomonadati > Pseudomonadota > Betaproteobacteria > Burkholderiales > Burkholderiaceae > Cupriavidus > Cupriavidus sp. SIMBA_020. The sequence goes on along the minus strand of NZ_JAWRWU010000007.1, from coordinate 136,974 downwards.
GGTGATCTGGTTGATCAGCCCGAACACGGTCTGCTCGATAAAGCCGATCAGGCCCTCGAACATCTGCGCCTTGCTGGCGAAATGGCGGTACAGCGCGGCTTCCGAGACCGACAGCCTGGCGGCCAGCGCCGCCGTGGTGATCTTTTCCCCGCGCGGATGCTCAAGCATGCCGGCCAGGGTCTGGAGGATCTGGATGCGCCGCTCGCCGGGGCGCGGGCGCTTGCGCGCGGGCCCTTCGGCGGTCTGGATGGCGGTGGCGGCCACGAGCGGCGGCGCCTCCGGCTGGCTTTCGATGGTTTGCGTCATGACCCGGTTCTCCGTATTCGTCGTAGGAGTTGATGCATCGATTGTACTTTTATGTCCACATAGCCGGGCCGATTCACCACGCGCGCCCGTACGCGCGGGGCATGGTCGGGCAACTGCTGCGGCGCCGTGCCGTATTGTGCGCCATCCGCGCCAGGTGGCGGAAGCTGCGCTTCGGCGGCCATCATCGTCACCGAGCGCTCCTGGGCGCCGTGGCCCACGTGCTGGCGGTCTTCGGCGGCCAGCGCGGTGCGCGTGGCGGCGTCGGCCACGGCGCCCGGCACGGCGGCATCGACCGGGACCGGAACGGTCTCCGGCACCGGATGGGGCCGCGATGGCGCCAGCGTGCGCAGGTAGCCGGTTACCCAGGCGGTGCGGATACCCGTGCCCGCATAGTGTTTCAGATGCGACAGCGTGTCTTCCACCAGCACCGCGCGATGGGGCGCCACGCCGGTGCGCGCCAGCAGCCGGCGCAGCATGCGGCGGTCAGGCTTGGGCCGCAGATGGCCGTGCACCCACATGTCCTCGATGGCCACCACGCGCTCGAAGCAGCGTTCGATGCCGGCAATCGCCATGACCGCCCGGGCGTAGTCGCGCGGGGCGTTGGTGACCAGGATCTTGCGCCCGGGCAGCCGGCGCAGCGCGGCGGCCAGCCCGCGCCGCACGCGCACCATCTCGGCCAGCGCCGGGAAGTCGTGGGCTTCGTGCAGGAAATCGGCCGCATCCACGCCATGGTGGCGGATCATGCCGAGCAGGGTGGCGCCGTAGCGCTGCCAGTACTCCACCCGCACGCGGCTGGCGGTGGCCTCATCGGCGCCGAGCACGCGCGCCACATAGGCGGTCATGCGCCGGTTGATGGCCGGGAAGATCGCGTGGGAGGCGTCGTGCAGCGTGTTGTCGAGATCGAACAGCCAGACGATATCGCCCGACTGGTCGCCCGCTGGCCGGCGCACCCGCGGATGCCGGGGACGCCGCCGCGCGGCGGGGGTCGATGCCTCCGACGGGCGCGCGTGCGCCACGCCGCGGCGCTGGTGAGGTTGTCTGAGGAACACGCCGGGCTGCAGGGGGATGACTTGTGGGAGGGGTGCGGGCGGCGCGGCGGCAATCCGCCCCGCATCGCCCGCAAATCCGGCTCAGTGCGAGCGGATCATCGTGCCGAACGCCTGCTCGGTCAGGATTTCCAGCAGCAGCGAGTGCTCGATACGGCCGTCGATGATGTGGACCGAGTGCACGCCGCTCTTGGCGGCGTCCAGCGCCGACGAGATCTTCGGCAGCATGCCGCCCGAGATCGTGCCATCGGCGAACAGCTCCTCGATCTCGCGCGCGGACAGGTCGGTCAGCAGGTTGCCCTTCTTGTCCATCACGCCCGGGATGTTGGTCATCATCACCAGCTTCTCGGCCTTGAGGATCTCGGCCATCTTGCCGGCGACCACATCGGCGTTGATGTTGTACGCCTGGCCGTCGTCGGAGAAGCCGATCGGGGAGATCACCGGGATGAACGCGTCATCCTGCAGCGCCTTGACCACGGCCGGGTTGATCGCCTCGATATCGCCCACGTAGCCGATGTCGATGAAGGTGCCGGGCTTTTCGCGGTCCGGCATCTGCAGGCGCTTGGCGCGGATCAGGCCGCCGTCCTTGCCGGTCAGGCCCACGGCCTGGCCGCCGTACTGGTTGATCAGCATGACGATGTCCTGCTGCACCTCGCCGCCCAGCACCCACTCCACCACTTCCATGGTTTCCTCGTCGGTGACGCGCATGCCCTGGATGAACGTGCCGACCTTGCCCACCTTCTTCAGGGCTTCGTCGATCTGCGGCCCGCCGCCGTGCACCACCACCGGGTTCATGCCCACCAGCTTCAGCAGGATCACGTCGCGCGCGAAGCCGTGCTTGAGCTTCTCCTCCGTCATCGCATTGCCGCCGTACTTGACCACGATGGTCTTGCCGTGGAACTTGCGGATATAGGGGAGCGCCTCAGCGAGGATCTCGGCCTTGAGGGAGGGGGCGATGGCGGCAACCGTGGTGGTGGCCGGCCCAGGATTGTCGGCGTTCATGGCAAGGGACATCCGTTGGAATCAGCAGGTATCATGGCGAATCCGTCCGCCGGACTGGCTTTGACGGGCAGGCGCCGATTTTACAAGAAACCGCGCGGCACGCGCGAAGACGACAAGAACCTCAGCCCCGGCACGCCCGATGCCGCCCCCGCAATGAGCCTCGATCCCGCCGAACTCCAGGCCGTGCGGCCCTATCTGCTGCGCTTTGCCCGGTTGCAGTTGCGCGACGAGGCGCTCGCCGAAGACGCCGTTTCCGAGACCCTGCTGGCCGCGCTGGAGCACCCGGAGCGCTTTGCGGGCCAGTCGGCGCTGCGCACGTGGCTGGTCGGCATTCTCAAGCACAAGATCGTCGATCTCCTGCGCAGCGGCAGGCGCGAAGTGCGTCTGGCGCTGGCCACGGGCGACGATGGCGAGCCGCAATCCGAGCAGGATGCCTTCGACGCGCTGTTCACGCGCAACGGCCATTACCAGCATCCCCCCTCCGACTGGGGCGACCCGGACCGCACTTTCGAGCGGCGCGAGTTCTTCGAAGTGCTGCAAACCTGCGTCGACCGCCTGCCCGCCAAGGCTGCGCGGATTTTCATGATGCGGGAATGGCTTGAACTGGAGACCGAAGAAATCTGTCAGGCATTGCAGATCAGCGCGACCAACGCATGGGTGATGCTGTACCGCGCCCGCATGCGGCTGCGCGAATGCCTGGAAGTGAAATGGTTCGGCAACCGTGGTGCGAATACAACAATCGCCCCCGCCGCGCCGTAAGGGAAGCCCCAGGCGCGGCGGACTCCTGGCCGTGGCCGTTTACGGCGTGCCTGAGGCCGACATCGCCGGGGCCAACGACGATTCGCCCTCCAGGACGCCGCCGTGGTCGTTGATGGCCTGGTATTTCACCGTGGCCTGTGCCGTCGAGGGCAGTTCACCGGTCAGTGCAATCGTCTGGGCTTCACCGGGCGCCACCATGACGCCGTCATCGAACTTTGCCGACTTGCCGCCGCCCACCAGCTCCACGGTTCCCAACGACACGTGGTAAGCGGTGGGATTGCGCGCCTCGAGCGCCGGACCCTTGCCCGCACTGCCTTGCGGCACCAGGCGCCAGACGAGCTGGGAGGGGGCATCCGCGGCCTGGCCCTTCAGCCCCTCGGGGCGGAAGAACAGCTTGATACGCGAGCGAAACGCCATCTGCAGGAAATTGGTATCGGTGCCGCTGGCGTCCGGCTTGGGCGGAACCTCCAGCACGTTGAGCCAGAACACAGATTCCCGGTCACGCGGCAGCGGCTCGCCGGTATAGAGAATGCGCAGGGTCTGCGCCTTGCCGGGATCGATGCGCGACACCGGCGGCATCACCGTGAACGGCACGTCGATGGTAGACGGCGACGCGGTGGCGTCGCCCTTGTCCAACCAGGACTGCGTCAGCATCGGACTGTCGCCCTCGTTGCTGAGCCGGAGTGTCGCCTCGGCATCGGAGGCGTTGTAGACCACGCGCGTGGCCGCCAGGACAACTGCCGCCTGCGCCGGCATCGCGCTCGCCAAGGCCAGCGCGCACGCGCCCGCAGCCAACATCGCTTTGAGTAGTTGAGTCATTGCACGATAAGGAAAGTGAAGGCCGTTCAGTTGTACGTCACCGTGACTTCGGCTTGCGCCGAAACCGGACCCGCCGTGGCAGGCGATGCAGTACGAATATAAGACGCACGCAGGTTTAGCGTTGCAGTACCTGCGGAAACAGATGCTTCGCGGATGGCCGCGGCCCCCCCCTGGGCCGGGATGGTGATCCCGTTATAGGGCGCCACAAGGTTGATGGCGATGTTCTGCGCGCCCTGCGGTGCCGTGTTGCGGAACTGGCGCGCATCCGCGGGATCGGTGGGGCCGGAGAATTGGAAACTGACCTTGTTGGCAAGGTTGTCGCAGGTTGCCCGAATGGAAAAATCGGTGGCGCCAGCCGTTCCGCCCACCGTGTTGATCATCGGCGTAGCAGGCAGGCTCACCGCCTTTGTCGCACTTCCCGTTTGCAGCTTGCATCCGCCCACGGCATAGTGGAACGTGCCGCCGGTCACGACATGCCTGAAGTTCAGCCCGCGCTGATAGTTCAGCCCGCCCGCCCCGTCCATTTGAAACATGGGGTAGCTGGAGACAGCTGTGACGCCGGAGGGCGGCACGACGCCTTTGCGGATGATGGCGACGGTATAGCTAAGCGTGAAAGTTCGGGTTTCTCCGGGTTTGATGAAAACACCGGTGCCCACATTGCCGCTGATCGCCGTATACGTCCTGCCGTTAAAGATAATCGCCGGCTCCACACCCGCACCAAGCACCAGGCGGTCCGGATTGACCCAGAACGAGATTTCCTCCGAGATCTTGGCATTAGTGCAAGTGAACCGCACGGAAGGCCACTGTTCCTGCCAAAGCACGGTACCTTCCTGCGAATTGGCCGGCACGTTGAACTGCGAGGACAGGACATCCACGAACGTCATGGAGTCGGAAGCACATTCCACCGCGTAGGCCGTGGCGGCCATTTGGGAGATCAGCCATATGACGACCAGCCTTAGTATTTTCTTCATGCTTGAACCCGAATAGAGACAAAGAGAATGGGGAGCGCCGTCACTCGCACGTGATATCGACCACTGCGAACTTGCCGGGCTTGCCGCTTTCCACCGCCGGCAGCACGTAAGGAATCTGGCAGGCCGGTTCCGAGGTGCCATGCGGCGCCACGTGGAGCACCCCGCTGTCGGACTTCAGCCCACGCACGACAATGCGCCCGCCCTGCGCCACGACGCCCACGTGCTGCCCTTCCGTATCGAGTACCTGTGCGCCAAACGGCAGGGGCTTGCCGTCCGCCGTGCGCACCCGCAGGACCGCCGCGCGTCCGGCATGGTCCGTCTCGAACTTCACGCGCACCACCGCGCCCGCCGTCGGTACGGTCGGCTGTGTGGTGGATCGCAGTTCCACGGACATCGGCAACCCCTTCGGGTCGATCTCGACCTGGTTCAAGGAGAACGGCGCCAGGCTGGATACCACCGCATGGCCCCACGGATCCACCCGCAGGCCGCTGCCGCTGGTCACGCTGGCGCCACTGGCGCCATCCGCCTCGACAATCGCCATGGTTTCGCCAATGGTCGGGGTCAGCACGACACCGCCGCCGTAGGCCACTACGCCACCCGTCATGCCCACGCTGGCCTGCCGATACTGGCTGCTCACGCTGGCACTGCCGTTGAAGCCCGCCACGGGCGACGCGTACGATGCGTTGGCGCCAAACCGCGTCGAACTGCCGGTGCCGCTGTTGACATCGACATTCATACCGTAGGCGAAAGCGTTGTCCTTGCCCAGTGTGCCGGTCACCGCCTGCTGGGCGGTGACCGCGCCATTGGAGTCGTACTGCAGGCGCGAACTGGCATACGGCGCATGCGCACTCTTGCCCAGAGGAATACCCAGATTCAGCATCACGCTAGAATCCCATTTGCCAGTCGTCAGATTGAGCTGGCGCGATGCGGCGACGCCATAAGTCAGGCGCCGGTAGCTGTTGTTGTAGCCAAGCTGAAACTGCGTGCTGGACCCTGTGCGACTCCAGTAATTCTGCGTCGAGCCAGACAGGTAGAACGATCCATACCCCGCCGGCAGGCTCTGGTTCAGCGTGAGCTGCAGTCTGCCGCGCGGCGTGCCGTTCAGCTCGAATTCGCTGTGCAGGTCCTGCAAACGCACGGCGTCAGCCAGGCTGAGGTAATGACGGGTCGAGTAGCGATAAGCGGCCACCGCGATATTGGTATTGGTTGGGGCTACCATCTTACTGAATGAGAGCCGGAAACTTTGCCCATTCAGATCCGGCAGATTCTGTTGCCGCGAGTAGGACTGCGTCACATCCGCGCCGAACGCACCGTAACTGGTATTCAGCGCCGCGCCACCCATGGCTGCGAGGTAGTTTTCCGCCGCGATGATGCCGCCATAGCCGGTCACCATATTGCTGAAGCCGTACTGGATCGTGGCCTGCGTCATCATCGGATGCCGATCCACGTTGGCATCGCGATACTTGCCCGCGGTCGCCGTGTAGCGCAGCCGGCCCGGCCGAAGCGCGTTGACGGCGGCCGCATACGGCACGCGGGACACACGGGTGGTGCCATCTGCCTCCGTCACCACCACTTCCAGGTCGCCGCCGTAGCCGGTGGGATAAAGATCATTGACCTCGAACGGCCCGGGCGCCACGGTGGTTTCATAAATGACGTTGCCGCCCTGACGCACCTGCACGCGGGCGTTGGTGTTGGCCATCCCGTGGATCGCCGGCGCGTAACCGCGCTGAGATTCCGGGAACATCCGGTCATCGGTGGACAGCGTCACACCCCGCACGCCCACGCTGTCGAACAGTGCGCCGTCGGTGAAGCTGTCGCCGAGCACGATCTGGCTATTGATGGAAGCCAGCGAACGTTGCGCATTGGTCTGCACGCTCTGGTACTGCGTGCCGTTGTCGTTGTGGTTCAGGCTGCCGTTGTGGCGGAACCGCCAGGCGCCGACATTGAAGCCAGCGTTCAGTCCAACATAGGCCTGGTTGAAGGCGGTGCCGAATTGCTCGCTGCGATAGGCATTGGCGTTGTATTGGAGGGTGGCTGCCGTGACACCGTCGTCCCAGTATTGGGGATCCACATAGCCGCGCGCAGACCGGAGCATCGCCACCTGGGGCACGCTCACGTCCAGGCGCAGATCGGCCTGGTCGAAGGTGGCACGCGCCCCTTCGATAAGATCCGGCATCAGCGCGCAAGTGTTGGCGTCCTGTAACAGGGCGAGCGATTCGGGCGACAACTTGGTCATCGCCACGCCAAGGCGCTCGAGCATGGCTTTGGTCATGCACGGCTGCACGTTCCGCACGTCCGCGCCGATCTGGCGCAGCGTAATCTCCGCCTTGCCCACGGAATGCTGATTCACGAAAAGATCGACCCGATAGCTGCCCGGCAGCGCCGTGCCGCCCTTGTTGAAACGACTGACATCGATGCGTCGATGTTTGTCGTGATGCAGAAATTCGTCGTTGAACTCAACTTCGGCAAGCACCCCGGCGTTCTGGCTGCCGGCCGTTTCCTCCGCGGATTGTGCGAAGGCGCTGCCCCAGCCGAACATTGCCAGGACCACGAGGCTCACCGGCCTTAATACAAACTTCCTTTGACTTCTACGCATTTTGGATGGCCGGTTGTCAGGCAAAAGGGGTCCCTTGCGTGCCAGAGGCACGCTTTGAAAGTCGACCCGGGAGGGAGGGGTTGCCGGAGTTGCCCTGAAGGGGTCAGGCCTTGTCGGAGTCAGCAGACTCCGGCCGGCCCCACAAGGCTTGCCGTACTGCGGGGAGCGGCCATTGCCAGGCGGCCCCCCGGAGTGGAGGCATTACTGATAGGCGATCGTGTAGGTGACGCTCGAGTTGGCTGCGCCAGCCGTCGAAGCGCCTTTCGCGTAGTACTGGGCGTAGTAATTCAGCGTGCCAGCACCCGAGGCCAGCGTCACCGGCTTCGAATTCTGCGAGGCGTCGGCAAAGCCGGCCTTCACCTGCGTCAGATCCGGGTTCAGCAGTTCAATCTGCACGTTACCGGCAGCGCTACCGGTCAGATTCAGGCGGCCGTTGGTCAGGTCCGTCGTCGGGCCGGCCTCGAAGAAGGTACGCACCGTGCCGGCGACCGGGTTGCAACCCGTCAAGGCGATGGAAAAGGGCGTGCGGCCAGCGGTTGCACCGGCGGCGGCCAGCGACGAGGTCGAAACCTTCGGCAACGCCACGGAGAAGTTCTTGCCAGCGGCACCGCCGTTGATGGTGCAGGTTTGCGCCGTAACATTTCCCGTGAAAGTGATGGTGCCGTCCGAAGCGGCAGCGATCTGCGAAGCGGAGGCTGCAACGATCAGGAGGGCGGCGGAAATAATTTTGCGTGTCATAATTTGCTCGAAATTTGTGGTGAAAGAGAAGGAAGCGACCGGAGCGGGCTGTCTGCTCGTCTCAGAGCGCAGGACTATTCTGCGTCAGCGGCCTCCTTGAAAAAATCGCACTTTCTTTAATTGTTCGAGCTGCGCATGCAACGTCGAGGCAGCGGGACATCAACAGCCATATGGGCAGCACAACGTAGGAAAACGCCGAATCCGTCTCATGCCCGAACCCCGCCGCCGCCTGCTGCCGAACTGCGAGGAAATCCATCACCTGACCATGAAGGGCATGGACCAGCCCCTGACGTTGGGCGAGCGGCTGCGCGTGCGCGGCCATCTGGCCATCTGCGCGGCCTGCACTCACTTCAGCGGACAGATGCGGACGATGCGGGAGGCCATGCGCCGGCTCGGGCAGGACGATGGGGACCCCAGGCCATGACCGATCCATCGACCATCCAGACCGGCCAGTTGCGCCCCGTGGAGCGGTGCAGCGGCTGCGGCGCGGCCTTCGTGTGCGGCTACGTGGCCGGCCTGCCCGAATGCTGGTGCGCCAACCAGCCGCTGCTGCCGGCACGGCAGATCGTCGCGGGCCAGCATTGCCTGTGTCCGGATTGCCTGACGGCCCGGCGGGACGCCTCGCAAGACACCTAAAGCTCTAAAAATTCCGCTCGACGAATGGCATAACCGGAGACTTCCGGTTTAATATTCACCACATGAATAGCCTACGCGGAATCGACCTCAATCTGCTCGTGGTGCTCGAGGCACTGTTTGCCGAGCGCCATATCTCGCGCGCCGCACTGCGGCTGCAACTGAGCCAGCCGGCGGTCAGCCATTCGCTGGCGCGGCTGCGGCAACTGCTCGACGACCCCTTGCTCGTGCGCGGTCAGGGCGGGCTCGTGCTGACGCCCCGCGCGCATGAACTGACCGCCCCGCTGGCCGAGGCGCTGGCGCAAGTGCGCATCCTGCTCGGCCCCGGCGGCTTCCAGCCGTCCATGGCGCGCCGCACCTTCCGGCTGGCGATGTCGGACTACGGCGCGCTGGTGGTGCTGCCCCGGCTGCTGCGCGCGGTGCGCAAGGCCGCGCCGAACATCGACCTGGTGGTCACGCAGGCCAGCCGCGAGACGATGACGGCGCAAGTGGCCGACGGCGAACTCGACATGGCGCTGGGCGCCTTCACCTACCAGCCGGAAGGCGTGCGCACGGCGGTGCTGTTCGACGATGATTTTGCGTGTGCGGTGGATGCCGCCACGGTGCGTGACACCGGCCGGCTCGATCACGTGGCCTACCTGGCGCGCTCCCACGTGCTGGTGAGCGCGGCGAGCGAGCGCGGGGAGTTGATCGACGCCACCGTGGCGCGCCTGGGCGGCCGCCGCAAGATCGCGTGCACGGTACCGCACTGGAGCGTGGCGCCGGCGCTGATAGCCGGCACCAACATGGTCCTGACGGCGGCCCGGCGCACGCTGGCAGCGCTGGAAGATCCGCGCCTGACCATCTTCGAGGCGCCGTTCTCGATTCCCGGCTTCAGCTACAGCATGATCTGGCCCGAGCGGGCCGAGGCCGATCCGGGCCACACCTGGCTGCGCGAGCGGGTGCTGCAGGCGGCGGCAACGCCGGCATCGGAAGCGGAGGCGGCGATCAGCCTGCGCGGCTGACCGTCCGGAGGGATCGGGCGATCCAAGCCTTAATGCTTGTGGTCGCCATGGCCGCCGGCGCCTGCCGGCGGCGCACCGGCGGTCAGGTCGCGCACTTGCGCCTTGACCTGCTGCTCGACGATCTTGCCGTTCTGCTCGATCTTGAGCGTCAGCGGCACGGTATCCCCGGCCTTGAGCTGGGACTTCAACCCCATCAGCATGATGTGATAGCCGCCCGGCTTGAGTTCCACATCCTGCATCTGCGGCAGGTCCAGCGACGGCAGCTGGCGCATGCGCATCACGTTGTTCTCCATCTTCATCTCATGCAGCTCGGCGGCGGCCACGGGCGACGACACGCCCACCAGCCTGGCCGACTCATGCGCGTGCAGCGTCATGAACGCGCCGGACGCCGACTGCGCCGGCACCGTGCCGCGCACCCAGGCATTGCTCACGTCCACCTGTGCCAGCGCATGTGCGCTGCCCAGCAGGCCGGCCAGGGCCAGGGTGACGATCGAGGCGGCGCGCGGCGCGCGAAAACGGGCTTGCATCGGTAACATCTCCACGAAATCAACGGAATTCAGCGAAAGGCGGCTATTAGACCATGGCGCTCCCGAACCTGCCGGGCATGGCAACCGCGTAGTCTGGCAGCGCCGGGGGCCGGCCTGAATGCGGCACGGTGTCGCACGCCGGGTCGCCGCCGCCGCGTGGCATGGCGGCATTGCTACACTGCCGGCATGCCGCCCTCCACGTCTACCCCGCCCCTCACCGCACCGCCGCCCCCCGCTGCCGCCGTCGCGCCGGCCCCCGCCCCAGCCATGCCGGGCGTGGCGCCCCAGCGCCACGGCCTGGTGAGCCTGCGCCGCCTGTGCTGGCTGCGCTGGGCGCTGCTGGCGGGACAGGCGCTGCTGCTGGTGTCGTGCGAATCGGTGGCCGGCATCCACCTGCCCTACAAGCCGCTGCTCTACCTGTTCGCCGCGCAGGCCATCTTCAATGTGACTACGGTGGCGCGGCTGCACTGGCACGGGCAGCACAACACCGTGCCGTCGGACGCCGAACTGATGGCCCAGATGATCGTGGACCTGACCGCGCTGTCGGCCATCCTGTTCTACACCGGCGGCGCCACCAATCCCTTCGTCTCGTTCTACCTGCCGGGGCTTGCCATCGCGTCGGCCATCCTGCCGTGGCGGTTTGTCTCAGCGCTCGCCCTCTACGCGCTGGCGTGCTATTCGCTGCTGCTGCTCGACTACGTGCCGCTGCACCTGCACAACCCGGACAACGCGGTGAACTACCACCTGGCCGGCATGTGGCTGAACTTCGTGGCCAGCGCGGTGATGATCGCCTTCTTCGTGGCGCGGCTCTCGGGCGTGCTGCGCCAGCGCGATGCCCAACTCAACCTCGCCCGGGAGCAACTGCTGCGGGAGTCGCGCGCCGAGGCGCTGAACGACCAGGCGGCGGCTGTCGCGCATGAGATCGGCACGCCGCTGGCCACGCTGGCGGTCATCGCCGGCGAGTTGCGGGGCGATGCCTCAGACGCCGCGCGCGGGACCACGCCAGTCGCCGACTACCTCCCGGATTTCCGCACGATGGAGCAGCAGCTGGACCTGTGCCGCTCGATCCTGGCCCGGCTGCGCGCGGACCGCGAACCGCTGGCGCCGCAGCCGCTCGACACCTGGCTCGCGCCGTTCGTCGAGCGGTGGCAGTTGCGCCATCCGCAGGCCAGCCTGCAATCGACGCTGGCACCGGACGCCGCCACGCAGCCCGTGGACGCCGCCCGCGTGAGCCAGATCCTGACCATCCTGCTGGACAACGCCGCGCGCAGCCAGCAGGCCATGGGCCACGCGATGCGCCAGGCGCCGCCGCTACGGCTGGATATCACCGGCGATGGCCACGCGCTGCGCTTCGCCGTCACTGACCACGGCGGCGGCATCCCCCCGGCGCTGCGCGCGCAACTGGGCGAGGCCCCCGTGGCCAGCACGCATGGTGGCCAGGGCATCGGCCTCTACCTCGCACAGAGCGCCGCGCGCCAGCTTGGCGGCAGCCTCTCCTGGCAGGACCACCGCGCCGGCGGCACCGTGGCCCTGCTGCGCCTGCCGCTGGCCGGCGCCGCCCCGCTCAACCTGACTTCCCCCGACTTCCAACCGTGATGACAGACACCCCCGCGCCCACCGACGCAACGCCCTTCCTGGTGATCGATGACGACGAGGTCTTCTCCGGCACGCTCGCGCGGGCGCTGACGCGGCGCGGCTATGCGGTGCAGGTGGCCCACCACGGCAGCGCGGCGCTGGCGCTGGCCGCGCGCACGCCGTTTGCCTACGTCACGCTGGACTTGCATCTGGGACCACCCGCCGAAGCCAGCGGCACGGCGCAGGCGGAATCGGGCCTGCATCTGGTGGCGCCGCTGCGCGCCGCGCTGCCGGACGCGCGCATCCTCGTGCTGACCGGCTACGCGAGCATTGCCACAGCCGTGGCGGCGGTCAAGCAGGGGGCGGACGAATACCTGGCCAAGCCGGCCAATGTCGATTCGATCCTGACGGCGCTGATGGCGGGAATATCGGAAGAGGTGGCCGAGGCGGCGCTGGAGGAGCCCACGCCGCTATCGGTGGCGCGGCTCGAATGGGAGCACATCCAGCGCGTGCTCACCGAGCACGGCGGCAATATCTCGGCCACGGCGCGGGCGCTGAACATGCATCGGCGCACCTTGCAGCGCAAGCTCGGCAAGCGGCCGGTGTCGCGCTAGGCACGCCAGGGCGAAGAGAAACGACTTACAGGCGCAGCTGGACGTAGTCCCAGCCCAGGTCGTCGGCGGACGACTCATGCGCCACGCCGGCCATGCGCACGGCGTCACTGGCGTGGCGGTCGGCCAGCGTGACCAGCTCGCCCGAGGCGATGGCCAGCGCCGTGGCGGCAGCCTGCCCCTCGTGCGCGGCCTGCCGCTCGGGCTGGTCCGCGTGGACCGAGGCCGAAGCCGGGATCGGCAGCGCGGCGGCGGCGGCCGGGGTCACGGCGGGCCGGACGCACAGGAAGACGGTGGCGGCGGTGATGCTCGCCACCACGCTCGCGGTGGCGATGGCAACGCGGCGCTTGCGCACCTGGTTGCGTTTGAAAAAAAGCGTGCGCGAAGGTTGGCGCGACATAGGCAGACTCCCGGCAGGTGTTTGAAGTGAAGTGCGGTGGCTCCCGCTCCGGTCCATCGACCAGCAAGGTGCGCAAGGGTCGCATTTCGACGAGGTCCGGCGCCAGCATGCTTACCAATGCTTACGGTCGTTACTGGCGGGAGGCATCCGCGCGGGCCGCTGACACATGCCGGTCAAGACCCCAAAACAAAACGAGCCAGACATCGGTCTGGCTCGTTGTTCCTTCAAATCCGCCGGGGCGGCTTACAGCACGTAGCGCGACAGGTCCTCGTTGCCGGCCAGGTCGGCCAGGCGCTCATCGACATACTTGCCGTCGATGGTCACCGTCTCGCCCGAGGAGCGGGTGGCGTGGAACGACAGGTCTTCCAGCAGCCGCTCCATGACCGTGTACAGCCGGCGCGCGCCGATGTTCTCGACCTTCTCGTTCACCGAGAACGCGATCTCGGCCAGCCGGCGGATGCCGTCCTGCGCGAACTGCAGGTCCACCTCTTCCGTCTTCAGCAGCGCCTGGTACTGCTTGGTCAGGCTGGCGTCGGTCTGGGTGAGGATGGCCTCGAAGTCCTGCACGGACAGCGACTCCAGCTCCACGCGGATCGGGAAACGGCCCTGCAGTTCGGGAATCAGGTCGCTCGGCTTGCTCAGGTGGAACGCGCCCGAGGCGATGAACAGGATGTGGTCGGTCTTGATCATCCCGTACTTGGTGTTCACCGTGGTGCCTTCCACCAGCGGCAGCAGGTCGCGCTGCACGCCCTGGCGCGACACCTCGCCGCCGCCCACGTCGCTGCGGCTGGCAATCTTGTCGATCTCGTCCAGGAACACGATGCCGTTCTGCTCGACGTTGGCGATGGCCTTGTGCTTCAGCTCCTCCTCGTTGACGAGCTTGGCGGCCTCCTCGTCGATCAGCAGCTTGAACGCTTCCTTGACCTTCATCTTGCGGCGATGCTTCTTGCCCTGGCCCAGCCCGGCGAACATCGTGCGGATCTGCTCGGTCATGTCTTCCATGCCCGGCGGGCCCATGATGTCCATGCTCGGCAGGCCGGCGGCCACTTCCAGCTCGATATCCTTGTCATCGAGCTGGCCCTCGCGCAGCTTCTTGCGGAAGGCCTGGCGCGTGTTCGAGTCCTTGTCCTCGGTCTGGGCGAAGCCGATGTCGCGCGGCGGCGGCAGCAGCACGTCCAGCATGCGGTCCTCGGCGGCGTCCTCGGCCTTGGTGCGCACCTTCTTCATTTCCGATTCGCGCGTCTGCTTGATGGCCATCTCGGCCAGGTCACGCACGATGGTGTCCACGTCGCGGCCGACGTAGCCCACTTCGGTGAACTTGGTGGCCTCGATCTTGATGAACGGCGCATCGGCCAGCTTGGCCAGCCGGCGCGCGATCTCGGTCTTGCCCACGCCGGTGGGCCCGATCATCAGGATGTTCTTCGGGGTGATTTCCTGGCGCAGCGGGTCTTCCACCTGCTGGCGGCGCCAGCGGTTGCGCAGCGCCACGGCCACGGCCTTCTTGGCCTTGTTCTGGCCGATGATGTGCTTGTCGAGTTCGGAAACGATTTCCGAAGGGGTCATGGTTTGCGACATGGTATCCGGGGGTTCAGTGCAGGGCGGTGCAGCGCCACGCGGCGACGCTTATTCCAGCGTCTCGATGACGAAGTTCGTGTTCGTGTAGATGCAGAGCTCGCCGGCGATGGTCAGCGCCTTCTCGACCACATCCTGGGGGGCCAGCTCGGTGTTCTCGACCAGCGCCTTGGCCGCCGACTGCGCGTACGCGCCGCCCGAGCCGATGGCCGCGATGCCGCCCTCGGGGTCCAGCACGTCGCCGTTGCCGGTAATGACCAGCGTGGTGTCGCGGTCGGCCGTGATCAGCATGGCCTCGAGCCGGCGCAGCGCGCGGTCCGAGCGCCAGTCCTTGGCCAGGTCCACCGCGGCGCGGGTCAGGTTGCCCTGGTACTTCTCGAGCTTGGCCTCGAAGCGGTCGAGCAGCGAGAAGGCGTCGGCCGTGCTGCCGGCAAACCCGACCAGCACCTTGCCGTTGTAGATGCGGCGCACCTTGCGTGCCGTACCCTTCATCACGATATTGCCGAGAGTGACCTGGCCGTCACCGCCGAGCGCAACCTGGTTGCCGCGCCGGACGCTGACGATGGTAGTGCCGTGATACTGTTCCATGGTGCCTTCGTGGTCCTTCTGTGATCTGTGGAATGTGTCAGGGGGGTAGGTGGCGACACGCGGCGCGCTTTCAAGAGCCGCACGCATCACAAGCGCCCGACACGGGCAATCCACACAATATAGAAGGTAGAAGCGCCCGGCCGGGGGCCAAAGCAAAAAGGCCACGCATCGCTGCGTGGCCTTCTGCTTGCGGACTGACTCTGGGACTTAGTCCGCGCTTAGTCTGCGTACACCCCGGCCTTCTTGATCACCGGCGTCCACTTGTTGATTTCCGACGTCAGGAACGTGCGCAGCGAATCCGGCGTGGCGCGCTGGGCCGGCACGGCCTCGGCACCCAGCTCGGCCATCTTGGCGCGGAAGGTCGGGTCGGTCACCGCCTTCTGCAGCGCGGCGGAGAGCTTGTCGATCACCGGCTTCGGCGTGCCCTTCGGGGCGTACATGGCGTGCCAGATCTTCACTTCCACGCCCGGCAGGCCCTGCTCGGCCGCGGTCGGGATGTCCTTGAAGGCCTCCACGCGGCGCGACTGCATGGCCGCGTACGGCTTCAGTGCGCCCGCCTTCAGCTGGCCGGCGATGTTGGTGGTCTGGTCGCACATCAGGTTGACCTGGCCGCCCAGGATGTCCGTCAGCGCCGGCGCCGTGCCCTTGTACGGCACGGTGGTCAGCTCGGTCTGGATTGCGCTCTGGAACAGCAGGCCGCACAGGTGCGAGGCCGAGCCGATACCGGCGTTGGCCAGCGACAGCTTGCTGGCATTGGCCTTGATGTACGGCACCAGGTCCTTGAAGGTGGCCGGCGGCAGCTGCTTGTTGCCCACCAGCACCATCGGCACGTCGGCCACTTCACCGACCATCTCGAAGTCCTTGAGCGGGTCGAAGCCCAGGTTCCGGTACAGCGCCGGGGCCGTAGACATGCCGATGTGATGGATCAGGATGGTGTAGCCGTCATTCTTGGCCTGGGCCACCTTCTTGGCGCCGATGGTGCCGCCGGCGCCGCCCAGGTTCTCGATCACGATGGTGGTGCCCAGGTGCTTGGACATGACCATGGTCAGCTCGCGCGCCACCTTGTCGGTCGGGCCGCCGGCCGCGAACGGCACCACGGCCTGGACGGGCTTGTTGCCCGGATATTCCTGAGCCTGGGCCCCCGTGAAAACGCCCACGCCGGCAACTGCCAGCGCGGCCGCGAAATGCATTGCAACTCGTTTCATTACTGTCTCTCCTGGATACCCTGCTTTTCCCGTTCTCACCGTCCGCCTTGCCTCCTCCTCTCTTCACGCTTGCCGCCGGCCGGGCCGCCTGGGAGGCGGCGCCGCCGGTCGCGGTCCATATCGGAAAACACGCGGTGACCATCGGCTCAATGTATGGGAAGCGAACAGCAACTGACCCCGCTGACAGGCGGAGCCGGAGGTGGATGTTAGCAACCTGAAAGATTAGCGAGGTATAGGGGCTAACCCGCGAGAAAGCGGCGTTTTCGGCGGATTTGCCACGCTTGTGCCACGCTTGCGCCGCGCGGCCGCTTACGCAACTGAATTGCATCGACCCGGGCGCTATGGTTAAATGGCCCGCATGACACGCACCACCCCGCATCTGGCCGCCCAGGCAGCCGGACCGCTCCCCGACGCCACGCTGGAAGCCGCGCAGGCGCGCCTGCGCCAGTTGGGCGCGCGCGTGACGCAGCCGCGCGTGGCCATCCTCGCCTGTCTGATCGACGCCGAAGACCCGCTCACGCACCAGGCCGTGATCGACCGCCTGCCGGCCGATGGCGACGTGGACCGCGTCACGGTCTACCGCGTGCTCGACTGGCTGGTCGAGCAGGGGCTGGCGCAGAAGCGCGCGGGCCATGACCGCGTGTTCCGCTTCACGCTGGTGGAGCACGAGGCCGCGCGCGCCGAGGTCCATCGCCAGCACAGCCATTTCCATTGCACCCGCTGCGACCGCACGTTCTGCCTCGAGGCGGCCGGCGTGCCCGCACCGTCGGTGGCGCCCAAGGTGCCGCGCGGCTTTGCCGTCGAGCACGTGGAGCTGACCGTCAACGGTGTGTGCGCTGAATGCGGCCGCACGCGCGGCGCCGGCGGCGCGCACTAGGCGCCGCAAACCTTTCCCGGAGTTCCAAGACATGTCCAAACTGATCCCGGTCACGATCCTGACGGGCTTCCTCGGCAGCGGCAAGACCACGCTGCTCAAGCGCATCCTCACCGAGCAGCACGGCATGAAGATCGCCGTCATCGAGAACGAGTTCGGCGAGGAGAACATCGACAACGAGATCCTGGTGCAGGACGGCCGCGAGCAGATCGTGCAGATGAGCAACGGCTGCATCTGCTGCACCATCCGGGGCGACCTGGTGCAGGCGCTGTCCGACCTGATCACCCAGCGCGACGAAGGCAAGTTCGATTTCGACCGCGTGGTGATCGAGACCACCGGCGTGGCCAACCCGGGCCCGGTGGCGCAGACCTTCTTCATGGACGAGGAAATCGCCGCGCGCTACCTGCTGGACGCCGTGATCACGCTGGTGGACGCCAAGCACGGCAATCTCCAGCTGGACAAGCAGGAGGAAGCGCAGCGCCAGGTGGGCTTTGCCGACGCCATCTTCATCACCAAGTCCGACCTGGTTCCCGAGGCCGAAGTGGCCGACCTGCGCCACCGCCTGCTGCACATGAACCCGCGCGCGCCGATCCGCACCGCCAACTTCGGCGAGACCCCGATCGACACGATTTTCGACCTGCGCGGTTTCAACCTGAACGAGAAGCTGGAGATCGACCCCGATTTCCTGCGCGCCGAGGCCCACGAGCACGATGAGCACGATGAGCACGACCATGACCACGATCATGGCCACGTGCACGACGAGCACTGCGGCCACGACCACGATGACCACGACCACGGTCACGGGCATGGCGTGCACGATCACCACCACCATCACCACCATACTGACCACATCGCCTCGTTCGTCTTCCGCAGCGACAAGCCGTTCCACTACGGCAAGCTCGAGGAATTCCTGTCGGGCATCCTGTCGGTCTATGGCGAGAAGCTGCTGCGCTACAAGGGCGTGCTCTATATGGAAGGCGTGGACCGCAAGGTGGTGTTCCAGGGCGTGCACCAGCTGATGGGCAGCGACATCGGCGCCAAGTGGGAGGACGAGACCCCGGGCACCAAGATGGTCTTTATCGGCGTGGACCTGCCGCGAGATGCCATCCTCAAGGGACTGGCCGCCTGCCTGGCCTGAGCCCCTGGCTCTGATGTGAAGCAACCGCCGCATTCTGTGGCGGTTGCCGCCGGACCGGCTTTCCACCCGCCCTGCCCCTCCTTTCGGCGGGGTACCGGGAAAACTCCTGTCTCTTGTCCGGCTTTCTCCCATATCTACGAAAAATTTGTTCAAGTACAATAGGCCGGATTTGATACGGGCGGCGCACGTTTTGGCGGCGCCGGTATTGGCAGGGCGGCGGTCGTCGTCAGCATGAGGCGGGCCGCCGGCAGGCGCGGTCGCAGTGCTTCATGCGGAGACCGCCCTCCGCTTGGGGTACCTTGGCAACAGCGCCGTCACTCGTCGACGCGTAGAGAGAGGTGTCCCCATGACAGCCGCAACCAAGACCAAAGAAAGCCGCAGCAAGACAGGCACCGCTGCGGCGGAGACGCCAGACGCGCAGCCAGCAGTGAAGGCAGCGCCAGCTCCCCGCGGCAGTACGGCGCACGCCGATGCGGGCGAGGCCAAGGGAGGCACGCGAAGCAGCAAGACTGCAGCCAGCCAGAGTGAACCGACCGCACCGCGCAAGCGGGCGGCCACTGCACCCGAGCGGACCAAGACGCCGCCGGTCGCATCAACAAGAGAATCAGCAGCAACCATGAGCAGCAACAAACTTCTGACTGAAGCTGAAATCCTGAAGATGAGCGACAAGGATTACATGAACGAGGCGCAACTGGCCTTCTTCAAGAATCGCCTTGAGCAGCTTCGCGACGAAATCCTCAAGAATGCGGACCAGACCACGGAACACCTGCGCGAGACGGTGATCGTGCCGGACCCGGCCGACCGCGCCACCATCGAGGAAGAACACGCGCTCGAACTGCGCACCCGCGACCGCGAGCGCAAGCTGCTGAAGAAGGTAGAGCAGTCGCTGCAGCGCATCGAGTCCGGCGACTACGGCTGGTGCGAGGAAACCGGCGAGCCGATCGGCGTACCGCGCCTGCTGGCCCGCCCGACGGCCACGCTGTCGCTGGAAGCGCAGCAGCGCCGCGAACTGCGCCAGAAGCTGTTCGGGGACTGATCTCCCGCTCCGCTCCGACAAACACGGCCCGGTCATCCGGGCCGTTTTGTTTGGGTGACGCGTTTGGTGACCCGTTTGCGACCCGTTTGCTGACCCGTTTCGGGCGAGTTTGGCGACGAGGTTTGTCTCACGCCGGCCACGGCACTACCATGGCAGGACGCCCGCCCGTTGTGGTGCCATGGCCGGGCTGTCGTCCGGGGCGGCTTTCTGCTACAGTCGCAACCTTGTTGCAATAACACCTTGCGCGCCGCTTTGGCGCCCATCGCCAAAATCACCCGTTCCATGGCTCCTCGTCTGCCCGTCACCGTGCTGTCCGGCTTCTCCGGCGCCGGCAAGACCACCGTGCTGCAACACCTGCTCGCGCAGGGCGGCGCGCGCGTGGCCGTGGCCGCGAGCCAGGGCGACCTGCTGGCCGAGGTGGACCGTCTGGCGCAGGCCGGCCAGCACGACTACGTGGTGGTGGAGGCCCAGGCCACCGAAGAGCCGCTCGGCATTGCCGAGGGCTTCGCCTTCGAAGACGCCCACGGCGACGCGCCGGCAGGCGTGGCGCACCTGGACACGCTGGTGACGGTAGTCGATGCCGAGCGCTTCCTGCGCGACTATCACGACGCCCATTTCCTGTCCGAGCGGGGCCTCGCCGCCCATGACGGCGACGACCGTACCGTCGTGGACGTGCTGATCGACCAGATCGAAGTGGCGGACGTCATCGTCATCAACAAGATCGACCTGGTCGATGCCGGCCAGCTGGGCCGCCTGCACGCGGTGCTGCACGCGCTGAACCCGCGCGCCGACCTGGTCGATGCGAGCCACGGCAAGGTGCCGGCCGGGCGCGTGCTCGGCACGGGCCGCTTCGACCCGGATGCCACGCCGAACGCCGCCGGCTGGCAGGTGGCACTGCAGGGCGAACCGGTGCCGGCCGCCGCTGGCATGGGGGCCCTGCTGTACCGCCGGCGCCGCCCGTTCCATCCACAGCGTTTCGCGGACCTGATTCATACCGAATGGATGCGCGAGCATGGCGACGTGCTGCGCTCCCGGGGCATCTTCTGGCTGGCCAGCCGCATGGACATTGCCGGCGACTGGCATCAGGCGGGCGGCGTGTGCCGTCCCGGTGCCGCCGGCGCCTGGTGGGCCGCGATCGACGCCGAGGAATGGCCGGCTGACGCCGCCTCGCGTGCCGGCATCGAGGCCGACATGGTCGATGACGGCCTGCCCGCCGAATACGGCGACCGCCGCCAGGAACTCGTGCTGATCGGCGAGAACCTCGACGCCCCGGGGCTCGAAGCCCGGCTGGACGCCTGCCTGCTGACCGACGCCGAACTCGCGGCGGGCCCCGAAGCGTGGGCGGCCTACCCCGACCCGTTCCCCGACTGGGGCGATGCATTCGCCGACGATCACGATCACGATCATGACCACGCGCACGACCATGACCACGATCATGGCGATGACGCGTGCGATTGCGGCCATGCGCACTGACGCCACCTTTCTCGCCGACCGTATCAGCGGCCACATGGCCCGCTGGCGCGCGCGCGGCCCCGGCCTCTGGACCGCGCTGTGCCTCGTGCTGTGCCTGCTGCTGGCCCAGCACGCCGGTCTGGTCCACCGTGTGGTGCACGGCGGCCTGCCGGGCGCGACGGTGCCTGTGACGGTCGAAGCCGCCGCCGATAGTACCGACACCCATACCGATTCCTTCGCGCTCAAGCTCGGCCTGCACTCGTGCGTGCTGTTCGATGGCGCGACGCTGGCTGACAGCCACCACGGCAGCTTCGACCTGCCGGTGCTGGCTTTCGGCAAGCCGGTCAAGCCGGCCAGCCTGGCCTGGCGCTGGCCCGACCTGCCCGCCGCCCGGCCCTTCCACTCCCGCGCCCCACCTGCCTCGCCCGTCTTCGCCTGATCGCGCGGCTGCGGTGTGACCACCGCCACCCGCGCTTCGTCATCGAATTCGAATCGCGAGCCATGTCCTCCCCCATTCATTTCTCCTCGGCGGTGCGCCGCACCCCGCTGGCGGCCGTTGCCGCCTTTCTCGTCACCGCCGGCTTCACCGCTGGCGCCTCGGCTCAGGAAGCCGCGACTCCGGTTGCCCCTCAGGCCGCCCCGCAAACCCTCAAGGAAGTGGTGGTCACCGCCAATCCGCTCGGCAGCGACCTCAACGACATGGTCGCGCCGGTCTCCACGCTCGGCGGCGACGCACTGGCCGTGCGCCAGGCCAGCACACTCGGCGAGACACTGAACAGCCTGCCCGGCGTGACATCGACCTATTTCGGCCCGAACGCGAGCCGGCCGATCATCCGCGGGCTCGATGGCGACCGCATCAAGGTGCTCCAGAACGGCGGCTCCACGCTGGACGCCTCCACGCTGTCCTATGACCACGCGGTGCCCATCGACCCGCTGGTGGCCGAGAAGATCGAGGTGGTACGCGGCCCGGCGGCGCTGATGTACGGCGGCAGCGCCATCGGCGGCGTGGTGAATGTGATCGATAACCGCATCCCGCGCGACCCGATTACCGGCGTGAGCGGCGCGGCGGACGTGAGCGGCACCATCGGCGGCGACAAGGGCCGCAACGCCAGCGGCCTGATCGAGGCCGGCAACGGCCAGTTCGCCGTGCACGCCGATGCCTTCGTGCGCCAGACCAGCGACCTGAAGATCCCCGGCTTCGCGCGCAGCGGCAACCTGCGCGCCACCCAGCCGCTGCCCGAGGGCGAGAGCGAGGCCTACGGCAAGATTCCGAACACCAACGCGCACCAGGAAGGCGGCGCGATGGGCGGCGCCTACACCTGGACCGATGGCTTCGTCGGCGCCAACTTCTCGACCTATCGCAACGACTACGGCACCCCGGCCGAAGCCGATGCGCGCATCAAGATGCGCCAGGACCGCTACGCGGTGGAGGGCGAGGCGCGCAACCTGTCGAACAACACCGGCGGCTTTATCGAGGCGGTGAAGGGCAAGTTCAGCTACACCGACTACGAGCACCGCGAGATCGAGGACGGCGAGACCGGCACGATCTTCAAGAACCACGGCTGGGACGCCCGCCTGGAAGCCACGCACGGCAAGATCGGCAACATGACCGGGGTGATCGGCACGCAGTTCGGCCACACCAACTTCTCCGCGCTGGGCGAGGAGGCGTTCGTGCCGAGCACCGCCACGGACAACGCCGCCATCTTCGTGTTCGAGGAAATGCCGCTGGTGGCCTCGGGCGACCTGAAGCTGAACCTCGGCGGCCGGCTGGATCACAGCAGCGTCAAGGCCAGCGCCAACGGCAACGACCGCTTCAGCGATGCGAACCGCAGCTTCAACGCGGGCAGCGCCTCGGCCGGGCTGCTGTGGAAGCTGGACCCGGTGTGGTCGGTGACCACGAACCTGTCCTATACCGAACGCGCGCCCACGTTCTATGAGCTGTACGCCAACGGCCCCCACCTGGCCACCGGCTCGTACGAGGTGGGCGACCCCAACGCGAACAAGGAACGCGCCACCTCGCTGGACCTGGGCGTGCGCTTCAAGCAGGGCGCCCATAGCGGCTCGCTCTCGGGCTACTACAGCCGCTTCCAGAACTACCTGGCGCTGGTGAATTCGGGCAGCTTCCGCGACGCGGAAGGCAACGTGGTGGCCGCCGGCAGCGACGGCGCGCTGCCGGAGTTGCAATACCTCGGCGTGCCGGCCACGCTGTACGGCTTCGAGGCCGAGGGCAAGACGCGGCTGCTGCAGAAGATGCTGACAACCAGCGACACGCTGGACTTCGAGGCCCGCGCCGACTACGTCCACGGCGAGAACCGCAACACCGGCGAAGCCCTGCCGCGCCTGTCCCCGCTACGGCTGGGCGGCGCGCTGGTCTACGGCGCCGGCCCGTGGGGCGCGCGCATGGACGTGAACTGGAACGCACGCCAGAGCCGCGTGCCGAGCGGCGACACGCCGACCGACGCGTACACCACGCTGGGCGTGGCGCTGACGTACAAGCTCAAGGTATCGGGCGTGCAGACGCTGTTCTACGTGCGTGGGGACAACCTCACCAACCAGGAAGCCCGCAGCGCCACGTCGATCCTGCGCGACATCGCCCCGCTGCCGGGCCGCAGCGTCAAGATCGGCATGCGGACGTCGTTCTAAGGGTCAGCCCCCCGAGAACCACTCCGGCACCAGCGAGTACACCGCCGCCGCAACCGGCCTGCCGCGCAGGATCAGCCGGTTGCGGGCGATGCATTCCAGCGTGGCGCCGATCTTCACCGCCACGGCGCGGCTCGCCACGTTGGCCTCGGCCGCCACGATCTCGATGCGGGTCAGGCCGAGCCCGTGGAAGCCATGGCAGGCCATCATCGTGGCCGCGCCGGCCGCCAGCCCCTGCCGCTGGCGGCTCTCCCGAATCCAGTAGCCCAGGTTGCCGAGGTTGTCCTCCGGCCGGATCTGGTTGATCGCCACGCCGCCGTACAGCTCGCGGCCATCGGGCGAGAACACGCCGATGTCGAACGCCGAGCCATCCGCCATATTGGCGTCGCAACGCGCGAACCACTCCTGGGCGTCCAGCGTGTTGTAGTCGTGCCGGGCCCACGGCATCCAGGCGCCGACGGTGCCCATCGACTCCCGCACGGCCGCCGCGAACGGCTGCACATCGGCCGCACGGAAGGGCCGCAGCATGAAGTCCTTGCCCCGCAGCGGCGGCATCATGGCGCGGGGGCCTCAGTCGCGGTTGTGGACGGTCTCGCCGTCCAGCGCCAGCGCGCCCACTGCCGCCAACCCGCGCAGCGTCTGGGCGAACACCGTCTCGAACGGCGTCTCGGCCATGAAGCGCGCGTGGATGCGCTGCATCAGCGGCGTGCCGTGCATCCACGCCAGCAGCGCGGCGCGCGACATCGACTGCTGCTCCAGCAGCTTGAACTTCACCAGCACCTTCACCGCATGGCTGGCGTTGCGCAGCGGGTCGCTGCGCAGGTGGGCCAGCCGGCCCTGCGCCCGCGCCACCGCTTCCGGCACGTCGCCGAATACCCGGCCATGGCCGGGAATGACAATGCGGGCGTCGAGTTCGGCGATGCGCGCCAGCACGGCGGCCTGTTCCGCGAAGCCGCTTTCGCCGTCGAGCTCCGGAAAAATCACACCGAAGCCGTTTTCCCAGAGCGCGTCACCCGAGATCAGGATGCGCGGGCCGGGGGCGAACAGCATGACCGCGTGCGGGTCATGACCCGGCGCGGCCACTACGTGCCAGTCCAGGCCGCCCAGACGCAGGTGGTCGCCATCGTGCAGCAGCGCGTCGAAGGTGAAGCGCTGGCACTGCTGGCCGGTAGCCACGAAGCTCAGGGCGTCGTCATCCCACGCGGACACCGCCGCCGCCTCGGCGGCCGGGA
The DNA here is from genome assembly GCF_046535395.1 of Cupriavidus sp. SIMBA_020. NCBI lineage: Bacteria > Pseudomonadati > Pseudomonadota > Betaproteobacteria > Burkholderiales > Burkholderiaceae > Cupriavidus > Cupriavidus sp. SIMBA_020. The sequence goes on along the minus strand of NZ_JAWRWU010000007.1, from coordinate 112,250 downwards.
TCGACGTGTGCGGCTGCCAGCGCGCCTGCAGCGCGGCGTTGCCGCCGCAATGGTCCGAATGGAGATGGGTGTTGATGACCTGCCGCAGCGGCCGGCCATCGAGCGCCGCCGCGACCAGGGCCTCGGTCTGGGCGGCGTGGGTCAGGTAGCCGGTGTCGACGAGCGCCGTGTCGCCGGTCTCGTCATCGACCAGCAGCACGTTGTTGGCCGACAGCCAACCGCGCTCGAATACGCGGACGGAGGATGGCAGCGAGGGAGGGAAAGTTAGCGGCGCGCTCATGCCCCGTCTCCGCCCAGCCACGCCACGCGCGCGGGCAGCAGCGCCCACACGCGCCGGCGCTCGGCGTCATCGGCCTGGGACCAGCCGGCGATTTCCTCGATGGTGCGCAGGCAGCCTTCGCAATAGCCGGTCACCGGGTCCATCTTGCAGACGTTGCGGCACGGGGACGCCACCGGCGATGCCTCCAGCGCGGCAGCGGCGCCGCGCGTGAGGTCGGCCTGCAGGCGGCGCGCGGCGGGCGGGAGCACGGCGGACATCGCGCGGGTCAGCTCGTCACCGGCGCCACCGGCGCCGCCACGTCGGCAACTTCGGCGCCGGTCATGGCCTGGAGCTGGTGCGGCGTAAGGTTGAACACCGCGTGCGGATGGCCGGCGGCGGCCCACAGGCTCTCGTAGCGGAACAGGTCCTGGTCGAGCAGCATCACGGGCGGCACGGCGTGGCCGATGGGGCAGACGCCGCCAATCGCATAGCCGGTCTTCTCGCGCACGAATTTGGCGTCGGCCTTGCCCAGCGGGCCCACGCGGGCGGCTACCTTGGCCTCGTCCACGCGGTTGCTGCCGCTGGCGATGACGAGCACCGGGGCGTCGTCCGCCACGCGCCGGAAAATGATCGACTTGGCGATCTCCGCCACGCTGCAGCCGAGCCCGGCGGCGGCTTCGGCCGAGGTCTTGCCGGTGGCCGGCAGCATCACCACCGGGCGGTCATGGCCGATGCCGGCGAGCAGGTCGGCCACGCGCTGCGCGGCGTCGGGCAATTCGCCGAGTTCGTTCGGCTCGTTGGATGCGGGGGACGCGCTCATGGGTGGATTCTCCTTATCTATCTATATAGGGGGCAGCTCAGGTGCAGACCGCCGCGTCGTCCGCCGCCGCCCACTTGGTCAGCAGGGCGCGGCCCACGCGCGAGTTGTTGGGGCGACCGATTGCCTGGGAGATGTAGTCGCCGGTGCGCACCACCGCTTCCAGGTCGATGCCGGTATGCAGCCCCATGCCGTGGAGCATGTAGAGCACGTCCTCGGTGGCCACGTTGCCGGTGGCGCCCTTGGCGTACGGGCAGCCGCCCAGCCCCGCCACGGACGCGTGGAAGATGCCGATGCCCACTTCCAGGCTGGCCAGGATGTTGGACAGCGCCTGCCCGTAGGTATCGTGGAAGTGGCCCGAGAGCCGGTCGATCGCAAACTCCATCGACGCCGCGCGCATCACCTCCTGCACCCGGGTGGGCGTGCCCACGCCGATGGTATCGGCGATGTCGATCTCGTCGCAGCCCAGGTCGCGCATGCGGCGCACCACGTCCACCACGTCGTGGACGGACACCTCGCCCTGATACGGGCAGCCCAGCGTGCACGAGATGCTGCCGCGCAGCCGCACGCCGGCTTCCTTGGCGGCAGCCGCCACCGGCTCGAAGCGGGCGATGGACTCGGCGATCGAGCAGTTGATGTTCTTCTGCGAGAACGCCTCGCTGGCCGCGCCGAAGATCACCACCTCGTCGGCCCCGGCCGCCACGGCGCCCTCGAAGCCGCGCAAGTTCGGCGTCAGGGCCGAATACAGCGTGCCGGGGCGGCGCTGGATGCGCGCCATGACCTCGGCGCCGTCCGCCATCTGCGGCACCCACTTGGGCGAGACGAACGACGCGGCTTCGATATTGACGAAGCCCGCGTCGGTGAGCTGGTTGATCAGTGCCACCTTGACGTCGGTGGGCACCATCGCTTTCTCGTTCTGGAGCCCGTCGCGCGGGCCCACTTCGACGATCTTCACGTACTGGGGCATGGTCATGGCTGTCTCCTCGCTTCCTTGTCTGTGCGTGCGGCGCGGCTCAGTAGCCGCGCTGCAGGTCCACCACGCCGGCAATCGGCTTGCCCTCGGCCAGCGCGCGGATCTTGCCGGCGATCTGGGCGATGCTGTCCTCGCGCAGCGTCAGCGCGGAGATATGCGGCGTGATGGTGATGCGCGGCTCCTGCCAGAACGGGTGGTCGGCCGGCAGCGGCTCGGTGCGGAACACGTCCAGCGTGGCGCCGGCGATCTGCCCTTCGCGCACGGCGGCCAGCAGGTCGTCTTCCACCAGGTGCGGGCCGCGCGCCACGTTGATCACATAGGCGCCCCGGGCCAGGCGGTAGAGCAGGCCGGTGTCGATGATGTCCTCGGTCTCGGCGGTCAGCGGCAGCACGTTCACCAGCACGTGCAGGCCGTCGAGGAAGGCGCGCTGGCCATCCTCACCATGGAACGATTCCACGCCATCCACGGCCTTTGCCGAGCGGCTCCAGCCGCGCACCGGGAAGCCGAAGCCCGCCAGCGTGCGGGCGATGTGGGCGCCCAGCGTACCGATGCCCATCACGCCGATGGTGAAGTCGGCGCGGCGATGGGGCTTGAGGAATTTCCACGTGCCGGCGCGTTCCTGGGCGTCGTAGGCGTCGAGCTTGCGGAAGTAGCGCAGCACGGCGGCGGTGACGTATTCGGCCATCTGGGCGGCCATGCCGGCGTCATCGAGCCGCACGATGGGCACGCCGGCCGGCAGCGCGTCGGGGTCTTCGTCGCGCAGACGCAGGATGCCGTCCACGCCGGCCCCGAGATTGAACACGGCGCGCAGGTCCTGGCGGCCGCGCAGCATGGCCACGGGCGGACGCCAGACCACGGCGTAGTCGGCGGCCTCGCCCTGGCTTTCCTCCCACTTCAGGCATTGCGCCTCGGGCAGCGCCTCGGCAAAGCCTTCGATCCAGGGTTCATAGCGGCCATCCGGCACGTACAACTGCAACTTCATCTCGACTCCAGTTCTTTTCGGGGGTGTTGTGGGGGCATTTTGGCACGGGACGGCGTTCGCCGGTCAGGCGCCAGCCGCCTCCGCCACCGCCACCGCAAACGCCAGCAGTTGCGCGCCTTCCGCCACCTGCTCGCCCACGCCGTAGAGCACTTCGCTGACCACGCCGTCGGCGGGTGCGCTGATGGTGTGTTCCATCTTCATGGCTTCCATCACCAGCAGCGGCGTGCCGCGCGTGACGGTGCTGCCCGGCTGGACCATTACCGCGATCACCTTGCCCGGCATCGGCGCGGTGAGCTTGCCGCCCTCGCTCTCGGCCTCGCCGGCGTGGGCCAGCGGGTCCAGCCACGCCAGTTCCGTGTGCCGGCCGGCCGTGAAGACGTGGAACATGTCGCCCTCCACGTGTACCTGGCCGTGGGTGCGGCGGGTGCCCAGGTCCACGCGGATGTCATCCGCCTTGAACACATAGGCGAACGGCGCTGCCTGATCGGCATAGATCAGCGTGCTGCGGCGCGGGTCGGCGCGCAGCACCACTTCCACCTTGTTGCCACGGTGCGAGAAGTACAGCGTACGGGACTCCCGGCCGTTCAGGCGCCACGGGCCGGCGTGGGTCCACGGCGAATGGCGGTCGGCCTCGTCGATGCGGCGCGTGCGCGTCTCGCGCTCGAGCAGCGCGGCCACGGCCAGCGCAATGGCCTCCATGCCGGCCGCCTTGGGCGGCGGGAACAGCACGGACTGGTTACGTTCGATCAGGCCGGTGTCGAGGTCTGCCGTGCGGAACGCCTCGGATTTGACCAGCCGCTGCAGGAAGGCGACGTTGGTTTGCAGCCCCACCACGTGGTAGCCGCCCAGCGCCTGCTCCATGCGCGCCAGCGCCGCGTCGCGGTTGGGGCCCCAGACGATCAGCTTGGCGATCATCGGGTCATAAAACGGGCTGATGGTGTCGCCCTCGCGCACGCCGGCATCGATCCGCACGCCTGCCGGGCCGTGGGAGTCCCCGCCAAGCATGAACTGCACCGCCGGCGGCGTGCGCAGGAAGCGCAGCGTGCCCGTGGACGGCAGGAACTGGTTGTCGGGGTTCTCGGCGTAGATGCGCGCTTCCAGCGCGTGGCCGTGGATGTGGAGCTGGTCCTGCGTCAGCGGCAGCGGCTCGCCGGCCGCCACGCGCAACTGCCACTCCACCAGATCCTGGCCGGTAATCATCTCCGTGACCGGATGCTCCACCTGGAGGCGGGTGTTCATCTCCATGAAGTAGAACGAGCCGTCCTGATTGGCGATGAACTCGACCGTGCCGGCGCCGACGTAGCCCACGGCCTTGGCCGCCGCCACCGCCGCCTCGCCCATCGCGCGGCGCCGTTCCTCCGTCATGCCGGGCGCGGGGGCCTCCTCCAGCACCTTCTGATGGCGCCGCTGCACCGAGCAGTCGCGCTCGAACAGGTAGACGCAGTTGCCGTGGGTGTCGGCAAAAACCTGAATCTCGATATGGCGCGGGCGGGTCAGGTACTTCTCCACCAGCACCTTGTCGTCGCCGAAGCTGGCCGATGCCTCGCGCTTGACCGAGGCCAGCGCGGCCTCGAAGCCCTCGCCCGCCTCCACCACGCGCATGCCCTTGCCGCCGCCGCCCGCGCTGGCCTTGATCAGCACCGGGTAGCCGATGCGGTCGGCCTCGCGGCGCAGCAGCGCCGGGTCCTGATCCTCGCCGTGGTAGCCGGGCACCAGCGGCACGGATGCCTTTTCCATCAGCTGCTTGGCCGCGCTCTTGCTGCCCATGGCGTGGATGGCCGAGGCCGGCGGGCCGATGAAGACCAGCCCCTCGGCGGCGCACGCCTGCGCGAATGCCTCGTTCTCGGACAGGAAGCCGTAGCCCGGGTGGATGGCCTGGGCACCGGTCTCCTTGGCCATCTCGATGATGTGGTCCGCGCGCAGGTAGCTGTCGCGCGCGGCCGGGCCGCCGATATGCACGGCTTCGTCGCAGAACGCCACATGGCGCGCGTTCGCGTCCGCATCGGAGTAGACGGCCACCGTGCGGATGCCCAGCCGGCGGCACGTGGCCGCCACGCGGCAGGCAATCTCGCCACGGTTGGCGATCAGGATCTTGTTGAACATGGCTCCTCCTTTGTTTCCCTTGTTATCCGGGGGGCGGCCAGTTGCTTACCTCACGGCAGGGCCGTCATCCCGCGTAGCCTTCCGCGCGGATGTCGAGCCGGGCCAGCAGCGCGCGGTCGCGCTCGGCCTGCGGGTTGCCGGTAGTCAGCAGCTTTTCGCCATAGAAAATCGAATTGGCGCCGGCCATGAAGCACAGCGCCTGCAACGCTTCGTCCATGGCCTCGCGGCCGGCGGACAGGCGCACCATCGCGCGCGGCATGGTGATGCGTGCCACGGCAATCGTGCGGACGAACTCGAACGGGTCCAGCGCTTCGGTGCCCGCCAGCGGCGTGCCCTCCACCTGCACCAGGTTGTTGATGGGAACCGACTCGGGGTACGGGTCCAGGTTGGCCAGCTGGGCGATCAGGCCGGCGCGTGCCTCGCGCGCCTCGCCCATGCCGACGATGCCGCCGCAGCAGACGTTGATGCCGGCGCCGCGCACGTGGCCGATGGTGTCCAGGCGGTCCTGGTAGGTCCGCGTGCCGATGATCTTGCCGTAGAACTCGGGCGAGGTATCGAGGTTGTGGTTGTAGTAGTCCAGGCCGGCGTCGGCCAGGCGCTGCGCCTGCTCGGCCTTGAGCATGCCCAGCGTCACGCAGGTCTCCAGGCCCATCGCCTTGACCTCGCGCACCATGTCGATCACCGGCTCCAGATGGCGGTCCTTCGGGCTGCGCCAGGCGGCGCCCATGCAGAAGCGCGTGGCGCCGTTGGCCTTGGCGTTGCGGGCGGCCTCCAGCACGGCGTCCAGCTCCATCAGCTTCTCGGCCTTCACGCCGGCGTCGTGGTGCGCGCTCTGCGGGCAGTAGCCGCAATCCTCCTCGCAGCCGCCCGTCTTGATCGACAGCAGCGTGGAAAGCTGCACCGTGTTGGCGTCGAAGTGTTCCCGATGCACTTGCTGCGCGCGGAACAGCAGGTCGTTGAACGGCAGCGCGAACAGCGCGGCGACGTCATCGACACGCCATGCGGCGTTTTCGTCACGCTCGGCGGCGGCTTGCAGGTTGCGGGCGGACTGGCGCAGGGCGTCGGCGGAAATCGTGGCGACGGTCTGGGCGGGGGTCTGTTGCGATTGTTGCGTCATGATCTTTTTGGGGATTCTGTGTAGTCGGGGCTCAGTCAGCGTACTGGGCCACGGCGGTGTATCGGATATGCGGCGGCATGCTGGCCAGCAGCGGGGCGAGGTCGAGTTCGGTCGCCGCCACGGCGGGGGCCACCTGCCAGGGCAGCTCGCCCAGGCAAGGCGCGCCGAGCGCGTCGTGCAGCGTGGCGATGTTCTCGCACGGCAGCAGCATGTCGGGGTCGATGCGGTTGGCGATCCAGCCGGCCAGCGTGAGCCCGCGCGCGCGCACCGCATCGGCGGTCAGCATCGCGTGGTTCAGGCAGCCGAGCCGGACGCCCACCACCATCACCACGGGCAGGTTGAGCATTTCAGCCAGGTCGGCGGTGTTCCAGCGCGCGGCGCCCACGTCGAGCGGCACCTGGAAACCGCCCACGCCCTCCACCACCACGGCTTCGGCGCGATGGCGCAGCGACGTGAACGCGGTCCGGATCGGCTCGCGCGTGATGCGCAGCCCCTCCATGGCCGCCGCCAGGTGCGGCGACACCGGCGTGCGCATCAGGAACGGGCACATCTCCTCCTGCGGCACGATCACCGAGCCGGCGGCGCGCAACTGCTCCACGTCGTCGTTCTGCCAGCGCTCGTCCAGCCACTCGCCGCCACTCGCCACCGGCTTCATGCCGACCGTGGTGTAGCCCGCCGCGTGCAGCGCGTGCAGCAGCGTGGCCGTGGCGTGGGTCTTGCCAACGCCGGTATCGGTGCCGGTCACGAAACAGGCCACGCGGCCCGGCCGGTTGTCCCCGCCTTTGTCCTCGCCTTGGTCCTTGTCGATGGATTTGTCGATGTCCGTCATGCGGCCTCCCGGTGCGGGACCGCCCGCGCGATGGCATCTAGCAGCCGTTGCACATCCTGCGCGGTGTGCGAGGCGGACAGCGTGATGCGCAGCCGCGCGGTGCCGGCCGGCACGGTCGGCGGCCGGATCGCGCCCACGCGGATGCCCTCGGCCTCCAGCGCGGCGGACAGCGCCAGCGCGGCGGCGTTGTCGCCCACGATCAGCGGCTGGATTGCCGTGTCGCTCTCGCCCAGCGTCCAGCCGGCCTGGGCGGCCAGCCGTCCCAGCCCGTCGCGCAGCGTGGCAATCAGGCCGCCCAGTTGCGCGCGGCGCTGGCGCCCTTCCTCGCCGGCGATGATCGTCAGGCTGGTCAGCAGCGCGTGCGCCACGGCCGGCGGCGCCGCCGTCGTATAGATATAGGGGCGCGCGGTGTTCACCAGATGCTCGATGATCGTGGCGTGCGCCGCCACGAACGCCCCGGCCACGCCGGCGGCCTTGCCCAGCGTGCCGATATAGATCAGCCGTTCCGAGCGCAGGCCGAGGTGCTCCAGCACGCCCCGCCCGTTCTCGCCCAACGCGCCGAAGCCGTGGGCATCGTCGACGATGATCCACGCATCGTGGCGCTCGGCCAGTGCCAGCAGGCCAGCCAGCGGCGCGATATCGCCATCCATGCTGAACACGCTGTCGGTCACGATCAGCTTCAGGCCGCCGGTGTGGGCGGCGAGCTGGGCGTCCAACGCGGCCAGATCGCCATGCGGATAACGCTCCACATCGGCACGGGCCAGCCGGGCGCCGTCGATCAGCGAGGCATGGTTCAGCGCCTCGCAGAACAGCGTCGCGCCGGCGGTGCCGAGCGAGGTCAGCACGGCAAGGTTCGCCATATAGCCGGTGCAGAAGTACAGCGCCTGCGCCTGCGGGATATGCGGCGCCAGCCACCGCGCCAGTTCCTGTTCGAGCTGGGCGTGCGCAATCGAATGGCCGCTGACGAGGTGGGAGGCCCCGCTGCCGGCGCCATAGCGACGCGCGCCATCGGCCAGCGCCTCGGCAATCGCCGGATGGTTGGCCAGCCCGAGGTAGTCGTTGCTGCTGAAGGTCAGCAGCGGCACCGGCCTGGCGTCGATGGCGCCCACCGACTGGTGCGGCGCGCAGGCCGTGTGGGCGATGCGGCGCCGGCGCGTCAGCGCCTGGGCTTCGCGGTCGGCGGCGGCGCGGGTCAGTTGCTCAAGCAGCATGGCGCACCTCCGGCATCGGTCCCGCCACCGCGTGCAGCGTGGTGAGCAGCTGCTCGCCTAGCCATTCGGCGAGTTGCTGGTCGAACACGTACGGCGGCATCAGATAGATGGTGTGGCCGATGGGGCGCGCCAGCACGCCCTGTTCGCGCGCGGCCAGATGGAAGCGCGACGCAAAATCGGCGCCGGCGACCTCCGGGTCCACATCGGCAGCCCAGATCATGCCGCGCTGGCGCACGTTGACCAGGCGCGGGTCGGCGGCCAGCGGCGCCATGGCGTCGGCCAGCCAGCGGGCGCGCTCGCGGTTGCGGGCGAGCACGTCTTCCGCGTCGAACAGGTCGAGCGTGGCCAGCGCGGCGCGGCAGGCCAGCGGGTTGCCGGTGTACGAGTGCGAATGGAGGAAGCTGCGCGCAATGTCGTCGGCGACGAAGGCGCGCTGGATCTCCGGCCGCGACAGCACCAGCGAGAGCGGCAGGTAGCCGCCGCTGATGCCCTTCGACAGGCACAGGAAATCCGGCCACGCGTGGGCGGGCAGCGCCTCGCCCTCCTGACGCTCGCGCGCCTGCTCCCAGGCGAAGAAGGTGCCGGTGCGGCCACAGCCCACGGCAATCTCGTCGGCGATCAGGTGCACGCGATAGCGGTCGCACAGCGCGCGGGCGCCTTCCAGATAGGACGGGTCGTACATCGCCATGCCGGCGGCGCCCTGCACCAGCGGCTCGACGATCAGTGCGGCAATCTGGCCGGCGCGTTCGCGCAGCAGCGCTTCCAGGTCGGCCAGCGTGCGGGTGGCGACATCGGCGGCGCTCTCGCCAGGATTCGCCTGGCGGGCGTCCGGCGACATCACCACGTGGGCGCGGCGCGTGAGCGGGGCGTAGGCGTCGCGGAAGATCGCCACGTCGGTCACGGCCAGCGCGCCCACCGTCTCGCCGTGGTAGCTGTGGCGCAGGCACACGAACTCGCGCTTGGCCGGCAGGCCGGTGTTGTGCCAGTAGTGGAAGCTCATCTTGAGCGCGATCTCCACCGCCGACGCGCCATCGGACGCATAGAACGTATTGCCGAGCGCGCCGCCGGTCAGCGCCGACAGCCGCTCGGCCAGTTCCACGGCCGGCGCGTGCGTGCAGCCGGCCAGCATCACGTGTTCGAGCGTCTGCATCTGGTCCGCCAGCGCGGCGTTGATGACCGGGTTGGCGTGGCCGAACAGGTTGACCCACCACGAACTGATGGCGTCGAAGTAGCGGCGGCCGTCGGTGTCGATCAGCCACGGGCCTTCGCCACGCGCGATGGCCAGCGGCGGCTCGTTGGCGCCCGCGTCGGGCCGCAGGCGCGTGCACGGGTGCCACACGGCGCGCTGGCTGCGCGCGGCGAGTGATCCGTCAGCCGCTGGGGAAGAAAGGTGTTCCGGATGTGCCAAGGGAAGCCTCCTTTGTTGTCCGTCCACGCCGGCGCCACGCCGGACGAGGCCGGGGCGCGCTGGCAGGCAGGACGGAATGGGGAGGCTCATGGTAGGAAGGTCCTTGGGGACTTGGCAAACCGGGCTGCCCCGGTACGTTAGCGGCTATTTGGCCGATGTTGCGCGATGTTGGCGGATGCGGTGACGCACGCGTCGCGCCAATCCGGCTTCCGGCGGCTAACGTCCGGCAACGTCCCGAAACAAACCGGCAAAAAAAATCATTGCGGACGCCATGCCGGCGCGCGTTTTTCGAGGAAAGCGCGCACGCCCTCGCGCCCTTCCTCGGACGCACGGATCGCCGCGATGCGGTTCGCGGTGTCGGCCAGCAGGTCGTTGTCGATGGCGCGCCCCGCCACGTCCTGCACCAGCCGCTTGCTCTCGCGCACGGCGTTGGGGCTGTTGGCGACCAGCGCGGCGGCGATCTCGGCCACCTTCGTGTCCAGTTGTGCGGCGGGCACCACAGCGTGGACGAAGCCGAGCCGCAGCGCCTCGGCGGCGTCGAACCGTTCCGCCGTGATGAAGTAGCGCCGCGCCGCCTGCTCGCCCATCGCCCGGATCACATAGGGGCTGATGGTGGCCGGCAGCAGGCCAAGCCTGGCCTCGGACAGGCAGAAGTTGGCCGGCTCGGCAGCCACGGCGATGTCGCACGCGGCCACCAGGCCCACGCCGCCGGCGTAGGTGTCGCCGTGGATGCGGGCGATGACGGGCTTCGGGCAGGCCCAGATGGTGTGGAGCATCTGGGCCAGCGTCAGCGCGTCGGCACGGTTTTCATCGTCCGTGTAGCCGGCCATCTTCTTCATCCAGTTCAGGTCCGCGCCGGCGCAGAAGGCCGGGCCGTTGCCGGCCAGCACGATGGCGCGCACCTCGGGGGTATCGCCCAGCGCGCGGAAGGCGCCGGTCACCTCGGCAATCACGGTTTCGTTGAACGCGTTGCGCACGTCCGGGCGGTTCAGCGTGACCGTGGCAACGTGGTGCGCGGCGGTCACGTTCAGCGTGGTGAAGTGCATGGTCTCTGTCTCCGGTGCATCGATGGGGGGTCAGGAGGCGCGTTCTGTGGCGCCGGCTGGCTTGGGCGGGTCTTCCGGCGCGTCGTCGTCGAACGGCATGCCGATATGGTGGAAGAAAGCATCGACCTCCGGCAGCCACAGCGCAATGCCGTGGCGGCTGCTGAACAGCCGGTGCGAGTCGCCATCGAACTCGCCCACGTTGACGAAGCGCGCGTCGGCGGCGGGGCCGCTCGCGGTCGCCTTGTAGTTGTTGTACAGCCGCTCGGGCAGCGGCCAGGGCCAGAAGCTGTCGTTGTCGCCGTAGAACCAGAGCGACGGGTAGCGCGCCGTGCGGCCGTAGTCGCCAAACGCATCGATCAGGTTGTTCTCCCAGCCGGCGCAGGCAGCATTGCGCAGCCCGCCGGCGAAGTTGACCACGCCGCGCACGCCCGGATAGCCGATGGCGGACAGCGCCATGGTCGAGAGCCCGCCATGTGACTGGCCGATCACTACGATGCGGGTCGGGTCCACATAGGGCTGCTGCACGAGGTAGTCGAGCGCGGCGATCACGTCTTCGGCCTGCGCCATGCCGTTGGCGCTGATGTTGCAGCTGCCGCCCACGTAGGCGCCGCCGGACTTCGAGAAGCCCTGCCGCATCGGCAGCGCCACCACGTAGCCGCGCCGCACGAACTCAGCGCTTTGCGCGGCAAAGCGCGCGCGGCCCTGGTAGGCGGGCTTGCCGGGCGCCTTGCCGTGGTTGATCACCACCAGCGGGTAGCGGCCATCGGCGGCGGGCCGGAAGATGGTGGTCTCCAGGTCCACGTTGGCGTCCGCGCCGGCCTTGGGCACCATCACCACGCGCTCGATCGTGCGCGGCGGCAGCGCGGCCTGGGCCGACTGGGCGAGGGCCGCCCCGCACAGCGTGACGCAGGCCAGCGCGACGGCAACGCCGCGAACGAGGGGGGCAAGGCGAAGCATGGTCAAACCAGAAAAAATACGGTGAACGAAAGGTCGAAACGGCAACGGCGCAAGCGCGGGCCTACATCCGGAACACGCCGAACTTCATGTCGCCGATGGGCGCGTTGAGGCTGGCGGACAAGCCGAGGCCCAGCACGGTACGCGTCTGCGCCGGATCGATCACCCCATCGTCCCAGAGCCGCGCGCTGGCGTAGTACGGGTGGCCCTGATGCTCGTACTGGTCGCGGATGGGCTGCTTGAACGCTTCCTCCTCGTCCGCGCTCCACTTGCCGCCGCGCCCCTCGATGCCGTCGCGCCGCACCGTGGCCAGCACGCTGGCCGCCTGCTCGCCGCCCATCACCGAAATCCGCGCGTTCGGCCACATCCACAGGAAGCGCGGCGAGTAGGCGCGGCCGCACATGCCGTAGTTGCCGGCGCCGAACGAGCCGCCGATGATGACCGTGAACTTCGGCACCTGCGCCGTGGCCACGGCGGTCACCATCTTGGCGCCGTTGCGGGCGATGCCTTCGTTCTCGTATTTGCGGCCCACCATGAAGCCGGTGATGTTCTGCAGGAACACCAGCGGGATCTTGCGCTGGCAGCACAGCTCGATAAAGTGCGCGCCCTTGAGCGCCGACTCCGAAAACAGGATGCCGTTGTTGGCGATGATGCCCACCGGGTAGCCCCAGATCCGCGCGAAGCCGCAGACCAGCGTGGTGCCGTAGCGCGCCTTGAATTCGTCGAATTCCGAGCCATCGACGAGGCGGGCGATGACCTCGCGCACGTCGTAGGGCTTGCGCGTGTCGGTGGGGATCACGCCGTACAGTTCCTCGGTGGGATACAGCGGCGGCGCCGGCTCGTGCAGGCGGATCTGGTCCGGCTTGCGCCGGTTCAGGTGCTGGACGATGTTGCGCGCCAGGGACAGCGCGTGGTGGTCGTTCTGGGCGAAGTAGTCGGCCACGCCGGACAGCCGGGTGTGAACGTCCGCGCCGCCCAGGTCCTCGGCGCTGACTTCCTCGCCGGTGGCGGCCTTCACCAGCGGCGGGCCGCCCAGGAAGATCGTGCCCTGGTCCTTGACGATGATCGACTCGTCGCTCATCGCCGGCACGTAGGCGCCGCCGGCCGTGCAGGAACCCATCACCACGGCGATCTGCGGAATGCCCTTGGCGGACAGGTTGGCCTGGTTGTAGAAGATGCGGCCGAAGTGGTCGCGGTCCGGGAAGACATCGTCCTGATTGGGCAGGTTGGCGCCGCCCGAATCGACCAGATAGATGCACGGCAGGTTGTTCTCTTCGGCAATCTCCTGCGCGCGCACGTGCTTCTTGACCGTGATCGGGTAGTAGGTGCCGCCCTTGACCGTGGCGTCGTTGCAGACGATCACGCATTCCTGGCCGGCCACCCGGCCGATGCCGGTGATGATGCCGGCGCCCGGCGCGGCGTTGTCGTACATCTCGTACGCGGCCAGTTGCGACAGCTCCAGGAACGGCGTGCCCGGATCGAGCAGTTGCTGCACGCGGTCGCGCGGCAGCAGCTTGCCGCGCCCCAGGTGCTTGGCGCGGGCTTCCTCGCCGCCGCCTTCGGCCAGTTTGGCGATGCGGGCCTTGAGGTCCGCCACCAGTGCCTGCATGGCCTCGGCATTGGCCTTGAAGGCCTCCGAGCGTGCGTTCAGTTTGGTTTCCAGCGTGGGCATGTCTCGTCCTGTTCTTTGTCTCGTTCCCGCTTCCCTGCCAATCCCTACCCTTGGTCCTGCCCCAGCATCTCGCCATCGACATAGAGCCAGCGCGGCGTCTCCCCAGCCGCGCGCGGCTCGAACACGAAGCGGCTGCGCTCATGCAGCCGCCACGCGCGGCCGCCCACCTTGTAGCGGGCGACGAATTCGACGATGGCGTGGGTGTCGTCCTGCTGGGCGTGGGCCTTGACCGTCAGCCCGAGCCAGCGCGTCTCACGCTCCGGGGCCAGGTCGTCCGGGCAGGTGGTGGCGTGCCAGGTCTGGCGCAGCCAGTCCACCAGCCCCTTCACATAGGCGCTGTAGCGCGAGCGCATCAGCGCCTCGGCGTTGGGCGGCAGCGCCTCACCGCGATGAAAGCGCCCGCAGCACGCGGCGTAGTCGGCATGACCGCACGGGCAAGGCTCGGGACCGGCGCGCATGGGGCGGCTTCGGCTCATCCAATCAGCTCCGGCAACTGGCGCATGTCCGTGAAAATGGTGTGCGCGCCGGCCTGGCGCAGCTCACGGGCGTCGTTCAGCGCGGCGTAGCCGAGCACGGTCATGCCCGCCGCCACGCCGGCCGTCACGCCGGTGGGGCTGTCTTCCACCACCACACAGCGCGACGGATCGACATCCATCGTGCGCGCGGCCAGCAGGTAGACGTCCGGCGCCGGCTTGCTGCGATCGACTTCGGTGGAGGAGAAGATGTGCTCGCGCGCGTCCTGCTGGAACAGCTCGACCAGCCCGGTGCGCGTCAGTTGCAGCTTCACCTTGATACGGTCCGCGCCGGAGGCCACGCACACGGGCAGGCCGCGCGCGGTGATCGCCTCGATGGCCTCGCGCACGTGCGGCACGGCCACCACCTCGGCCTCCAGCACCTGGTTGCGGCGCGCGAGCCACGTCGACAGCCAGTTCTCGGGCAGCGGCTTGCCCAGCCGGCGCTCGATATTGCCCAGCTCGTCGCGCACGGCGCGGCCGAGGAACCAGCGCTTCGACTCCTCCAGCGAGATGGCGATGCCCAGCTCGTTGAGCATCTCGTTGAGCACGCGGTGGACGATGGGCTCGCTGTCGACGAGCACGCCGTCACAGTCGAAGATCACGCAATCGAAGGCGGAGGGCTGCACAGGGGCCTGGGTTGCTGCGGTCATGCGGGTTTCTTTTCCTTGGTGATGTCGTTGCCGCCGACGGCGCGCAGCGGGGTCTGTGCCGTCTGCCGCCGGCTCTTGAGGTGCTGCTCCACCTGCTCGAAGCGGTCGAAGCCCCAGAACGGCTCCCCGTCGATGATCACGAACGGCGAGCCGAACACGCCCTTGGCCATCGCCACCTCGATCTCGGCCTTGAGCTGGTCCTTGATCTGGTAGCTGGTGGCGCCCTCGTTCATGGCGATGGGGTCGACGCCCAGCGGCTCGGCCAGCTTGGCCAGCTCCGCCGGCTCGGCGATATTGAGGTCATCGACGAACAGCGCCCGGTACACCGCCTTGGCGAACGCCGTGGCCACATCGGCGCCATGGTGGTTCTGCAGCCACAGCACCGCGCGCGCGGCGTGCTGGGTGGGCAGCGGGAAGTGGGTCGGGCGCTTGTAGTCGATATGGTGGAATTCGGCGGTGCGCTCGAAGTCGCGCCAGCAGTATTCGCCCTTGAGCGGGATGCTCGGCAGCGGCGAGGAGCCCGTCGTCTTGAACACCACGCCCAGCAGGATCGGATGCCACGCCACGTAGCGGCCGTACTTCTGCGCGATCTCGTCGATGCGGGTGCTGGCGAAGTAGCCGTAGGGCGAGGAAAAATCGAAGTAGAAGTCGATCGGTGCGGTCATGGCGAAGGGGGCTCCAGGTCAGATTCGCTTGCGTTGGGGTCAGGAACTGCGACGGGGACTGCCTAATGGGAATGCCAATAGTACAAGTACGATTGCCGATAGTACGCTTCCCGCCCGCGCTCAGGCGAGCGCGCGGGCGATGAGGATCTTCTGGATGTCGCTCGTGCCTTCATAGATCTGGCACACGCGCACGTCCCGGTAGATGCGCTCGACCGGGAAATCGTTCACATAGCCGTAGCCGCCGAAGACCTGGATGGCGTCCGAGCAGACCGCCTCGGCCATCTCGCTGGCGAACAGCTTGGCCATGGCGGCTTCCTTCAGGCACGGCCGGCCGGCATCCTTGAGCGTCGCCGCGTGCCAGACCATCTGGCGCGCCACGTCGATGCGGGTAGCCATGTCGGCCAGCCGGAACTGCACGGCCTGGTGCTGGAACAGTGGCTGGCCGAAGCTTTCCCGCTCCTTGGCGTAGGCCAGCGCGGCGTCGAACGCGGCGCGGGCCATGCCGATGCTCTGCGAGGCGATGCCGATGCGCCCGCCTTCGAGCCCGGACAGCGCCATCTTGTAGCCGGCGCCCTCCTCGCCCAGCAGGTTCTCAGCCGGGATGCGGCAGTCCTCGAACACAATCTGGGCGGTATCGGACGAATGCTGGCCGAGCTTGTCCTCGATGCGCGCCACGACATAGCCGGGCGTGGACGTGGGCACCAGGAAGGCGCTGATGCCGCGCTTGCCGGCGCCCTTGTCGGTCACGGCCATGACGATGGCCACGTCGGCGTGCTTGCCGCTGGTGATGAACTGCTTCACGCCGTTGAGCACGTAGTGGTCGCCATCGCGCCGGGCGGTGGTGCGCAGCGCGGCGGCGTCCGAGCCGACGTGCGGCTCGGTCAGGCAGAACGCGCCCAGCATCTCGCCGCGCGCCAGCGGCGCCAGCCACTGCTGCTTCTGCGCGTCGTTGGCGAAGGCCATCAGCATGCTGCACACCGGGCAGTTGTTCACGCTGATGACGGTGGAGGTGCCGCCGTCCCCGGCGGCAATTTCCTCGAGGATCAGCGCCAGCGACAGGTAGTCGAGCCCCGCCCCGCCCAGCTCTTCCGGCACGGCCACGCCATAGCAGCCCAGCGCGGCCAGTTCCTTGTGCACGGCCTTCGGAAAGGTCTTGTCGCGGTCCCACTGCGCCGCCTGCGGGGCGATGACGTCCTGCGCGAACTGCCGCACGGCATCGCGGATCATTTCCTGTTCGGGAGTCAGCAGCATGGTGTCCGGTGTCCTTTGTCTCCCTCCCCTTACCAGGGGAGCGGGGTGCCGTCGTAGTTGTGGAAGCTGCCGTTGTCGCGCTGGGTCAGGCCGGCCAGCGTGCGGCGCAGGCTGGTGACGCTCTGCTGCGGCGTGAGGTCGGCCTTGGGGCCGCCCATGTCGGTCTGCACCCAGCCGGGGTGCAGCGCCACGCAGATGGCATGGCGTGCGTCCAGCGAGACGGCCTTCAGGGCGGCGTTGGCGCCGGCCTTGCTGACGCGGTAGAGCCAGCTACGGTTGCTGTCCATCGTGCCGATGCTGCCCATGCGCGACGACAGCACGGCCAGCACGCCGCCGCGCCCGTGGTTGCCGGTCTCGACGAACGGCAGGATCAGCGGCAGGGCCATCATCGGCCCGAGCACGTTGGTGTGCATCACGGCGTCGAAGTCTTCCCGTACGACCGGTTGCGCACCTTCGCTGCGCGGACCGATCACGCCGGCGTTGTAGATCGCCACGTCGAACGACTCGCCATCGAGCTTCCAGCCCAGCCCGGCCAGCGCGCCGGCGTCGGTCAGGTCCAGCTGGTGGGCCTCGGCGCCGAGCGCCTTGAGCGCCGCCACGCCCTCATCGCTGCGCGCGGCGGCGATGACGCGCCAGCCGTCGGCACGGTACTGGCGGACAAACTCGAGACCGAGACCGCGCGAGGCGCCAAGGACGAGGGCTGTGGGCATGGGAGAACTCCTGTGGTTGTCGTGGGGATGGGCGGAAATCAGACGATTTCGATGCCGACCGCCGTGGCCTCGCCGCCGCCGATGCAGAGGCTGGCCACGCCGCGCTTGCCGCCGGTCTTGCGCAGGGCGCCGATCAGCGTGGTCATGATGCGCGCGCCCGAGGCGCCAATCGGATGGCCCAGCGCGCACGCGCCGCCGTGAATGTTGACCTTGTCGCGCGGAATCTTGAGGTCATGCATGGCCGCCATCGGCACCACGGCGAAGGCCTCGTTGATCTCGAACAGGTCCACGCTGTCGGTGGTCCAGTCCAGCTTGCGGTAGAGCTTGGCGATGGCGTCCACCGGCGCCGTGGTGAACCAGCCCGGCGCCTGTGCGTGCGAGGTATGGCCGAGCATGCGCGCCAGCGGCTGCAGGCCGAGCGACTTCGCCGTCGATGCGCGCATCATCACCAGCGCGGCGGCGCCGTCGTTGATCGATGAGGACGAGGCCGCCGTGATCGTGCCGTCCTTGGCGAACGCCGGCTTCAGCGACGGGATCTTGTCCACCTTGATGCGGCGCGGGCCTTCGTCGGTGTCGATCACCGTGTCGCCCCCCTTGCCGGACACCGTCACCGGGGTGATTTCCCAGCGGAAGGCGCCGCTCTCGGTGGCCTGCTGGGCGCGGCGCACGGACTCCATCGCGAATTCGTCCTGCTGCGCGCGGGTGAAGGCGTACTTGGCGGCACAGTCTTCGCCGAAGGTGCCCATCGCGCGGCCCCCGCCTTTTTCGTCACGAGAGTAGGCGTCTTCCAGGCCGTCCAGCATCATGTGGTCGTAGATCATGCCGTGACCGATGCGGTAGCCGCCGCGCCCCTTCGGAATCAGGTACGGCGCGTTGGTCATGCTTTCCATGCCGCCCGCGATGGCGATCTCGAACGAACCGGCCAGCAGGCCGTCGAAGACCGTCATCGCCGCGCGCATGCCCGACCCGCACATCTTGTTGACCGTGGTGCAGGCCACGTCCAGCGGCAGCCCGGCGCCGAGCGCCGCCTGGCGCGCGGGCGCCTGCCCCTGGCCGGCCGGCAGCACGCAGCCGAATACCACTTCCTGCACCTGCTCCGGCTTCAGGCCGGCGCGCTCCACGGCGGCGCGGATGGCCGCGGCGCCAAGTTGCGGCGCCGTCAGGCTGCTCAACTCGCTCTGGAACGCGCCCATGGGCGTGCGGGCGGCGGATACGATGACGATCGGGTCTTGCATGGTTGTCTCCTGAATACCGGTTCGTACTGTCTTGAAAATCAGCGGATCGAGGCCTGCGGGGGGTCGCCGTACTGGCGATAGGCCGCGGCCAGTTGTTCTTGCAGTTCCTCGTTGTTGCTGGCGGCCATGCCGAGGTCGCGCAGCAGGCCATCAGACACGCCGTAGACCCAGCCATGCACCGTCACGGCCTGGCCACGGTCCCAGGCGTCCTGGAGCACCGTGGTCTGGCAGACGTTGTTGACCTGCTCGATCACGTTCAGCTCGCACAGCCGCGTGTGGGCATCATCCTCGCGCAGCACCGTGCCGAGGTAGGCCGCGTGCTTGTCCGCCACGTCCTGCACGTGGCGCAGCCAGTTGTCGGCCAGGCCCACGCGCTCGCGCTTGAGCGCCACCTTCACGCCGCCGCAGCCGTAGTGGCCCACCACGGTGATGTGGCGCACCTTGAGCACCTCCACGGCGAACTGGAGCACGGACAGCGCGTTCAGGTCGCTGTGCGAGATCACATTGGCGATATTGCGATGGACAAACACCTCGCCCGGCGCCAGTCCGAGGATCTGGTTGGCCGGCACGCGGGAATCGGAACAGCCGATCCACAGGTACTCGGGCGCCTGCTGGTTGGCCAGGCGCGTGAAGAAGGTGGGGTCTTCCGCGTTGACGCGGTCCACCCAGTCGCGGTTGTTCTTGAACAGTTGCGCGATGGCGTCAGTCATGCCGCCCTCCTTGGATAATCTGCGTGGTGGTCGTCGGCGCCGGGGCCGTAGCGGTGGATGAAGCGGTCTTTACTCTGATAGGCAAAAAAGTCATGGACGTGTCCGGCCATCAGCCGGTCCTTATGGTGCTGCCACATGGCAGCATCGAAGAAATCCTCGTGGTGCCGCAGGAAGGCGGCGCGCACGCGTGGGTCGCCGAGCAGGAACGTGCGGAACGTTTCCGGAAAGATGTCGTGCGGACGTACGGTGTACCACACCTCGCCCGACATTTCCTCTTCCTCGTTGCGCGGCTCGGGCACGCGGCGGATGTTGCAATCGGTCAGGTATTCGATCTCGTCATAGTCGTAGAACACCACGCGCCCGTGGCGCGTGACGCCGAAGTTCTTGTAGAGCATGTCCCCCGGGAAGATATTGGCGGCAATCAGTTCCTTGACCGCGTTGCCGTACTCGACGATGCCGTGCTCGACCTGCTCGTCGGTACCCTCCTGGAGCCAGAGGTTGAGCGGCGTCATGCGGCGCTCGATATAGACGTGCCGCACCACGATCTCCTGCCCGCCGTCGCGGCCGCGCTGGTACTCGATCATCGACGGCGCGTGGGCTTCCAGCTCGCGCACCAGCGATTCGTCGAAGCGCGACAGCGGGAAGGCCACGTCCGAATACTCCAGCGTATCGGCCATGCGCCCCACCCGGTCGTGCTGCTTCACGAGCTGGTATTTCGACTCCACCAGCGCGCGCGTGGTTTCCTTCGGCGGGGCGAAGACATCACGGATGACCTTGAACACGTAGGGGAACGACGGCAGCGTGAACACCAGCATCACCAGCCCCCGGATGCCGGGCGCGACCACGAACTTGTCCGACGAATGCTGCAGATGGTGGAGGAAGTCGCGGTAGAACAGGTTCTTGCCCTGCTTCTGCAAGCCCAGCGCGGTGTAGATCTCCCCGCGCGGCTTGCGCGGCAGGATGTCGCGCAGGAAGGTCACGTAGGCCGACGGGATCTCCATGTCGACCATGAAATAGGCATGCGAGAACGAGAACAGGATCAGCAGCTGTTCCGGACGCAGCAGCACGGTGTCCAGCACGAGCTGGCCGGTCGGGCCGTGGATGATCGGGATCGCCAGCGGGTAGGTCTGGTCGCCGTTCAGCACCCGGCCGACGATCACGGCGGCCTTGTTGCGGAAGAACAGCGACGATAGCGCGTGTATCTGGAAGTTCGGCGCAATCCGCGCCTCGCCCAGGTGTTCGGTGAAGGCGCGCACCACGTAGCCGATATCCCGCGCCAGGTCCTCGAACGGCCGCTCCAGCTGGTAGTTGTGCACCATCCGCTCGAAACAGGCGGCCATGCCTTCGCGGCTGCCCGGGTAGTAGGCGCGGTAGGTGGGGCGCGTCGGCGATTCCTCGTTCTCGATGTATTCGGTCGAGATGGCGGGCCGCACGAAGATGAAATCGTTGTTGAAGTACGAGCGGTGCAGGATCCGCGTGCAGACCGAGTTGAAGAAGGTCTCGGCCAGCTCGGGCTGGTGGTGCTTGGTCAGCAGGCCGATGTAGTGCAGCTTGACCTGCTGCCAGATGCCGTCCTCGATGCGCGCGGCGTCATACTCGTCCTCAAGGACCACCGTGGTCTCGCGCACGCGCTCGTTATAGAACGCGATGCGGTCACGCTGGAGCTGCTGCAGCCCGTGCCAATCCCCTGCCTCGAAGCGCAGCTTGGCCGCGTGGCTGACCTCGCGGAACAGCCGGTAGTGCTTGTCGAAGCCGTCCAGCATGGTCCGCGCCACATCGTAGGCAATCTGCGACGAGAGCAGCTTGGGGAAGTGCGACATGGTCGAGGGCGGCGGCTGCGGTGCGGTAAGGGGTCAGGGAATTGTAAAGGGGTTCGTCAGGACCGGTTGAGCGATGCTTAGATCACATTCGATCACATCGTCTCGGCAAACAGCTCCCGGCCGATCAGCATCCGGCGGATCTCCGACGTGCCCGCGCCAATCTCGTACAGCTTGGCATCGCGCCACAGCCGGCCGGTGGGGTAGTCGTTGATATAGCCGTTGCCGCCCAGGATCTGCACCGACTCCCCAGCCATCCACGTGGCCTTTTCCGCCGTGTAGAGAATCACCGCGGCGCAGTCCTTGCGGACCTGGCGCACATGCCCGCTGCCCAGCGAATCCAGGTTCTTGCCTACGGTATACAAATAGCTGCGCGCGGCCTGGAGCGTGGTGTACATGTCCGCCACCTTGCCCTGGATCAGCTGGAACTCGCCGATGCTCTGACCGAACTGCTTGCGGTCGTGGATGTACGGTGTCACCACGTCCATGCACGCCTGCATGATGCCGACCGGGCCGCCGGACAGCACGGCGCGCTCGTAGTCGAGCCCGCTCATCAGCACCTTGGCGCCGCCGTTCTCGGCGCCGAGGATGTTCTCCACCGGCACCTCCACGTTCTCGAACACCAGTTCGCCCGTGTGGGAGCCGCGCATGCCCAGCTTGTCCAGCTTCTGCGCCACCGAGAAGCCCTTCATGCCTTTCTCGACGATAAACGCCGTCATGCCGCGCGCGCCGAGGTCCGGCTCGGTCTTGGCGTAGACCACCAGCACGTCGCAGTCCGGCCCGTTGGTGATCCACATCTTGGTGCCGTTCAGGACATAGCGGTCGCCCTTGAAGTCAGCGCGCAGCTTCATGCTGACCACGTCCGACCCCGCGTTCGGCTCGCTCATCGCCAGCGCGCCGATCCAGTCCCCCGACACCAGCTTGGGCAGGTATTTCGCCTTCTGGGCGGCCGAGCCATTGCGGTGGATCTGGTTCACGCACAGATTCGAGTGCGCGCCGTAGGACAGCCCGACCGACGCCGACGCGCGGCTGATCTCCTCCATCGCGATCATATGGGCGAGGTAGCCCATGTTCGCGCCGCCGTACTCCTCGGCCACGGTGATGCCCAGCACGCCGAGGTCGCCCATCTTCTTCCAGGCATCCATCGGGAACTGGTCCGACCGGTCGATCTCGGCCGCGCGCGGCGCCAGTTCGGCCTGCGCCCAGCTGCGCACGGAGGCGCGCAGCATCTCGATGTCCTCGCCCAGATCGAATCTCAGGCCTGGCAGTTCGGTCATGTCGGTCTCCTGTCTGTTCGTGTCGGTGTTGTGGGGCGTATTTTATTGACGTTTACGTAAACGTCAATTCCATCCGAAGGCGGATGGCTAAAAGTGCGGCATCAGGCGGTTCTGGTCTTCGGGGCCTCACCATGTGCCGCCAGCAGCGCCCGGCAATGGCGCTCGTGCTGGTCGATCTCCGCAAGCTGGGCCTGAAGGTCTTCCATCTGGCGCTCCAGGACTTCCCGGTGTTGCGACAGTGCGCCCAGAAAGCGCTCCAACTGCGGTGCGGTATCGCGTGGCGACTCGTAGAGATCCAGTATTTCGCGGATTTCGTTGAGAGTGAGCCCCAACCTTTTACCGCGCAGCGTGAGCTTGAGGCGGGTGCGCTCGCGTCCGTTATAGACGCGCTTGCGCCCGCCCGGGCCCTCGCGGTCAGGCGAGAGCAGGCCCTGATCCTCGTAGAACCGGATCGCGCGCGGGGTGACGTCGAACTCGCGCGCGAGGTCGGTAATGGTGTAGGTGGCGGGGGATGGCTGTGCCGGCATGATGCGCCCAGGAAAGTGAACGGTCGTTCGTTGCGCGGTCAAGTTTTGGTCTAAGATGACGAGCAGGCCGCGACGATTGACGTTAACGTTAGCGTCAAGTGCCGCCGCTGACAATGACTGGACAACATGCCCCCATAGAGCGCCCGGTGCCCCGCTGCACCCGAAGGCGCCGGATTCGACCGAGACACGCCCCATGAACGCACTCGAAAGCCAGCTCCAATACCCGTTTGACGAGACCATGCCGGCGCCCGGCACGCGCCAGGAAGTGGCGCCCGGCGTCTTCTGGCTGCGCATGCCGCTGCCCTTCGCGCTCGACCACATCAACCTGTGGCTCCTGCGCGACCGCCTGGACGGGCGGGACGGCTGGACCATCATCGACTGCGGCATCACCAACGACATCATCAAGGGGCACTGGGAGACCATCTTCGCCAACGAGCTGGACGGCCTGCCCGTGCTGCGCGTGCTGGTGACCCATTGCCACCCGGACCACGTGGGGCTGGCGCACTGGCTCTGCAAGCACTGGGATGTGCGGCTGTGGATGAGCCTGGGCGACTACATGACCGCGCGCGTGATGTCGGGCGGCAGCGGCGTCGGCTCGAACGCCGGCGGCGACTTCGCGGCGAGCCACTTCGCCCGCCACGGCCTGACGGACCCGGACAACCTGGAAAAGCTGCGCGCCCGCAAGGCCTACTATCCGTCGATGGTGCCCGAGGTGCCCACACAGTACCGCCGCCTGATGGACGAGGACATCGTGGACATCGGCGCCGATCCGGCCACGGCCGGCTGGCGCGTGATCACCGGCTTCGGCCACGCCCCGGAGCACGTGGCGCTCTACAACGCCGCCAACAACGTGCTGATCTCGGGCGACATGGTGCTGCCGCGCATCTCGACCAACGTCAGCGTGTTCGACATGGAGCCGGAGGCCAATCCGCTCCAGCTCTACCTCGACTCATTGGACAAGTACGAAGACCTGCCCGCCGACGTGCTGATCCTGCCGTCGCACGGCCGCCCGTTCCGCAACCTGCACACCCGCATCCGCCAGTTGCAGGAGCACCATGTGGACCGCCTGGCCGAGACGCTGGCCGCCTGTGCCGAGAAGCCGTGCCATGCGCACGACATCGTTGGCGTGATCTTCCGGCGCCAGTTCGACATCCACCAGCTGACCTTCGCGATGGGCGAGGCGCTGGCGCACCTGCACGCGCTCTGGCATCGCGGCCAGCTTGTGCGCGAATGCGGCGACGACGGCATCGTCCGCTTCCGGGCGGCCTGACGCCCAAACGTCTCAGAATGACTCGGCGAGGGTCCTGAGGTAGCGCACGCCGGCCACGGCGCGGCTGCCGTACCAGGACAGCATCTCGCCATCCACCAGCATCACCGGCCTGCCGATCTGGCGCTCGAGCGCATCGGCATGGTCCTCGGTGAAGCGGTACGGCTCGGTCGACAGCAGCACGGCGTCCAGCTCGCGCACCAGCGCGTCGCTCCAGCGAAAGGTGGGATAGCGCTCGCCGGGCGCGTTCGGCCGGCTGCAATCCCCATCGACGCAGGCCGCGAGGTCCGCGCCGTCATCGGGCCAGGTGGCCCAGTTCACCAGCGCCAGCATCCGGCTGATATAGGTCGCGCGCGATACCGTCATCCACGGGTCCTGCCAGATCGCGTACAGCACGGTGCGCGCGGGCCAACGCCGGGCGCGGATCGCCTCGAGTTCGGCCTGGAGCGCCTGCGCCAGCCCCTCCGCCTGTTGCACTTTGTTGAAAATGCCGCCCAGCAGCCGGTACAGCGCGAAGTTGTCCTCGGGCGCGCACGGGTGGGTCACGATCACGTGCGGCACGAAGGTGCGGATCTCGTCCACGGTTTCGCGCCGGTTCTCGTCGATATTGACCACCACGTGGGTCGGCGCCAGCGCCCGCAGCTTGTCCAGCTTGACGTCCTTGGTCCCGCCGACCTTCTCCACCGCCCGCACCGCCGGCTCGGGATGGATGCAGAAGCCGGTGCGGGCCACCATGCGGTCAGCCAGGCCGAGATCGAACAGCAACTCGGTCACGGACGGCACCAGCGAGGCGATGCGGACCTCGCCACTGGCCGGGCCGTGGGCCTGCCCGAGGGCGTCGGCCCACATCAGGCGTCTCCCCTGCCGGCGCGGTCCGCCTTGCGTGGCTTGCGCGGCGCGCGGGCGAACAGCTTGTCATAGAGCCACATTGGCATCACGTGCAGGATCGACGCCACCACCCCCATCTGCCACGGAATCACCTTGTAGCGCGTGCCGGCGGCAATCCGGCGGATGGCCTTGCGCGCGAAGACATCGGCATCCATCAGGAACGGCATGCGGTACGGGTTGTGCGCCGTCATCGGCGTACGGATATAGCCTGGGGCGATGGTCACCACGCGGATGCGGTGCCGCGCCTGCTCCAGCCGCAGGCTTTCCAGCAGCTTGACCACGGCAGACTTCGAGGCGCTGTAGGCCCCGCCGCCAGGCAGCCCCCGCACGCCGGCCACGCTGGCGATGCCCACCAGCGTGCCGCGCCAGCCGCCGGCGCCGGGCGCGCGCTCGCGCATCGGGTGCAGGAAGGGCTGGAAGGTGGTCAGGGTGCCGAACCAGTTGGTGTCCATGACCAGCCGGAAGTCGTCCAGATCCTCGCGCTCGCTGGCCACGGTGCCCACGGAGATCCCCGCGTTGGCGATCACCACGTCGGGGCAGCCGAAATGGACAAGAAAGTCGGTGGCGGCGGCGTGCATGGCATCCGCATCGCGCACATCGGCCGCATAGATGCGTACCGCGTTGGGGTTGGGCAGGGAGGCGGCGAAGTCACGCAGGGCGGCCTCACGCCGGCCCACCAGCCCGAGCACGGCGCCCTGCGCCGCGTAGGCGCGTGCGAGCGCCTGGCCAATGCCGCTCGATGCGCCGGTAAGGAAGACTTTCAGGGGTCGCATCGGATCAATATAGTGAATACGGAGGGATGGAACGGCCCGGGCCATGCAAAACGGCCCGGCACGCGTCTCGCGCACCGGGCCGTCTGGGGTCATGCCGCGCGGATCAGAGCTTCTTCGCGCGCACGCCGGTAACCAGGGTATCCAGGGCCTGGATGGCAGCCGGCTTGGTCCCGGCGATGCTCGGCGAAGTCTCGTACTTGCCCTGCACCACCACGGTCGGCACACCCTCGATCTTGTACGAATCGGCGATCTTGTTGGCGCGCTGGGCGTTCGTGGTCACCGTGAACGAGTTGTAGGTATCGAGCCACTGCTTGCGGTCGATGCCGTTCTTGGCCATGAAATCGGCGATCTCGTCGGTGCTCAGCATGCGCTTGCGGTCCTTGTGGATCGCCTCGAACACCTTGCCGTGCAGCGCGTCCAGCTTGCCCAGCGACTCCAGCGCATAGAAGATCTTGGTGTGCGGCAGCAGGTCGTCGCGGAAGGCCACCGGCACGCGCTTGAACACCACGTCCTTGCCCTGCTTGCCGGCCCAGGCTTCCAGCTCCGGCTCGAAGTCGTAGCAGTGCGGGCAGCCGTACCAGAAGAACTCGGTCACTTCGATCTTGCCCGCCGGCACCGGCTGGGGCGACTTCAGCACCGTGTAGTCCTTGCCCTCGGCCGGTGCGGCCATGGCTGCGGGCGCAGTCATCAGCAGACCGCCCACGGCGGCGACAGTGGCGAGGAAAGCGGCGATTTTCTTCATCTTCGAAGGGCCTTCTGATAGGTCAGAGAGATCAGGGGGATGGCCCGCACGCGGCGAGCCGACCGTTAAGACAAGTGCGGCGGCGCCCGGTTCCTCCGCGGCGCCGCCCGCCATGTTACTGCTTTGTAAAGCGGATCACCGAAGCTTCGAAACCGTTCGATTGCAGGCGGTCGCGCGCCCGGTTCATGTCCTCGATACGGTTGAACGGCCCCAGACGAACGCGGTACATCTTCACCCCGTTGACATCGCGCTCGGTCACCTTGGCCTCGAAGCCCTGCATGGCCAGATTGGCCTTCTGGCGGTCCGCGTCGTCCTGCGAGCGGAAGGCGCCCACCTGGAGCAGGTAACCCACCTTGTTGGCGTCAGCCTGGGCGATCTCGGCGATTGGGTCGGCCACCGGCTTCTCGGCCGGGCGCGTGGCGGGCTTTTCGGCCGGACGCGAGGCGTCGGCCGGCTTGGCGGCGCCATTGGAGGCGGCGGGCTGGTCGGCCGGGCGCGTCGTCGCCACCGGCGGCTGGGCCGGGGTGGACGGCTGCGCATCGGGCTGCCCCACGGGCTTGGCCGGCGTCTTGCTCCACAGCGGCCGGTTCGGGTCGCTCGGGCCTTCGGCCTGCTGCTGCGGTTGCGTGGGTGCCGGCAGCGGCGTGGCTACGTTGCCGGGCTCGCTCGGCGGGCGCTGCTGGGCACTGCCGTTGGCGCCCTTCTGCTGGAACGGCGCGGGCGACTTGGTGATATACAGGGCCACCACCACGGCGATGGCCAGGCCGACGATCAGCCCGAGCACCAGGCCCAGGAACGTACCACCGCGCTGCATCCGGACATGGGTACGGGTTCGGCGCGCGGCGCGCTTGCGTTGCTGTTGCATGAAGTCCTCTTCGGTGTTGCCGGGGATTATAGGGCCTGTCCCGGCAGGCACGATTGAGACCACTCTGAAAAGTGGCCCAACCATCCGTCCCAGGCGCCTGGCGGCTCAGTTTGGAGCGGCCTCGCGGTCCATCCGTTGCGGCGCCGAGACGCCGATCACCGCCAGGCCGTTCTTGAGCACCTGGCGCGTGGCGGCCAGCAGCGCCAGCCGGGCGCGCTTGACCGCCTCGTCGTCCACCAGCACGCGGTCGGCGTTGTAGAAGGCGTGGAAGTCGCCGGCCAGGTCGCGCAGGTAGAACGCCACCGCATGGGGCGCCAGCTCGCCGGCGGCGGCGGCCAGCATGTCCGGGAACTCGGCCAGGCGGCGGCCCAGCGCGATGGCCTGGGCGCTCACATCCGCGCCGGTCACGGCGGCCAGGTCGGCCCCGGCCAGCTCCGGCAGGCGGGCTTCCCAGCCGGCGCCGCCCCAGGCTTCGAAGATCGAGCAGATCCGGGCATGGGCGTACTGCACGTAATACACCGGATTCTCGTCGTTCTGCTTCAGGGCGAGGTCCACGTCGAACACGAATTCGGTATCCGCCTTGCGGGACAGCAGGAAGAACCGCACGGCGTCGCGGCCGCGCGTGAAGTGGGCCGGCCAGTCCGCCACGCCGGCATCCAGCAGGCCGCGGATGGTCTCGTCGCCGCCATTGCTCCACTCGATCAGGTCGCGCACGGTCACGTACGAGCCGGCGCGCTTGGAGATCTTCACCTCCTCGCCGTTCTTCATCACCGTGACCATCTTGTGGAGCACGTAGTCGGGGTAGCCCTTGGGAATCCCCATGTCCAGCCCTTGCAGGCCGGCGCGCACGCGGGCGATGGTGCCGTGGTGGTCGCTGCCCTGCACGTTGATGACCTTGGCGAAGCCGCGCTCCCACTTGGTGGTGTGGTACGCCACGTCCGGCACGAAGTACGTGTAGGTGCCGTCCGTCTTCTTCATGACGCGGTCCTTGTCATCGCCGTCATCGGTGGTGCGCAGCCACAGCGCGCCTTCGCTCTCGTAGGTCTTGCCCTTGCCCACCAGCGACTGCACGGCGCCTTCCACGCGGCCATCGCTGTACAGCGACGACTCCAGGTAGTAGCGGTCGAACTTCACGCCGAAGGCCTGGAGGTCGATGTCCTGCTCGTTGCGCAGGTAGGTCACCGCGAACTTGCGGATCGACTCGATATCCTCGATGTTGCCCGAGGCGGTCACCGGCTCGCCGTCGCTGGCGGCCACCGTCTTGCCGGCCAGGAAGTCGGCGGCGATGTCGGCGATGTAGTCGCCGTTGTAGGCGGACTCGGGCCAGCCGGCCTCGCCCGGCTTCAGGCCGCGCGCGCGGGCCTGGACCGAGATGGCCAGCGTCTGGATCTGCACGCCGGCGTCGTTGTAGTAGAACTCGCGGTGCACCGCCCAGCCGTTCCAGGCCAGCAGGTTGGCCAGCGCGTCGCCCAGGGCGGCCTGGCGGCCATGGCCGACGTGGAGCGGCCCGGTCGGGTTGGCGGAGACGAACTCCACCAGCACCTGGCCATGCTCGCCGGCCGGCCGGGCGCCGAATCGATCACCTTCGGCCAGCACGGCGCGCAGCACGTCAGCGCGGGCGGCGGGGGTCAGGCGCAGGTTGATGAAGCCGGGGCCGGCGATCTCGGCCTGGGCGACGATCGCCGTGGCGCGCGGGTCGGCCTGCACGGCGGCGACGATCTTCTGGGCCAGTTCGCGCGGATTGCTCTTGAGCGCCTTGGCCACCTGCATGGCGATATTGCACGCCAGGTCGCCGTGGGCGGCCACCTTGGGGCGCTCGAAGGTGACGGCGGGCAGGGCGGCGTCGGCCGGGGCGAGCGCGCGCACGGCGTCAGTGAACGCGGCGGCAAGATTGGAGGTCTGAACAGGCAGCATGGATGTCTTTGCCCTGAAGGCGCTAAAGAGAGCGATGACCGGATCGGGGCGGTGCGGCAAGTGCGCCGCGCGTCGCGTGACCGGCACCCGGAAATCGGGAAACGCGGAATTTTATCAGGTGCTATGCTGACATCATGCGACCGCGCCGCCCGGCTTGTGCGGACCTTCGTCACTCGTGAAAGGAAACATCATGCTGATCACCTTCAAATCCCACGCGGCGCAGGACCTGATCATGATGAAGGATCTTGCCATCACGCTGCTTGGCATCATCGGCAAGCATATGGGCGAGCGCGGGGTGATCATGTCCGAGGAACTGCCGCACGCCATCAAGAAACTCGAGGCGGCCGTCCAGGATGCGAAGAAGGTACACCCCGCCGATGCCTCCGTCCACGCCGACGCCCGCGACGAGGACGAGGAAGAACCCCTCCACCTGGGCCAGCGCGCCTACCCCTTCCTGGACATGCTGCGCGCGTCCGAGAAGGAAGGCGCCAACGTGATGTGGGGCGTCTGACGGCAAGCCTCCAAGTGCGGGCATCGGACGACATCCCGGTATACAAATAGAGAAAAAGGGCTGCGGAGTGATCTCCGCAGCCCTTTTTTACGCCCGGCCGGCCACGATGCGGTCAACCGGGAGGGGCGATGCTTACCACTGGAAACCAGCGCCGAGCGTTGCACCATAGTTGCCACGGGTATTGGAACTGGCGACGGCTTTGTAGACCCAGCGGCCGCTCTTCGACACCTGGGACACGCCCAGCGCCATGGCCGATTCGCCATTAAAAGTCGATCCCGCCATGGCAACCATGCTCTTGCCCGCCGCCGTGGCCTGCGGCAGGCCCGCCATCGCCATCGCCGACGCGACGCCTGCGTTGGCTTCCCGGCGATTGCTGTCGATGCGGGCGTCGGTGTAGGCGTTGGCCCGGGCCACCGTATTCTTGCCGTGGCTCTCCATCTGGGACACGTTGACCGCGTCGGTAGCGGCTGTGCCAGCGGCCACGTTGGCGATCTGCCGTTCGGCGCCCGCCGCGCCGACCGACACCGTGTCGGCCCGATCCGCGACGGCGTCCGCGCCGATGGCGACGCTGTTGCTCGCCGTGGCGGTCGCGCCGGCCCCCATCGAGACCGCCTTGTCGCCGGCCGCTTCCGCACTGCGCCCAATCGCCACACTGCCATTGCCCGAGGCATTGGCCTTGCTGCCTGCGGCCACGCCCTGGCTACCGCCCGCGGCGCGTGCCGCGTCGCCGCCGTCGCCCGTCCCGTCGGCGGCGAAGTAGGAGGTCGCGGTGGAAATGGTGCCCACCCGCTCCGTCAGTGCATAGATCTGGCCACCGTTGACGGCGTCCGAGCTGCCGGCCGCAATCGCCCCATCGGCGACGCCGGTCATCTTGCGGGAACCGTCCTTGCCGCTGATATCCACCATCTTGCCGCCCTTGTCGGCCGCCATGGAGATGTTGCCCGTTGCCGCATCCTGCTTGACCAGGCCGATTTCGCCATTGTTGATCTGGTTGGTGACCGTGGTCACCGAGCCTTCCACCCCCGCGAGACGGCCGTCGAGGTTGGTCACCGCCGCGCCGACACTGTGGACCGTCGTACCCCCCACGTTGTAGGTCGGCGCGGTGATCGCACCATTGGCGCCGACCGTGGCCCCGCCACCCAGCGCGTTGGCGGTGGCCAGGCTGGCGCCATAGAACTGGCCGCCGTTCACGGCAAACAGGCTGCCAGCGGAAACGGTGCCCGCTGCCACGCCGTCGAGTTGGCGCGCACCCGCGGTGCCGGCGAAGTTCACCGACGTGCCGGCCACGTCCTTGCCCACGGTCAGCGCCTTGGTCGTTGCGTCCTGCTGCACCAGGCCGGTCGTGCCGTTGATGACATCGGTGATATTGGTGTTGATCTCGTTGATGTCCGTGGTGTTGTTCTCGATGTTGGTCGTGTTGACCGAGACCTGCTTGTTGGTGGCATGCAGCTGCGCACCGTTCACGGCCTCCGTGCTGCCGGCCGAGAGCGCCCCGGCCTTCACGCCGGTCAGCGTGCGGACCCCGGCGGTGCCGGTGAAGTCCACCGACGTGCCGGCCACTTCCTTGCCCACCGTCAGCGCCTTGCTGGTGGCGTCCTGCTGCACCAGGCCGGTCGTGCCGTTGGTGATATTGGTGATGGCCGTGTTGATGTCGCCAATGTCTTGCGTGTTGTTCTCGATGCTGGTCGTGTTGTTCGCGATGTTCGTCGTGTTAGTCGCGATGTTGGTGGTGTTGTTTGCGATGTTGGTCGTGTTGGTCGACACCTGCTGGTTGGTGGCATGCAACTGCGCACCATTCACGGCCTCCGTGCTGGCGGACGACAGCGCGCCAGCCTTCACGCCGGTCAGCGTGCGGACCCCAGCCGTGCCGGTGAAATTCACCGACGTCCCATCCACGTCCTTGCCTACCGTCAGTAACCTGCTGGTCGCATCCTGCTGCACCAGCCCCGCCGCGCCGTTGGTGATGTTCGTAATCGCCGTGTTGATATCGCCGATGTCCTGCGTGTTGTTTTCGATGTTGGTCGTGTTAGTCGCGATGTTGGTGGTGTTGTTCGCGATGTTGGTGGTGTTGGTGGACACCTGCTGGTTGGTGGCATGCAGCTGCGCACCGTTCACGGCCTCCGTGCTGGCGGCCGACAGCGTGCCTGCCTTCACCCCGGTCAGCGTGCGGGCACCTGCTGTGCCGGTGAAATTCACCGACGTGCCGGCCACGTCCCTGCCCACCGTCAGCCCCTTGCTGGTGGCGTCCTGCTGCACCAGGCCGGTCGTGCCGTTGGTGATATTGGTGATGGCCGTGTTGATGTCGCCAATGTCTTGCGTGTTGTTCTCGATGCTGGTCGTGTTGTTCGCGATGTTCGTCGTGTTAGTCGCGATGTTGGTGGTGTTGTTTGCGATGTTGGTCGTGTTGGTCGACACCTGCTGGTTGGTGGCATGCAACTGCGCACCATTCACGGCCTCCGTGCTGGCGGACGACAGCGCGCCAGCCTTCACGCCGGTCAGCGTGCGGACCCCAGCCGTGCCGGTGAAATTCACCGACGCGCCATCCACGTCCTTGCCCACCGTCAGCACCTTGCTGGTCGCATCCTGCTGCACCAGCCCCGTCGCACCATTGGTGATGTTGGAAAGCGCCGTGTTGATGTCGCCAATGTCCTGCGTGTTGTTCTCGATGTTGGTCGTGTTGATTGAGACCTGTTGGTTGGTCGCATGCAGCTGCGCACCGTTCACGGCCTCCGTGCTCGCGGCAGAGAGCGCACCGGCCTTTACGCCGGTCAGCGTGCGGGCACCAGCCGTGCCGGTGAAGTTCACCGACGTGCCGTTCACGTCCTTGCCCACCGTCAGCACCTTGCTGGCGGCGTCCTGCTGCACCAGACCCGCCCTGCCGGTGGCGATGTTGTTGATCGCCGTCGTGTTGTTCTGGATGTTCGTAGAATTGGTCGACACCTGCTGATTGGTGGCATGCAGCTGCGCACCGTTCACGGCCTCCGTGCTGGCGGCGGAGAGCGTGCCGGCCTTGACGCCAGTCAGCGTGCGGGCACCCGCAGTGCCGGCAAAGTCAACCGACGTGCCGTCCGTGGTCTTGCCCACAGTCAGCGCCCTGGTGGTCGCGTTCTGTTGCACGAGGCCCGCCGCGCCGTTGGTGATCCTGGTAATCGCCGTGTTGATGTCGCCGATGTCCGACGTGTTGTTCGCGATGTTGGTCGTGTTGACCGAGACCTGCTGATTGGTCGCATGCAGCTGCGCACCGTTCACCGCCTCCGTGCTGCCGGCCGAGACTGCGCCAGCCTTTACGCCAGTCAGCGTGCGGGCGCCAGCCGTGCCGGTGAAGTTCACCGACGCGCCGTCCGTGGCGTTTCCTACTGTCAGCACCTTGCTGGTCGTATCCTGCTGCACCAGCCCCGTCGCACCATTGGTGATGTTGGAAAGCGCCGTGTTGATGTCGCCAATGTCCTGCGTGTTGTTCGCGATGTTGGTCGTGTTGTTCGCGATGTTGGTCGCATTTGTCGCGATGTTAGTCGCGTTGTTAGCGATGTTGGTCGTGTTGACCGAGACCTGCTGGTTCGTCGCATGCAGCTGCGCGCCATTGACGGCATCCGTGCTGGCGGCCGACAGCGTGCCGGCCTTGACGCCGGTCAACGTGCGCACACCGGCCGTGCCCGTGAGGTTCACCGACGTGCCGGCCACGTCCTTGCCAACCGTCAGCACCTTGCTGGTGGCATCCTGCTGCACCAAGCCTGTCTTGCCGGTAGCGATGTTGTTGATCGCCGTCGTGTTGTTCTGGATGTTGGTCGAGTTCGTTGCGATGTTGGTGGTGTTGTTTGCGATGTTGGTCGTGTTGACCGAGACCTGCTGGTTGGTGGCATGCAGCTGCGCACCGTTCACGGCTTCCGTGCTGGCGGCCGACAACGCGCCGGCCTTCACACCAGTCAGCGTGCGCGCACCCGCCGTGCCGGTGAGGTTCACCGACGTGCCGGCCACGTCCTTGCCAACCGTCACCACCTTGCTGGTCGCGTCCTGCTGCACCAAGCCTGTCCTGCCGGTAGCGATGTTGTTGATCGCCGTCGTGTTGTTCTGGATGTTGGTCGTGTTGGTCGACACCTGCTGGTTGGTGGCATGCAACTGCGCACCGTTCACGGCCTCCGTGCTGGCGGCCGACAACGCGCCGGCCTTCACACCAGTCAGCGTGCGCGCACCCGCCGTGCCGGTAAGGTTCACCGACGTGCCGGCCACATCCTTGCCAACCGTCAGCACCTTGCTGGTGGCATCCTGCTGCACCAAGCCTGTCTTGCCGGTAGCGATGTTGTTGATCGCCGTCGCGTTGTTCTGGATGTTTGTGGTGTTGTTGGCGATGTTGGTCGTGTTGGTCGACACCTGCTGGTTGGTGGCATGCAACTGCGCACCGTTCACGGCCTCCGTGCTGCCGGCCGCCAGCGTGCCAGCCTTGACGCCGGTCAGCGTGCGGGTACCTGCCGTGCCGGTGAGGTTCACCGACGTGCCGGCCACGTCCTTGCCAACCGTCAGCACCTTGCTGGTGGGATCCTGCTGCACCAAGCCCGTCCTGCCGGTAGCGATGTTGTTGATCGCCGTCGTGTTGGTCTGGATGTTGGTCGTGTTCGTCGCGATGTTGGTGGTGTTGCTTGCGATGTTGGTCGTGTTGGTCGACACCTGCTGGTTGGTTGCATGCAACTGCGCACCGTTCACGGCTTCCGTGCTGCCGGCCGACAGCGTGCCAGCCTTTACGCCAGTCAGCGTGCGCGCACCCGCCGTGCCGGTGAGGTTCACCGACGTGCCGGCCACATCCTTGCCCACCGTCAGCACCTTGCTGGTCGCATCCTGCTGCACCAGGCGGGGCGCGTTGGCCAGGTTCGCGATTGCTGCCGCGTTCGACGAGGTTTGGACGTCCAACGCGGACACGGCCGCGCCCACGTTGGTGTAGTTGGTACCGGCCACGCGGAAGCTCGGCAGCACGGGCGAGCCACTGGATGAAATCGCGGCGCCCCCTCCCACCATCGCTGCCACGCCCCGGACCTGGCGCACGGTCGCGCCATCCGAATCCGAGGTGCCATTCCCCATATTGGTAATCTGACGCGTCTGCGTCGCATTCCCTATGGATACGGAATCGCTTCTGGAGGACACGGCGCCCGCACCGAGCGCCACACTATTTGCCGGACTCGCGACTGCGCCGGTGCCAAGGGCCAGAGTATTCCCACCAGTTGCCCGGGCATTTGCCCCGAGCGCCACCGCATTGTCGTAGGTGGCCATCGCGCCCGTGCCAATCGCCACGGAATCGACGCCGTTGGCCACCGACATCGCGCCCACGGCGATCGCATTATTGCGATTCGCGGCCGCGTCCGCACCCAGCGCGAGAGCGTTGTTCGCCTCCGCGCTGGCGCCGAAACCAACAGCAGTCGAACTGACGCCATTCACAACAGTGTCGGCACCGATCGCGGTGTTCCCCGCACCTGTGCCGGAATTTGATGCAGCACCGACGGCGACGCCGTCTTCTCCGGCGGCGCTGCCGCCGCCCGCCTCATAGGCGTTTGCTACGTCGATAGGGGCGAAGCTTGCGAACGCGCTCAGCGCGGTTGCAGCCACGGTGGTCCGGGCCTTCCTGCCGCCAGATTTCGCGTTTTCTGCAGCGGCGACGAATGTCTCGGTGACGTGGTTCCAAATGCTTCTGTAGTGCTTGTTCATGTCAGTCCCTACTCTGATTTGCTGGATTCGCCCGATCACTGTTGCGCCATCTGCAATGTCATCGACGATCTCAATTTCGTTGTTGTGGGGACTTTCCTGAATAGTGATATCTTTAAAAGTAACGGAGTGATGACCCGGCGAACCAAGCAGTGCCCCAGGACAAGGACAGGACACTTGTGGAGTAAGGAGGACTTAGAAGCCTAGTAATTCTCTTGATACGACGGAAATGCAAAGAAAAAAGCACAAAAAAATGCCCGGCCACCAGTGAGGTGCCGGGCGTCCCGGATCAGGGATATATCCGGAAAGGGGGTTTTGCTGCAGGGGTAAACCGGTACCGGCCCGGGCTTCCCGGGCCGTGAAAAGTGGTGTGTCGTCGGCGGTTACTCGTCGCGGCGGCGGCCCGCCAGCAGCAGCCCGATACAGGCGCCCACCAGCGCGGCAATGCCTACCGCCTTGAGCGGGCTTTCCGCCACGCGAGCACGGCCGTGATCCACGGCTTCGTCCATATGTTCCCGGGCCCAGTGCATGCCATCGGTACCGCGGGCGCGAATCCGTTCCGCCATCTCGTTGGCCCGCATGCGCAGGCGGCGGCCGGCCGCCAGGCCCTCTTCCGACCCCTCGTGGGTGAGCACGTCGATGGTCTGCTGGAGCTGGGCGATCAGGGCCTTGACCTCGCCCGAGACCGGTACGGCTGCGTCACGCGCGGCGTCGCGGGTATCGCGGGCGGCATGTTTCAGCTGGCGCACGGCTGCGTCGGCGCTGTCATGCAAGTGATTGATTTCCTTCCTTACTTTGGGGTTCTGCGTGAGCATAGGGACTCCTCATTGCGGTTCGGGGTACTGAGCACCGCCCCCGCCGCCAATCCGGCGATGGGCGCGTGCCGCGTGGGTGCCCCTTACCTTCTGCGGATCAGGCCCATCACAAAGGTGACAAGCGCCACGACCAGGAAGATGAAGAACAGGATCTTGGCAATTTCGACGGCACCGGCGGCAATGCCACCAAAGCCGAAGATCGCCGCGATCAGCGCGACAACGAAGAAAACGAGTGCGTAATGCAGCATGGCCAGTCTCCCGAGGTTAGCGGGCGCACCCCTGATGCTGTGGTGCGTCCGGCTTGCGCCACGGCGCGCAAGCTCATAGCCTCATCGTAGGGTCATGCCCCGGCCCCAGACACCGACACCCGACCGATTCCCGTGTCAGCCAAGTCCTACAATGCACACCGCGCCGCACCGGGTGCGCCACCCGGGCGCCGTCTGTACGATTGACCCTGCCATGTTGATGTGATCCCATGGCCGCACGTGCGCGCCCGCGCGTCCGCCCAAACCGGTATTTCCTGGTATTCGTGATGGCCAAGCACTCCCTACTTCTCAGAAATACCCTGCTGCTCGCCGGCGGCATCGTGCTGACCCTGGCCGTCCTGATTGCCTCGGAGACGGGCAACCTGCGCCTGCGCGAGGGCTATACCGAAGCCATCCGCTCGCAGCAGCTGCAGAGTGACCTGGGCGCGCTGATGGGCGAACTCGTCAACGCCGAGGCGGGCCAGCGCGGTTTCCTGCTGACCGGCCAGGACAGCTATCTGGAGCCGTACTACAAGGCGCTGCCGCAGATCAACGCACTGATGGCCCGCATCCGCCAGCACTACGCCAACGACGCCGAGGGCCTGCGCCAGTTTGGCGAGGCGTCCCAGTTCGTCACCCGCAAGCTCAACGAGATGGCCCTGACGCTGGTCTACGGCAAGCGCGATGTGGACGTGGCGATGGACCTGATCCGCACCGATTTCGGCCGCCAGACCATGGAAGCCGCCCGGCGCGGGCTGGAGCAGCTGCAGGCGCGCGAGTCCGGCACCGTGACGCACAACCTGGAGGCGGCCGAGCATGACCTGCAGCTCTCGCGCTACGGCATCGGCCTGTTGACGGCGATCAACATCCTGCTGCTGGTCACGGTCGGGCTCGGCCATTCGCGCCGGATGTCGATGGCCGAGGCGGCCCGCATCCAGCTGGAGGAGGAAAGCGCCCGGCTCGACCGCAAGGTGCGCGCGCGCACGCGGCAGCTGTCCGCGCTGGCGGCCCACTTGCAGCGCGTGACCGAGGACGAGAAGACCCGGCTGGCCCGGGAACTCCACGACGAACTGGGCGCCATCCTGACGGCCATCAAGCTCGACCTGCACTGGGTGCGCATGCGCGTGCAGGAGACCCACCCCGAGGCGCGCGACAAGCTGACCCGCGTGATGCTGCACGTGGATCAGGGCATCCAGATCAAGCGGCAGCTGATCGAGGACCTGCGCCCGACCGTGTTGCTGAACCTGGGCCTGCGCGAGGCCATCATCCAGTCCGTGGAGGACGGCGGCGCGCGCAACCAGTGGGAAACCGATGTGGATCTGCCCGATTCCCTGCCGCCGCTGCGCGACAGCGCGGCCATCGCGCTATACCGGATCGTGCAGGAATCGTTGACCAACGCCAGCAAGTACGCCGAGGCGCGCCACGTCTCCGTGGCGCTGGCCTGCACCGACGACCATCTCACCCTGACCATCCGCGATGATGGCAAGGGTCTGCCGCCGGACTTCGACGCCGGCAGCACGGCCGGCCACCACGGCCTGCTGGGGATGGAGCAGCGCGTGCTGGCGCTGGGCGGGACGATGCAGATCGACTCCGCGCCCGGCCAGGGCGTGAGCGTGCGCATCGAGGTGCCGCTCACCACATCGGTGCTGGCGCCGCCGGAGGAAACGGAAAAGGCAGCCGAGCAGCTGTAGGCCGTCAGGCCGAGGTCGCATATTCCTCGATCACGCGGAACACCTGCTCCAGTTCCAGCGACTTGTCGAAGAAATAGTCGGCCCCGGCCTCCGCGCACTGGCGGCGGTACATCGAGACCTGCGCGTGATTGGTGTAGACGATGCGGATGCCGGAGAGCCCGGCGCGCTGCATCTCGCGCAGCACATTGATGCCGTTGCCCTGCTTGAGCTGCAGGTCGACGATCACCACGTCATAATGCCCGCCCCCGGCCAGCCGGATGGCCATGGCCTCGGTATCGGCCCAGTCCACGGATTCGACGAACGGGAAGGCCGTCAGGTATTCCAGCAGCATGCCCCGCAGGACCGCGGAATCCTCGATCAGGAGGACGCGCAGCGAGCGGGTCGAGGAGGCCGTGGCTTGCTCCGGCATGGTGCGATAGGGGGCGGCGAAAGGTCTGTTTGCTGACGGGGACGACGGGACGCTACTCCACCAGGCCGTTCTTGATGGCGTAGTACGTCAGGTCGGCGTTGGTCTTCATGCCCATTTTTTCCAAAATGCGCGAGCGATAGGTGCTCACGGTCTTCACACTCAGGAACAGCTCGTCGGCGATGACCGAGACCGACTGCCCGCGCGACAGCTTGCAGAAGATCTGGAACTCGCGCTCGGAAAGGGTCTGGTGCACCGGCTGCTCGGTGGGCTTGTCCAGCCCGCCGATCAGCAGGTCGGCCACGGTCGGGCTGACGTAGCGGCGGCCCTGGGCCACCGTGCGGATGGCCTTGACCAGGTCGTCCGGCGCGGACTCCTTGGTCAGGTAGCCGGACGCCCCGGCACGGATCAGGTTGATCGCGTACTGGTCTTCCGGATAGGTGGACAGAATCAGCACCGGCAGGTTAGGCAGGCGCTGCCGGATGAGTTTGAGTACGTCGATGCCGTTCCGGTCCGGCATGGAAATATCGAGTACGAGGACATCGAACTCGCTGTCGCGCAACTGCGCCATCACTTCGTCGCCGCTGGCGGCTTCGCCCGTCACCTTGATGTCGGGTTCCTCTGAAATGAACTGGCGCAGACCGGCGCGAACGATCTCATGATCGTCGGCGATCAAGACGCGGATCATCGGTGTCTCCACGGTGAGGGGGCAGCGCGGCTGCCAAAGCACGGCCCGCGCCGGTTTCTGCATTGTAGTGCCGGCGCCGCAGCAAATATGTCAGTGTCAGGCTGACACTGACGCGCCACGGCACGGGCCTGCTGCGCTGCGCCAAATCGGGCGCCCGGCCGCCTCCAGCACGTGAAAACGGCAGAACGGGCGCCGAAGCGCCCGTTCTGGTCATGCATTCCGCGTCCTGCGCCCCGGCCTGGGGGGAGGCGGCCTGGAGGGTACCGCCCCGGCCCCTGCCGGGCGCCGAGCGCTGGGATAGCGATCGACTACTGGATCTTGGTACCGGCGTCCGCCCCCGCCCCGGCACTGGCGCCGAGCGGCGTCACGCCGTCCTTCGACTCGCCCTTCTTGCTCTTGGCCTTGGCGTGGCTGCCCTGCTTGCTCTTCGAGTGGGTCTCGGCCTTGGTGCCGGCTGAGGTGTCTGCCTTCGCACCGGCCTTGGCGCCGATGTCTGCCTTGCTGTCGGCGGCCGTCGGCGCGGTGGTCGTGGCGGCGCCACCTTGCGTGCTCAGGCCGCCCGATGCGTTGGCGCCCGCGCTCACACCCGGCGCGTTCACCGAGGCGCCCAGTCCGTTTTGCGCACCGGCGGTGACGCCGGTACCTTGGGCCATCGCCACGGAGGAAGCGGCAGCAATCGACAGGGCGGACAGGGAGATCAGCAGCTTGTTCATGGAAGAGACTCCTATTCTGGAATGCCCCGCGACGAAACATTCGTCGCGGCATTCACGCGGTGTCACGTGAACTGAGGCTCAGTCTAAGGAGTCTTTCCGGCGCGGTCTGTGAGGACTTGTAATGCCCTGTAAGCAGTGGTGAGGCCCGTTACAGGTTCGGCGCGAGGGCGCGTTCCAGCGTGGCACGGTCTTCGCCACGGCGCGCCACCATGTCGTCGAGCTGGTCCTGGCCGATCTTGCCAACGCTGAAGTACGTGGCGTCCGGATGCGCAAGATAGAAGCCGCTCACCGAGGCCGCCGGCGTCATCGCCAGCGATTCGGTGATGCCCATGCCGATCTCGCCGGCGTCGAGGAATTCGAACATCGGGCCCTTGACCGTGTGCTCCGGGCAGGCCGGATAGCCGGGCGCCGGGCGGATGCCGCGATACGACTCGGCGATCAGCTCGTCGTTGCTCAGCGTCTCGCCAGCGTTGTAGCCCCACAGGTCCGTGCGTACGCGGGCGTGCAGGCATTCGGCGAAGGCTTCGGCCAGACGGTCGGCCAGCGCCTTGAGCATGATCGCGCTGTAGTCGTCGTGGTCGGCCTCGAACTGGGCTTCCTTCTTGTCCACGCCAATGCCGGCCGTGACCGCGAACAGGCCGATGTAGTCGGCCACGCCGCTGTCCTTCGGGGCGATGAAATCCGCCAGGCTGCGGTTGGGGCGGCGCACGCCGTCCACCACCGGGCGCTCGCTCTGCTGGCGCAGGTTGTGCCAGGTCAGCGCCACCTTGGTGCGGGTCTCGTCGGTATAGATCTCGATGTCGTCGTCGTTGACCGTGTTGGCCGGCAGCAGCGCCATTACGCCGTTGGCGGTCAGCCAGCGGCCCTGGATCAGCCGGGCCAGCATGCTCTTGCCGTCCGAGAACACGCGGCGGGCGGACTCGCCCACGATCTCGTCGTTGAGGATGTCCGGGAATTTGCCGGCGAGGTCCCAGGTCTGGAAGAACGGGCCCCAGTCAATGTAGTTGGCCAGTTCGGCGAGGTCGTAGTTGCGGAACACGCGGCGGCCGATGAATTTCGGCTTCGGCGCCACGTAGGCGCTCCAGTCCACCGGCGTCTTGTTGGCGCGTGCCTGGGCCAGCGTCACCATCGGCGTGGCCTTCTTGCTGGCGTGCTGGGTGCGGATGCGGTCGTAGTCGACGCGCAGCTCGTCCAGGTACTTCTTGGCGCCTTCGTCCGAAAGCAGGCTGGAGGCCACGCTGACCGAGCGCGAGGCATCGGGCACGTAGACCACCGGACCTTCGTAGTGCGGGGCGATCTTGACCGCCGTGTGCACGCGCGAGGTGGTGGCGCCGCCAATCAGCAGCGGAATCTTCTTGATGCGGAAGTAGTCGTCACGCTGCATCTCGGACGCCACATAGGCCATTTCCTCGAGCGACGGGGTGATCAGGCCGGACAGGCCCACGATGTCCGCGCCCTCGACCTTGGCCCGCGCCAGGATCTCGTTGCAGGGCACCATCACGCCCATGTTCACGACTTCGAAGTTGTTGCACTGAAGCACCACCGACACGATGTTCTTGCCGATGTCGTGCACATCGCCCTTCACCGTGGCGATGACGATCTTGCCCCGCGCGCGCACGTCGCCGCCGGCCTCGGCCAGCAGGCGCTTCTCTTCCTCGATGAACGGCAGCAGGTGCGCCACGGCCTGTTTCATCACCCGCGCGCTCTTGACCACCTGCGGCAGGAACATCTTGCCGGCGCCGAACAGGTCGCCGACCACGTTCATGCCGTCCATCAGCGGCCCTTCGATCACCTCGATGGGACGGCCGCCGCGCGCGAAGATCTCCTGGCGCGCTTCCTCGGTATCCTCGACGATGAACGTGGTGATGCCGTGCACCAGCGCATGGGCGAGGCGTGCGGCCACCGTCACCGGCTGCTCGGGCGTGCCGCGCCAGGCCAGGTTCTCTTCCCGCTTGGCGCCGCCGCCCTTGAAGCGGTCGGCAATCTCCAGCAGGCGGTCCGTGGAATCGTCGCGGCGGTTCAGCACCACGTCTTCCACGCGCTCGCGCAGTTCCGGGTCGAGCTGGTCGTACACGCCCAGTTGGCCGGCATTGACGATGCCCATGTCCATGCCCGCCGCGATGGCGTGGTACAGGAACACGGTGTGGATGGCTTCGCGCACCACGTCGTTGCCGCGGAACGAGAACGACACGTTGGAGACACCGCCGCTCACCTTCGCATACGGCAGGTTCTGCTTGATCCAGCGCGTGGCCTCGATGAAGTCCACCGCGTAGTTGTTGTGCTCCTCGATGCCCGTGGCCACCGCGAAGATGTTCGGGTCGAAGATGATGTCCTCGGGCGGGAAGCCCAGCTCGTTCACCAGCAGGTCGTAGCTGCGCTTGCAGATCTCGGTCTTGCGCGCGAAGGTGTCGGCCTGGCCCTTCTCGTCGAACGCCATCACCACGGTGGCAGCGCCGTAGCGGCGGATCAGCGCGGCCTGGTGGCGGAACTGCTCCTCGCCCTCCTTGAGCGAGATCGAGTTCACCACCGGCTTGCCCTGCACGCATTGCAGCCCGGCCTCGATCACCTCCCACTTGGACGAGTCGATCATGATCGGCACCCGCGCAATGTCCGGCTCGGAGGCAATCAGGTTCATGAAGCGAACCATCGCCGCCTTCGAATCCAGCATGGCCTCGTCCATGTTGATGTCGATGATCTGCGCGCCGTTCTCCACCTGCTGGCGGGCCACGGCCAGCGCCTCGTCGAACTGGCCGTTCAGGATCATGCGCGCGAACGCCTTGGAGCCGGTGACGTTGGTACGCTCGCCCACGTTGACGAACAGCGTGTCGTCGTCGATGGTGAACGGCTCCAGGCCGGAGAGGCGCATCGGACGCGGGGGCAGGTTTTGCTGGCTCATGGGAAGGCTATGTCTCGCTATGTCTGGTGTGGGGCGGGCGATGGATCAGGCGGCGGCGGTGGCGGCCACGGCGGTGTCGTCGCAGTACTGGCCGGGCCAGGTGCGCGGCGCCTTGTTGGCCACGCGCTGGGCGATGGCCGCGATGTGCTCGGGCGTGGTGCCGCAGCAGCCGCCCACCAGGTTCACCAGCCCGGACGCGGCGAATTCCTCCACCAGCGACGAGGTGACCTCGGGCGTTTCGTCGAAGCCGGTGTCGCTCATCGGGTTGGGCAGGCCGGCGTTGGGGTAGCAGGACACCGCGGCGTCGCACACCTTGGCCAGTTCGGCGATGTACGGGCGCATCAGCGTGGCGCCGAGCGCGCAGTTCAGGCCGAAGGTGATCGGCCGGGCGTGGCGCAGGCTGTTCCAGAACGCCTCGACGGTCTGGCCGGAGAGAATGCGCCCCGAGGCGTCGGTCACGGTGCCGGAGATCATCACGGGCACGCGCTCGCCGGTGTCCTCGAACAGCTGGTCGATGGCGAACAGGGCGGCCTTGGCGTTCAGCGTGTCGAAGATCGTCTCGACCAGGAACACGTCGGCGCCGCCCTCGAGCAGACCCTTGCCCTGCTCGTAGTAGGACTCGCGCAGTTCCTCGAACGTGACGTTGCGCGCGCCGGGGTCGTTCACATCCGGGCTGATGCTGGCGGTCTTCGGCGTGGGGCCGAAGGCGCCGGCCACGAAGCGCGGCTTCTCCGGCGTGCTGAACTTGTCGCAGGCGGCGCGCGCCAGGCGGGCGGCCACGACGTTCATCTCATAGGCGAGGTCCGCCATCTTGTAGTCTTCCTGCGCC
Source organism: Cupriavidus sp. SIMBA_020 (assembly GCF_046535395.1). NCBI lineage: Bacteria > Pseudomonadati > Pseudomonadota > Betaproteobacteria > Burkholderiales > Burkholderiaceae > Cupriavidus > Cupriavidus sp. SIMBA_020. The sequence continues at coordinate 68,591 of NZ_JAWRWU010000007.1, read as the reverse complement.
ACGCGCGTGGCCCCGAACGTGTTGGTCTCGATCAGGTCCGCGCCGGCGGCAAGGTACTGCTCGTGGATCTCGCTGATGACTTCCGGGCGCGTCAGCAGCAGCAGTTCGTTGTTGCCCTTCACGTCGATGCGATGGTCCGCGAAGCGCGTGCCGCGATAGTCGGCCTCGCCAAGCTTGTAGCGCTGGATCATGGTGCCCATGGCGCCGTCCAGGATCAGGATGCGGTCGCGCAGCAACCGGGGCAGGTTGGCGGCCCGCGTGTACGGACGGACAGGTGTGGGAGTGGCGCTCATGACGGGGCTGGGGCGGAAGACTGCCGAATTTTGGGTAAGAGCGGGATTTTATCAGGGTGATCAAGGCATTGCGGGCAGAAAGGACATCGGAAACCCCGCTATTCCGCGCCGCGCCCGGGTTGTCAGTGCCGGGCGCGGCGGCCTACACTGGGAGACGTAATCGCCACCGCACTTGTTCCCGTCCTCCCAAACCCGCCCCAACCCGCCCAAACCGGCCCGAACCGCATGCAACACCTGAGCCCCGCCGACGCCCGCGCCCTGCTCGACAGCGCCCCCGATGCGCTGTTCATCGACTGCCGCAGCGAGATGGAATACCTGTTCGTCGGCCATCCGCAGGGCGCCCACAACGTGCCCTGGAACGATGGGCCGGACTGGGAGGTGAACCCGCATTTCGTCCAGGCGGTGAAGAAGCTGGCCGGCCATGCCTCGGCCCGCCCGGTGCTGCTGATCTGCCGCAGCGGCAACCGCTCCACGGCGGCGGCGCGTGCGCTGGAGGGCGCCGGCTTCACCACGGTGTACAACGTCCTGCACGGCTTCGAGGGCGACCTGGACCCCCAGCGGCATCGCAATACCCTGAATGGCTGGCGCCACGACGGGTTGCCGTGGGAACAGTACTGACACCGGCTGTTGACCCGCCCGCGCCATGAAAAACGCCCGCTTGCGCGGGCGTCGTCGTATCGCGGTGGGGCAGACGGTGCCGGGTCAGTGCATGACCAGCGGGTTGTTCATCACCGTATCGAACTTGCCGAGGAATTCATCCACCTCTTCCACGGATGGCTCGCTCTCGATCAGACGCGTCACATCGGCGCGGAAGGTCTCGGCCATATGGCCGCCGAGGAAAATTTCGCGTTTCAGGTTCTTGTCGACGATTTCGTAGCCGCCCGAGGCAAGGGGCGCATGCTCGACATCTGCTCCAAACTCGACAATGCAGTAATTGTCGCTGTTGTAGATCATTTGCATTGCGCTACCTCCTGGCGTCATGGTTGGCGACAATCCCGCAGATTATTGCGGTTTCCGGCGTTAAACCGGCGTGAATGCCGCGATTTCACCTCCAAGCTGAGGGTAGTCGTCCGTAATTCAAGTTCTGCTGCCGGACGAAACCTTGCGTGCCATTGCTGCCCTCCTAGGTTGGGCATCGGCGCCGCACGCAAGTTTCTTGAGCGCCGAGCAGTTCTGTATTCCAAATCTTTCAGCGTATTACTAGGGCACGTCGCATTGACCGCCGCATGCCGCATTGCCGAGGAACGCATCGAACACCGCGAAAAAGCGTTCCGGCTGTTCCAGGAACGGCAGGTGCGCGGCCTCGGGCAATACCTCCAGCTTCGCACCATGGATCTTGCTGGCAATGGATTGCGCCATCGAAACGGGCGCACCCTCATCGTTTTCGCCCACGATCACCAACGTGGGGCAATGAATCCGGCCGATGGCCTCCGAGAGGTCGAAGGCCACGATGGCTTGCGCCACCCCGACGTAGCCCTCCACCGGCGTACCCAGAAGCATCCTGCGGACCCGCTCGACCGCCTCCGGATGCGCTTCCCGGAATCCGGCCGTCAACCACCGCTCCAGCGTGGCATTGACCATGCCCGCCATGCCATGTGCCTCGGCCTGGCCGATGCGGTTGGCCCACATCGGGTGCGCCGTCATCGGCGTATGGTCTTGCGTGTCGACCAGCGTCAGCGACAGCAGCCGCTCCGCATGCCGCACGCCGAGCGTCTGCCCGATCATGCCGCCCACCGAGACCCCGCAGAAATGCGCCTGCGGAATCTCGAGGGTGTCCATCAGCGCGGCCACGTCATCGGCCAGCCGCGCCATCGTATAAGACCCGATCGGGGCATCGCTGCCGCCATGGCCGCGCAGGTCGTACCTCAGTATGCGATACCGGGGCGCCAGATGCCGTGCGGTGTCGTCCCAGAGCGACAAATTCGCACCCAAAGCGTGCGCCAACACCACCCACGGGCCGTCCGAACCGTCGATGCGGACCTGCAGGTCCACGTCGCCAGTGCGTATGCGTCGGGTGTTCGTGTCAGCCATATGTCGATCTCCGGAGTGTCACGGCACGAATGATTCTCAACGTCCCTCAGTACTACGATAGACGAGATCAATCTGAGTGCCATCGGGTTCCGTCTGACGCAGACGCGCCGGCAGCCATTTCAGCGCGGGCGCCAGCCACACTTCCACGCGCCGTTTATCACCCGGATGACGTGGCAGGCGCACGAAGTGCTTCGTGCTGACCATGCCATGCACGCCGATCTCGATGGTCTCCTCCCCCACGTATTGCACCTGCATCGGCTCCACCTCGCGGGTATCGGCCACATTGAAGGTGTCGGTCACGCCCGGCGCGGCGTAGCGCTGGGGGTTGGCGGCGACCCATCCCACCAGTTGCAGGAACACACTGAAGCGGTCCTGGAAGTTCTGCGGCATCGGCGCCTGGCCGCCACGCGTTTCAAACACGATCAGCCCGGCCGCAGGATCGAAGCGCGCCACTTCCTTCTTGCTGCGGCGGGCTTCCTCGTAGCGCAGCGGGGTCAGCCCGCCCGGCCCCATCTCGCCGGCGCTCTGGAACACGAAGCGGAACCACAGCACGCGCGTCTCCACCACCAGCCGGTAGCGGCCGCCGTCCTGCTCCCAGCGGATCAGGCCGTCCGGGTTCTGCACGCCATTGACGTAGCTCGAGTAATGCATGGTGGCCGATGGCGGCGGGGTGTACTGGGGCGATGCCGGCGCGGGCGGGGCCGGGGGCGCCGGCGCGGCGGTGGCGCTGGTACCGGCTGGCGCGGCCCCCTCCCCGCCGGTGCCGGTCACGGCGCTGGTCTCGCCAGATGGCGCCGTGGCCAGGTCCGGCGCCGCCTGCGGCTCGGCCGGCGCGAGCTGTGGCTGCGGCGTCGGCTGGGCCTTGGGCACGGGGCGCGGCCGGGGGCGCGGGGCCGGGGCGGGCGGAGTGGGCGGCGGCAGCAGCATCGCCTCCATCGACGGCGGAATGCTGATCTCGGGCAGGCCCGGCAACGGCATGCGCAGCAGCCCGAGCAGCACCAGCAGGTGCGCAATCACCACGCACACGGCGACCACGATCACCGCGACCCAGCGCTGCCTGAGCCGCCTGCGTGGTTTCGTGCTAGCGCGAGGGGTGGCCGGCGGGTCCGGCCGCGTGGCTGGCGCCAAGGTATCCGAGTTCCGAAGAGATCTGTCGGGCGATGTCCCGCACGCGGCGGTCCACCGAACCGCCCCATTCTGCATCGAATACGCTCTGCGCGCCGAGCACAATCAGCGCCATCGACAAATGCCCGTTGGCGTCGAACACCGGCAGCGAGATCGCGTTGATGCCCGGCAGCACGCCGCCGCGCGTGCGCGCCGCGCCCTGGGCGCGGACTTCGGCGCAGATGGCGTCGTAGTCGGCCAGCGAGGCGGGCATGTCCGGCAGCGGCGTGGCGCCGCGCGTGGCGAATTCCCGTTCGATCAGCGGCAGCGTCTGGCGCCGCGACAGGTAGGCGCCATACAGCCGCCCCGTGGCCGAGTTCAGCATCGGCATGACATCGCCCAGCCGCAGGCTCACGCTGACCGGATGGCTCGATTCCTCCCAATGGACGATGGTCGGCCCGTGGTTGCCCCACACGGCGATGCCGGCGGTCTGGTCGATCTCGTCGCGCAGCTGCGACAGCAGCGGCCGCGCCTTGCGCACCGGATCGAGCCGGTTCAGCCCCGCCAGACCCAGTTGCAGCGCGAACGGCCCGAGGTCATAGCGCCCGCTCACGGCGTCCTGCGCCACCGCGCCGAGCCGCTGGAAGCTCACCAGGTAACGGTGGGCCTTGGCCGGCGGCATGTCGGCGGCGGCGGCCAGGTCGCGCAGCATCATCGCGCGCGGCGAGGCCGCCAGCGCCTGGAGCAGCCGGAAGCCAACCTCGATCGACTGGATGCCCGCGCGCTTGCCATCGTCCTCACCGGCGTTGTCGTCCGGGCGGTCGGCGGCGTCATCGAGGCGGGAATCGTCGGGTGCGGTCATGCGGGGCGAAGGTGGGAGCGGCGTTGCCGGCCATTCTATACGGCGGGCGGCGGGCGGCGGGCGGCGGGCGGCGGACGGCGGACGGCGGACGGCGGACGGCGGGCGGCATCCTCGGGGTCCCGGGGTCCCGGGGTCCCGGGGTCCCGGGGTCCGGTAGACTACCGGCCACCGCACATCGACGATTGCCCGCACCCCCATGAAACTCGCAACCCTGAAGGACGGTTCGCGCGACGGCCAGCTCGTGGTCGTCTCCCGCGACCTCAAGACCGCGCACTTCGCCACCGACATCGCCGGCACGCTGCAGCGCGCGCTCGACGACTGGTCTTTCCACGCCCCGCAGCTCCAGGACCTCTACGACGCCCTGAACGCCGGCCGCGCGCGCCATCCGTTCCCGTTCCAGCCGAAGGACTGCATGGCGCCGCTGCCGCGCGCGTACCAGTGGGCCGACGGCTCGGCCTACGTCAACCACGTGGAACTGGTGCGCAAGGCCCGGGGCGCCGAGATGCCGCCCGAGTTCTGGACCGATCCGCTGATGTACCAGGGCGGCTCGGACGACTTCCTCGGCCCGCAGGACGACATCGTCTGCGCCAGCGAGGCGTTCGGCATCGACTTCGAGGCCGAGGTGGCCGTGATTACCGGCGACGTGCGCATGGGCGCCACGCCCGAGCAGGCCGGCGAAGGCATCCGCCTGGTGATGCTGGCCAACGATGTCTCGCTGCGCAACCTGATTCCGGCCGAGCTGGGCAAGGGCTTCGGCTTCTTCCAGAGCAAGCCGGCCACGGCGTTCTCGCCGGTGGCCGTCACGCCGGACGAACTGGGCGAAGCCTGGCACGACCGCAAGGTGCACCGGCCGCTGACCGTCCACTGGAACAGCAAGAAGGTGGGCGCGCCCGACTGCGGCACCGACATGGTGTTCGACTTCGGCCAGCTCATCGCGCACATCTGCAAGACGCGGAACGTGCGCGCGGGCAGCATCGTCGGCTCGGGCACGATCTCGAACGTGGACCGCAGCAAGGGCTACTGCTGCATCGCCGAGCAGCGCATGATCGAGACCATCGAAGGCGGCCAGCCGGTCACCGCGTTCATGAAATATGGCGACGCGGTGCGCATCGAGATGCTCGACGCCCAGGGCCAGTCGATCTTCGGCGCCATCGACCAGCTCGTGGCGCCGCGCTGACGCGCAATGTGCCTATAATTGTCCGACCGACCGGTCGGACAATTGATCCCATGCCGGCGGAGCCACCCCTTGCCACGGAAGCCGCCCCCATGACTGCAGAGACCCCCGAGACCCCGGACACCACCCTCTCCCCGCGCCTGGCGCGCTACGCGTCGCTAACGCTGCGCCGCCACGGCCCCGTGCTCGAGGTCATCATGGGCGCGGCGCAGTCCGCCAACCAGAAGCTGGCCACCGCCGACGCCGGCATGCACCGCGAGCTGGCCGAGATCTGGCGCGACATTTCCGCCGATCCGGACATCCGCGTGGCCGTCATCCGGGGCGAAGGCCGCGGCTTCTCGGCCGGTGGGGACCTGTCCCTGGTCGAGGACATGGCCAACGACTTCGCCACCCGCACGCGGGTCTGGCATGAAGCGCGCGACCTGGTCTACAACGTCATCAACTGCGACAAACCCATCGTCTCGGCCATGCACGGCCCGGCCGTGGGCGCCGGGCTGGTGGCGGGGCTGCTGGCCGACATCTCGATTGCCGCCAAGACCGCGCGGATCGTCGATGGCCATACCCGGCTGGGTGTGGCGGCGGGCGATCATGCGGCCATCGTGTGGCCGTTGCTGTGCGGAATGGCCAAGGCCAAGTACTATCTGATGCTGTGCGAGTCGCTCAGCGGCGAGGAAGCCGAGCGCATCGGCCTGGTCTCGCTGGCGGTGGACGAAGACCAGCTGGTAGCCAAGGCGTTCGAGGTGGCCAACCGCCTCGCGGCGGGGTCCCAGACCGCCATCCGCTGGACCAAGTACGCGCTGAACAACTGGCTGCGCATGGCTGGCCCGGCGTTCGATACCTCGCTGGCGCTCGAATTCATGGGCTTTGGCGGCCCCGACGTACATGAAGGCATGGCGAGCCTGCGCCAGAAGCGGCCGCCCGAATTCCAGTAACCGGCCAGCCAAGGTGGAATGATCGGCCCTGGCGGCCACCCCACGGAGCGTGCGCGACCATGTTCGGACAGATCCCCGATTTCACCAATGGCTTCGAATTCCTGCGCCGTATCTGGAGCGCCGGCGGCAGCCTGCCGGGCGGCGGCATGATGCCCGGCCTGAGCGCGATGACCCCGCCGATGGACCTCGAAGAAGTCGACAAGCGCATCCACGACCTGAAAGCCGTGGAAGGCTGGCTGCAACTGAACGCGAGCCTGCTGCGCACCACCATCCAGGGGCTGGAGGTGCAGCGCGCCACGCTGGTGGCGCTGCAAACCTTCGGCAACGCGCTGTCCCCGGAAGCCATGCAGACCGCGATGGAGAACGTGGCGCGCGCGGCCAACGCGCCGAGCACCTCGCCGCCGCACCCCTTCCGTCCCGCCGCAGCCCCCGAGACCGTCTCCGAAGCCGAAGCCGACGCGGCCAATGCCGAGGACGACGACGACTTCGACGCGCCGCCCGACACCGCCGCCGAGGCCGCCGGGGGCGAAGAGCCCGAGCCCGCCCCATCGCCCGAATCCGCCGGCCCCGCACCGCTGCCGCCCAACGCGAGCCTGTGGTGGGATCTGCTCCAGCAACAGTTCAGCCAGATCGCCAGCAGCGCGACGGCGGCCACCACGGCACCGTTCGGCAACCTGGGCGGATTCGGTGGGATGGGCGCCCCGGGCGCGGAGGGCGTGGCGCCCGCCGCACGGGACAATCCTGCCCCGAATGGCAAGGCGAGCCCGAAGCCGGCGGCAAAGCGTACGCCGGCAAGGAAGCCCGCCGCGAAGAAAGCTGCCACCAAGGCTGCGAAGCCCGCCACCAGGAAACCCGCCGCGAAAAAGCCCAGGCAGCCCGCCGCCAAGACACCCGCCGCGCCAGGCACCCCCGAGGACAGCGTAGAGTGAGCCGCCAGTGAACGTCGCGCACGCCGATCCGGCCATCCGCGCCAGCCAGCGCCAGCGCACGGCGCTGGTCATGATGGGCGGCGGCGCGCGGGCGGCCTACCAGGCCGGCGTGCTGGCCGGCATCGCCCGTATCGCCGCGCGGCATGGCCTCGCGCATTGCCCGCTGCCGTTCGGCATCGTCACCGGCACCTCGGCCGGGGCGATCAACAGCGCCGGCATGGCGGTGGGCGCCGCGGACTTCCAGGCCGCCACCGACCGCCTCGGCGCGCTCTGGCACGGCATTCATGCCGATGACGTCTATCGCACCGGCGTGCTGGGCGTGGGCGTCTCGGGCGCGCGCTGGCTTTCGTCGCTCGCATTCGGCTGGATCACGCGCCAGGCCCCGCGCGCGCTGTTCGATAACGCCCCGCTCGACAGCTTCCTGACCGAGCTGTTCGAACCCGGCCGCGTGCAGGCCAGCCTGGACGCGGGCGTGCTCCAGGCTTTCGCCGTGACCGCGCTGTCCTACAGCACCGGCCGCCATGTCACGTTCTACCAGTCGCACCGGCGCATCCAGCCGTGGCAGCGCAGCCAGCGGCTGGCCGTGGAAGCGCCGATTGGCGTGGACCACCTGCTCGCTTCCTCGTCGATTCCGTTTTTGTTCCCGTCCGTGCCGCTCGAGATCGAGGGCCATCACGAGTGGTTCGGCGACGGCACGATGCGCCAGATGTCGCCGCTCTCGCCGGCCATCCACCTTGGCGCTTCGCGCATCCTGGCCATCGGCGCGGCGTCGCGCCAGCGGCCGGGCTGGTTCGATACCGTGCCGTCCGGCGGCTATCCGTCGCTCGCGCAGGTGGGCGGGCAGGCGCTGGCCAGCATCTTTCTCGATGGCCTGCAGGCCGATATCGAACGGCTGACGCACATCAACCGGCTGCTCGCGCGCATGCCCGAGGCCGCCGGCGATACCGACGGCTGGCGCCCGGTGGAAGTCATGACAATTGCCCCGAGCGAGCCGATCGAGGCCATTGCCGCCCAGCATGTGCACCGCTTGCCGCGTACGGTGCGCGCGCTGCTCGCCCCGCTCGGCGGGACCGAGGCGCGCGGCGCCGCGTTCGCGAGCTACCTGCTGTTCGAGCCCGAATTCACCCAGGCCCTGCTGGCGCTGGGCGAGCGCGATGCCGCGGCGGAGGCTGACGCCATCGCGGCCTTCCTCTATGGCGTGGTGCCCGAAACCGGGCACGCCGCCGTGCGCGCTACCGATCCCGCGCTGGCGCCCTAAGGCCCCTATGGCCCCTATGGCCCCTATGGCCCCTATGGCCCCCTGAGCAGCCGTCCCAGCGCCGCTTTTCGGGCTCCCAGGTCGCAATTCGTCCACTTTCCCGGGGCAAGCCTCGCTGATTCCTCAGTCATCGCTTCCCGGAAAAAGGGCAACGTCTGTTGCAATCCCTCGTAACCGCACTAAAAAGGAACTAGAGAAAAGATTCGAGAATAATTCCCATCTGGTAGAATCCGCCCGTAATTTCAAAGGCTTACCATGCTCTACCCCGAACTGTTCAAATCATTGGAATCGGTCCGCTGGCACATGGACAAGGACATCCCCTGGGATTCCTTCGACCCCAGCCTGCTGACGGACGATCAGGCGAAGACCATCCGCATGAATGCCATCACCGAATGGTCCGCCCTGCCGGCCACGGAGATGTTCCTGCGCGATAACCGCCATGATTCCGACTTTTCGGCGTTCATGAGCATCTGGTTCTTCGAGGAACAGAAGCATTCGCTGGTGCTGATGGAGTACCTGCGCCGCTTCCGCCCGGACCTCGTGCCAACGGAAGAAGAGCTGCACGCGGTGCGCTTCGAGTTCGATCCGGCCCCGCCGCTGGAGACGCTCATGCTGCACTTCTGCGGCGAGATCCGCCTGAACCACTGGTATCGCCGTGCCGCCGAATGGCACACCGAGCCGGTGATCAAGCACATCTACCGCACGTTGTCGCAGGACGAAGCCCGCCATGGCGGCGCCTACCTGCGCTATATGAAGAAGTACCTGGCGCAGTTCGGCGACTCCGCGCGCGCCGCCTTCGCCAAGATCGGCGTGCTGATGGCTTCGGCCCGCCGCACGGAAAAGCCGCTCCACCCGACCAACCTGCACGTGAACAAGGCGTTGTTCCCCAACGACACCGTGCAGTCCCGCCTGCCGGACCCGGACTGGCTCGAGCACTGGCTCGACGAGCAGATCCGCTTCGACGAAGTGTGGGAAAAGAAGGTGATCGAGCGCATCCTGCACAACATGTCGCTGCTGTTCGAACGCACGTTCGACACCGTGCAGGAGCTGAACCGCTACCGCAAGGAACTGAACGCCAGCCTCGTGGCGGCGGGCCAGCAACCGGCCTGACCCCGCGACCCGCGCCGTTCCATGACCGCTCCCGCCTTCGAATCGAAGCTCGTTCCCGCTGACGACGCGGCCGCGCTGCGCGCCGCCGTGGCCGCCCTGCCGCGCCCGCTGGTCTTCACCAACGGCGTGTTCGACATCATGCACCGTGGCCACGCCACCTACCTCGCGCAGGCGCGCGAGCTGGGCGCGGCGCTGATCGTGGGCGTGAATAGCGACGGTTCGGTGAAGATGCTGGGCAAGGGCGATGACCGCCCGCTGAACCATGAGTCGGACCGCATGGCGCTGCTCGCAGCGCTGGCCTCGGTCGATCTGGTGGCGATGTTCCGCGAAAAGACGCCAGTGGAGCTGATCCGCCTGGTGCGCCCCGACATCTATGTGAAGGGCGGCGACTACGACATCGACACCCTCGAGGAAACCCGCCTCGTCCGTAGCTGGGGCGGCCAGGCCTACGCCATCCCCTTCCTGCACGACCGCTCCACCACCAAGCTGCTGACCAAGGTGCGCCAGCAGGGCTGATCAGCCTCGCTGTTCAACCTTCGGCGCCCGATCCGGGCTGTTTCGCGCCGCGCGCCTGCGTGCCGGCGCGGCACGCCTGGAGCGACTCCGCGCCATAACGCAGGCGCACTTCATCCATCCTTGCCCGCACCGCGTCGTCCGAGGACGTCACGCGCAGCCATTGGCGCGATACCGGCCGCGGTGCGTCCGTAATCAGCGCCGTGCGCACGCCCTGGGCGCGCAGGGATTCGAGGAAGCGGTCGGCGCGCTCGCGCTCCCGGAACAACCCCAGCGACACGGTATAAGACGCCGGGGACGCCTCAGAGGCACCCTCCTCGCTGCTCACCACGGACACATCGGTCACCTTGCGGCGCTTCAGCTCCGCCAGCTTGCGGTCAGCGTTCTCGCGCGTGGGCTGTGCCGGCAGGTGGACCCACCAGCGCACCTGTTCGGTCCGCTCGAACTGCTGCACCGGCAGCGTGGCGCCGGGGGCGATGGCGGCGAGGTCTTCACGCGCCCGCGCCACGGTCTGTGCCGAGAACCCGCCGATCTCGAAGCAGGCATCGGCGCGCGGGGCCGGCTGGGCCACGGCCAGCGAGACACTGCCGGCGGGGGCGGGACCCAGCGCGCCGCGCGGCGCGCTGGTCGGTGGCGCCGGGGCCGGGCGCCCGGTGGCGGTGTCGGCGGGCGGCTCCAGCCGCATCCGCTCGCCGCGCACCTGCTGGGCCACCCGCTGCGGCTCGCGCGGGCTTTCCATCCAGCCGGCCAGCGGGTCCGGGCCAAACCCGCCCAGCACGGCAGCCAGCAGCAGCGCGTTGACGAGCAGCAGGATCAGCAGCAGGGCAGTCTGGCCTTTCTGGGACATGGAAGACGGATTCGGTTGGCGATGCTGGGAAGCTTGGATGCTGGGCCGCCTGGCGGCTGCCTCAGGCCCCGGTGGCCATCGCGTGCAGTCCAAGCAGCACGAGATTATCGTGCATCTCGAACGGCATCGCGAGTGCGCCGGAGAGCGCCTGTCGCGCACCGCCCGAAAGCAGGCAGCGTACCGGCCCGCGTTCGCCCAGCGCCCGCCAGGAGCGCTCCACGGCGCCGGCCTGAGCGGCCAGGCAGCCGGCGGCGATGGCGTCGTGAGTGTTGTCAGCGCCCAACGCCCGCACCGCCCGCGCGGCGCCCGCGCCGGTATCGAGCACGTCCAGCGCCGGCAGTTGGGCCGTGTTGCGGGCCAGCGAGCCGAGCATCAGCGCCACGCCGGGCAGGATCAGCCCGCCTTCGAAGCGCGCGCCGCCATCGGCCTGCGCCGTAACGATGTCCAGCGTAGTGGCCGTGCCGGCCGTGACGATCAGCAACGTCTCGCCGGGCAGCCAGCGGTGCGCGCCGATGCTGCCGACCCAGCGGTCCACGCCGAGCTGCGTGGGCTCGCGGTAGCCGTTGACGAGGTCGCCGTGGGCGGCCGTGGTGCGTACCCATTGCAGCGTTGGGGCGGCCCCGAAGGCGTCGCCCAGCGTGGCCGCCACCGCCTTGCCAATCGCCGCTCCGGCCACATTGGCGATCCAGACCGACGGCACGCCGCCATCCGCCAGCCCGCGCCACGTGCCGACCAGCGCCGCCAACTCCGCCGGTGCGGCGTGGGTGGCGGCGCCCGCGTGGCGCCAAGGGGTGGGCAGGGTGGCAGGTGGCGCGGCCGCGTCAGTGTCGTCCGTGCTCCACGCCCATTTGAGTCGCGTATTGCCGATATCGATGAGCAGGCGCGCGCTCATGCCGCCGCTCCGCGCAAGGACACCTCGCCGCTGGCGATCCGTTGCAGCCCGTCCGCCGTCTCCAGCAGCAGGTGGCCGTCGCCGTCCACGCCCCGGGCGAGGCCCTCGGCCAGCAGCGTGCCGTCGTGCAGCAGCCGCACCGGTTCGTCGCGGAAGGCATCGCGCGCGGACCAGCGGGCCGCCATCGGCGCGAAGCCTTCGGCCAGGAACACGGCGCGCATCGCCGCCAGCCGGTTCAGCACCGCGCCGAGGATCCGGGTGGGAAGGTGGGCCGGGTTGAAGCCCGGCAGCGCCTCCGCCACGCCGGCCAGCGGGCGGCCCAGCGCGGCTTCCATCCGGGCATCGCGCACCAGGTTCAGGCCGATGCCGATCACCGCCCAGAGCGCGCCGGGCCGCGCCGGCACCGATTCGATCAGGATGCCGGCCAGCTTGCGGCCATCGATCTGGAGGTCGTTGGGCCATTTCAGGCCCACGCGGGGGCCGAGCACGGGGGCGACGTCCTCGAGCGCCTCCGCCAGCGCCAGTCCCACGGCCAGGCTCAGGCCGCTCAGGCGGGCCGGGGTCAGCGCCAGCGGCATGGCCACCGAGAAGGTCAGCCCCGCCTGCCCCTGCCACGGCCGGCCCTGGCGGCCGCGCCCGGCGGTCTGGCGATAGGCCACGCGCACCCGCGCGCTGTCTTCACCCTCCACCCAGCCGGCGCTGCGGCAGGCCTGGGTCAGGTCGGCGTTGGTCGAGCCGGTTTCCTCCACCACCTCCACGGTCCAGCCGCGCGCGGGGCCGGCGTCCAGCGCGGTGCGCAGCGCGGCGGCGTCAATGTGCCACGCGGGCAGCGCGGCGGCATCGTCGGCAAGGCTGGGAATGCTGGGGGGGGAGCGGTCGGGAGGCGCGGTCATGCGGGGCGGGTCAAGGTCAGCGCGCGGGGTTGCGCAGTTAGCCGCGATTGTAGCCGCGTCGCCCGATTTGGCCGGATTGGCCCGATGGCGTGGCTGTCAGACGGCGCCGCGTGGCCGTGTCAGAGGATGCCCGGTCGCCACGTCACGGCCGGTAGCATAGAATCGAGACTCCCCCATCACATCGCCGCCCCCCTTTGGATTCACCCTTGGATCGCCCATCGACGCCAGCCATCACGATTTCGCGCCAGGACGGATCCTGCAGCATCGCACTGCAGGGGGACTGGACCGCACTCGCGCTCGCCGGCTGCCACGAAGCGCGTGGGCTGCGCGCGCAGTTGCACGAACTGACCGAGGCGCCCCAGCACGCCGCGTGGTCGCTGGCCGGCGTGAACCGGCTCGACCATATCGGCGCGCAGCTGATCTGGCAGGCGTGGAACGGCAAGATGCCGGCGAACGTGGCGCTCAACGACGGCCAGCGCCGCGTGTTCGACCGCATCGCCTCGCTGCGCCGCGACGGCTGGAAGAAGCGCATGGTGGATCGCTTCAACCCGGTCACCATCCTCGGCGCGAGCCTGCTGTCGTTCTTCGCCCAGTTCGCCATCGGGGTGACCATGCTGGGCCAGCTCACCTTCGACCTGCTGCGCTTCGCCCGGGCGCCGCACCGAGGGCCATGGCGCGAGATTTCGGCCAACGTCTATAACGTGGGATACAAGGCGCTGGGCATCACGGCGCTGGTGGGCTTCCTGATCGGCATCGTGCTGTCCTATCTGTCGGCCAACCAGCTGCGCACCTTCGGCGCCAGCACCTTCATCGTCAACATCCTGGGCATGGCCGTGATCCGCGAGCTGGGGCCGGTGCTGGCCGCCATCCTGATCGCCGGGCGCTCCGGGTCCGCCATCACCGCGCAGATTGGCGTGATGCGCGTGACCGAGGAACTCGATGCGATGCGGGTGATGGGCATCTCGCACGGCTTCCGGCTGATCATGCCGCGCGTGATCGCGCTGGCCGTGGCCATGCCGCTGCTGGTGGCCTGGACCGACATGATGGCGCTGCTGGGCGGCATGACCGCCGCGCAGTTCCAGCTGGGCATCAGCTATTCGTTCTTCCTGCGCCAGCTGCCCGAGGCGGTGCCGGTGGCCAACCTCTGGCTCGGGCTGGGCAAGGGCGTGGTGTTCGGCATGCTGATCGCGCTGACGGCCTGCCACTTCGGCCTGCGCATCCGGCCGAACACGCAGAGCCTGGGCGAAGGCACGACGGCCTCGGTGGTCACGTCGATCACCGTGGTCATCATCGCCGACGCGATCTTCGCCATCCTGTTCAAGGACGTGGGCCTATGAACCAACCGGCCAATCCCTCCCCCGCCCGCCGCGAGACGATCATCGAGGTGCGCGACCTGGTCAAGCGCTACGGCGACAACGTGGTGCACGACCACCTCAACCTCGATGTCTATCGCGGCGAGGTGCTGTCCATCGTGGGCGGCTCGGGCACGGGCAAGACCGTGCTGCTGCGCCAGATCGTCGGGCTGGAGCGGCCCACCTCAGGGACCATCAAGGTCTTCGGCGAGAGCCCCGCCAAGCTGAAGCCGGCACAGTTGCAGGCGCTGCGCAACCGCTGGGGACTCCAGTTCCAGCGCGGGGCGCTGTTCTCGGCGTTGTCGGTTATCGATAACATCGCCCTGCCCATGCGCGAGCTGCGCGCCCTGCCGGACAACCTGATCTGCCAGGCCTCGCTGCTCAAGCTGCAACTGGTGGGGCTCTCGGCCAAGGACGCCGACAAGATGCCGGCCGACCTCTCCGGCGGCATGATCAAGCGCGTGGCGCTGGCCCGCGCGCTGGCGCTGGAGCCGGAGCTGGTGTTCCTCGACGAGCCCACGGCCGGCCTGGACCCGATGGCCTCCGACGACTACGTGGCCCTGATCCGCGAACTGCGGCGCGAGCTGGGCCTGACCGTGGTGATGATCACCCACGACCTCGACACCCTGGTAGCGCTGTCCGACCGCGTGGCCGTGCTGGCCGACCGCAAGGTGCTGGCCGCCGCCCCGATCCCCGAACTGGTGAAGGTGGACCACCCCTTCATCCGCGAATATTTCCTGGGCGACCGCGCCCAGCGCGCGTTGCAGGCCCTGCCGGCCCCGAGCCGGCCCGAGGCCCCGCGCCCCCCTTCCGGAGACACCTGATGGAAAACAAGTCGAACGCCTTCCTTGCCGGCGTTTTCACCATCGGACTGGCCGTGCTGGTGCTGTTCTCGCTGTTCTGGTTCAGTTCCGACCACGCCGTGCGCGTGCCGTATGACCTCATCACCCGCTCCACGGTGAACGGCCTCGGGCCGCAGGCCGATGTAAAGTATCGGGGGCTCGACGTGGGCAAGGTGGTGTCGATCAAGTTCGATCCGCAGGTGCCGGGGCAGATCATCGTGCGCATCAGCGTGAACCAGGACACGCCGATTACCCGCACCACCTACGCCACGCTGGGCTTCCAGGGCGTGACCGGCATCGCCTACGTGCAGCTCGATGACACCGCGCGCGAGGCCGGCAACGACAAGGCGTCGCCGCCGCTGCCCACCTCGGCGCGGGCGCCGGCGCGCATCGCCATGCGGCCGGGCTTCTTCGAGGAACTGGAGAAGCGCGGCGACTCGCTGCTGACCCAGACCGAGACGCTGATGGCCTCGCTTAACGAGATGTTCCAGACCACCAACCGCGACGAGCTGATGGCCGCCATCCGCTCGGTACACAAGACAGCCGAGGATTACTCGAAGCTATCCGCCTCGCTCCAGCCGGCCGCCGCCAAGCTGCCGCAGGCGGTGGACAACCTCAACGCCACGCTGGCCTCCACGCGGCGCCTGGCTGACGAGCTGGCCAGCCCCAACGGCACGGTGCTGCGCACGGTCAACGGCGTGGGCACCAACCTCCAGGGCGCGGCGGACTCGGTGCAGTCGGCCGCCGGCATCCTGAGCGAGGAAACGCTGCCGCAGCTCAACGGTCTGGCGCGCGACGCCCGCCAGACCGCGCGCACCATCGACCGCGCCGCCGGCACCTTCAACGACCGGCCCAGCAGCGTGCTGTTCGGCGGCCCCTCGCCCGCGCCGGGCCCGGGCGAAGCGGGGTTCCGCGCACCATGACCATCCACCATCGCTCTCACTTTCATCTGGACCCAGCCATGACGCCTGTAGGACTCGTACGAATCGCTGCTTTGGCCGCACTGCTGGCACTGGCCGGATGCAGCGCGCTGTCGCCGGGACCGTCCGCGCTGACCTACGACCTCGGGCCGATGGCCGGCACGCCGTCCCAGTCGCCCGCGGCGCTGCCCAAGCTGCGCGTGGCCCAGACCGATGGCCCGGTATGGATGGACAACCAGTCGCTTTACTACCGCCTGCAATATTCCCAGGCGCAGCGCCTGCAGGCCTATGCCACGCAGCGCTGGGTGGATTCGCCGCCCCGGCTGTTCGATGCGCGCCTGCGCGACGCGGTGTCCGGGCGCGGCGCGCTGACGTGGTTCGGCGATGGCTCGGTGCCGGCACTCAAGGTGGACCTGCTCGCCTTCGAGCAGGTGTTCGACAGCGCCACCGCCAGCCGCGGCGTGGTGCGGGCGCGCGCCACCGTCTATCACAAGGGCCTGATCGGGCAGAAGACCTTCGTGGCCGAGCAGCCCGCCCCCAGCGCCGATGGGGCCGGCGGCGTCAAGGCGCTCTCCACCAGCAGCGATGCGGTGATCGCCGCCATCCTCGACTGGGCCGCCACGCTGCCGCTGGCTGCCGCCACGGCATCCGGCCCCGCCGCGCTGCCCGTCGCCAACCCGCCCGGCGCCAATGCGGTGCCGCTGCCGGCCTCGCCGCCGTCACCGAATCCGCCCCGGCCGTAACGGTTCTTCGGGCCCTCGCATTTGAACGCATGACACTGGTCGCGCCCCCGACATCTCCCCCGCCCCCGCCGCCGCAGCCACCGCAGCAGCCGCGCCAGACGGAGCTGGACGGCTGGCTGCCGCGCCACTCGCCGCTGGCGCGCGTCGGGCTGATCTGCTTCACGCTGCTGGTGGCCTACGCCAGCCTCTATCCGTTCACGGGTTGGGTCAACAACGGCATCTCGCCGCTGGCCTTCCTGACGGCGCCCAAGCCGCGCTACATCACCGAGTTCGACCTGATGACCAACGTGCTCGGCTATTGCCCGTTCGGGGCGCTGGTCGTGCTGGCGCTGCACCCGCGCATCTCGGGCGCGCGCGCCACGCTGATCGCGCTGGTGGCGGGCGCGCTGCTGTCGGCGGTGATGGAGGCATTGCAGACCTGGCTGCCCAGCCGCATCTCGTCGAATATCGACCTGATTACCAACGCACTCGGCGCGCTGCTGGGCGCGGCCATGGTGGCGCCGTTCACCAGCGCGCTGGTCGATCGCGGCACGCTCACGCGCCTGCGCATGGCCTGGTTCGAGCCCCATGCCAGCTTTGCGATCCTGCTGGTGCTGCTGTGGCCGTTCGCGCAGATCTTTCCGCAGGAGCACCTGTTCGGCATGGGCGGCATCGTGCGGGAATGGATGACCGACCCCGATTCCTGGCCGATGGAGATCCTGCAGAGCTACTTCCCGGCGCTGCTCGACTGGCAGAACAACGTGGGACTGCGGCCCGACGACATGCAGGCCCAGCTGATGCTGGAAACCATGGTGACCGCGTGCAGCTGGATCGGGACCGGACTATTCGCCTCGCTGGCGATGCGGCGCACCGCGCCGATGCTGCGCATCCTGGCCGGGCTGCTCGCCTTCGCCCTGCTGCTCAAGGCCACCGTGGCCGAGTTGCAGTTCGCGGACGACAACACCTTCAACTGGCTGTCCGAGGGGGGCCGCTTCGCGCTGACCACGAGTTCGCTGGTGCTGGTGCTGCTGCTGCGCCTGCCGCGCTGGCTGCGCGCGCTGCTGGCCATCGTGGCGCTGGCGGGGCTGGTGGTGCTGACCAACGTGCTGCCGCCGAACCCGTATGCGTGGATTTCAGAGCAAGGCTGGCGCATGGGACGTTTCGTGCACTTCAACAGCCTGGCCCAGTGGCTGGGCTGGCTGTGGCCGTTCGCGGCGTTCTTCTATGTGCTGTGGCGCGTGGAGCAGATGAGCATGCGCCGGCGGCTGCAACGGCTGGCGCGGCGCCGTGCCACGGCGCGCGCCGTGGCGGCGGCGACGGACCGGCAGGCGGATGCCGGCCCGGGTCCGGGCCAGCCGTGATCGAAATCGAATCGATTAGTGGAGCTGGCCGCCCTGCTCGCGGATATCCGTGTCGGTGGCCAGCGTGGTCTGCACCGCCACGCGCAAGCCGGCGATCAGCGTGTCCAGCGCCAGGCTCGGCGCGCCGGGGTGCCGCGCCGCCTGTTCCGGCAGATAGGGAATGTGGATGAAGCCGCCGCGCGTGCCGGTCAGGCCCTGCCGCGCGATGGCATCCATCAGCCCGTAGAACACATGGTTGCAGACGAAAGTGCCGGCGGTCTGCGACACCATCGCCGGCACGCCCGCCGCGCGCAGGTCGCGCACGATGGCCTTGATCGGCAACGTGGCGAAGTAGGCGGCCGGGCCATCGGCGGCGATGGTCAGGTCGATCGGCTGCGCGCCGGCGTTGTCGGCGATGCGCGCATCGTCCACATTGATCGCCACGCGCTCGATCGACAATTCCGTGCGGCCGCCAGCCTGGCCCACCGCAATCGCCACATCCGGCTTCACCGACGCCAGCAGCGCCGACATCGCCTCGATGGCCGCGCCGAACACGCACGGCAGCTGGCGGGCGACGATGACCGCATCGCCCACCTGCTGGCCGTCCAGCGCCCGCACCGCCTCCCATGAGGGGTTGACCGGTTCCTTGTCGAACGGCTCGAAGCCGGTAAGCAGTACGGTGCGGGTACGCATGATGCGTGTCTCCATGGGTTACATCAGGAAGTACAGCAGGATGATATTGGCGGCCAGGATGGCCAGCGCCGACGGCACCTGCGCGCGGATGACCGCGTTCTTGTCGTCCAGCTCCAGCAGCGCCGCCGGCACGATGTTGAAGTTGGCCGCCATCGGCGTCATCAGCGTACCGCAGTAGCCCGAGAACATGCCGATAGCCGCCATCACGGCCGGGTTGGCGCCGAACATGCCCACCAGGATCGGCACGCCCACGCCGCCGGTCATCACCGGGAAGGCGGCAAACCCGTTGCCCATGATCACCGTGAACAGCGCCATGCCCACGCAGTACACCGCCACGGCCACCAGCTTGTAGTCCATGTTGATGTAGGCGGTGGCCAGGTGCGCCACGGCCTTGCCCACGCCGGCATCGGCGAAGACCAGGCCCAGCATGGCCAGCATCTGCGGCAGCACCAGCGCCCAGCCCAGCGACTCGATCAGCCGGCGCGACTCGCGCATGCCCTGCGTGACGGTGTCCCGCGTGAGCCAGCACACCACGGCCAGCGAGACCAGGCAGCCAATGCCAAGCGACACGAACGTCACATTCTTCGGATCGAGCAGCGGCACGCCGGCCAGCTTCACGTCCTTGAACAGCACCGTGCCGATCACGGTCACCAGCGGAATCAGCAGCGCCGGGATGAACAGCTTGTTGCCCAGACGCTTGGCGCTGGCGCGGCGCTCCGACTCGGGCAGCGTGCCGTGCTTGCCATGGCCCACGCCGCCGAAGCCGGCGATCAGCGCCATCAGCACGGCGGCGATGCCGACGATGGCCGGCGGGATCTTGTCGCCAATCAGGAAGATGGCCGCATACAGCGCCCAGAACAGGCCGGTGGACAGGCGCCGCGGGTGCGTCTTGTCCGTGAAGGTCATCAGGGCGGTAATCGCCAGCACGAAGCCGGCCAGCCAGTAGAGATAGTCGATGGATACGATCATGGCTTACTCCCCCACCTTGCCAGCCGTAGCCGGCGTGCCCGAGGGCGTCTTGCCCAGCTCGCGCTCCAGCCAGCTGTCCAGCCGCTTCAGGCGCACCGCGTGGATCAGGAACGCGCAGATCGCGGTCGGAATGCCCCAGACGGCGATGTGCAGCGGCTCCACGTCGATGTTCGACGACAGCAGGAAGGTGTGCATCAGCGCGATGGCGCCGAAGGCCACGAAGATGTCCTCGCCGAAGAACAGGCCGACGTTGTCGGTAGCGGCGCAGAAGGCCAGCACGCGCTGGCGCACCGGCTCGGGCAGGTGCCCGAAGCGGTTCTCGGCCGCGCCCTCGGCCATCGGGGCCAGCAGCGGACGCACCATCTGCGGATGCCCGCCCAGGCTGGTCAGCCCCACGGCGGCGGTCAGCTCGCGCACGGCGAGGTAGACGATCAGCAGGCGGCCAACCGTGGCCGAGGCGATGCGCGAGATCCACGCCTGCGCGTGCTCCCGCAGGCCGTGGCGCTCGAGCAGGCCGATCACGGCCAGCGGCAGCAGGATGATCAGCGGCAGGTTGCGTGCCTTGACGAAGGCCGTGCCGATTGCGGTGAAGATCTGCATCAGCGGCATGGAAGCGGTCAGCCCCGTGACGATGGCGGCAAGCGCCACCACCAGCATGGGATTGAACCGCAGGACAAAGCCGATGACGATGACGCCGACCCCGAGCAGGGGCCAAAGATTGACAGCCGATTCCATGGGTAACACCAGATAGAAGGTGAAGCGAACGGTGGAGCAAAGCCAGCGCCGGCGGGCGGGCGCCCGTCAGGCACCAGCCCGGATGGCGATGCCTTCCGCGCCGAGCCGTTCCCGGATGCGGCGCGCGAAGGCAAGCGCGTGGGCGCCGTCGCCGTGCAGGCACACGGTTTCGGCGCGGATCGGTACCCAGGTGCCGTCGATCGCGCGCACGCGTTGGTCGCGCACCATCGACAGGGTCTGGTCCAGGGCAACTTCCTCGTCGTCGTGCAGCGCGCCCGGCGTGCCGCGCTTGACCAGCGTGCCGTCGGGGTTGTAGCCACGGTCGGCGAACACTTCTTCCTTCACGCGCAGCCCGGCATCGCGCGCCAGGGTGATCATGCGGCTGTTGGCCAGGCCGAAGAAGACGAGGTCGGGGTTGTAGTCGCGCACGGCACGCACGATGGCGGCGCAGAGCGTTTCGTCGCGCACGGCCATGTTGTAGAGCGCGCCATGCGGCTTCACGTGGGCGAGCTGGCCGCCCTGGGCGCGCACGATGCCGTCGAGCGCGCCGATCTGGTACAGCACGTCGGCGTAGACGGCCTCGGGGTCGCGCTGCATCTCGGTGCGGCCGAAGTTCTCGCGGTCCGGGAAGCTCGGATGTGCGCCAATCGCCACGTTGTTGGCGATCGCCCATTTCACGGTCTGGAGCATGGTGGCGGCATCGCCGGCGTGCCAGCCGCACGCCACGTTGGCGGAACTGATCAGTGCCAGCAGGGCTTCGTCGTTGCCGCAGCCTTCGCCCAGGTCGGCGTTCAGGTCGATTTGCATGGGGGTTCTCCTTGTACGGTGGGGTCCAGCCGGCGTTACGCGACGAAGCGCGTGGTGGTGCGGCGGCGCGCGGCGATCTTCATGCCATCGCCCTGCCATTGCAGCGCCTGGTCGATCTGCCGCAGGTAGCGGTCCAGCTCCGCCTGCGCGGCGGCGGCCTCGTCCAGCGTGGCCTGCACGAAGCGCACGGACGCGCCGAGCGGCACCTGCGCCAGCCGCCAGAGGTCGGCGCCAATCACGACGCCAATCTTCGGATAGCCGCCCGTGGTCTGCGCATCGCTCATCAGCGCGATGGGCTGGCCGGCCGGCGGCACCTGCATCACGCCCGGCACCACGCCGTGCGAGAGCAGGTCGCCGCTGCGCTCGGCGCGGCGCGCCAGCGCGGGGCCCTGCAGGCGCAGGCCCATGCGGTTGCTCTGCGGCGTGATGGTCCAGTCGGACTGCCACAGCGCGGCCTGCGCGGCGGGTTCGAAATCGGGATATTCGGGGCCGGGCAGCATGCGGATGGCCCAGGCGTCGTCGATGCGGTTCACGGGCAGCGCCCAGCCCGGGGCGGCCACGCCGAGCCAGTCGCGCTCCTCGTCCAGGCCCGGACGGCCGGCGGGCAGCTTGTCGCCCTCGCGCAGCACGCGCCCTTCGAAGCCGCCATAGCCGGACTTCAGGTCCGTGCTGCGGGAGTTCATGACCAGCGGCACGTCGATGCCACCCGCCACGCAAAGGTAGGTGCGGGTGCCGCCGCGCGGAGACGGCAGTGTCAGGGTTTCGCCGCGATGTACATCGAAGGCGTGCCAGCACCAGACCGGCACGCCGTCCAGGTTGGCGCCACACTCGGCCCCGACCAGCGCCACGCGCATATCGGCATGGAAACGCATGGCCGCGCGGCCCAGCGTGAATTCGATGCCGGCGGCGCCGGGCGCGTTGCCGAGCAGCCGGTTGCCCACGTGAAGCGCCAGGCTGTCCGCCGCGCCCGAGCGGCCCACCCCGAAGCGGCGGAAGCCCACCCGGCCGAGATCCTGTACGGACGCCTGCGCGCCGGGACGAATGATTTCGATCACGCCAGATACTCCTCGACGATGAAGCGCACGGTGTCGCCCGGCGCGAAGAGGGACGGCGGATCGCGGTCCGCCACGAAGAGCTGGGCGTCGGTATGCCCGATCAGTTGCCAGCCGCCGGGCAGCACGGCGGGATAGATGCCGGTCTGCTCGCCGCCGATGCCCACGGCACCGGCCGGCACGGCCAGGCGTGGCTCGCGCCGGCGCGGCGTGGCCAGCTCCGGAGCCATGCCGCCCATATAGGCGAAACCGGGCTGGAAGCCAAGGAAATACACCACGTACTCGCCCGCCGCATGCCGGCGCACCACTTCCTGCGGCGTCATGCCCGTATGCGCGGCCACATCGGCCAGATCGGGGCCGAACTCGCCGCCGTAGCGCACGGGAATTTCCACCAGCTTGCCGGTGGCGTTGCGCGTTTCGCCCGACGCCCACGCCACCTTCAGATTACGCTCCAGCGCGGCCACGTCGGCGGTGTCGTCGAAGACCACGGTGAGGTTGTTCATGCCGGGCACCACGTCCACCACGCCGCGCCAGTCGGCAGCGCGCTCGGCCATGGCCCAGATGCGGCGCTGGACATCGAGCGAAGCGGGCGGCGACACGCTATAGAGCAGCGCTTGCTCGGCCAGGCGATGGACGGTGCAATCGGGCATGTGGGGCAACCAGTGAGGATGGGGCGGATGGTTTCGGACCGAATGTGACTCAGTCGTATTTCATCGACGATTTATCGATAAATTCATCATAACGAAACATGCCGACGCCCAGCACTCGGGGTTGTCCCTAGGGTGTTATGCACCGTTAGCGACAAGATGACGCCAAGACGGGGATTAAGTGCCTTTTGAGTATCTTTCTATGAAAGGTGCTTGAAAGCCGCGAGCAGACATTCAGGACGCCCCTTGCCTGCCTGTCGGAACGATTGGCAATAAAAAAGGCCGGGAGCATGTCCCGGCCTTCCTTGTTCGTGCTACCCGCCCGCTTCAGGCAAACCCGGCCTGATGCGCCTGCTGGTCGGCGTGGTACGAGCTGCGCACCATGGCACCGACGGCGGCGTGGGTGAAGCCCATCTTGTAGGCCTCTTCCTCGAACATCTTGAAGGTATCCGGATGCACGTAGCGCATCACCGGCAGGTGGTGGTTCGACGGCGCCAGGTACTGGCCGATGGTCAGCATGTCGATATCGTGGGCGCGCATGTCGCGCATGACCTCGAGGATTTCCTCGTCGGTCTCGCCCAGGCCCACCATCAGGCCCGACTTGGTCGGCAGGTGCGGATTCCGGCGCTTGAACTCCTGCAGCAGCTTGAGCGAGTGCGCGTAGTCGGCGCCCGGGCGGGCCTGCTTGTACAGGCGCGGCACGGTTTCCATGTTGTGGTTCATCACATCGGGCGGGGCGGCCTGGAGCACGTCCAGCGCCTTGTCCAGACGGCCACGGAAGTCGGGCACCAGCACCTCGATGCGGGTGGCCGGCGACAGCGCGCGGGTCTGCGAGATGCAATCCACATAATGCTGGGCGCCGCCGTCGCGCAGGTCGTCGCGGTCCACGCTGGTAATCACCACGTAGTTCAGCTTCAACTGGGCGATGGTGCGCGCCAGGTTGCCCGGCTCGTTCACGTCGAGCGGATCGGGGCGGCCATGGCCCACGTCGCAGAACGGGCAGCGGCGCGTGCACTTGTCGCCCATGATCATGAACGTGGCCGTGCCCTTGCCAAAGCACTCGCCGATGTTCGGGCAGCTGGCTTCCTCGCACACCGTGACGAGGTTGTTGGCGCGCAGGATGTCCTTGATCTCGTAGAAACGCGAGTTGCCGGTGGCCGCCTTCACGCGGATCCACTCCGGCTTCTTCAGCTTCTCGGCCGGCACGATCTTGATGGGGATGCGCGCGGTCTTGTCGGCCGACTTCTGCTTGCGGGTCGGATCGTACTCGGCGGGGGATTGCGGGGCTTCGCTGGACGGGGCGATCAGGGCGTCGCTCATACTGTTCTCCGCACGCTTGGCCGCGTGCATGTTTGGCTGTGGACTTGGCTGTGAATCAGGGCCGGGGGCGCCATCGCTGTGCTCAGGCGGCCTCGGCGGCGGCATTCCCGCGCGCCGGGGCCCGCGCTTCGCGCGCCGCCAGCACCTCGCACAGGGCCGCCGCCAGGCGTCGCGCGATTTCGGGGTAGTGGGCCGCAGTGACGGGGGTCGTTGCACTCAGCGTCAATGGCGTTCCCCCGGCTTCGCCTGCCACCGGCACGGTGGCGCCCGCGCTGGCCATGTCGACTGTTTCCAGTCCGGCATAGCCGCACGGGTTGATGCGAAGGAACGGTGAGAGGTCCATCTGCACGTTGAGGCTGACGCCGTGATAGCTGCAGCCGTTGCGGATCTTGAGGCCGAGCGCGGCAATCTTGGCGCCCTGGTGCGGCCCGTCCGACAGATAGATGCCGGGGGCGCCGGGCTTGCGTTCGGCTGCGAGATTATACGCCGCCAGCGTGTCCAGCACCGCCTGCTCGATATCGGTCACCAGCTCGCGCACCATCAGGTGGCGGCGGCGCAGGTCCAGCAGCAGGTAGGCCACGACCTGGCCCGGCCCGTGATAAGTGATCTGTCCGCCACGATCGATCTTGACGACGGGAATCGCGGCATCGGGCGAGAGCAGGTGCGCGGGGTCCCCGGCCTGGCCGAGCGTGTAGACCGGCGGGTGCTCGACCAGCCAGATCTGGTCCGGCGTGTCGGGCGTGCGGGCCTCGGTATAGGCGCGCATGGCGTCGAAACAGGGCGCGTACGGCTCCAGACCCCGCTCGATGACTTGAATGGCATGCATGCCCGAGAGTGTAACGAAAAGGGCCGGCATGCGCCGGCCCCTGGTGGGCGACCCCGGTCATGGCGGGGTCTCGCGTTCGGCCTCCCGGCCCGGCCTCGGCGGCCAGACCAGCCTCAGTTCAGGAGGCCGTGACCTGATCCTGGCCCGGTGTCCATTCGGTCCCTCGAACCAAACGCCTCACGGCGCGGAACACGAAATGTGGCAGGTCCGCCACGGTCGCCGCCGGGCGGCGTGCTTCGGCAATCAGCGCCAGCCTGACCGGGCGGGTCGCCCTCGGGTCCACGCTGATCACGATCTCATCGCCGCGCCGGAGCAACAGGCTGCCGCCACAACGGAGCCAGTAATCCTCCGAGTCGTTCTCGCGGGTCACCCACACGTCCGTGGCTTTGGCGTCTTCCACAAACAGACGCTGGGCAGCATGGAGCGAGAGGCTGGTGACTTCGCCAGGGACGAGGGTGAACACTGTCGTTGTGAGCAAGGCTTTCATGATGGCTTTCTCCGTGTGCCGGGTGCCCGCTGACGGGTCAGATGCACCGGAACTGGCCTGGATATTGGACCGGGCCAGTTAGGGGGCGCTGACAAGCGGTTCCGGTGCATTGCATTCTAGTGATTGCCCTAGCACTATCAAAACGATATATATTCTTGTGTCTTGTTAGCCAAACTCACATAGAGAACTCGCATCATGGTCTGGAGCGGCAGCTGGAACCCCGACAACGGACAGCGCTGGAAGCGCGATTTCCCGCGCCTGCCGGCGCTCTCCGCGCTACGCGCCTTCGAGGCCGCCGCGCGCCACGAGAGCTTTTCCCGCGCGGCGGCGGAGCTGTTCGTCACCCATGGCGCCGTCAGCCACCAGGTCCGCGCGCTGGAGGAAGAACTGGGCCAGCCGCTGTTCGAGCGGCGCGGCAAGCGGGTGATGCTGACCGCCAACGGCCGGGTCTACGCCGAGCGCGTGCGCGACGCGCTGTTGCAGATCGCCGATGCCACGCGTGTGCTCCAGGCCGGCAACCGCGACAAGCGGCTGACCATCAGCACCATGCCGTCCTTCGCCGCGCGCTGGCTCACGCCGCGCATCGGCAGCTTTATCGAGCAGCATCCGGAGCTGGACGTGGAGTTGCTGTCATCGAACTCGCTGGTCGATTTCGCCAATGAGGAAGTGGACGTCGCGCTGCGCATGGGCAATGGCGACTACCCGGGCCTGTACGTGGAACGGCTGCTCGACGATGTGTTCTTTCCGGTGTGCAGCCCCGATTTCAACGGTGGCCGCCTGCCCGAACAGCCGGCGCACATGGCCGGCATGCCGCTGCTGCGCGGCGAGGGCGATCCGTGGCAACCGTGGTTCGAAGCCGCCGGGCTGGACTGGCCGGAGCCGCGCAAGGGCCTGCTGCTGCAGGATTCCTCGCTGCTGCTGCAGGCCGCCGCCGAGGGCCAGGGCATCGCGCTGATCCGCTCCTCGCTGGCCTACAACGACCTGCTCTCCGGCCGCGTGGTGCGGCTGTTCGACGTGAATATCGTCTGCCCGTGGCTGCTGTACTTCGTCAGCACGCACGCCAGCCTGGAATTGCCGAAGGTACAGGCGTTCCGCCAGTGGCTGCTGCCCGAGATGGAGCGCTTCCGCAACATTTTGTCGCAGTGGTCTGACTAGCGCCCCTTACCTCACAACCGGAGGGTTGGTGGGGCGAATGGACGGGTCACAGGAGAAGCGTTCCTGACCGGTGGGGGAGCGGAGACCAGACGGCAATTTGGTATCAAACTCAATGCGCAGACCATTGGGCAGGTCTTCCTTGCCGTAGACAAAACCGGGAATCAACGGATATCGCGCGGTAATAATTCTGCCGGTAGTCTCGCTGTGCAATTTCGATATATACATAGCGTCTTCAGTCGCCGCAATGGTGAACCGCTTCGAGTCTTTGAATGGGTCGAAGCTCACCATATAGCGCCAGCCTTTGAAGGTTTTGCCGCCATCGGTCGAATAGAGCAACGAGATGGAGCAGCCTCGGTCGCTGCACGTCCGTTCTGGCGGCTGGGACGACGGAATGACAAGGTTCAGGCCGGTTGCATCCGCATTGATGAGCCTGCCCTGAAAGTTCTCGATGCCGTTGCGCCCAAGTCTTTTGCGAATCCCTTGCTTCGTGTCGTTGTAGTACGTCGTCCCATGGTGGCAATCCCAATAGTTCTCTAGTGTCACAAAACGATGGTCGTCGATGCGATAGATCACCTGTGGCGGCACATCGTAGACGGCGTCCAGCGGTGGGCCGACATAAGAGGGCGGCGTGGCGCAACCGGCAATCAAAAGGGCGCCCAGCGCGGCGGCGGTGATGGCGCTTCGCATCAGAATTCCCTCCGTTTGATCTTTTCAGCCTGAGCGCGGGTGATTTCAGCTGCCACGGTTTCGCCGTCGATATGCGACGGCATGGCGGGCTTCATCAGGTTGCCGGTAAGGAAATACGGGTCCCGCAAGGAGGTCCAATCCGCCTCCTGCAGCAATCGGGTCCAGAATGTGGGGTCCTTATATGCATCGCAGAAGCCAACGGGCAGGTCATAGGCGACCACGCGCTTCATGAATTCGGCATTTTCAGGCAAGCTGCTGTGATCCGTCGGCTCGGATTGATATTGGTCGATGCGCTTCCGCATCTCTTCCCGGGTCTCAATTCTGCGATTGGGTCGCCCATCGTTGTAGATGTCTGGCTCTTCCCTGTATTCCTCCGGCTCGTAGATCGATGCGAGATATGAGAATGTCGTATCGAGACGCTCACCGGTTTCCGGGTCAACCTCGCCCCATTTTGCGGCAGTATGTTTTGGCCTATCGAAGCGCTGCACCTCCTCAGCCGTCAATGGATTCGGCACTGCCTCGGCGTTGATCGTCACCGTCTTGTTCTTGTCAGGTACCGCCCAAAGCTTCATCAATCCACCCAGTACCCCGCGATTACCGTCCCAGAAATCGTCGGACTTGACCCCGGGAGGTGGATCCGGGATCGGCGGTAGCGACCCAAACTTCTTGACGCCCGGCGCGTCGCCGCAAGGCGTACCAAGGCGTACCTCGCGCCAGCATCCTTTGTTTGACCGTATCGCCCAACTCCGCCAGCAGATTGGCATCCAAGCCCTGCCAGCCAATACTCTGCAAGGCCGTGCAACCCATCACCCGGTCATGGGGGCTGAAGTACACGTATAACCGCCCATGGTTGTCGCGCTCGGGCATGCCGAAGTGATTTTCGAGATCGGGGCGCCAGAAATTCATGTCCTCGGTCGCACCGACTTGCAAGCACTTTATCTGCGCCGGTGAGAGCGCCCGCTTTTCCTGTTTGATCCGGTTGGCGATATTGCGGAAAGTACTGACCCTTGCCCGTTCGGTAGGTCGTTCATTGCCACAGGTGAGGGAGTCGGTGATTTTGTCGTCGAGCGCGAACGGCGAATTCATGATGAACAGCGCGTCCGGCGCGCGTCTCGCACAAGGCCGTGGCGGCCATGGCAATCATCGTTCCCTGGCTGTGCGAGCAAATCGAGATCGTGTCATTAGGCGAATGCCGGCGAATCTTGTCGATCAGCCCGGCCAGACGCTGCACCGCATGGGCGTAATAGGTGCGTGGCGGCGCGTCCTGCAATTGGCGCTCCGTCTCGGTATTGAGCGCCTGCATATCCACACCCAGGACATGCCGGCGGAAACCGGCCTCGCTCCAGAGTTGCTGAAGATTATTTGTGCCGTTCTGGAAAGGACCACCGCCCCAATACCATGGCCCGCCCTGACTCGTGCATTGCGGCGCACTGTAATCAGTGCCCCGGATATTTCGTAGCGGGATCGTATAGTTTTCTTCCTGACCATCGGGAGCTCGATAGCCCCAGTAGAAGCGGATGACGGGGGAATATCCTGCTGTTACGACACGGCGCCCATCCTGCTGTTTCGTTACGCTATCAACCGCCGTGTAGGTGGTTGTTTCGAGGTCTGCGCGATTCAATCGCTGATTCAACCCGTCGCATAGCGCGCCTTCCGCCGCGTCATACCACTCCCCTTCCGAATTGACCCCGTGCACAAAGATAATAATTCCGGGCAGGTGCGGAGGAATCTGTGCTTCCGCCCGGACCTCGAAGCTTTCCGGTGTCAGGAACGACTCCCAGTAAGGCCGTCCCTGCGCGTCGATCTGCATCGGCACGACGCGCGTGGCGATATTGAGCTTGTTCCGCTTCGATTCGTTAGCCGGCGCGGGTTGAGCCGACCGCCCATCGTCCTCTTCAAAAACATCAGCCATATGACCTCGCTTCCATGCCACCGCAGCCTGAAAAGCTGCGTATTCGGCATGCTAGACGCGAGGATCCGGTCACTACAATCGTAAAACGCCGAAACTCGCGTCGGCGAAGATGGCTTGGCGGCTATGGGGTCCGGCCGGGTGACTCAGCTTTCTTCGTCTTTTTCCGATGGTGTCGGCGCAGGCTTTGCGGCGGCAGTCTTTGCACGCCCCGCGCGCGGGTGGGCCTGGTCGTAGACCTTGGCCAGATGCTGGAAGTCGAGTGAGGTGTAGACCTGCGTCGTGGCGATGCTGGCGTGGCCGAGCATCTCCTGCACCGCGCGCAGGTCGCCTGACGACTGCAGCATGTGAGTGGCGAATGAGTGGCGCAGCATGTGCGGATGCACGTGGGTCGGCACGCCGGCCGACAGCGCCTGCTTGCGGATGCGCGACTGCACGGTGGCCCCGGACAGCCGCTTGCCGCGTGTGCCGAGGAACAGCGCGTGGGCGTCCTCGGGCGCCGCGCCGGGGCGCAGCAGCGTGTCACGCACGGCCAGCCAGGCCCGCAGCGCCTCCATCGCCTTGCTGCCCACCGGCACCGAGCGCCGGCGCGAGCCCTTGCCGATCACGGTGACCTCAGCCCCGGCCAGGTCGATCCAGCCGATCGAGCGGTACGCGCCATCCTCGGTATAGCGCAGGTCCAGCTGCACCAGCTCCGACAGCCGCAGCCCGCTCGAATAGAACAGTTCGAAGACCGCCTGGTCGCGCCGCGCCTCGGCCGAGTCGCCGGGGCGATGGGCGACCAGCGCCACCGCATGCTCCACCGACAGCGCCTTGGGCAGCGGCTGGCCGCGCTTGGGCGCGCGCACGCCATCGACGGGATTCATCGCCACGCCGTGGCCATGGCGCGCCGCCCACAGGTAGAAGCCGCGCCAGGCGGAGAGCGTGCGGGCGATGGTCCGCGCGGACAGGCCGCCGCCGTGCATGCGCGCGGCAAAGGACCGGATGTGATGGGTTTCCAGCGCCAGCAGCGCCACGCCCGGCGCGTGGCGCGCGGCGTGGGTCTGGAGTACGGAGAGGTCATGGCCGTAACTGGCCAGCGTGTGCTCGGCCAGCTTGCGGCCGGTGGCCAGCCAGTCGAGGTAGCGCACCACCAGCGGATCGGGCGCCGGCTTGGGGTCCGGTGCCTCGCTCTCCGATGGCGGGCGGCGGGCCATGTCAGTCGCGCAGGCGGTTCAGCGCGGCGCCGGCCACTTCGCCGATCTGGCCCAGGTAGGCCGTGCCCATGCCTTCGTGGAAGCGGCGCGCATCGGGCGAGCCCAGCACCAGCAGGCCGAAGGCGGCGCCCAGCGCGTCTTCGTCCGGCCGGGCCGGCACACGCAGGGCCACCATCGCCAGCGAGGCGATGTCGTCACGCTCGAGCAGCGCGGCGGCCTCGAAGCCACTGTTCGGGCCGCAGTACGGCGCGCGCAGCCCTTCGGCAAACAGGCGCAGGTCGTCGCTGGCGCCCTGCGCCACTTCGATGTGCGTGAAGGCTTCGCCGACGTTCCACACGCGCAGGGCCACCGCCGGCACGTCGAACACCTGCTGCAGGCCGTCCTGCACCGTGTACGGCAGCGCGTGCGAATCGGCCTCGGCCAGCAGGCGCAACTGCCAGGCATGCATGCGCTGCTGGGTGCGGTCGTTGTCATGCCCGTGGCGGACCAGGTCGGCCAGCTTCAGCTCCAGCCCCTTGTTCTTTTCGCGCAGGATTTCCATCTGGCGCTCCTGCAGCGACACGGCGCGATGGCTGTGCGGGCTGGTCAGCTGCACCGCGGCCAGCAGTTCGGCGTGTTCCTCGAAGAACTGCGGATTGCTCTGCAGCCAGGCGGCGACATCTTGGGCGTTCATAAGCTTCTACCGGAGTATTTTTCGGATGGCAGTGTAGCAAACGGCACTGCTAGGTCTGGATCAGCCGCTTCTGACGCGAAATACTCATCAGGATGCCAATCCCCATGCCCAGCGTCACCAGCGCCGTCCCGCCATAACTGAGCAGCGGCAGCGGCACCCCCACCACCGGGAGGATCCCGCTCACCATGCCCATGTTCACGAAAGCGTAGGTGAAGAAGATCAGCGTGATGGCGCCCGCCAGCAGCCGCGAGAACAGCGTCGGCGCATTGGCGGCAATATACAGCCCGCGGAAGATCAGCAGCAGGTACAGCACCAGCAGCACCGCGTTGCCGATCAGGCCGAACTCCTCAGAGAACACCGCGAAGATGAAGTCGGTGTGCTTCTCGGGGATGAATTCCAGGTGGGTCTGGGTGCCCTTGAGCCAGCCCTTGCCGGTCACGCCGCCCGAGCCGATGGCGATGATCGACTGGATGGTGTGGAAGCCCTTGCCGAGCGGGTCGGTGGTGGGGTCCAGCAGCGTGCAGACGCGGTGCTGCTGGTAGTCGTGCAGGACCGGCCAGTTCACGCCCGGGGCGCAGATCTGGCTTTCATACGAGATCAGCAGCGTGATCGCCACCACGCCGATGCCCAGCAGCGGCAGGATGATCTTCCACGTCAGCCCGGCGAAATAGATCACATAGAGGCCGGCCGCCAGCACCAGCAGCGCCGTGCCGAGGTCCGGCTGCTTGGCGATCAGCCCCACCGGAATGCCGAGCATGACCAGCGCCACGACGAAGTCGAACCACTTGATTACGCCCTCGCGCTTCTGGAAGTACCACGCCAGCATCAGCGGCATCGAGATCTTCATGATCTCGGACGGCTGGATCACCATGCCCACGTTGAGCCAGCGCCGCGCGCCCTTGCGGATCAGGCCGAACATCGCCACCGCAAT
Source organism: Cupriavidus sp. SIMBA_020 (assembly GCF_046535395.1). Taxonomy (NCBI): domain Bacteria; kingdom Pseudomonadati; phylum Pseudomonadota; class Betaproteobacteria; order Burkholderiales; family Burkholderiaceae; genus Cupriavidus; species Cupriavidus sp. SIMBA_020. Next base: position 36,490 of record NZ_JAWRWU010000007.1, on the reverse strand, counting down.
CAGCAGCGCCACGCCCACCGTATACAAGGGGACCGCGATCCGCATCAGCAGCTGGGTGGGCATGTAGGCGATCACCATCATCACTGCGTACGAGAGCAGGATGTTGCGCAACTGGTCTTCCACGCGGCCCGGCATGTCGATGGCGGCTGAATACAGCGCCACGATGCCCGTGGCGAACAGCAGGAAGACGATCAGGGCCAGCGGCTTGTCGAAGCCGGTGAGGGCCGTCCGGATCAGGGACATGACGCGGCGTTTATCCATGGCGCCCGTCTCCTTTACTCTGCAGCATGGTTACGGGGGGCGGGTGCCGTCGTGCTGACCGGCCGGACGCGTGGCTTGGCCGGCGCCGGCGCCGAGGCAGGCGCGGGGCGCGCGGCGGGGGCCGGGTTCGGGGTCGGAGGCGGCGCGGCCGGCTTGCTGTGGCCGAGCGCCTGGAGCATCCGTTCGTCGAGCGTGGCCACGGCCGAGGCCGGCGCGATGGCGGCCGGGTCCAGCTGGGCGGCGATCGATTCCGAAGCGCCGCGCGCACCCGCGCCCGAGGCCACGGTGGCGCCGGAAGCCCCGACAAGTGCAGCACTCGCCGCACCGGCAGCGCTGGCGTCCGCACCCGAGGCCGCGCCCGCCGGCGCGTTGGCCATTACCGTGGCCGTCGCGGCGTTGGCCGTCAGGCCGGTGGTGAACACGCTTGGCGTATCCACCGGCGGCTTGCCGCCTGCGCGCTCGCGCTCGGCCGGCGGCGGCGCGCTGGCCTGCAGCTCCTCGGGCCACTTGCCGACCAGGTAGTAATCCATCACCTTGCGGGCGATCGGCGCCGCCACAGCCGCGCCGAAGCCGGCGTTCTCGACGATCAGCGCCAGCGCGATCTTCGGGTTGTCCGCCGGGGCGAAGGCCGTATAGAGCGAGTGGTCGCGCTTGCGCTCCTCCAGCGCATGGTGGTTGTACTTCTCGCCCTTGGCCAGCGTGTAGGTCTGCGCGGTGCCGGTCTTGCCGGCCGATTCATAGGCCGCGCCCGCGAACACGCGCGCGGCGGTGCCCGAGTGCGTCACGGCCACCATGGCCTTCTTGATCACGTCGATATCGGCCTGCTTGAGCGGAATCCGATAGCTTTCCTTGGGCACGGTCAGCGTACGCTGGCGCGTGACCGAATCCTCCACCGCCTTCACCAGGTGAGGCTTCATCACCGCGCCGTTGTTGACGATGATCGACACCGCATTGGCCAGCTGCAGGATCGTGAAGCTGTTGTAGCCCTGCCCGATGCCCAGCGAGATGGTCTCGCCGTCATACCACTTCTGCTGCTCGGGCTTGCGGTACGCCTTGCGCTTCCACTCGGTGGACGGCAGGATGCCGCGGCTTTCGCCCTCGATGTCGATGCCCGTGATCTGCCCGAAGCCAAGCGGCTTCATGAAGTCGTGGATGCCGTTGACGCCCATGTCGCGCGCCAGCGCGTAGTAATAGGTGTCGCAGGACTGCACGATCGAGGTCTGCATGTCCACCCAGCCGTGGCCGCCCGGCTTGTCGTCGCGGAAGGTATGGTTGCCCAGCGTGAAGAAGCCCGGGTCGTGCATGCCCCAGGCGGCCGTGCGCTTGCCCATGGTCAGCGCCGCCAGCGCCATGAACGGCTTGTAGGTCGAGCCCGGCGGATAGGTGCCGCGCAGCGGGCGGTTCAGCAGCGGCTTGTCCGGCGAGCTGTTGAGTTCGTCCCAGGTCTTCGAGTCGATGCCTTCCACGAACAGGTTCGGGTCGTAGGTGGGCTTGGAGACGAAGGCCAGGATGTCGCCCGTGGCCGGCTCGATCGCCACCAGCGCGCCGCGCCGGTCGCCAAACAGCTGCTCGGCCAGCTGCTGGAGGCGGATGTCCAGCGACAGGATCAGGTTGTTGCCCGGCGTGGCCGGCGAGGTGGACAGCGTGCGGATCGGCCGCCCGCCCGCGCTCACTTCCACTTCCTCGAAGCCGGTCAGCCCGTGCAGTTCGGCCTCGTAGCTCTGCTCCAGGCCGATCTTGCCGATGTAGTTGGTGCCTTTGTAGTTGTCGGCGTCCTTGCGCGGATCGTACTTGGCGCCCTCGGCGTCGTTGGCCTCGTCCATCGCATCGATGCGTTCCTGGTCGCGCTGCGAAATGCGCCCCAGATAACCAATCACGTGGCTGGCCGACTCGCCGAGCGGGTACTGGCGGAACAGCCGTGCGCGCACGTCCACGCCGGGAAAGCGGAAACGCTGGGCGGAGAACTTGGCCACTTCCTCGTCGGACAGCTGGCTGCGGATCGGCAGGCTTTCGAAGCTGCGCGACTCCTCCAGCAGCCGCTTGAAGCGGCGGCGGTCACGCGGCTGGATATCTACAAGTGATGAAAGCGCCTCAATTGTATTGTCGAGCGTATCGGTCAGCTTCGACGGCGTGATTTCCAGCGTGTAGGCCGAGTAGTTGCGCGCCAGGATCACGCCGTTGCGGTCCATGATGATGCCGCGATTGGGCTCGATCGGCGCCACGGAGATCCGGTTGTCCTCCGCCTTGGCCGAGTACTGGTCGTGCTTGTACCACTGGAGCCACAGGAAGCGGGTGAACAGCAGCCCGAAGCAGATCACCGTAAACAGGGCAGCGGCCGCCACGCGGATGCGGAAGCGGCCGATTTCCAGTTCGACGTTGCGGATTTCGGTCATGGCGGTACTGCGGCTGCGGGTTCGGCGTGGGCGGTGGCCCGGACGGCTCTATATAGATAGATCCGGCCCGGGAAGGCTGGATCGGCTAAATCGGTCTGGTTTCGTCGACGTCATGCGAACGCCGCTGTGGCGCCAACAGCACACTGGTGGCCAGCGGCCACAGCAGCGCCTCGATGCAGGGCGCCAGCAGCAGCTGCCAGCCCGGCAGGGGCGCGCCCATGGCCAGGCGGATCACCACCGGCACGGCGTGGACGATAAACAGCAGCGGCAGCACATGCAGCGCCTGGGTATAGACGGAGAACCACAGCACGCGGCGGTGGATCGTGATGGCGAAGTAGGCCAGCAGTGTGTAGGCCATGGCGTGCTCGCCCAGCAGGCGGGCATCGTGCACATCCATCAGCAGGCCCAGCAGGAACGCCACACCCATGCCGACCTTGCGCGGCTGGTGGATGTTCCAGAACACCAGCACCAACGCCACCATGTCCGGAATCCAGAGCGTGGTGCCCCACGGCATCAGGTTGAACAGGAACGCGACGATGAACGTCACCGCGATGAACGCGGGGTTGACCGGGCGCAGCAGATAGTGGGGATTGGTCACCGTGCGGGCTCCGTGGCGGCAGGTTTTTCGCCGTTTTTCTCCGCCGACTTCTCGGCACCGGCGCGGGCCGCCGCCGAACGCGCGCCGCGCTCGGCCTTCTGCGGCTTGTCCTCGTCCTGCGGACGCGGGCCCAGCCCGGACTCGTAGCGCACCACCAGCAACTGCCGGTGCGAGCGCACGCCAGCCACCGGCTCGCAATACACGCGCGAGAAGGCCGTATCGGCCTTGCGTTCGATATGGGCGATCTTCGCCACCGGCAGGCCGGGCGGATAGGTACCGTCCAGACCAGATGTGACGAGAAGGTCGCCTTGCTGAAGATCGGCCGAGGCCGCCATGAAGCGCAGGTCGAGCTGCCCGGCGCGCGAGCCGCCGAAGGCCACGCTGCGCAGCCCGTTACGCACCACCTGGACCGGAATCGCCTGGTCCTTGTCGGTCAGCAGCGTCACCTCGGACTGGAGCGGCGAGACCCGCGTGATCTGGCCGATCACGCCGCGTTCGTCGATCACCGGATAGCCGGCGCGCAGGCCCTGCACGCTGCCCCGGTCGATCACGATGCGCTGGCTGTACGGGTCGCGGGCGTCATAGAGGATCTCGGCCGCCACCACCGGCGTGGCCGATTGCTGGGTCAGATTCAGCAGCTTGCGCAGCTGGTTGTTCTCGGCCTCGAGCTGGGCCTGGCGCACGGCGGCGCTGGCCTGCTCCACGGCGCTGCGGCGCAGCTCGCGGTTCTCGTTGGCCAACGTCACGGACGACTGGGCGTAGTCAAAGACGCCGCGCAGCGCGTCGCGCGGCACCAGGACCACGCGTTCCACCGGCATCAGCACGGTGGCGGCAACCTGGCGTGCGACGCGCATGGCGTCGAAGCGGGCATCGACCACGAGCAGCGTCAGCGCGATGGTCACGAAGATGACCAGCCGCGCCACGGCGGACGTGCCTTGCTTGAAGAGCGGCGGTGGGGAGTAATCCATTTACCCGTGCGCAGGCGAAGTCATCCCGCCGGGGGCGGCGGGAGAGGGCGGAAATCTCGTGGCGCACGCACCGGCGCAGCCTGCGGGGGCCGGCATGCCGCGTGTCGCCACGTTGCGGTTCCTGTTCTTACTCGTACGAGAAGATGCTGCCGAGCTTGTCCATGCGCTCGAGCGCCATGCCGGAGCCGCGCACCACGCAGGTCAGCGGGTCTTCGGCCACCAGCACCGGCAGGCCGGTTTCCTCGGCCAGCAGGCGGTCCAGGTCGCGCAGCAGCGCGCCGCCACCGGTCAGCATCATGCCGCGCTCGGCGATGTCCGCACCCAGTTCCGGGGGCGTCTGCTCGAGGGCGATCTTCACGGCGGACACGATCTGGTTCAGCGGATCGGTCAGGGCTTCGAGGATTTCGTTCGACGAAACCGTGAACGCGCGCGGAATGCCTTCGGACAGGTTGCGGCCCTTGACTTCCATCTCGCGCACTTCGGAACCCGGGAATGCCGAGCCGATTTCCTTCTTGATGGCTTCGGCGGTCTGCTCGCCGATCAGCATGCCGTAGTTGCGGCGGATGTAGTTGACGATGGCTTCGTCGAACTTGTCGCCGCCCACGCGCACCGAACCCTTGTAGACCATGCCGCCCAGCGAGATGATGCCCACCTCGGTGGTGCCGCCGCCGATATCCACCACCATCGAGCCCGACGGCTCCGACACCGGCAGCCCGGCGCCGATCGCGGCCGACATCGGCTCCTCGATCAGGTACACCTGGCTGGCGCCGGCGCCCAGCGCCGATTCGCGGATGGCGCGGCGTTCCACCTGGGTGGAGCCGCACGGCACGCAGATGATGATCCGGGGGCTCGGGCGCAGCAGCTTCGAGTCATGGACCATCTTGATGAACTGCTTGAGCATCTGCTCGGTCACGGTGAAGTCGGCGATCACGCCGTCCTTCATCGGGCGGATGGCCTCGATATTGCCCGGCACCTTGCCCAGCATCTGCTTGGCTTCCTTGCCAACCGCCTGGATCGTCTTCTTGGCGTTGGGGCCGCCTTCCTGACGGATGGCCACGACCGACGGTTCGTCCAGGACGATGCCCTTGTCGCGCATATAGATCAGCGTGTTGGCGGTGCCCAGGTCGATGGCCAGGTCGTTGGAGAAATAGCTGCGGAGAAATCCGAACATCAGGAATCCTGTCTTTTGTTGGTTCGCGAGTATGCGAAACGGCCGGCGCCGTGTTCGGCCCGGCCAGGTATACGTTTGCAAGGGTGATGGTTCACGGTTCCCCCGGTGCGCTGCGGCCCGTACCGGCAAGCCGGTACGCCCCGGTGCCGACGGCGAGGGGCGCATGCCCGCCCGGTCATCGGCGATCCGCAACCGGCGCAGCCTGCACGCCGGACCTACGGGAACCTTTGATTAGACTCTGCGCGAAAGTTCGCCGCCAGATGCGCCGGACAGGTCGGAAAATCGCCTGACGATGGCAGAAGCCTAATCGGAGGAACCTGATTGTGAAGTGTGAAACTGCGATGAAAACCGGCTGCTAATCGCGGACTTGCCGCCGGGCCGTGCCTTTATCGTTCGCCAATCGCGTTTCCTGCCTGCTCTTGCAGTCTGTTGCAGTCTTGCGACGCTCGCGCGCCGCGTGCCCCGCCCGACCGCCCTGCCCGGCACTTATGGTGCGTGCCGGCAGTGGCGACGACATCACCGGCGCATGCGCCGGAGTGACCCGCGACCTGCCTGGACCCCGCCATTTGGCGCGCCATGTGAAGTCCGCGTTGCGGGAGGCCTGCAACGCGTAATGATACCTTATAATCCACGCTGTTTCGGGGCGTCAGCGCCCGGAAAAACTTGTAACGAAACGATCCCCGGGGCGCCCCCGGACCCCGCACCGGGCGTCCTGCCCGCCACCCGACCGCACATCTCCAGTCCGATGGACTGAACCCGGCGCCCGCGCCGCATCACGCCATGGCTCTCGCACTCTCCGACGTCAAGCGCATCGCGCATCTGGCCCGCATCGAAACCAGCGATGCCGAGGCCGCGCAGACACTCGCCCAACTGAACAACTTCTTCTCGCTGGTGGAGCAGATGCAGGCGGTGGACACCACCGGCATCGAACCGCTGGCCCACCCGCTCTCCGCCGTGCGCGACATCGCCCAGCGCCTGCGCGAGGATGTCGTGACCGAGACCGACCGCCGCGAAGACTACCAGCGCCCGGCCCCGGCCACCGCGCGCGGCCTCTACCTGGTGCCGAAGGTCATCGAGTGACGCCCGGGCCACCAGCCCGGCCCGCCGCCGCCCCTGACCGCCACCGCAGACACCAGACCGACATGTCCTTTTCCGCTGATTCCACTTCCCTGCGCCAGATCGCCGATGCCCTGGCGGCGCGCACCGTTTCCGCCGAGGAACTCGCACGCGACTACCTCGCCCGCATCGACGCCGCGCGCGACCTGAACGCCTTTGTAGACGTCAACCCCGACCTCACCCTGGCCCAGGCCCGCGCCGCCGATGCGCGCCGCGCCCAGGGCCAGGCCGCGCCGCTGACCGGCGTGCCCATCGCCCACAAGGACGTCTTCGTGACGCGCGGCTGGGCCTCCACGGCCGGCTCGAAGATGCTGGCCGGCTATCAGAGCCCGTTCGACGCCACCGTGGTGGAGCGCCTGGCCGCCGCCGGCATGGTCACGCTGGGCAAGACCAACATGGACGAATTCGCGATGGGTTCGTCGAACGAGAACTCGTACTTCGGCCCCGTGCGCAACCCGTGGGACAAGCAGCGCGTGCCGGGCGGTTCCTCGGGCGGTTCCGCCGCCGCCGTGGCTGCGGGCCTGGCCCCGGCCGCCACCGGCACCGACACCGGCGGCTCGATCCGCCAGCCGGCGTCGTTCTCGGGCATCACCGGCATCAAGCCAACCTACGGCCGCGTCTCGCGCTACGGCATGATCGCGTTCGCCTCGTCGCTCGACCAGGGCGGCCCGATGGCCCGCTCGGCCGAGGACTGCGCGCTGCTGCTCAACGCCATGGCCGGTTTCGATCCGAAGGATTCCACCAGCCTCACGCCCGCCCAGGGCGGCGTGGACGAGGACTTCACGCGCCATCTGGGCCAGCCGCGCGCCGGCGCCAGCGCCGACAAGCCACTGGCCGGCCTGCGCATCGGCCTGCCGCGCGAGTACTTTGGCGCGGGCCTGTCCGCCGATGTGCAAGCCGCCGTGCGCGGCGCGCTGGCCGAGTACGAGAAGCTCGGCGCGACGCTGGTCGACGTGACCCTGCCCAAGACCGAACTGTCGATCCCGGTGTACTACGTGATCGCGCCGGCCGAGGCGTCGAGCAACCTGTCGCGCTTCGACGGCGTGCGCTACGGCCACCGCGCAGCCGAGTACGGCGACCTGCTCGACATGTACAAGAAGTCCCGCGCCGAAGGCTTCGGTGCCGAGGTCAAGCGCCGCATCCTGGTGGGCACCTACGTGCTGTCCCACGGCTATTACGACGCCTATTACCTGCAGGCGCAGAAGATCCGCCGCATCATTGCCGACGATTTCCAGCGCGCCTTCAGCCAGTGCGACGTGATCATGGGCCCGGTGGCGCCCACGGCGGCGTGGAAGCTCGGCGAGAAGACCGCCGACCCGGTGCAGATGTACCTGGCCGACATCTTCACGCTCTCCACCAGCCTCGCCGGCCTGCCCGGCATGAGCGTGCCGTGCGGCACGGGGCAGGACAACATGCCCGTGGGCCTGCAACTGATCGGCAACTATTTCGATGAAGCGCGCCTGCTGCAGGTGGCCCATGCGTTCCAGCAGGCCACCGACTGGCACCTGCGCCGCCCGGCCTGATGACGATGCACGACAAGCGCCTGCTACGCCTCTTCGCCGCGATGGCCCTCGCGGTGGTGCTGGCCGGCTGCTCGCTGCCGTTCGGCGGGCGCTCCACGCCCATCGCCGCGCGCGACATCGACCTGAACGGCGACTGCCGCCGCACCGAGGAGGACGGTTTCCGCGAGGACGCCCAGCTGCGCGTGGCAGACAACGCCGTGCAGCAGTTGCAGTGGAAGCTGTGGGTCGGCAAGCGCGGCTCGTGCAGCTTCAACCTGGCCGAATTTCGTCAGGTGCGCAAGAAGCCACATATCGAGTTGCGCGCCAACGATGGCAGCGCCTGCAAGCTGATGGTCTGGCAGGACCCGCGCCGCGTGACGCTGGCGCATGCGAGCTGCCAGTCGCACTGCACGCCCGGCATCTATGAGGAAGCGTGGCCGGTGATGTTCGAACCGGACACGGGCGCCTGCGCGCGCACGCGATAACGTCTCCCCCATGCCGCCACGCCGCCCACTCTCCTCCTTCGCCGCCGGGGTTATGCCCGGGGTTATGCCTCGGGTGCGGCGCTGGCTGCGCGCGGGACTGGCGATGATGACGGTGAGCGCGGTGCCGGCGTGGAGCACGGTCTCGGCGCCGCAAGCGCCGATCTCGGCTTCCAGCGCGCCGGCGGTGGCGGCTTCGGTGGCAGCTTCCGCGGCCACGTCCACGCCGGCCGCCCCCGCGCCCATCGTCCAGCGCGTGCGGCTGGCCGGCGATGCCGGCATGCCAACATTGCCGGCCTACTGGTTCCTGCCGCGCGACAGCGGCCATCCACGGGCGCAGCCGCTGCCGGTGGTGATAGCGCTGCACGGCTGCGGCGGGCTCGAAGACACGCACCGCGTGGCGCGCCGCACGGGTTCCATCGACGAAATCCTCAATCCGGCCGGCACCATGCAGGCCCGCTACCGCGAGTACGCGCACTGGCTGACCGAGCGCGGCTACGCCGTGCTGATGCCGGACAGCTTCGGCCCGCGCGGGCGCATCACCAGCGGCTGCGGTGATACGCCGGACGCACGCGGCATCGACGACAAGACCCGCCGCGCCGACGCCCTGGCCGCGCTGCGCTGGGTGGCGCGCCAGCCCGGCGTGGACCCGCGCCGCATCGTGCTGCTGGGCTGGTCGAACGGCGCGCAGGCAGTGCTGGCCGCCATCGACGCCAGCCGCCCGTGGCCGGCCGGCACGCCTGCCGTGGAGCGCGCCGTGGCCTTCTACCCGGCCTGCAAGCGCGTGGTGCGGCAGCACAATTTCAAGCTGCGCGCGCCGGTGCTGATGATGATTGGCGGCGCGGACGACTGGACCCCGGCCACCCGCTGCGCGATGCTCCAGAACGCCGTGCTGGCGCGCCAGCCCGATGCGCGCTTCCGGCTCGAGATCTACCCGGGCGCCTATCATGGCTTCGACGGCACCAGCGAGCTGCACGGCCGGCGCGACGCGCCCCGGCGCACCCCGGGCGCCGATACCGCCAGCGGCGGCGACGCCCTGGCGCGCGTAGCCGCGCTCGCCCAACTCGATTCGTGGCTGTTGAACCCGGCGCCCTGAAGAACGCCGGGTCCGGCCCTATATAGAACAGAACAGAAGACTTAAACCAGGAATACCGCCATGCAATGGGAAGTGGTGATCGGCCTGGAGACGCATACGCAGCTCTCCACCGCCTCGAAGATTTTTTCCGGCACCTCCACCGCGTTCGGGGCCGAAGCCAACACGCAGGCCTCGCCCGTGGACCTGGCGCTGCCGGGCGTGCTGCCCGTGCTGAACAAGGGCGCCGTCGAGCGCGCCATCGAGTTCGGGCTGGCCATCGGCGCTCATATCGCGCCGCGCAGCATCTTCGCGCGCAAGAACTACTTCTACCCTGACCTGCCGAAGGGCTACCAGATCAGCCAGTACGAGATTCCGGTCGTGCAGGGCGGCACCATCACGATCCAGGTGGAAGGACGGCAGGGCGTCTACGAGAAGACCGTGAACCTGACCCGCGCCCACCTCGAGGAGGATGCGGGCAAGTCGCTGCATGAGGACTTCGCCGGCATGACCGGCATCGACCTGAACCGCGCCGGCACGCCGCTGCTGGAGATCGTGACGGAGCCGGACATGCGCAGCTCGGCCGAGGCCGTGGCCTACGCCAAGGCCCTGCACTCGCTCGTGGTATGGCTGGGCATCTGCGACGGCAACATGCAGGAAGGCAGCTTCAGGTGCGACGCCAACGTCTCCGTGCGCCCGGTCGGCCAGAAGGAATTCGGCACCCGCCGCGAAATCAAGAACCTGAACTCGTTCCGCTTCCTCCAGCAGGCCATCGACTACGAAGTGCAGTGGCAGATCAACGAGATCGAGGACGGCCGCAAGATCGTCCAGGCCACCGTGCTGTTCGACCCGGACACCGGTGAGACGCGCGCGATGCGCACCAAGGAAGACGCGCACGACTACCGCTACTTCCCCGATCCGGACCTGATGCCGCTCGAGATCGACAGCGAGTGGGTCGAGCGCGTGCGCGCCGGCCTGCCCGAGCTGCCGGTGGCGATGCAGGCGCGCTTCGTCTCGCAGTACGGCCTCTCCGCCTACGATGCAAGCACGCTCACGGCCACCAAATCCCTCGCCGCCTACTTCGAGGCCGTGGTGACCGAGGCCGGCGTGGCCAGCGCCAAGCCGGCGGCCAACTGGCTGATGGGCGACGTGGCGTCGCAACTGAACCGCGAAGGCATGGCCATCGACGACGCCCCGGTGCGCCCGGCGCAACTGGCCAAGCTGCTGGCACGCATCGCCGACGGCACGGTGTCCAACAACACCGCCAAGAAGGACGTCTTCCCGGCGATGTGGGCCGGCGAGTCCGGCGGCGACGCCGACGCGATCATCGCCGCCAAGGGCCTCAAGCAGATGTCCGACACCGGCGAACTCGAGAAGATCATCGACGACGTGCTGGCCGCCAACGCCAAGTCCGTCGAAGAGTTCCGCGCCGGCAAGGAAAAGGCGTTCAACGCACTGGTCGGCCAGGCCATGAAGGCCACCAAGGGCAAGGCCAACCCGGCCCAGGTCAACGAACTGCTCAAGAAAAAGCTCGGCTGACCCGCCCTCGGCGTCATCCGAACCCTCTGACGAAAGAAGCCGGTCCGCGCAAGCGGCCGGCTTTTTTGTTGGGCGCCCCTGAGCACCCCTAAGCACCCCTAAGCGCCCCGCAGCGCCCGCTCCAGCGCCACGATGCGCGCCTCGAGGTCGTGCAGGCGGCGCTCGCGCGAGGCGAGGGCTTCCTGCATCTGGGCGATGGGCGCGCTCAGTTGCCCCACGGTGGCCGCGTCGGTCGGCGCGGTGCCCGGCGCGACGTTGATGATCTGGCGCTGCAGGGTGTTGGTGCCGACCGAGACCGTCAGGTCGCGGTCGCAGTACGAGGCCGTGCCGAGCGCCACGCCGTGCGCGGCCGCCGCGCGGCTGCCGTGCCCGAGCGCCACCGCGAACTCGGTGCTGGCGACGGCGTCGGTGCCCACGGCGACCGCGCCGGTATTGGTGGCCTGCGCCATCGGCCCCACGGCGATCGCCGTCGCGCCGGAGGCTTCCGATCGCTGGCCCAGCGCCACGCTTTTGTGGCCGGACGCCACCGCGGCCATCCCCACCGCCGTGGTGCCGCCCACCTGGAAGCTGTCCGCGCCGGACGCCACGGCATTGCCGCCGATGGCGACGCTCCACGCGTAGGCGGCCTGCGCTTTTTCGCCGATGGCGACAGAGCGGCTGCCAAAGGCATACGTATTGCAGCCCAGCGCCACCGAGCCCGCGTCCACGGGGTCTCGCGAGGCGACATCGGCACGGGCATTCAAGCCGATGGCCACACCCGGGCCTGACTCGCTGACCGTAGCCCCCTGGCCGAGCACGACGCTGCCGCCCCCGGTAGCGACGGTATCCGCGCCAATGGCGATGGCGTTGCTGCCGGCTGCCGAAGCCGCCGCCCCGGTGGCGTTCACCTGCACATACTTGAGCCCGGTCTTGCCCGTGGCGAGGTTCTCCACGGTCTGCGACAGCGCGGCGATGTCCTGGGCATTGCCAGCGACTTGGGCCGCCGTCTCGGCCAGCTGGCCGCCGGTGACGGCGTCGCTGCTGCCCTGGCTCACCTCGCCGGGCCGTAGCCCCGTCACCAGTGTCGATGGCAGCGTAGCGCGGCTCTTGCTCTTGTCGTCATAGGCCAGGTAGGGCGCACCACCGCCACCGCCACCGCTATTCCCGCCATTACCGTTGGCGGACGATGGATTGTTCCCTGCTTCGAGATCAGTCTGAGACATTGCCATGAAGGGCTCCTGGAATCGGGTTGATCAGCACCACGGCACGGGCGCATACGCTGCCCATGCCGTCGCCATGGTCGCTACCCCCTTTCCGGAAGTACATGGATCGCCCCGACGGCGCTCACTCCACCGGCACCACGCTCACCTCCACCTCCACCTCCACCGTGTGCTCACCCCGCCCACGAACGGTTGCCGCCCGCACTACCTGTGGCGCACCGCACGCTCCAGCACCGCGAGGCGCGCCTCGAGTTCAACCAGCTGCTGGTTTGTCTGGAAGAGCTGGCTGCCTGCCACCGCATCCGTGCTCTGCAGGCTCTGCTCAGCGGGTCGCAACCCCGCAACTTTTACCGATTGCAGCGTAAGCCGGGTCTTGCTCCTGTCGTCGTAGAGCACCAGCGCACTCTCCACTTCCCCGCGCGCATTCACGGACAGGCCCGCCTCCTTCAACTGGCCGACCGTGGCGGCATCATCCTCCTCCTGCCCCGCCGCAACCCGTGCGATGAAGCGACGGGTGCTGTCATTGCCGACAGATACTGTCTGCGCGCGATCGGTCGTGGAAGCGCAACCCAGCGCCACACTCTGGGCGCCATTCACGCACGCACTCGCGCCGATGGCCACTGCTGAATCACTGTCAGCGAGGGCCAGATCGCCGATAGCAATCCCCTTGTTGCCACTGGCGCTCACCGTCGCCAGAAACCCGGCCGCAACCGCTCCATAAGCGTTGGTAAAGGTGTAATAGCCCATGGCAGTGGCGGATAATGCATATACTTGGGCATACGCACCCACATACACCGAGCCCGGATAGTCCGCGCTGATTGTTCCCGCCAGGTAGCCGACAGCGACGCATTCCTCGGAATCCACCTCGGCACCGCTGGCAATCGCCACCGACTCGATGCCATTGGCCTGACTAGCCGGACCGGTGCTGTTGACTGCCAAATACATCATGCCGTCGTCTTTCAGCGCAATGGCGTCAACCCGTTCCCGTAGCGCATTGAACTGTTGCAGGGTGACATACTGGCCCGGGCGGTCCCTGTCCGAGGCGTTGGCCCTAGTCTGGACATCAGTCTGATTGCTCATTGCGTTCTCCGTCAGCTGCCGCGGCGGACAGCGCCCCATCCTGAGTAAGAATGCCGTGTGACCGCACCATGTGCTCAAGCCACCCGGGGCCATTCCTGCACGACTACCTGTCGCGCACAGCACGCTCCAGCGCCGCGAAGCGCGCCTCGAGTTCGACCAGCCGCTGATTTGCCTTGAAGAGCTGGCTCCCCGTTACCGCTTCCGTGCTCTGCGCGCTCAGTTCAGCGGGGCGCAATCCCGACACCCTTACCAACGGCAGCGTCAGCCTCGTCTTGTTCCTGTCGTCGTACAGCACCAGCGCACGCTCCACTTCGCCGCGCGCATTCACGGGCAGGCCAGCCTCCTTCAACTGGCCGACTGTGGCGACATCATCATCCTCCTGCCCCGCCGCAACACGGGCGATGAAGCGGAGCGCGCTGTCATTGCCTACGGACACCGTCTGCGCGCGATCGGTCGTGGAACCAGCGCCTATCGCCACACTCTGCTCGCCGCTCGCAGTGGCACTCGCGCCGATGGCCAAGGCTGAATCACCGGCAACGATGGCTGTGTTGCCGATACTGATCCCCTTGTTACCAAGGGGGTCCACTATCGCGGCAGACCCGATCGCAACCGCTCCATAAGCCTGAGCGAGCGTGTCAAAGCCTATGGAGGTGCTGCACGTTTCGCTGGCTAGGGAATACGCCCCCACACACACCGAGCCCTGGCCAGATCCGGTAGCCAGGTAGCCGACTGCAACAGATTCTTCGGAATTTGCGGAGGCACCGCTGGCAATCGCCACCGACTCGTTGCCATTGGCCTGACTATCCGGACCGGTGCTGTTGACTGTGAAGTACGCAATGCCGTCTTCTGTCAGCGCAATGGCGTCAACCCGTTTCCGTAGCGCATTGAATTGTTGCAGGGTGACATACACACCCTGCAAGTCCCTCCCCGGAAGATTTCTCCTTGCTTCGATCTCGGTGCGATGGGTCATTGCAGTTCTCCGTAAGGTGCCGTTGGTGGACGGCGGGCATCATGGCGCCACAACGTCCAGGACGTCACCATGTTCCGCGGTCCCTCTCCATAAGTACATGGATCGGCGGGACGCGACCATCCTCGCAAGCCGCCCTTCGGAAGACCATGGATCGGCGGGCGCCGCCGATCACTCCACCGGCACCACGCTCACCTCCACCTCCACCGTGTGCTCGCCCCCGCCCACGATGACGCCGTGCAGCAGGGGCACGTCGCTGTAGTCGCGCGCGATGGCCAGGGTGACGTGGCGGGTGTCGGCCAGCATGTCGTTGGTCGGGTCGAGATCGACCCAGCCGTTCCCGGGGCACCAGACGCCGGCCCACGCATGGGAGGCATCGGCGCCCAGCAGGCGCGGCTCGCCCGGCGGCGGATCGGTGCGGAGATAGCCGCTGACATAGCGCCCGGGCAGCCCGAGCGAGCGCAGGCAGCCGATCATCACCTGGGCGAAGTCCTGGCACACGCCGCTGCGCAGCGCGAAGGCCTCCAGCGCGGGTGTGTGGACCTCGGTAATCTCGGCGTGATACTCGAAATCGGCGTGGATGCGGTGCATCAGGTCGATGGCGCCGGCCACCACGCTCACCCCGGGCGTGAAGCTGCGCCGGGCGTAGTCGCGCAGGTCCGCGTGCAGCGCCACATTGGGCGAGGCGAAGACGAACTCGGCCTCGGGGTCGAACGGCTGGCCGGCGCGGTAGCGCAGCCGTTGCGCGGCCTGCTCCCACGGCGGGCTGCGGGCCGGGTCGAGCCTGGCCCAGCGCGGCGTCAGCGTGACCGTGCTGGCCGTGGTCAGCTGCATGGTCTCGTGCGGCACGTCGAGCATGAAATGCAGCACGTTGTTGCCGAAGGCATCGGTGCGCACGTGCTGGTGCGAGGGCGGCGGATCGATGTCGGTGCAGTGCGCGCTCACGGCCTGCCACGGGTAGGACGGCGGCGTGACCACGGCGCGCTGCTGCGCGTGCTCCACGGGCCAGGCGTACTGGTAGGTGGTGACGTGGTGCACGCTCAGGGTGGACGGCGCCTCGGGCGCCGGGGCGGCCGCGGGCTTGGTGGCGGGCACTGGATTCACGCTCATGGCAGGTCCGTTTCCGGCGCCACGCCGGCATGGCTGAAGTAGCGGCCGCCGATTTCGTCGGACAGCTTGGCCATGCGCGCGCCGAGCTGGTCGCACAGCGCGGCCAGCGTGGCATGGCGGCCCTCGTCATCAGTGGCGCACAGCACCGTGCGCGACGGCAGCGCGCTGGCCGGCGGCAGCAGTTCCGCCAGCGGCACGCGGGCCTGGCCCGTGGCGCCGGTCGGCAGTTGCACCAGCTTCTCGCGCAGGCGGTCCAGCACGCCGTAGAGGCCGCGCGGGTTGGTGGCGTCCAGCACGAGCAGGTCCACCAGCGCCGGCACGTCGGTCCGGCCCGGGAACAGCGAGCGGTAGGTCAGCGTGCTGTCGAACAGGTGCAGCAGCAGGTCGAAGCCGCTGCGCGAGCGCAGCGCGCCACTGCGCTCGGCCACCTCCAGGAACAGCGCCAGCGTGGAGACGCGCTCGATATGACGGCCAATGAACACCAGCCGCCACGCTTCGTCGCGCGACATGCGGTCGCCCTGCGCGCCGCTGATCGCGCCGAGCTGCATCGACAGTTGCTCCAGCGCGACCAGCACCCGGGAGCGGTCGTACGCGCCCTCGCCGCTGGCCGAGCCGGCCGGGCACGCGGCGGCGGCCATCGCGTCGTGGAAGTCGTTGCGGGCGGCCAGGATGGTGCGCCAGTGATCGTTCGAGAGCCGGTTGCGGATCTCGTTGGCCGCGCGCGCGTGGCTGGCCAGCGTCTGCACCACCCCGGCGCTGCCGCTGGGATCGGCCAGCGCGGACACCAGGCTGCGCTCGAACACCCGCAGCGACGCCTGCGGCGACGGCGTCTGGGCCGGCACCAGGCCGAACCACTGCGCCAGCTGGCCGATCATGTTCAGCGTGCCGTCGTCGGTTTCGTCGTTCGATTCGATCGATCCGAGGATCTGCCGGCACAGGCGCACGGTGTTCTCGGCACGCTCCGCGTAGCGGCCGGCCCAGTACAGGTTCTCGGCGGCGCGGCTGGAAACAGCCAGCGGGCGCGAGGCGGGCGCCGCCGCCAGCCCGCTGCGCGCGGCCAGCGGGCTGGCGGCGGCGCCCGATGTCTGGCTGGAGAGCACCCAGGTGTCGGCGCTGGTGCCGCCCAGCTGCATCGACACCGCCTCCAGCCGGGGCGGCGCCAGTCTCATGAACCCGCCCGGCATGACCTGCCAGCCGCCGTTGCCATCGGCGATGGCAAACACGCGCAGCATGGCCGCCCGTGAGCCGATGCGCCCGCCGCCGCGCCCGTCCGGCTCCCAGCACGGCGTGTGCGAGAGCGGCAGCGGCGCCTGCAGCGTGTAGCGGTCGGGCGTCTCGGCGATGCGCGCGCGCCAGTCTTCGAGCGGCTGCAGCCCGCGCTCCATGCCCAGGCGCGGCTCGCCCGGCACACGCGGATAGGTCGGCATGACGAAGGCCTCGGACAGCGTCGCCATGGCCTCTTCCTGCGCGGCGGCCTCGCCGCACCACCAGCTCGACACGGCGGGCAGGATCAGCGTCTCATCCAGCAGCGCGCGGGCGATGCCCGGCAGGAAGCCGTGGATTGCCGGCGACTCCAGGAACCCCGCGCCGGGCACGTTGGACACCATCACGTTGCCCGCCCGCATCGCCTCCAGCAGCCCCGGCACGCCGATGGTGGAGTCGCTGCGCAGCTCCAGCGGGTCGCAGAACACGTCGTCCAGCCGGCGCAGGATCACGTCCACGCGCTCCAGCCCGCCGAACGTCTTCAGGTAGACCATGTCGTTGCGCACGGTCAGGTCCTTGCCTTCCACCAGCGTGATGCCGAGGTAGCGCGCCAGGAAGGTGTGCTCGAAGTAGGTCTCGTTGAACGGCCCCGGCGACAGCAGCACGATGTGCAGCCCGCCGCTCGACGGCAGCGAGGCCCCTTCATCCGCCCCCGCCACCAGCGGTGCATGCGCCAGCGTGGAGATGAGCTGGGCGAAGGCCGGCGGCAGCCGCCGCACGCGCATCTCGCGGAAGGCATCGGCGAACTGGCCCGAGATGATCAGCCGGTTCTCCAGCGCGTAGCCCATGCCCGACGGGGTTTCCGTGCGATGGGCGATGACGGTCCAGCCATCGTCGGTATGGACCAGGTCGATCGCCATGGTCTGGAGGAAGCTGCCGCCCGGCGGCTGGTAGCCCTTGAGGGGCCGCATGTAGCCGGGATGGCCGTAGACCAGCCCCGGCGGCAGCAGGCCGCGCGTGAGCAGCGTCTGGGGGCCGTAGATGTCGGCCATGATCGCGTTGGCGAGCGTGGCGCGCTGGGCCGCGCCGCGCTCGATCACGGCCCAGTCCTCCTCGGCGATCAGGAACGGCAGCAATTCCAGCTGCCACGCCCGCGCGCCGCCGCCCTGGTCGGCATAGACGTTGTAGGTCACGCCGTTGTCGCGGATCTGGCGCGCCACTGCCGCCGCGCGCGCCGCCAGCGCGTCCGGGCTCAGGCTGCCGAGGTCGCCCTGCTCGCCCAGTTCCGCGAAGAAGCGCGCCCAGGGCGCGCGCAGCGTGCCGTCCGGCAGGCGCAGCTCGTCCAGATGGCCGTCCGGCACGGGCAGGGCCAGCCGGCCCGCCATGGCAGCCGGGCTGTCCGATCCGTCGAGGGGAAGCGACGACTGCAAGGGCACGGGGAGAGGTCTCCGGGGGAGGGTGTCGGCTTATATCTGCCGCAGATCGAGCGTAAAGGGGAATTCGAGGCTGCGCTCCACCGGCGGCGCCACGGACCGCCCCGGCGTATGGCCGATGGTGAAGAAGCGGGCCAGCCGCCGGCTTTCGGCCTCGTAGGCGTTCACCGGGAATGTCTGGTAATTACGGCCGCCGGGGTGGGAAACATGATACTGACATCCCCCAACGCTGCGATCCATCCACGTATCCACCACGTCGAAGGTCAGCGGGGCATGGGAGCCGATGGTCGGATGCAGCGACGACGGCGGCGCCCAGGCGCGGTAGCGCACGCCGGCCACGTACTCGCCGGCGCGGCCGGTGGGCTGGAGCGGGATGGTCCGGCCGTTCACCGTCACCACATGGCGGGTCTCGTTCATGCCGAGCACGCGCACCTCCAGCCGCTCCACCGACGAATCGACATAGCGCACCGTGCCGCCCGCCGCGCCCTCCTCGCCCATCACGTGCCACGGCTCCAGCGCCGCGCGCAGTTGCAGCGAGAGCCCGGCCGCCTCGGCCTCCACCTCGCCCACGCGCGGGAAGCGGAACTCGAAGTGCGGCGCAAACCACGCGGACTCGAACACGAAGCCGGCGCTGCGCATCTCGGCCAGCACGTCCTCCAGATCCATCTGCACGAAGGTGCCGAGCATGAAGCGGTCGTGCAGCGCCGTGCCCCAGCGCGTGAGCCGCGCGGTATAGGGCGTGCGCCAGAAACGGGCGACCATCGCCCGCAGCAGCAGTTGCTGCACCAGGCTCATGCGTGCGTGCGGCGGCATTTCGAAGGCGCGCAGCTCCAGCAGGCCGAGCCGGCCCGTGGCGCCATCGGGGGAATAGAGCTTGTCGATGCAGAACTCCGATCGATGCGTATTACCCGTCACATCGGCAAGCAGGTTGCGCAGTGCCCGGTCGATCAGCCATGGCGGGGTGTAGCCATCGCCGGCGCCTTCGTGCAGCGCCACCTGCCGGCGCAGTTCCGCGAAGGCGATCTCCAGTTCGTAGAGCTGGTCGTTACGGGCCTCGTCCACGCGCGGCGCCTGGCTGGTCGGGCCGATGAACAGGCCCGAGAACAGGTAGGACAGCGCCGGATGGTTGTGCCAGTAGGCGATCAGGCTGGCCAGCACGTCGGGCCGGCGCAGGAAGGGGCTGTCCGCCGGGGTGGCGCCGCCGAGCACGAAGTGGTTGCCGCCGCCCGTGCCGGTGTGGCGCCCATCGAGCATGAACTTGTCGGTGGAAAGGTGCGTCTCGTGCGCGGCCTGGTAGAGGAACTCGGTGTGATCCACCAGTTCCGCCCAGTTGCTGGCCGGATGGATGTTGACCTCGATCACGCCCGGGTCCGGGGTGACCTGGAGCAGCTTCAGGCGCGGATCGCGCGGCGGCGGGTAGCCTTCCATCACGATCTTCATGCCGAGTTCGGCCGCCGTGGCTTCCACCTCGGCCACCAGCGCGAGGTAGTCCTCGAGCACGGTCAGCGGCGGCATGAAGACATAGAGGATGCCGCGCTTGTCGCCCATCGACTTCAACTCGACGGCCGGGCCGGCGGCGCGGCTGGGGTGGCGTACTTCGACGCAGAGCGCGGTACGGATGATGTCCGCCGCCGACTCGCCCAGCGCGGGCGGGCGGGTGAAGGCCGGGGCCAGGCCCGCTGCGTCGGCCGTGGCGGCCGGTGCGGGTGCTGGCTCCGCTGGTGTTGCGGGCCCGGAAGGTGCCGGGGCGACGGTCTCGCCGCGTGCCTGGGCGCGCCGTACCGCCATGGCGGCCGGGCCCAGCCCGGTCGGTTCAAGCGACAGCCCGCCGGCCGGCGCCGGCAACTGGCTGCGCAGCGGCGTGGTGGCCGGCAGCGGCGCGCGTGGCGCGAAGGGGTCCTGGTCGAACTGCCACGGGTAGTCGGCCTCGGACACCCACGGCAGGGCGTCGAGCGGCAGCCGGTAACCCATCGGCGAATCGCCGGGCAGCAGATACATGCGGTCATCGCGCAGGAACCACGGGCCGGTAATCCACGCGGCGTCATTGCGCGACGGCGGCTCCTGCGTGGCGCGGGCCAGCGGCAGCACGTAGCCGGTGACGCGCGACAGGCCGCTCTCGAACACCCGGCGCAGCCGCGCGCGCTCCATGGCGTCTTCCAGCCGCGCCTCATGCGGATCGACATTGACCGGCAGGCTGCGCTCGCGCCACAGGTAGTACCAGACGTCCTCGTAGCCGGGCAGGATGAAATGCGAGGCCAGGCCGAGCCGCGCGGTCAGGGTTTCGATGAAGCGCCGCGCGTCGGCGTCGGTGTAGGCGTCCGGCTCGCGCTCATCGGCGAACAGCGCCGGGTTCTCCCAGCACGGCACGCCATCGGCACGCCAGCAGATCGACAGCGCCCAGCGCGGCAACTGCTCGCCCGGATACCACTTGCCCTGGCCAAAGTGCAGGAAGCCGCCCTCGCCATATTGCGCGCGCAGCTTCTGCACCAGTTCGGTGGCCAGCCCGCGCTTGGTGGGGCCGAGCGCGTCGGTATTCCACTCAGCGCCCTCACGGTCGCGCGCGGCGACGAAGGTGGGCTCCCCGCCCATCGTCAGGCGCACGTCCATCTGCTGCAGGGTGCGGTCGACGGCGGCGCCGGCCGCATCGACGGCCATCCACTGCGCCTCGGTATAGGGCTTGGTCACGCGCGGGGACTCATAGATGCGCGTGATCGACATATGGTGCTCGAAGGAGACCTCGCACTCGTCCACCGCCCCGCTCACCGGCGAGGCGCCGCCGGGCTCCGGCGTGCAGGCCAGCGGGATGTGCCCCTCCCCGGCCAGCAGCCCGGAGGTGGGGTCCAGCCCGATCCAGCCGGCGCCGGGCAGGTAGACCTCGCACCAGGCGTGGAGGTCAGTGAAATCGGTCTCGGTGCCCACCGGGCCATCCACGGCCTTCACGTCGGGCGTCAGTTGCAGCAGGTAACCGGAGACGAAGCGCGCCGCCAGCCCAAGATGGCGCAGCGTCTGCACCAATAGCCAGCCGGTGTCGCGGCACGAGCCGGAGGCGTTCTCCAGCGTGGTCTCGGGCGTCTGCACCCCCGGCTCCATGCGGATCAGGTACCGGATGTCGTGCTGGAGGCGCTGGTTCAGGGCCACCAGGAAATCCAGCGTGGCGGTGGGCGTGCGGTCGATGCTGGCCACGAAGGCCGCCAGCCGCGGCGTCAGCTCGCCGCGCACCAGATAGGGGGCGAGGTCGTGCCCGAGGCTGGCGTCGTAGTCGAACGGAAACGTCTCGGCCGATGGCTCCAGGAAGAAATCGAACGGGTTGTAGACCGCCATTTCCGCCACGAGGTCCACCGTGACCTTGAAGCTGGTGGTCTTCTCCGGGATGACCAGGCGGGCGAGGTAGTTGGAGAACGGGTCCTGCTGCCAGTTCACGAAGTGCTGCGCGGGCTCGATGCGCAGGGAATAGGACAGGATCGGGGTCCGGCAATGCGGCGCGGGGCGCAGCCGCACGACTTGCGGTGACAGATTCACCGGCCGGTCGTAGCGGTAATGCGTGACATGGTTCAGCGCGACGTGCGTAGCCACTACAACCTCCCAGGGGTGCGGTGAATCGTCAGTGAAGCGTCAGTGAATCGTCCAGATAGGCATCGGCCGGATGGGAATGCAGCAAGCAAGACTTGTACCGAGCCCCGTCGGCAGACCGCGCCATGGGCCGGCTAGGTGGTGCGCGCGGCGCTTCACATCGGCCCGCCGCTCTTGGCGCGCAGGCCCTCCTCCAGCAGCGACCGCAGCTTGGCCAGCGCGCCGGGGTCGCCGCCCGCCGCCGCGCGGGCGTACCAGATCTTGGCCTGCTCGATGTCCTTGTCCACCACGCCCGGCTCGCCGCGCTCGTAATAGCTGCCGACGATGTACTGCGCGCCGCCGTCGCCGGCCGTGGCGGCCCGGCTGTACCAGGTGAACGCCTTGCCGTAGTCGCGCGGCACGCCCCGGCCGGTGAAGTAGTTGGTGGCCAGCGCCATCTGCGCCTGCACGTGCCCGCCCTGCGCCGCGCGCTCATACCAGCGGTTGGCCTCCTCGAGCGACTTCGGCACCAGCTCGCCGCGTTCGCTCAGATCGCCCAATGTGAACTGCGCATGTGTCATCTGGTTGTCAGCGGCCTTGCGCAGCCAGACCAGCGCCTCCTGCGGCTTGGGCGCCGTCCCCTCGCCCCGCAGCAGCATCATCGCGTAGTTGAACTGGGCCAGCCGGTTGCCCTTCTGCGCCGCCGCCGCAAACCCCTGCAGCGCGGCATCGAACCGCCCGGCCTCGTAGGCACTGACGGCATCGCGCGTCTGCGCCTGCGCGGGCGCCGGCGGCTCGGTGGCGGCCCGCATCGGCGCGGCATGGGCCACGGACCCCATGAGTACGACCAGAACCATGCACGCCAGGACGGCAGCAGCGGCCTGGCGAATCGGGACAAGGGAGGCAGACATGACGTGACTCCGGCGAACGGGGGTCGGACGGAACGGGGCGCTACCAATTCAGTGTAGCGGACGACGCTTCGACCGGCTCGCCAGAATGCGAGTCGTCTTATGTACGTGGATTGGACGGCACAGAAGACTGGGGGACACCGCCTGCAGAGAATGGGGATGCAAACGAAAAAGGCTCCCGAAGGAGCCTTTGTTCGCACTGCTAATCGGACCTCTTCGCTTTTCAGCTATCAGCGCACTTGGGCGCAAACCTCTTGCGAGGCGGAGCTGACACGCGGCTTTCGCCGTTCCGTTCATATGCCAACGCCGCGATGGTAGCCCGATCGACGCGATCTCGCAAGCCGGGCGTTGCGCTCACGCCGCGAAGCGGTAGCCGACGCCGACCTCGGTCAGCAGGTGGGCCGGCTGGGCGGGGTCGGATTCGAGTTTGTGGCGCAGGTGGCCCATGTACACGCGCAGGTAGTGGCTGCTCTCGGCGTGCGATGGGCCCCAGACCTCGCGCAGCAGTTCGCGGTGGGTCATCACCTTGCCGCGGTGGGCGATCAACACCGCCAGCAGCCGGTACTCGATGGGGGTCAGGTGCACGGCCGCCTCCCCGCGCGTGACGAGGCGGTTGGCCAGGTCCACCTGCACGTCGCCGAAGGCGATGGTCGGCGTGCCCTGTGGATTGGCGCGCGCGTGGCGGCGCAGCAGCACGCGCACGCGCGCCACCAGTTCGCCCACGCCGAAGGGCTTGGTCAGGTAGTCGTCCGCGCCGGCGTCGAGCGCGGCGATCTTGTCCGCCTCCTCGGTGCGCGCGGACAGCACCAGCACCGGCACCTGCGTCCACGTGCGCATCTCGCGGATCAGCGTCATGCCGTCGCCATCGGGCAGGCCCAGATCGAGGATCACCACGTCCGGCTGGCGCGTGCCCGCGTCGATCAGCCCGCGCTTGAGCGTCTCCGCCTCGTGCACGGTGCAGCCCTCGGCCTGCAGCGATTCCCGCACGAAGCGCCGGATATGGGGCTCGTCCTCCACCAGCAGGACGGTCGGCGAATAGTCGAATGGCATCTCGGTCAGGGTTCCGTCTTCGCGGTCAGTTTCAGGTCGCTCGATTCATCGAGGTCATGGAGGGCTTCCGGCTCGATGTCCGGCGGATTGCCGCGCGGCAGCGCGAGCGTGAAGCGCGCGCCATGCGGCGCCGCGCCGTGTACCGGCTCCACCCAGATGCGGCCGTCGTGCGCCTGCAGGATGGCGTCGCACACCGCCAGGCCGAGTCCCACGCCCGCCGTGGCGGACTCGTGCGCGCCGCGTGTGAATTTCTCGAAGATGCGGCGCTCCTGCCCGGCCGGCACGCCGGGGCCGTCGTCCTCGACAAACACCTGCACCATCTCGCCGGCCACGGCGCCGCCGATGCGCACCGTCGTGCCCGGCGGCGTGTACTTGGCGGCGTTCTCGAGCAGGTTGCAGAGCACGCGCTCCACCAGCACCGCGTCGCACTCGACCAGCGGCAGCGCCGCCAGCCCCGACACCTGCACCGGATGCCCCGCCAGCGCCTCGCGCATCGCCGCCAGCGCCGCGCCCACCAGTTCTTCCATCGACTGCCAGCCGCGCGTCAGCGACACGTCGTGCCGCTGCAGCCGCGCCATGTCGAGCAGATTCACCACCATGGTCCGCATGCGGTGGGCCTGGACGCGCATGGCGTCCACGGTGGCCGCCACATCGGCCGGCAGCGGCGCCCGCGCGAGCGACTCGGCCATGCCGATCAGTCCGGTCAGCGGCGTGCGCAGGTCGTGCGACACCGCCGCCAGCAGCGAACTGCGCAGCTGCTCGGATTCGATCGATACCAGCGCCTGCTGCGCCACCTCCACATAGTGCAGCCGCTCGATGGCGATGGCGATCAGCGTGGCGAAGACATCGGCCTGGCGGCGCAGCGCGGGGTCAGCCAGCGCGCCCCAGTCATGCGGCTCCACGGCCAGCACGCCGCGCGTCTGCATCGGCGCCTTCAGCGGCAGGTACAGCACGGTGCTGCCCGGCAGCGTGTGGGTGCCGGTGCCGGCCGCCTCGCCGTGGTCGAAGACCCACTGGGCCAGCACGGTGTCGATGGCTTCGCCCTTGGTGGTCCGGCCTTCTTTCGGACTTGTCTCATTGACATCCGCTACCGGAAGCAGCCGGCCCGATGCCGAGACGAGGAAGAACGAGGCGTGGGCGTCGAACGCGGCACGCAGGAAGCGTCCGCCAATCTCCACGATCTGCTGCGTGGTCAGCGCCGCCGACAGCTCGCGCGCCAGCTCGTAGAGCGTGCGGGCGTCGGTCTCGCGCCGCACCGCCACGCTCGCCTGCTCGCGCAGGCCGGCAGTCAGCTGGCCGATGACCAGCCCCACCGTCAGCAGCACCACAAAGGTGAGCAGGTACTGCACGTCGCTGACGGCGAACGAGAGCCGGGGCGGCACGAAAAAGAAATCGAACGCCCCCACCGACAGCACCGAAGCCAGCGCCGCCGGCCCCCGCCCGTGCCGCAGCGCCACGCCCACCACGGCGGCCAGGAACAGCATGGCGATGTTGACGATATCGAACCAGGGCCGGGCGACTGTGGAAAGCAGTGTGGCCCCGGCACACCAGACCACGGACCAGACATAGTCAAGCCGGCGCGCGCCCGCCTGGGCCGGATTCTGCTCGGACACGGCGCCCGCCGGCAGGCCCTGCGCTGCCGGCAGCGGTGCCGGGCGGGTGGTGTCCGCCGCCACGCGGATCACGTCGATTTCAGGGCAGCCAGCCGCCAGCGCATCGGCAAAGGTCTGGCGGCCGATCAGCCGGTTGCCGGCGCCCAGCACCGGCGACAAGGCGCGCCCCAGCAGCATGCGCCCCTGCTCGAGCCATCCGCCTTCGTACTGCCAGTCGGTGCGCGCGCGGCCCACCAGCACCTTGGTGAGGTTGTGGCGGCGCACGTAGCCGGTGACCGCGCGCACCATGTCGTGCCCGGCCAGTGTCTCGGTGCGGGCGCCCAGTTCCTCGGCCAGCCGCATCGCCGCGCGCACGCGGGTGCGCACCTCGGTGGACAACGGCACCAGCCGGGGCGTGGCAATCGTCACTACGTGCCAGTCGCAATCGAGCTGGCTGGCCAGCCGGCGCGCGCTGCGCACCACCTGCTCGGCGTCGTCGCCGGTGCCGATGCAGGCCACCAGCGCCTCGCGCGTGCGCCAGACCGGTTCGATCGACTGGGCGTCGCGATAGGCGCGCACATCGTCATCGACACGATCCGCCGTGCGCCGCAGCGCCAGTTCGCGCAGCGCGATCAGGTTGCCCTTGCGGAAGAAGTTGCGCGCGGCATGGCGCGCCTGCTCGGGCAGGTAGACCTTGCCCTCGCGCAGGCGGCGCAGCAGTTCGTCGGCGGGCAGGTCCACCAGCACGACGTCGTCGGCATCGTCGAACACGGCATCGGGCACGGTCTCCCAGACCCGCACGCCGGTGATGCCGCCCACGGCCTGGTTCAGGCTCTCCAGGTGCTGCACGTTGACCGTGGTCCAGACGTCGATGCCGGCGGCCAGCAGTTCGGCGATGTCCTGCCAGCGCTTGGGATGCCGGCTGCCGGCGGCGTTGGTGTGGGCCAGTTCGTCCACCAGCACCAGCGCGGGATGGCGCGCGAGCACGCCATCGAGATCGAATTCCTTGAGGACGCGGTCGCGGTAGGGCATTTCGCGCAGCGGCACGATGTCCAGCCCGGCGACCAGCGCCTCGGTCTCGGCGCGGCCGTGGGTCTCCACCACGCCCACCACCACATCCACCCCCTGCGTGCGCAGCGCGCGGGCGGCGGTGAGCATCGCGAACGTCTTGCCCACGCCGGCCGAGGCGCCGAAGTAGACCCGCAGCTTGCCGCGCCCGGCGCGTGCGCCCTCCTCCTGCATGCGTTGCAGCAGGGCGTCGGGGTCCGGGCGGTTGTCGGCGAGGGTCATGGTAGAGGGGGCGGTGGGACGGATTCTGCCACGGCGCCGGCGGCCGTGGGCTGGCGCATCCATTCCATCAGGCGCCCCGCTTCACCCCATCCAGCGCAAGGTTCAGCTTCAGCACATTCACCCCGGGCTCGCCGAACACGGCCAGCCCCGGGCCTTCCGTGTTCGCCGCGATCAGGGCCTCCACCTGCGCCACCGACAGCCCGCGCAGACGCGCCACGCGCGCCGCCTGGTAGCGGGCCGCCGCCGGGCTGATGTGCGGATCGAGGCCGCTGCCCGAGGCCGTTACCAGATCCACTGGCACCGGCGCCTTGTTGTCAGGGTCGGCGGCCTGCAGGGCCTCGATGCGCGCCCGCGCCGCGTCCGTCAGCGCCGGGTTGCTCGGCCCGAGGTTCGAGCCCACCGACGCCGCCGCGTTGTACGGCATCGGCGCCGTGGCCGACAGGCGGCCCCAGAAGTACTTCGGCTCCGAGAACGGCTGGCCGATCAGCGCCGAGCCGACCACCTTCCCATCCTTCTCGATCAGCGAGCCGGCGGCTTCGTGCGGGAACACCGCGCGGGCGATGCCGGTCACCGCGCCGGGATACAGCAGCCCGGTCACCACCGCCAGGCCGACGAAGATCGTCAGCGCGGGCCGAAGCAGCCCCGGCTGGCGCGGTACGTTGTTTGCGGCGGCGCCCATGGCGGCCTTGGTTTGCGTAGTCATGCGTATTTCTCCTAGACGACTCGGCTCAGACCCAGCCGAACATCGTCAGCAACAGATCGATCAGCTTGATCCCCGCGAACGGCACGATGATGCCGCCCAGGCCGTAGATCAGCAGGTTCCGGCGCAGCAGCACGGCCGCGCCGAGCGGGCGGTAGACCACGCCGCGCAGTGCCAGCGGAATCAGGGCGACGATGATCAGCGCGTTGAAGATCACCGCCGACAGGATTGCGGACGCCGGCGTGGCCAGCCCCATCACGTTCAGCAGGTTCAACTGCGGATACGTGGTGGCGAACGCGGCCGGGATGATCGCGAAGTACTTGGCCACGTCGTTGGCCACGCTGAACGTGGTCAGCGAGCCGCGCGTCATCAGCATCTGCTTGCCGATCTCGACGATCTCGATCAGCTTGGTCGGATTGCTGTCCAGGTCGACCATGTTGCCGGCCTCGCGCGCTGCCTGCGTGCCGCTGTTCATGGCCACGGCCACGTCGGCCTGGGCCAGCGCGGGGGCGTCGTTGGTGCCGTCGCCGGTCATGGCGACGAGGCGGCCCTCGCGCTGGTACTCGCGGATCAGCGCCAGCTTGGCTTCGGGGGTGGCTTCGGCCAGGAAGTCATCCACGCCGGCTTCCGCCGCGATCGACGCCGCCGTGAGGCGGTTATCGCCGGTGATCATCACCGTGCGGATGCCCATCCGGCGCAGTTCGCCAAAGCGCTCGCGGATACCGGTCTTGACGATGTCCTTGAGTTCGACGACGCCGAGCACGCGCACGCTGTCCTCGGTGCCTTCGGCGATGGCCTCCGCCACCACCAGCGGCGTGCTGCCGGCGCGCGCCACATCGTCCACGGCCTGCATCACGGCATCAGGGAACTTGCCGGCGCGGTCGGCCACGTAGCGGCGTACCGCATCGGCGGCGCCCTTGCGCACGCTGCGCACGCGCATCCCGTGAGTGACGTCGACGCCACTCATGCGGGTCTGCGCGGTGAAGGGTACGAACACGGGGGCGTCCAGGCCCTTGCCGCCCATCTCGGGGACGGTGGCGTCAGGCTGCTGGCGGGCCAGGGCCACGATGCTGCGGCCTTCCGGCGTCTCATCGGCCAGCGACGACAGCCACGCAGCCTCAGCCAGCTGGCGCGGGGTCACGCCCGGTGCGCAGATAAAGCGCGCAGCCTGGCGGTTGCCGTGCGTGATCGTGCCGGTCTTGTCGAGCAACAGCACGTCCACGTCGCCGGCAGCTTCCACGGCCCGGCCGGACGTGGCGATCACATTCGCCTCCATCATCCGGCTCATGCCAGCCACGCCGATGGCAGACAGCAGGCCGCCAATCGTGGTCGGGATCAGGCACACCAGCAGCGCCACCAGCACCGTCACCGAGACCGGCACGCCGGCCTTGGCCACCATCACGCTATATAGAGAGAACGGTTGCAGCGTGGCCGTGGCCAGCAGCAGCACCAGCGTCAGGCCCACCAGCAGGATGGTCAGCGCCAGCTCGTTGGGGGTCTTCTGGCGCTTGGCGCCTTCCACCATGCCGATCATGCGATCGATAAAGCTCTCGCCGGGGTTGGCGGTGATGCGCACCACGATCCAGTCGGACAGCACGCGCGTGCCGCCCGTGACCGACGAGAAATCGCCGCCGGACTCGCGGATCACCGGTGCGGACTCGCCCGTGATGGCGGACTCGTCGACCGAGGCCACGCCTTCGATCACGTCGCCGTCACCGGGGATCATGTCGCCAGCCTGGACCAGCACCACGTCACCGCGGCGCAGGTCCGTGGCGATGCGGGCCTCGGTGGCGCCGTCGGCACGGATGTTGGTCCGGCCCGGGCGCAGCACGCGTGCCGTCACCGTGGTCTTCAGCCCCCGCAGCGCGGCGGCCTGCTGCTTGCTGCGGCCTTCGGCCATGGCTTCGGCGAAGTTGGCGAACAGCACCGTGAACCACAGCCAGATGGAGATGGCGAGGATGAAACCGGCCGATTCCCCACCCGGCGCGGGGTTGAACAGCGCGCGCAGGAACAGGATCGACGTGAGCACGCTGCCCGCGTAGACCACGAACATCACCGGATTGCGCAACTGGGCGCGCGGCGACAGTTTCCTGAAGGCGTCGACGATGGCCGGCTTGACCAGCTCGGGCGCGAACATGCCGCCCCGGGCCGGCACCTGACGCGGGGTGCGCGCCACCGAAGTGCGCGTCACCGTAGTGTCTTGCTGCATACGATTCTCCACGATTACCGGGCCACCGCCTGGACGGCGGCCGGGATGTGCTGCAACTGCTCGGCCACCGGGCCCAGCGCCAGCGCCGGCACATAGGTCAGCGCGCCCACCAGCAGGACCGAGCCCACCAGCAGCACCACGAACAGCGGGCCGTGCGTCGGCATGGTGCCGGCGGTAGGCGGGGTACGGCGCTTGGCGGCCAGCGAGCCGGCCATCGCCAGCACCGGCACGATGATCCAGAAGCGGCCGAACCACATCGCCGCGGCGAGCAGCGTGTTATAGAACGGCGTGTTGGCGGAGAGGCCCGCGAACGCGCTGCCGTTATTGTTCGCCGCCGAAGAAAGCGCATAGAGGATTTCCGAGAAACCGTGCGTGCCGGGGTTGAACACCCCTGCGCGGCCGCCCTCGGTCATGACCGCGATGCCCGTGCCCACCAGCACCAGCAGCGGCGTGACGAGGATCGCCACGGCGGTCATCTTCATCTCGTAGGCTTCGATCTTCTTGCCGAGGTATTCCGGCGTGCGGCCAATCATCAGCCCGGCGATGAACACCGCCAGCACCGCGTAGACCAGCATGCCGTACAGGCCCGAGCCCACGCCGCCGAAGACCACTTCGCCCAGCTGCATCAGCAGCATCGGCACCAGCCCGCCGATGGCCGTGAAGGAGTCGTGCATGCCGTTCACCGCGCCGCACGACGCCGCCGTGGTGATCGTCGCGAACAGGGAGGTCGCCGAGATGCCGAAGCGCACTTCCTTGCCTTCCATGTTGCCGCCGGCCTGGAGCGCGGAGGCCACGTGGTCGATACCCAGCGACGTCAGCGCCGCGTTGACCTGCTGCTCGGACACCACGGCGGCAATCGCCATGACCACGAAGATCACGGTCATCGACGCCAGCACCGCCACGCCCTGCCGGCGGTCACGCACCATCTCGCCGAAGGCGAAGCACAGCGCCGCCGGGATCAGGAAGATGGCTAGCATTTCCACGAAATTCGTGAACGGCGTGGGGTTCTCGTACGGGTGCGCCGAGTTAGCGTTGAAGAAGCCGCCACCGTTGGTGCCGAGCATCTTGATGGCTTCCTGCGACGCCACCGGACCCATCGCCAGCGTCTGCGTGCGGGTCTTGACGTCCTCGGTCACGGGCTGCCCGGCGGTGTCCAGCACGGGTTGGCCGGCTGCGTCCACCTTAGGCTGGGTATAGGAGAGTTCCGAGACGAGCGTGGCGTCCTGGTAGCGGTCGAAGTTCTGGATCACGCCCTGGCTGACCAGCAGCAGCGCGGTGATCAGCGACAGCGGCAGCAGCACATAGAGCGTGGTGCGTACCAGATCGACCCAGAAATTGCCGAGCGTGGCGGCGCCGTGCCGCGCGAAGCCGCGAATCAGCGCGAACACCACCGCGATGCCGGTGGCCGCCGAGACGAAGTTCTGCATCGTCAGCGCCAGCATCTGGGTGAGGTAGCTCATCGTCGATTCACCGGCGTAGCCCTGCCAGTTGGTATTGCTGACGAAGCTGATGGCGGTGTTGAACGAGGAATCGGGCGAGACCGCGCCGAACGCCTGCGGGTTCAGCGGCAACATGCCCTGCAGGCGCTGGATCGCGTAGACGAAGACCACGCCGAGCACGTTGAAGACCAGCACGGCGATGGCGTACTGCTTCCAGCCCATCTCCGCGTCGGCGCGCACACCGGCCAGGCGGTAGAGCGCGCGCTCGAAGGGACGGCCCCAGGCGGTCAGGCGATAGTCGCCCTCCTCCAGCGCGCGGCGCATGTAGCGGCCGAGGAACGGCGCCACTGCGAACAGGACCGCGAGGTACAGGACCAGCAGCCCGATGAATTGTGTGGACAA
Source organism: Cupriavidus sp. SIMBA_020 (assembly GCF_046535395.1). Classification (NCBI taxonomy): domain Bacteria; kingdom Pseudomonadati; phylum Pseudomonadota; class Betaproteobacteria; order Burkholderiales; family Burkholderiaceae; genus Cupriavidus; species Cupriavidus sp. SIMBA_020. The sequence continues at coordinate 5,257 of NZ_JAWRWU010000007.1, read as the reverse complement.
CGGCGTGGACATCAGAATTTCTCCGGCCGGAACAGGGCAAAAAGCAGGTAGAGGAAGATCGCGGCGGCCAGGGCCCCGCTCAGGATGTCAGTCCAGTCCATCAGCGCCCCCGCTCGTCGTCCGTCTGCCGCGCAGACGGCGGGTTGGCGCCCAGCGCGGCGCACAATGCCAGCAGCGCGCCGGTCAGCGCGCCGAAGGCCAGCAACACGAGGAAATAGATCCCGTCCATACAAACCCCAAATAGGAAAAACGTGAAGGATTCACGTTGACATCACGTTCTGGAGATTAGGGACGGCGGGGTAAAAACGGGGTAGAGAGGGGAAGGAGGGGTGTAAAGAAGATATAAAAACGGCGCCAACACCAGGCGCGGCACCGTTTTCCAGCCATGGCAGCCATGACCGGCAATGCGGGCGGGGCTAGATCCAGCCAGCCCGGTGCAGCTTGCGCCAGAGCCAGGTGCAGGCCGTGGCGGTGATGCCGATGACCACCGGATAGGCGTAATGGAGCTTCAGCTCTGGCATAAAGCTGAAATTCATGCCGTAGAGGCTGAAGATCACGGTCGGCACGGCGAGGATGGCCCCCCAGCCGGCCAGCCGCTTGACCACCTCGTTCTGGCCCACCGTGACCAGCGCCAGGTTGACCTGCACGGCCGTGGTCAGCATCTCGCGCACCACGTCCAGCGTGCGGACGATGCGGCTGGCATGGTCCTCGATGTCGCGGAAATAGGCGCGCAGCTCCTTTGGCACCAGTTCCTCGTGCAGCCGGATCAGCTGGCTGCAGATGTCCTCCACCGGGTAGACCGCGTTGCGCAGCCGCAGCACCTGATGCTTGACCTGGTACAGCCGCTCGATGGCGGCACGGTCGAACTCGTCGCGGAAAATGTCCTGCTCGAGGGCCTCGAAGTTGTCCTCCAGCCGGTTGACGATGGGCAGGTAGTGGTCCACCACGAAGTCCATCAGCGCATAGAGCACGTAGCCGGGGCCGTTGGCCAGGCCCTGCGGGTCGCTCTCGCAACGCTCGCGCACCGGGGCGTAGGTGGAACTGGCGCCGTGCCGCACCGAAACCACGTAGTTCGGGCCGACGAACAGGTGGGTCTCGCCCACCACCACCTCCTCCCCGACCAGTTGCGCGGTATTGAGCACCACGAAGACCGAATCGCCGTAGGTTTCCAGCTTGGGCCGCTGGTGGGCGTCCAGGGCGTCCTCCACGGCCAGATCGTGCAGCCCGAACGCCTGCTGGACCTTGCGCAGCAACGCCAGGTCCGGTTCGTGCAGGCCCAGCCAGACGAAGGTGCCGGGGTCGGCCAGCACGCCGGCGATGGCGTCGAATTCGACCGGACCGAGCTTCTTGCCGCTGCGATAGGCCGCGCAATTCACGATGGCGCCCATGGGAACTCCGTTGTCGAGATGCGCAATCGTAACAAGAGCGTCACCCTTTACGCGAGCGCAAGCGGCATCGCCCGCCACTTTAGCGGTGCGATCCGGCCGGGAAGCCCCGCATCGGGCACGTTCGGGGCCGGGTTCGAGAATTGTTACAGTTCGCCGGAGAACCGACGTTAGAATGTGGCATTTCCACGGTCACCGACTATGTCTCAGAAGAAATCGCCACGCTTCGAGCTGCGCAGTGGCAACGTCGACGCCCTCCTTCTCGCCCTCAAGACCGCCGACATCGACGCGTTGCGGGACGATCTCCTCTCCCGCTTCGAATCGACCCCCGATTTCTTCTCCAATGACGTGGTTGCGCTGGACCTGCGCCGCCTGGAAGGCGATAGCCCGCTGGCGCTGGACCGCGTGATCGACACGCTTTCCACGCTGCGCGCCCGGGCCATCGGGGTGGTGGCGCGCGACGACCAGCGCAGCTGGGCCGAAGCCTTCGGCCTGCCGCTGCTGGAAAGCCAGAGCCGGCGTGGCGGCCGGGACGAAGCTGCCCCGCCCGCCCCCACCGCCGCCGCCAAGGCCGCCGACACCCCGGAATCCACTGCCGCCGAGGCTCCGCCAGTCAACGGCACGGCCTCGGATATCGCCGAGATCATGGCCGCCGCCGCCGCGCCGCGCGCGGTGCCGACCCTGCTGATCGACAAGCCGCTGCGCTCCGGCCAGCAGATCTACGCCCAGGGCGACGTGGTCATCCTGGACCTGGTCAGCTACGGCGCCGAGGTCATCGCCGAAGGCAACATCCATATCTACGCCCCGCTGCGCGGCCGCGCGCTGGCGGGTGTCAAGGGCAACCCGGACGCGCGCATCTTCTGCACGTGCCTGGAACCCGAGCTGATTTCCATCGCCGGCATCTACCGGACCGCCGAGCAGACGCTCCCGGCCGACGTGCTCGGCAAGTCGGCCCAGGTGCGCCTGGCCGACGAAAAATTGATTCTCGAACCGCTGCGGATGAAATAACCGCGCTAACCCATCGGTACGGCCGGCCCGCCCGGTACGAAATACCCTGCACCCATACTGGACCATAGAGCCATGGCAAAAATCATCGTTGTGACCTCCGGCAAGGGAGGCGTTGGCAAGACCACCACCAGCGCGAGCTTCGCCGCCGGCCTGGCCCTGCGGGGCCACAAGACGGCCGTGATCGACTTCGACGTCGGCCTGCGCAACCTCGACCTGATCATGGGTTGCGAGCGCCGCGTGGTGTATGACCTGATCAACGTGGTCCAGGGCGAAGCCAACCTGAACCAGGCGCTGATCAAGGACAAGAAGTGCGAGAACCTGTTCATCCTGCCGGCCTCGCAGACGCGGGACAAGGACGCGCTGACCCGCGACGGCGTGGAGAAGGTCATCAACGGCCTGGTGGACATGGGCTTCGAGTTCATCGTCTGCGACTCCCCGGCGGGCATCGAGTCCGGCGCGCTGATGGCGATGTACTTCGCCGACGAGGCGCTCGTCGTGACCAACCCGGAAGTCTCGTCCGTGCGCGACTCGGACCGCATCCTCGGCATCCTGGCCTCGAAGACCAAGCGCGCCAGCGAAGGCGGCGAGCCGATCAAGGAGCACCTGCTGATCACGCGCTACAACCCGAAGCGCGTGCACGGCGGCGAAATGCTGTCGCTGACCGACATCCAGGAAATCCTGCGCATCAAGCTGATTGGCGTGGTGCCGGAATCGGAAGCCGTGCTGCACGCGTCCAACCAGGGCACGCCGGCCATCCACCTGGAAGGCAGCGACGTGGCCGACGCCTATGGCGACGTGGTGGACCGCTTCCTGGGCAAGGACAAGCCGATGCGTTTCACCGACTACCAGAAGCCGGGCCTGCTCTCGCGCCTCTTCGGTAACAAGTAAGGAGGACTCATCCCATGTCGATCCTGTCCTTCCTGCTGGGGGAGAAGAAGAAGTCAGCGTCGGTCGCCAAAGAGCGGCTGCAGATCATCCTCGCCCATGAGCGCACCGGCCATTCCGCGCCGGCCGATTACCTGCCGGCCCTCCAGCGCGAGCTGGTAGCCGTGATATCCAAGTATGTGAAGATCAGCGACCAGGACCTGCGCGTCAGCCTGGAGCGCCAGGACAACCTCGAAGTGCTCGAGGTGAAAATCGAAATCCCGCAAAACTGATCGCCTTTCGGCATTTTCGGTATTCGCTTTTCGGTTTTCGGATTAATTCGAGTTTCTCGGTCCTGAACGGCGCCCGGATACCTTCCGTGCGCCGTTATCCCATTATCTAAGGGATAACCCGCCCCTCTCAAGTAGGGGCTTTTTGCATTGCAGCAACCCTCCGCGTGGTGGCTGCGATCGCGCCTGCACACCCGCCCCACTGCTCGCCTCCCACGTCCATGCACTGCCATGGCGCACGCTGCAATGCACCATTATCACGAGGGTGTGACATTGTGTAGCGACAAACCAACGGAATTGCACCAAATGTCTCTCTAGAGCGCTGGTTCACGCTGCTTTTATGTCCGAAAGTTCCGTGTTTTGTTAAATTTTCGCGGCGTTTACTGCAAACGTAAACCTTTGTGCCGGCCGTGATCCGGCTACGGCACAACCACAAGACAGAAAAGGAGCACCATGAAGAAATCGCTACTCACCCTCGCCATTGGCAGTCTGCTGGCCGGCAGCGCCTACGCACAGTCGTCGGTGACGCTCTACGGTATCGTTGACCAGAGCATCCGCTTCCAGACCAACGCTGACGCAGGCAACCACAGCCAGACCCAACTGACCAACGGCGCGATCACCAACAGCCGTTGGGGTATCAAGGGCAGCGAAGCACTGGGCAACAACCTGAAGGCCATCTTCCAGCTGGAAAACGGCTTCGATCCGGATACCGGCCGCGCAAACCAGAACGGTTCGCTGTTCGGTCGTCAGGCGTACGTGGGCCTGTCGGGCGAGTTCGGCACGGTCAAGCTGGGCCGCCAGTACACCGAAGGCTTTAATTTCTTCGGCGACTTCGATCCGCTGACCATCGGCAACTACGACAACAACGCCTGGCCGTTCTTCCTGACGCAATTCCGCAACAACAACGTCGTCAGCTACGCAGGTTCGTTCGCAGGCCTGAACGTCGGCGCCAGCTATGGCTTCGGCGAGTCCGCAGGCAGCATGACGCGCAGCCAGTACTGGGGTACCCGCGCTTCCTACGACATCGGGCCGTTCGGCTTCGGTGGCGTGTACCAGGAAGTCCGCGACCCGCTCGGCAACAAGCAGCAGATGTGGGGCGCCGCCGGCAAGGTCGGCTTTGGCGCGGCCAAGGTCTTCCTGGGCTACATCGGCGGCAAGGACCGCACTGGCCTGATCGACGCCAACTTCTTCTCGCCGGCCAACACTGCCAACCCGATCCCGGCTGGCGGCAACGCACAGGCCAACCCGCGTGAAGACATGATCGGCTACGTCGGCGCGACCTACCAGGTCACCCCGGCACTGGCCGTGACCGGCGTGTTCTACGGCGATCACATCAAGGGCAAGAACGGCCTGGACAACAGCGGCAACCGCTACACCGGCGTGCTGCTGGCCGAGTACTCGCTCTCCAAGCGTACCCAGGTGTACGGCACCGTCGACTACAACAAGGTCACTGGCGCCGCAGTCACCGAACTGCCTGGCAAGAACAACCAGACGGGCGTGGCCGCAGGTATCCGCCACATCTTCTGATTGTTGGTCTGACCGCATCGCAGAAAGGCACCTTCGTGAACTGACCCCCTAAAGTTGGACGGTCGGTGACGCTAGGCGCCGGAGGGCTGAGTCCTGTATTGCACGGGACTCAGCCCTTTTAGTTTGAGCTTGATACGGTCGTGGTTGTAGTAGCGGATGTAGCGCGCTAGTCCGGTCTTGAGC
>NZ_JAWRWU010000006.1:0-326950 GCF_046535395.1 Cupriavidus sp. SIMBA_020 | reverse complement strand
TCGCCGAGGCGGTCGGAGGCCATGTCCATGCCGTAGACCTCCCAGTCGGTGGTCTCCAGGATGCGGCGCGTGAGGTGGTGGCCGATGAAGCCGTTGACACCAAGAATCAGGACCTTTTTCATCGGTTTTCCTCTCTGGACTGTGCAGTTGCGATGATGGATTGAAGGGCGGAAACGGTAACCGGCGCGGCGTGGTCGGCGGAGGCGCCTTCCAGCAGCGTACGGATATGCAGCAGGCCACCGTCGCCGCAGACGGCGACGATGCGGTCATCGGCCACGTGCAGCCCGGGAGGCAGCGCGGCGGTCGATGGCAGGGCGGGCAGGCGGCGCGCGGCGGCCACGATCAGGCGATGGCCGGCCAGCTCGGTGAACGCGCCCGGGTAGGGCGGCGCCACCGCGCGAATCAGGTTGTAGACGGCAGATGCCGGCTGGCGCCAGTCGATACGGCCGTCCTCGGGCCTGCGGCCCGAGAAGTAGCTGCCATCGGCGAGCCGGTTGGGGCGCTTGGGCGTATGGCCGCTCATCATGGCCGGCAGGGCGCGCCAGAGCGTCTGCTCGGCGGCGACGGTGACCTTCTCGAAGACCTCGCCGGCGGTGTCGTCGGGCAGGATCGGCACGGCAGTCTGGTCGACGATATAGCCGGCGTCGGGCTTGGCTTCCATCGCGTGCAGCGTGGCCCCGGTCTCGGTCTCGCCGTGCAGCACGGCCCAGTTCACCGGCACGCGGCCGCGATACTTGGGCAGCAGGGAGCCATGCATGTTGAACGCGCCGTGCGGCGCGATGGCCAGCACCTCGGCCGGAATCATCGCCCGGTAGTAGAACGAGAAGATGACATCGGGCCGGGCGGCGCGCACGGCCTCGGCCAGGGCCGGGTCGGTCGGGTCTTCGCCATGCAGGAAGGGGATGCCCAGTTCCACGGCGGTATCGGCCACGCGGCGGAACCAGATGTTCTCGTCGGGCCGGTCACGATGGGTGATCACCAGCGCCACGTCTACGCCCCGCGCGTGCAGCACGCGCAGGCAGCGGTCGCCGACGTTGTGGTACGCAAAGACTACCGCGCGCACGATTCCTCCACGGCGTTGTGGTCTTCCGGGGTCTTGAGCGGGTCACGCTCGAGCACGGCCTGGATGCGGTAGCGCGGGCGGTCGCGCACTTCCTGGTAGATCCGGCCCACGTATTCGCCAAGCAGGCCAATGCCGAACAGCATGATGCCGACGAGGAAGAAGTTCAGGGCGAACAGGGTGAACACACCCTGCACTTCCGAGCCGAGCAGGAAGCGCCGAATCAGCAGCACGACGAACAGGCCCGCCGACGAGATCGACAGCAGCGTGCCGATGGCCGAGAACCACTGCAGCGGCACGATCGAGAAGCCGGTGACGAGGTCGAAGTTGAGGCGGATCAGCTGGTAAAGCGAATACTTGGACTCCCCGGCGAAGCGCTGCTCGTGGCCCACCTCGATCTCGACCGGATTGGACGAGAACGTGTACGCCAGCGCCGGGATGAAGGTGTTGACCTCGCGGCAGGCGTTGATCGTGTCGATGATGTTGCGGTCGTAGGCGCGCAGCATGCAGCCCTGGTCCGTCATCTTGATCTTGGTGATGCGCTCGCGCAGCTGGTTCATCGCGCGCGACGCGTAGCGTCGGAACGCCGTGTCGTTGCGCTGGCGGCGGATGGTGCCCACGTAGTCGTGGCCCTGGCGCATGGCGGCCACCAGGCGCGGGATTTCCTCGGGCGGGTTCTGCAGGTCCGCGTCAAGCGTGATGACGATGCGCCCGCGCGTGTGCTCGAACCCGGCCAGGATGGCCATGTGCTGACCAAAGTTGCCGTTGAACAGCACCACGCGTGTGACGTCCGGGCGCTTGTGGAACTGCGCCGCCAGGATCTGCGGGGAGCGGTCATGGCTGCCGTCGTTGATGAAGATCAGCTCGTACGACTCGCCCATGGCGTCCATCGCCGGATAAAGGCGATCGAACAGCGCCTGCAGGCCATCCTCCTCGTTGTAGACGGGGACGACGACCGAGACCTCGACGGGGCTTAGAGAGAAAGGCGTTTGCATGTTTCGCTGAGAGTTGCGCATACCCGCTCCACGTCGGTGGCATGCATGGCAGGAAACAGCGGCAGCGTGACGATGCCGCGTCCGATGCGCTCGGCGTGGGGCAGCATGCCTTCGCGCCAGCCGAGTGAGCGGTAGTAAGTAAACAGGTGGATGGGCGGATAGTGGACACCCGTGCCGATGCCTTGCTCGCGCAGCGCCTCCATCACGTGGCTGCGTGCTTGCGCCGGGCCGCCGCGCAGGCGGTCCGTGGGCAGTACCACCTGGAACATGTGCCAGTTGGTGGTGGCGCCGACGGGGTCCAGCGGCAGCGGCAGCTCGATGCCAAGCTCGGCCAGCCCCGTGTCTGCGGCGCAGCGGAAGTAGGTCTCGGCCAGCGCGGCGCGCTTGGCGGTGATGGCGGCGAGCTTCGGCAGCTGCGCCAGCCCGATGGCAGCGTTGACGTCGGTCAGGTTGAACTTGCCGCCCGGCTCCTCCACGTCCATGCCGTCCATGCCCGTGCGGATCACGCCTTGCAGGCGCAGGCGCTCGGCGCGCAGGGCTTCCTCGGGCGAGTTCAGCACCAGGCAGCCGCCTTCGACGGTGGTGATGTTCTTGTTCGCCTGGAAGCTGAAGCTGGCCAGGTCGCCAAAGGCGCCGATGCGCTGGCCGCGCCAGCGGGAATCGATGGCCTGGGCGGCATCCTCGATCACGCGCAACTGGTGCTTGCCGGCGATGGCGTAGAGCCGGTCCATGTCCACGGGCAGGCCGGACAGGTAGACCGGCATGATGGCCCGCGTGCGCGGCGTGATGGCGGCCTCCACGGCGTCCAGGTCGAGGTTGCGGGTGCGCGGGTCGATATCGACGAACACCGGGCGGGCGCCCACGGCGAGCACCACGTTGGCCGTGGCCACCCAGGTGATCGGCGTGGTGATGACTTCGTCGCCCGGGCCGATATTGGCCACGCGCAGGGCGATCTCCATCGTGGCAGAGCCGTTGGCGAACGTCCGCACCGGCCGGCCGCCGAACACGTCGGACAGCGCCGCTTCAAACGCCTGCATCTTCGGGCCGGAAGTGATCCATCCGGAGGCAAGCACCTTGCCGACCTCGGCAATGGTCTCGGGGTCGATCTCGGGCCGCACGAACGGCAGGAAGGGCTGGGCTGCGGTAACGGTCATGGTTCTTAGTGGGGCACGGGGGCTCAGGCGCGCCCGTTCAGGATCGTGCAATCAGGAAAACTCCGGCCAGTATCAGCAGGATGCCGGCCACGCGCAAGGGACCGATCATCTCGCCAAACAGCCACCAGGCCGCCAGCGCGTTGACCACGTAGCCCAGCGAGAGCATGGGGTAGGCGATGGACACGTCCACGCGCGACAGCCCGACGATCCACACCGCCACGCTGACCACGTACAGCGTCAGGCCGCCGATCACCGGCCATTGCGTCAGCACGCGGAAGGCCGTGGTAAGCAGCGTGGCGCGGTCCAGCGTGATGGCCCCCACGGCATTGGTGCCGGCCTTGAGCAGCAACTGTGCGGCGGCGTTGAGCAGCACGCCGGTCAGGATGAAAGCAAAAGTCGAAAGCGTCATGACGCGGGCTTGGGTTCCGGAGTGCCTGCCGGGGCCGGGGCTCCGGACGGCGAAAAGTTGCTGACCACGACGCGCCGGCTATCGCGCGCCACCACATGCATCGGGACCTGCCGGGCCGACAGTTCGGCGTAGAGGCCCGGGTCCATGATGCCCAGCGCGGGCTGGCCGTCGCGCCAGCGCGCGATGAACTGGTCCAGCGTGGGAATCCACTGGTCCGGGGCCTGCTGCACGCCAAATTCAAGCTCATCGGGCTCCTCCACCATCGTCAGCGTATGGCCCAGGTAGAACGGCAGGGTATGGTCCAGCACCCGCACGCCATACAGGGGCATATCGTCTTTCAGCACGGCACGGATGGCGGGTACCAGGTCTACGCCGGATGCCCGCCGGCCCATGACTTCATGCCCCATCAGGCCGATCGTGCAGGTCAGGAACATCGCCAGCGCCCCCGCCGTGATGCTGGGAAACAGGCCACGTGACTGCAACAGCTTGCGCGCCAGTATCGTGCCGCCCAAGAGTACGGCAAACGCAACGCCCGTGTACACGGCAAACGTGCGGAAGACCTCGTTCGGGTTGGAGGGGCGATCCAGCGTGGCTACATATGGCGTGGCCAGCAGCCCCGCCACGGCCAGCACCATCAGCGCGTTGATCTGGCGCTGCCAGGAGCGCTCGGTGATGTCGTCCAGCGCCACGCCGGCCAGCATCGCCAGCGCAGGGAAGATCGGCACGATGTAACCGGGCAGCTTGGAGCCGGAAAGGCTGAAGAACACGAAGATGGCCACGGCCCAGACCAGCGCCATCAGCGCCGGCTGGAACGGCTTGCCGCCGGCCCCGCGCTCGGCCCCGGCGCGCTCGCGCACGGCGGTCCACATGCGCGGCGTCAGCCCCAGCCACGGCAGGAACCCCAGCAGCAGCAGCGGCACGAAGTACAACGGCGTGCCCTTGCGCGCATGCACGGTGGACGTATAGCGCTCCCAGTGCTCGTGAATGAAGAAGAAATGCGGGAATTCCGGATTACGCGATGAAATCAGCCAGAACCAGGGCACCGTGACGACCAGCATGGCGACGATGCCGGACACCAGATGCAGGCGCCGCCACAGGCCCAGATCGCGCGTGATCAAGGTGTACACCACAAGGGCGAGGCCCGGCAGCGCGATGCCGACCAAACCCTTGGTCAGGATGGCGACGCCCATGGCGACCCAGCAGGCCAGCATCCAGCCGCGACGGGCGGCGGGCGTGGCCTCCGGATGCTGGGCAAGCATCATGCAGGCCAGCACGCATGCGAGCGCGCCGGACAGTGTCATGTCGAGGGAATTGAAATGGCCGGCGATGCTCCACATCGGCGCCGCCAGCAGGGCCAGCCCGGCCAGCAGGCCGGCGCGCGCGCCGAACCAGCGCGTGGCGGCGAGCACCGTGACGCCCAGGCCGAGGAAGCCGGAGAGCGCCACGCACAGCCGTGCCTGCCAGTCGCCCACGCCGAAGGCCTCGTAGGCCAGCGTGGTGACCCACAGGTGGAACGGGGGCTTCTCGAAGTACTTCAGCGCGTTGTAGCGGATGGTCACCCAGTCGCCGCTGGCGAACATCTCGCGGGAGATCTCCGCGTAGCGGCCTTCATCCGGCTTCAGCAGGTGACGGGCGTCGAGCGTGCCGAACCAGACCAGCAAGATTGCGATGACGACCAGGACAATCATGCCGACGGGTAGCCCGGCATAGCGCGAGGGCGTGAAACTACGCATAACTCTCCTGAAATGGCCGGCGAACCGGAAGCGATGTGGGCCCCTGGTTGTGCAGCAGACACCACACAACGCCGCAAGGCTGAATTCGGTGGACACGCATTTCGCGCAGCGGTGAGAACCTCGGGGCCGAGGCCGGGTTCCCCTCTAATGCCCGGCCATGGCCGATTTGCTGCCTCGCCAGGTCACAAATTGGCGCGCAATGTTAGCATGCCGCGCCGGCGTCACCACCGGCCGGGATTCCCCGTGTGGCGGATTCGCGCAATACTGGCGGCAGCGCTGTGAAGCAATTTGTTCCAGCCGACCGGTTTGTCGAAAATAGCTGTCGAATACTCAGGAAACTACGATGAAAACGGCCCTGATGTCCTGTCTCTGTTTTAGCCTGCTTGCAGTGGCGAATGGAGCACATTCACAGGCGTCGGAGCCGGCTGCCCAAGCCGCCCAGTCCACCGATGCCGTGCCCGTCGCCGGCATCTCCCCCGTGCCCATGCCCGCCGGCGCAGCGCTGTGCGACGCCCCCTGGTTCCGCTCTGGCTCCCGCGTGCAGATGGAAGGCGACGGCGAGATGCCGATGTCGATCACCATGACCCTGCGCGACGTCATGCGCACGGCGCGGGGCTGCAGCGCCCAGCTTGAAGTGCGCTCCAAGTCGGCGCTGTCGGCGCTGATGGGCCCCCCGGTGGTGATGGACCAGGTGCACGAGATCAATATCGACCGCAGCAGCGCCACCATGCGCACGCGCATCGACAGCCGCAACGCGGTGATCAACGCCCGGGCGCGTTATGCGCGGATGTTCGGCGAGGCGTCCTTCACGGGCAGCGGCGTCTTCAACTATGCCGGCGTGGAGATCAAGGAGGGGGCGATGCTGGAGGGCGAGACCTTTCAGTCGAGCGTCTCGCTGAAGATCTACCCGCTCGGCGCCGACGAGGTGGTGGGCACGATGCAGGCGCTGCATGCCTCGATCATCGTCGGCTCGCGCACGGTGGGGCGCCGCCAGATGATCAATACCGTGATGGGGCGCAAGGAGTGCATGCCCATCACGTATGAGAAGCGCACCTCGCTGGGGCCGCTGATGGTGGGCGACGAGATCCTGCAACTGGAGCCGAGCGTGCTGCACGTCACCGACTGGTACTGCCCGATGGAGGCCTTCGTGCTGCGCACCGAAGTCCGCCAGAACAACAAGGTCCAGCGCGTGGACGTGACCTCGCTGGAGATGCTCGACCCCGAGGCCACAGCGGGGCGCTGAGGCCAGCGTCCGCCCAATAAAAAACCCCCCAATACCTTGGGGGGTCTGCTTCCGCACGGGAAGATCCGTGGCCAGCTTGGCCTGCAAGCGGCCAGTCAGTTGCCCTGCGTGGGCTTCTTGGTGGTCTTCTTGGCCTTGTCCTTCTTCGGCTGGCCCGACTGGTCCACCAGATCCGCGCGCGTGCTCTTGTTCGCGCCCTGGCTGTACGGGTCGAACTTGTCGCCGGACTTCGCACCCTGGCTGTAGGTGTCGAATTTCTCGCCAGCCTTCGCGCCTTGCGAGTACGGGTCGAACTGCTTCTTGTCCTGTGCGATGGCCGCCACGGAGGCGGTAGCCAGGCCCAGCGCAACTGCGGTGGCGATGATCTTGTTCATGGGATCTCCTGAATGGTGCCGCCTTCCGGCGGTTCGCGTTGTGCGGGCTTACCGGCCAGTAAACGGCATGTCAGCCACGCTCGGGGCAGTGTGTCCAAGCCCGGCGAAGCCGTCAACTCAGGGGTTTTCCGGGGGCGGCAGCAGTGTGCCGCCCCGTGCTGGATCGCAGAAAGTGCTTATTCGGTCACGGCGTCAGAGGGGTGCTTCCAGGCCAGGGTGACCTCGGTCGAAGGCGCCAGCGCGAGGTTGGTGCCACGCGCGCCAATCGGCTGCTGGAACCAGCGCTTTTGCAGCGCGGCGGCGTCCGGCGAGGCGAACGTGGCGGCCAGCGCCTGATCGACCAGCCGCTTCCACTCCGGGTCAGCCTTGGACATCATCAGCGCGTTCTGCTCCACGGACAGCGCCGGGCCGACGATCACGAACTGCGACGGGTCCTTCGACTTGGCGCGCAGCCCGGCCAGCAGCACATCGTCCATGACGAAAGCCTGGGCGCGGCCCGTCTCCAGCAGCAGGAACGATTCGCCGTGATCCTTGGCGTAGACGTCCCGATAGCCATAATCGGCCTTCAGGCGCCGCACGTGGCGGTCGCCGGTGGAGCCGGCGCTGGTCACCACGGTCTTGCCGCGCAGGTCCTCGAACGACTTGATGCCCGAATCGGCCCGCACCAGCATCCGCACGGTGGATACATAGTGCGAGACGCTGAACGCCACCTGTTTCTGGCGCTCCAGCGTATTGGTATTGGGCGCGCAGTCGAGGTCCACCAGCCCGTTGACGACGGCCGGAATGCGGTTCTGCGGCGTCAGCGGCAGCCAGCGCACCTTGATGTCCTTCAATCCCGCCTTCACCCGCGCGGCCTCGGCAGCACGCAGGCACAGATCCACCGCATACCCGGCCGGCTGCCCCTTGTCATCGGCAAACGAGAACGGCAGCGCCGACTCCCGGTAGCCGAGCGTAATCGTGCCCGTCTCACGAATCTTGTTGAGGACCGGACTATCGGCATGGGCGGCGGCAGGCGCCACCACCCCGGCGAGCAGGGCAGCGGCGGCGATCAGGCGTTGCAGGGACGAAAACGAGGCAAACGGCGACATGTGGGATTGGGGCGCTGACGAAAGCGGCAAGGGTATACCCGAGCCTGCGACGCAGGAAGGATATTCTCGTCATAAGCAAATGCCCGGTTTTGGGGAACGGGCTGCCCTAGGTCAGCTGGGAGCCGTCGTAGGCCATCAGCGCCCAGACCACGGCAAAGGGGAGCGCGCACAGGATGCGGGTCCGCATTCGGGCGCGCCTGGCAAGCAGGGACCAGAGGGCGAGGGTGCTGGTGGTCCATGTGGCGACGCACGCGATCAGGTAGTTTTGCTGTGATTTATACGCCCACATCGAAGCCGCCGGGCCTTCTGCGCCAAATGGGTACTCATGCGGCACGGTCCATGCGCTCCATATTTCGAAGGGCTCGATAAAGGCGATGAACCCGAGAATAGTCCCCAGCACGCATTTAATAGCGAACTTCCAGTTCCATGTTTTTGGCATAATACATAAACTCTTTTGCGAACGAATCCATCGAACTGGTCAGATCAATGCAGCCCGCTGACCCTGGAAACCACCCGCCATGAATGGTGAAGCCGCTGCGTCCGTGTAACACCGTTCCCGGCAACGGACGCAGGCCTACGCGTCTTCGCCCCCAGGCTATCGTGCAGCCTGGCCACCGTCCCTTGTCCCAGTTGATGTATTTCAAAACGCAAGCCGCGCGGTTAAAGATGTTGGTTTCCTCCCATTTCTGGAAGTCGCTTTGGAGGGCCAGATATCGTCCTTCGGGAATGGGTCCGCTATACCCGTCCGCCTGGTACTCCTTGGTATTGAATCCGGATTTCCCCGATGTGGCGGACCACCGCCTGCCATTCCCGTTTTCGATCCAATGCAGCACTCTCCCGTCGAATAACAGTCTGGCCCGCCTCATATCGATGCGTCGGGCAGTTCCTTCGAGATCCAGAAGCTTCGAGGTCCCGCCGCAGAAAATGATTGTTTCTGATTTCGTTTTCCATGCGCGGGTCTGTAGCACCGGGGTTGAACCAGCAGACTTTCTACCCTCGCCCTGCCTGAGCGGTCTATCAGACCCGCCCAAAACTCGTGCATGGTTTGACTTCCATCATGGCCGGCGCGCCGGAACGCCTAACCTTGTTACACCCGTAACCTTTGACCCCCATCCCTCCCTGCACCAACAAGGTACAATCCCGCACCTTTGTATCGTACTCATAACAAATGGGCACCCGTCCTTCTCGTTTGGCGTGCATAGACGCGCTGAAGGCGGTCAGCTCACAGCTGATCGTGTTGCACCATCTGGCCTTCTACGGGCCGATGTCCGATGCCGCGCAGTCCCTCGCCCCGGGGCTGATCAGCTGGCTGGCCGACTATGCGCGCATTGCCGTGCAGGTCTTTCTTGTCGTCAGCGGCTTCCTGGCCGCGCGCAGCCTGGCGCCGGGCGGCTTCCTGACCGCCGCGAATCCGCTGGGGACGATCTGGCGTCGTTACCAGAAGCTGGTGGTGCCGTTTGCCGCCGCCATCCTCGTGGCGATTGCCGGGGCTGCGCTCGCGCGCGCCTGGATGACACATGACTCCATTCCGGCTGCCCCGCATCTGACGCAGTTCGTCGCGCATCTGCTGCTGCTGCACAACATTCTCGATGTGGACGCGTTGTCCGCCGGCGTCTGGTATATCGCCATCGACCTGCAACTGTTCGCGCTGCTGGTGATCGTGCTGTGGGTGGCACGCGCCGCGCCGGGCCGGCGCCTGCCGTGGGGCATGGCGCTGGTGGGTGCACTGGCCGTGGCGTCGCTGTTCTGGTTCAACCGCGATGCCAGCTGGGATATCTGGGCGATCTATTTCTTCGGTGCCTATGGCATGGGCACGCTGGCGTACTGGGTGTCGAACCCGGAGCGCTCGCCGATGGCGCTGATCCTGCTGGCCTCGGTAGGCGTGGCGGCGCTGGTGGTGGACTTCCGGCTGCGCATCGCGGTGGCGCTGGCCACGGCGCTGCTACTGGCCATCTCCCGGCGCGGGGACTGGCTGGAGCGCTGGCCCGGCGGTCGTCTGGCGGGTTTCTGGGCCTATTTCGGCAAGATTTCCTATTCAGTCTTCCTGGTCCATTTTCCGGTCTGTCTGGTGGTCAACGCGGCGGTTTCTCACCTTGCGCCGGGCCAGCCCGTGCTCAATGCACTGGGCATGGGCGCCGCCTGGGTCGCCAGCAACCTGGCCGGGGCGGTGTTCCATCGCTATGTGGAATCGGTCGATGTCCTTCAGGTGCTGCGCGAGGCGATCTGGCCGACGCGCGAGAAGTCGGTCACTTCCGAAGCCTGACTTCGGTCCTTCAGCTGTAAGTCGGCGCCAGCGTCTTGCGGGCGGTCGGGTCCTCGATCACCCGGTTCCAGTCCGCGGGCGCACCGTGCGACATCCCGCCCACGGGCACCATGCCCGTTGCCTTGCCCGAGGGCAGCACACACCGGACGCGCGGCCCGGGTGCGCGCTGGGCCTCGCCGGCCTGCGCCGGCACCGTCACGCAGGACGCAGGCAGCGGGCTAGCCGATGCCGCGTGCGCCGCCACGGGCGTCAATACGCTGATGGATGCGGCGACTGCCGCTAAGGCGGATAGTAATTTCACGATGTACTCCATGCTGTGGCTGGCCCCATCTGGGGCGCGACTCAGCCAGTATGGAAAATGCGCATCGACCTCGACATAGCCGAAATACGAAATTAGCCCATCGCCCTGATGGTGCCCGCCGCCTCGCCTTGGCGCGGGCAACGCACTGCCACGGTGCGTTCGGCGCAACACCTACCGTAACAACCCCACTTGGGCGATGGCACGAACGTTGCCTAGTATGGAGATACAAACCTGACCATTTGGTCAGGATTCCTGATACCGGGGCATCCGGGGAAGAGGCTGTCATGTCCGATCACATCGTCCTGACCTCGCACGCGCGCCGCGACAAGCCGGCCGAGCCGATCCACTGGGGCGCCCCCACGGCGGCCGAGCGTGGACCGGTCATCGCCAGCCTCACGGACCCCACGCGCCGCAATGTGATCGGCACCCACGCCGGGGCCTATGCGATCTATCGCGCGCTGGCGGTGGCCTCGGGCAGCCTGCAGCGCGCGCATCGTCCGGATTTGACCGACACGGCGCCGGCCGAGTCCATCGGGCCCCATGCCCAGTGGGGCGATCCGGACAAGATCGTGTCGCTCGACCCCTGGGGCCACCTCGTCTCCACCGTCTTCGCAGACCGGATCGCCGCCGGCGTGGACATCCGCCCGACCATTGCCGTCACGCGCGCCCATATCAATATGCCGGAGCTGACGGCGGCCATTGCCGCCGGCCGTCTGGTGCCCGATGGCGAGATCCTCTATCCCAATGGCGATGTGCGCGTGACCAAGGCTGCCGTGGACCCGGTCTGGTACCTGCCGGGGCTGGCGCGGCGCTTCGATATCAAGGAAAGCATCCTGCGGCGCAGCCTGTTCGAGCAGACCGGCGGCATGTTCCCGGAACTCGTGACGCGGCCTGATCTCAAGGTCTTCCTGCCTCCCATCGGTGGCATGACGCTCTATTTCTTCGGCGATGTGGCCAAGTTGGGCCAGCCGGAGACCCGCGTGGCCTGCCGCGTGCACGACGAATGCAATGGATCGGATGTCTTCGGGTCCGATATCTGCACGTGCAGGCCCTATCTGGCGCACGGCATCGAGGTTTGTATCGAGATGGCGCAGCAGGGCGGCGTGGGCCTGGTGGTCTATAACCGAAAGGAGGGCCGCGCGTTGGGCGAGGTGACCAAGTTCCTGGTCTACAACGCGCGCAAGCGCCAGGTGGGCGGCGACCGTGCCGAGACCTACTTCGCGCGGACCGAATGCGTGGCGGGGGTGCAGGACATGCGGTTCCAGGAACTGATGCCCGACGTCTTCCACTGGCTGGGCATCCGGCGGATCGACCGCTGGGCGTCCATGAGCAATATGAAACATGGCGCGCTGACCGCGCAGGGCATCGAGGTGGTGGAGCAGGTGGCCATCCCCGAGGCGCTGATCCCGGCCGACGCGCGCGTGGAAATCGATGCAAAGGTGGCGGCGGGGTACTTCACGCGGTACACGCCGCCTGACGCCGACGAACTCGCCCTGGCAAAGGGCAGGGGGTTGAACGAATGAACCAGTATCCCGAAGGCGGGCAGGACGCACGGATCGATGACGATGGCAGCGGCTGGCACACCCCGGTGCCGCCCGGCCATCCCGCCTCGGCCCTGTTGTGCGCGGAGGCCGTGCGCAGCCGGTGCGCCGTCGTAACGGAGTACGTGGCGTCGGGCGAGTCGGCGCTCTTTACGTGGCATCCAGACCGGGTGCACGCCGTGGCGGACTACGTGGCGGCCACCATCCGGCGCCGCTACCGCGACCTCAAGGTGCCGTACCACAGCCGCTGGCGCCATTTCGAGAGCGGCGGCCCGGGCGAGGAGAAGCTCGACCGCTGGCAGATTCTGTGCGAGC
The DNA here is from genome assembly GCF_046535395.1 of Cupriavidus sp. SIMBA_020. Taxonomy (NCBI): domain Bacteria; kingdom Pseudomonadati; phylum Pseudomonadota; class Betaproteobacteria; order Burkholderiales; family Burkholderiaceae; genus Cupriavidus; species Cupriavidus sp. SIMBA_020. Next base: position 314,474 of record NZ_JAWRWU010000006.1, on the reverse strand, counting down.
GGGCGGGCATGTCTGGCGCCGACCATTGCGAGGAACGCGCGCGCATCGGTATCGATCTAGTGATTCCGAGCGTGCTGCTCGATGCCGGTGCCGGCCCCGACTGGCGCTACCGCGACCCGGCCAGCGACCTGATGCTGACCCGCTCCGAAGGGCTCGGCGTGGCCAGCTTCGATCTCTTCGCGCGGGGCGGTTTCTCCGCAGAGCATGGCGATCCGCTGCGCGCCGATGGCGAACGGCTGGCGCGCATGGATGCCTCGACCATCGCCACCGCCTTCCAGGTGGCCGCGCACAACCCGCTGGTGGGCCTGGAAGGCCGCGCCGGCCTGTTGCGCCGGCTGGGCGAGGTGGTGCAGGCCACCCCGGCCGTCTTCGGCACGCCGGCCCGGCTCGGCAATCTGTACGACTACCTGGCCAAACATGCCGTCGATGGCCGCATCGAGGCCAGCTTCGTGCTGCGCACGCTGCTGGTGGCGCTCGGGCCGGTCTGGCCGGGCCGCGTGCAGCTCGATGGCATCTCGCTGGGCGATTGCTGGCGCCACGAAGCCGCGCCGGACGGGCTGGTGCCGTTCCACAAGCTCACCCAGTGGCTGACCTATTCGCTGCTGGAGCCGCTCGAGGACGCCGGCCTCACCGTCACCGGGCTCGACGCCCTGACCGGCCTGCCCGAGTACCGCAACGGCGGCCTGCTGTTCGACTTCGAGCTGATGGTGCCGCGCAACCCCGATTTCGCGGCGGGCACGCACACGGTGGATGAGCCGGTGATTGTGGAATGGCGCGCGCTGACCGTGACCGGGCTCGACCTCGTGGCCGAAGGGGTGCGGCAGGCGCTCGGCGTCACCCAGGAGGATTTCCCGCTGGCGCGGGTTCTGGAGGGCGGCACCTGGGCCGCGGGCCGGCGCATTGCCGCGCAGCGCAGGCCGGGCGGCACGCCCCCGTTCGCAATCCAGAGCGACGGTACGGTGTTCTGACGAGGACCGGTTTTCACCAACATTTTTGCAGGCAGCCGGGCGCGGCGGGCCAGTGGCCCGTCGTGCCTGATAACACCAGCGAGTCGACCCAAGGAGCGCACCATGAATGACCTGTCCGCCGTGCCCACGGCCGCGCAAGCCATTGCCGATACTGAGACGTCGCCGTCCCCCATGGTGATGGTGGTCAATCACCCGCTGGTGCAGCACAAGGTCACGCTGGCGCGCAGCGAGGACACCACCACCGACAACTTCCGCCGCCTGGTGCGCGAGATCAGCCAGCTGCTGACCTACGAGGCCACGCGTGACCTGGCGATGGAGACCATCGCCATCAAGACGCCGATCGCGCCGATGATGTCGCCGGTGCTGTCGGGCAAGAAGCTCTGCCTGGTGTCGATCCTGCGCGCCGGCAACGGCTTCCTGGACGGCATGCTCGACCTCCTGCCCGCCGCGCGCGTTGGCCATATCGGGCTCTACCGTGACCCGGAAACGCTGGAGCCCATCGAGTATTACTTCAAGATGCCGGAAGACATCCATGAACGCATGGTGATCGTGGTGGACCCGATGCTGGCCACCGGCAACTCGGCCATCGCGGCGCTGAACCGGCTCAAGGAGGCCGGCGTGACGACCATGAAGTACGTCTGCCTGATTGCCTCCCGCCCGGGGCTCCAGGCGCTGCGCGCGGCGCACCCGGACGTGGCCATCGTCACGGCGGCCATCGACGAGCAGCTGAACGAGCACGGCTACATCGTGCCGGGCCTCGGCGATGCCGGCGACCGGCTCTACGGCACAAAATAATGGACGCGCTGGTCGCGCCCGCCGCCCGCGAAGCGGCCGGCCGCATTCGGCAGGAGAACGAGGCGCTGATCCTGCGCGCGGCGGAGTATGTGTTCGCCCGCGCGGGCTTCGCCGGGGCGACGATGGCCGACATCGCCCTGCGCGCCGGCGTGCCGAAGTCGAACCTGCACTACTACTTCCGCACCAAGCAGGCGCTGTATCGCGCGGTGCTGGCCCACACGCTGCAACTGTGGCTGTCCGAGACGGACATCATCAGCGTGGACTATCCGCCCGAGGTGGCGTTGGAGCATTACATCCGCGCCAAGATGCGGCTTTCCGCCAGCCACCCGGACGCCTCGCGCGTGTTTGCCAACGAATTGCTCCATGGCGCGCCCGAGATCGGTGGTGTGCTGCGTGAGGCACTCCGTGAGCTGGTGGCGCGCAAGTCGGGGGTGATCCGCGCCTGGATCGCCGGCGGGCAGATGGCGGCGGTAGATCCGCAGCACCTGTTTTTCACGATCTGGGCCGCCACGCAGACCTATGCCGACTTCGAAACCCAGATCTGCGCCGTACTGGGGGTGAAGCGGCTGGACGCCCAGGACTTCCAGCAGGCCACCGAGCATCTGGTGGCCTTGCTGCTGCGCGGCTGCGGGCTCGAGCCAGCGTCCGCCCGCGCGCATGGCATGGCCTGATGCCGGGCAGAAAGAACAAGAATTCCAACGCAGTACTCGATCACGCGCAACGACGCGAAAGGGGAGTGAAGTCATGCCTATTGAAAGCTATCGCCGCACCTGGCTGAAAGTGGCGGCGGGGGCCGCGCTGGCGGGTATCGTGGCCCTCGGCGTCACGCCGCTGGCCTACGCCCAGGCAAAAGTGAAGGTGGCCGCGGTGTACACGGTGCCGGTGGAGCAGCAGTGGGTCTCGCGCATCCACAAGGCGCTGAACGAAGCCAAGGCGCGCGGCGAGATCGACTATGTGTTCTCGGAAAGCGTGTCGAATGCCGACTACGAGCGCGTGCTGCGCCAGTACGCGGAGCAGGGCTCGGGGCTGATCGTGGGCGAGTCGTTCGCCGTGGAGGCCGCCGCGCGCAAGGTGGCCAAGGACTACCCGAAGGTCGGCTTCCTGATGGGCTCCTCGGGCAAGCCGCAGGCGCCGAATTTCTCGGTGTTCGACAACTACATCCAGGAACCGTCCTACCTCACCGGCATGATCGCGGGCGGCATGACCAAGACCAACCACATCGGCATGGTCGGCGGTTATGCCATTCCCGAGGTGAACCGGCTGATGCACGCGTTCATGGAAGGCGCGCGCGAGGTGAACCCGAAGGTGAAGTTCACGGTGAGCTTCATCGGCTCCTGGTTTGATCCGCCCAAGGCCAAGGAAGCGGCCTTCGCCATGATCGACAAGGGGGCGGACGTGCTCTACGCCGAGCGCTTTGGGGTTTCCGACGCCGCCAAGGAGCGCGGCAAGCTGGCCATCGGCAACGTGATCAACACCCAGCCGCAGTACCCGGCCACGGTGGTGGCCTCGGCGCTGTGGAACATGGAGCCGACGATTGGCGCCGCGCTGGCCAAGGTCAAGGCTGGCCAGTTCAAGAACGAGGACTACGGCCAGTATTCCTTGATGAAGGTCAAGGGCGCCGAACTGGCACCGCTGGGCACCTTCGAGGGCAAGGTGCCGGCTGACGTGATGGCCAAGGTCCGCGCCAAGGAGCGCGCCATCCTCGATGGCAAGTTCACGGTCAAGGTGGTGGAAACGGAGCCGAAGTCCACGCCGTAACGCCCGGATCGCGCCCCTTTCCCATTGGGGGAGGGGCATCACACGCACAGAATAACTAGATGTCGATTCCCCCTCCCGTCCTCCGTCTTTCCCATATCACCAAGCGGTTCGGCCCGCTGACCGCCAACGACGACATTTCGCTCGATCTCCAGCGCGGCGAGGTGCTCGCCCTGCTCGGCGAGAACGGCGCTGGCAAGAGCACGCTGGTCAATATCCTGTTCGGCCATTACGTTGCCGATGCCGGCACCGTCGAGGTGGATGGCGCGGCGCTGCCGCCGGGCAACCCGCGCGCGGCGCTGGCGGCCGGCGTGGGCATGGTGCACCAGCACTTCACGCTGGCCGACAACCTGACCGTGCTCGACAACATCCTGATCGGCACCGAGCCACTCTGGCGCTGGCGCCAGCAGCGCGCCGCCGCGCTCGGCCGCGTGCAGGCCATCGCCCAGCGTTTTGGCCTGGCCGTGCAGCCCAACGCGCGGGTTGGTGCGTTGTCCGTGGGCGAGCGCCAGCGCGTGGAAATCGTCAAGGCGCTGTATCGCGGCGCCCGGGTGCTGATTCTCGATGAACCCACGGCCGTGCTGACGCCGCAGGAGGTAGACAGCCTGTTCACCACGCTGGCGCAGCTGATTGCCGAAGGGCTGTCGGTGATTTTCATCAGCCATAAGCTCGATGAAGTGCTGCGTGTGTCGCATCGCGTGGCGGTGCTGCGCGGCGGCAAGCTGGTGGCCATGCGCGCCGCAGGCGAGACCAGCAAGCAGGAACTGGCCGAACTGATGGTGGGGCGGCGTGTGGAGATGCCCCGGCGCGAGGCCGCCGAGGCGCCCGGGGAGCTGATCGCCACCCTGCGCCGCGCCAACGTGGCCGCGGCGGAGGGGCGCGTGGCGCTGCACGATGTCACGCTGGCCCTGCATGCGGGCGAGATCGTCGGCATTGCCGGCGTGTCCGGCAACGGGCAGGTCACGCTGGCCGAGCTGATGAGCGGCATGCTGGCGCCATCGTCCGGCACGGTGACCGTGGAAGGCATCGACCTGCCGGCTGTGCCCCGGCGCTGGATTGCCGCCGGCGTGGCGCGCGTGCCCGAGGATCGCCACGCCGAAGGCGCCGTGGGCGACCTGGCCGTGTGGGAGAACGCGATTGCCGAGCAACTGGGCAACCCGGTGTTCGTGCGGGGCGGGGTGATCCGCAGCGGACCGGCGCGGCGCTTTGCGGCGGCGCTGGCCAGGAAATTCGACGTGCGCGGCGGCGGCATCGACGCCCCCACGCGCACGCTCTCCGGCGGGAATATGCAGAAGCTGATTCTGGGGCGCGCGCTGTCGGTACGCGGCGCGCAGACGCCCCGGCTGGTCATCGCCAGCCAGCCCACCTGGGGGCTGGATATCGGCGCGGTGGCCTACGTCCATCGCCAGTTGCTGGAAGCCGCGGGGGCCGGGGCCGCCGTGCTGCTGATTTCCGAGGATCTCGACGAACTGCTGTCGCTGGCCGACCGCATCGCCGTGATCCATGGCGGACGGCTGACGCCGGCCCGCGCGACGTCCGGCTGGACGCTCGGCACGCTGGGACTGGCCATGGCCGGCGCGGACCACGCCGCGACGCACGGGGAGGTGGCCCATGCGGCTTGAAGCGCGCACCACGGTCTCGCGCACCGCGCTGGTGGCCGCGCCGTTCGGGGCCATCGTCGCCACGCTCGGCATTTGTGCAGTATTGGTCGCCTGGGCCGGCGCGCCGGTCGGCAAGGCGTATTGGCTGTTGCTCGAAGGGGGCTTCGGCTCGCGTTTCGCGTGGTCGGAGACGCTGACCCGCGCCACGCCGCTGATGCTGACCGGGCTGGCCGTGGCGGTGGCGTTCCGCACGCGGCTGTTCAATATCGGCGCGGAAGGGCAGTTGTACCTGGGCGCGCTGGCAGCGGTGGCCGTCGGCGGACAGGTGGATGGGGCTGCCGCGCCGTGGGCGGCCGCGCTGCCGAATGGGCTGCTGTTCGGTCTGATGGTGGCGGCCGGCATGCTGGCAGGCGCTTTGCTGTTGCTGGTGCCGGCGCTGCTGAAGCTGCGGCTGGGGGTGGACGAGGTGGTCACCACGCTGCTGCTGAACTTCATCGTCCTGCTGGGCGTGTCGATGATGCTGGATGGGCCGATGAAGGACCCGCTGGCGATGGGCTGGCCGCAGTCCGTGGCGCTGGTGCCGGAACTCGAACTGTCGCGGCTGCTGGAGCGTTCGCGCGTGCATAGCGGGCTGCTGATCGCCGTGGCGCTGGCCGTGATCCTGTGGGCGGTCAACCGCTTCACGGTGTTCGGCCTGCAGATGCGTGCGGTGGGCGCCAACGCGCGCGCGGCGGCCTTCGCGGGCATGCCGGTGACGCGCGTGACGCTGCTGGCGGCGATGCTGTCCGGCGCGCTGGCGGGGCTGGCCGGCGTGGTCGAGGTGGCGGGGCGCACCGGCTACCTGACGCTGGACATCTCGCCCGGCTACGGCTACGCCGGGGTGGTCATCGCCATGCTGGCGGGGCTGCACCCGATCGGTGTGATTGCCGCGTCGGTGTTCGTGGCGGGCGTGCTGGTGGGCGCGGACGGCATGAGCCGCGCCGTGGGCGTGCCGAATACCATCGCCGACGTGATCGTCGCCGTGGCGCTGCTGACCATGCTGGTGGCCACGATGCTGACGCGCTACCGCGTGCGGTTCGACCGGATCGGGAGGGCCGCCTGATGGAACTGCTCGATATCGTGAGTGCGGCGCCGTTCTGGATCGCCGTGTTGCGCGTGGCCACGCCGCTGATCTTCGGCACGCTGGGGGTGCTGCTGTGCGAGCGCGCCGGGGTGCTCAACCTCGGCATCGAAGGGATCATGGTGGCCGGCGCGTTCTCCGGCTGGCTGGCGGTCTACCTCGGCGCGCCGCTCTGGGGCGGGGTGGCGGTGGCGGCGGGCGTGGGGCTGGCCTTCGGGCTGCTGCACGGCTGGCTGACCGTGTCCCTGGCGCTGTCCCAGCACGTGGCGGGGCTGGGCGTGACGATGCTGGCCACCAGCGTGTCTTACTACGCCTATCGGCTGAACTTCGCACAGGTGTCGTCGCCGCCGACGATCACCCCGTTCGCGCCGATGACATGGTGGGCGGAGGTACCGCTCCTCGGCCCCCTGATCGGCCCGGTGATGGCCGCCGAGACCGCGCTGACGCTGCTGGCGCTGTGCATGGCGCCGCTGATCGGCTGGCTGCTCTATCGCACGCCGCTGGGGCTGGCCCTGCGCATGGTCGGCGAGAATCCGGCGGCGGCAGAAGGGCAGGGCATCCGCGTGGCAGCCGTGCGGATTGGTGCGATCATGGCCGGCTCGGCGCTGATGGCCGTGGGCGGGGCGTTCCTGACGCTCTCCGCCTTCAACGCGTTCTTCTTCAACATGATCAACGGGCGCGGCTGGATCTGCGTGGCGCTGGTGGTCTTTGCCTCGTGGCGGCCCGGCCGGGCGCTGCTCGGCGCGGTGCTGTTCGCCGCGTTCGACGCCCTGCAACTGCGCCTGCAACAGGGCGGGGCGAGCCTGCCGGGCCTGCCGCCGCTGCCGTACCAGGTGTACCTGATGCTGCCCTACGTGCTGTCGATCCTGGCGCTGGTGCTGGTGGCGCGCCGCGCGGCCTATCCGCAGGCGCTGATGAAGCCGTACCGCAAGGGCGAGCGGTGACCCAACCCCATCGCCCCCTATATATAGAAGAGAGAGATTCCACATGTTCGACCTGATCCTGCGCCGCTGCAGCCTGCCCGATGGCCGTACCGACATCGACATCGGCATCGCCAATGGCAAGATCGCCGCCGTGGAGCCGCGCCTGGCCGCCACGGCGGGCGAGGAGATCGACGCCGCCGGCCAGCTCGTCACGCCGCCGTTCGTCGACGCGCACTTCCACATGGATTCGACATTGTCCTATGGGCTGCCGCGCGTGAACCAGTCCGGCACGCTGCTCGAAGGCATTGCCCTGTGGGGCGAGCTGAAGCCGCTGCTGACGCAGGAGGCCATCGTGGAACGCGCGCTGGCCTATTGCGACTGGGCCGTCGCCAAGGGGCTGCTGGCCATCCGCTCGCACGTGGATGTCTGCGATCCGCGCCTGCTGGCCACCGAGGCGCTGCTGCACGTGCGCGAGCGCGTGAAGCCCTACCTCGACCTGCAACTGGTGGCCTTTCCGCAGGACGGCGTGCTGCGGGCGCCCGGCGCGCTGGACAACCTGCGCCGCGCGCTGGACATGGGCGTGGACGTGGTTGGCGGCATTCCGCACTTCGAGCGGACCATGGCGGACGGCGCGGCGTCCGTGAAGCTGCTGTGCGAGGAAGCTGCCGCGCGCGGCCTGCGCGTGGACATGCATTGCGACGAGAGCGATGACCCGATGTCGCGCCATATCGAGACGCTGGCCAGCGAGTCCGTCCGGCTCGGGTTGCAGGGGCGCGTCACGGGCTCGCACCTGACGTCGATGCATTCGATGGATAACTATTACGTGTCCAAGCTGCTGCCGCTGATGCGCGAGGCCGGCGTGGCGGCCATCGCCAATCCGCTCATCAACATCACGCTCCAGGGGCGGCATGACACCTACCCAAAGCGGCGCGGCATGACGCGCGTGCCGGAACTGCTGGCGGCGGGGGTGCCGGTGGCCTTCGGGCACGACTGCGTGATGGATCCGTGGTACGGGCTGGGCACCGGCGACATGCTGGAGGTGGCCCACATGGGCCTGCACGTGGCCCAGATGACCGGGCAGGACGCCATGCGCGCCTGCTTTGCGGCCGTGACCGAGACGCCGGCCAGGATCCTCGGCCTGGACGGCTACGGCCTGGCCCCAGGCTGCCGCGCGGACCTGGTGCTGTTGCAGGCGCGCAATCCGGTAGAGGCCCTCCGCCTGCGCGCCACGCGGCTGGCCGTGCTGCGCGCCGGCAAGGTGGTGGCGCGCACCCCGGCCGCCACCGCCACGCTGGCGCTGGATGGCCGGCCTTCACAGGTGGATTTCCGGCTGCGCTAAGAATCGCCAGGATTTTTTCGGCAGCCTGTTGACAGCCGGCGATCATCGCAGCATAATCTCCTTCTTCGCATCGCCGCAGACATGCAGCGAGACGAAGCCCAGATGGCGGAATTGGTAGACGCACTAGGTTCAGGTCCTAGCGGTGGCAACACTGTGGAGGTTCGAGTCCTCTTCTGGGCACCAATATTTAAATGGCCCCGCGCAAGCGGGGCCATTTCTATTTGTACATCCGGAAAGACAGGCCCCCTGGGGGCCTTTTTTCGTTTCCGGCGCTTGTACGATCTCTGCGGGTTTTGGCTTGCGCGGCAGATCACACAGGCACTCACCATCGCCGGATGTTTGACCTATGCTCAAGTCTGATCGGGCATGGTTCAGAAACGCCCGGCAAGGTGGTTGCCATGAGAAAGCTGGCGTTGCGTGAGAGAGAGGAACGGTCCGGGAGCCATCCCGGATGGAAACCTTGTGCCGCGGCAGACTGGGCACATCATCTGCCGCTCCGATGGTGGCTGCTCATGGCGTTGATGGCCGGCGCGGTCGTGGCCCATGCGGAGGAGGCGGACAACTGGTTCTTGTCCGCTGCCGCGTCAGCACCCGCTCCCGCGCCCACCGTCGGAGCCGCCGCGCCGCCCGAACTCGCCGCAGCGCCCACCAGGCCCGCAGCTCCTCCGGATGCCCTCGCACCGCCGCGCATGGTCGATGGCGATGACGGTCCGGGCCTGCCCCGGCCGGTCTATGCCTCGCTGTCCGCGCAGTCGCGGCCCGTCGATGACGCGCCGGGCCCCGGCGCCATCGATCGCCAGGTCGAGACGTTCCGCGGCGCGCCCCGTCCCGCCCGGTTGCACCTCGACGACGTGACCTCCGCCACCGGCTTTGTCGACAGCAGCGTGCGCAGCATGGCGCTGGCGATGAACACGCCGCTGTCGCGCAATGCCGAAGGGCTGACGCTGCAGTCGCGCGTGGAGATGGCCTATCGCCCTGGCATGTCGCCCGTCGCCAACAACTGGGACGCCGCGCCCGGCGAGGCCAGCGCCACCGGCCTGGCCGTCCGCCTCTACGGGTCCCGCCCGACGCGCATCTCCGGCGTCTATCCCTATGTGGAAGCCGACTGGTGGCAGGACAACCGCGCGAGAACCATCAACATCAACGGCACCCGCATCGACACCGACCTGCTGCGTGGCCTGCTGTCGTTCAACGTTGGCGCCCAGCGCAATTCCATCACCGGCCTGAAGGTCTGGATGAAGGCGCGCGGCGGCCGTAACGCTGGCGCAACGTTGGGCGCACGGTACCGATGGTAGCCATGCCGTTTTTTTTCATCAAACGCTTGCACGAAAGGCGAATTGCGATACAATTGCGGCCTCGCGTGCGGCTGTAGCTCAGTTGGATAGAGTACTTGGCTACGAACCAAGGGGTCGTGGGTTCGAATCCTGCCAGCCGCGCCACTATCAGCAAGAAAAACGGGATTGGCGTTTGCCAATCCCGTTTTTCTTTGGTCCTCCCGCATCTGTCTGCAAGTCTCCCCGCCGTACGGCTTCCCCTCGCGAAGTCACCATCCCCCGGCCGTTCACACAATCCCGAAATCCTTCACTTCCGGCCGGTCCGTCGCGTCGCTACACTGGCCGCGTAGGAAATTTCTCAGGCAGTCCCAGACACCAAGGAGATAGGCATGAAGGCACGTAAGCGGGCGTTCCCGATGGCGGCGATGGCGACGGCGGCGGGGCTTTTGATGGGGCAGGTGGGGGTAGCGTGTGCCGAGGGTGGGACGATCCGGTTTGAGGGTGCCATCGTCGCACCGACCTGTGACATGGTGCCGCGAGCCGGGGCGCGGCCGACGCTCCAGTCGCGCTGTCCCGTCCCGGGCGGTGCCGTTGTGCGGACCCTGGCGTTGCCGCGGGCCGGGGAGGGCGAGTCCGTGGGCGCCTATCACCTCGATGTCCGGCCGGCCGATGGCCCGGGCACCCCTGCCGGTATTCCCGCTCGCTATGTCGTGATCGCCACCTATCTCTAGCGCCCGGCCCCCGCCCCGGCAGCCCTTGCCGCTATTCGCCCCCAGCGTGTTCGGTTCCCCCCTTAATTGGGTCGCCGGGACATTGACACGGGCGGATCGGCGGGCACATCATTCGTCCGGAAGAGATGCGCCTCCGGGGCGACAAGCGACGTTTACCCGTCCGTTTGCCCGTCTATCCGGAAGGCCGCCAGTCCAAAGGGAAACGGGGTCATGAATCCTTCGATACGCAATCTGGCCAGCGTGGTCGCGCTGGCCGTCCTGCTCTCCGCATGCTCGTCCACCAACGAGCGTGCGACCACCGTCACGGCCGTGGAGCAGCCGCCCTCCGACCAGGCCATGAAGGCCCTGTCCGCGGAGGTGTTCACCTACGGCTATCCGCTCGTGCTGATGGACGTGACGCGCGAGGTGATGACGGCCCGCACGCCGGCCAACACCTTTGTTCACAAGCGCAGCTTCCCGGATGCCATGTTCACCGACGTGGTCAGTCCCAATGCCGATACGCTGTATTCGACGGCCTGGCTGGACCTGACGAAGGAACCCGTGGTCCTGTCCGTGCCCGATACCGCCGGCCGCTACTACCTGATGCCGCTGATGGATGCGTGGACCAATGTGTTCGCGTCGCCGGGCAAGCGCACCACCGGCACCAAGCGTGGCGCGTTCGCCATCGTCGGACCGGACTGGCAGGGTACGCTGCCCAAGGGCGTGAAGGAGATCCGCTCGCCGACCGCCATGGTCTGGCTGATTGGCCGCACGCAGACCAACGGGAAGCAGGACTTCCCGACCGTGCACCGCCTCCAGGACCAGTACCGCCTGATTCCGCTTTCCGCCTGGCAGAAGGGCGCCCGCGTGGCGCCGCCGGCCGCGCCGCCGCGCGCCACGTTGATCGACACCCAGACGCCGCCCGTCGAGCAGGTGGCCGCCATGGACGCGCAGGCGTTCTTCTCGCGCATGGCCGCCTTGCTGGAGGCCAACCCGCCGGCGCCCGAGGATGCGGCGATGGTCGGGAAGATGCGCCGCATGGGGATCGAGGCCGGCGAGCCGTTCAAGACCACGGTGCTGGAGCCGTCCACGGCGCGCGCCGTGCAGGAAGGCGCGACGGCCGCGCTGGCCGGGATTGCCGCCGAAGCGCGCAAGGGCGCGGCCGGCAGCACCGGCTGGCGCATCGCGCGTGACCTTGGCAGCTACGGCACCGACTACACCAAGCGCGCCGCCATCGCCATGATGGGCCTGGGTGCGAACCTGCCCGAGGATGCGGTCTACCCCGCCACGCGCGCCGATGCCACGGGCCGGCCGTTCGATGGCGGCAGCCGCTACGTGCTGCATTTCGAGAAAGGGCAGTTGCCGCCGGTTAAGGCGTTCTGGTCGCTCACGCTCTACAACAACAAGCAGGCGTTCGTCAGCAACCCGATCCAGCGCTACGCGCTCGGCAGCCGCGACCGCCTGCGCTACAACCGCGACGGCTCGCTCGACATCTATATCCAGTACGAGCGCCCCGACGGCGCGCGCGCGGCCAACTGGCTGCCGGCGCCGCCCGATGGCTTCAACCTCGTGCTGCGCGCCTACTGGCCGGACCAGGCCATGCTGGACGGCAAGTGGGCGCCGCCGGCGGTGCAGCGCGTGAACTGACGCGCGACCTGACGCGCGCCCTGACGGCGCCCCGGCGTCAGAACTTGAACTTCACGCCAGCGTAGAACGCGCGCCCCACGCCCGGGTAGAACACTGCGGTGTTCGCGGTGCGCGCATCGGCCACGGTGCCGAAGTCGCTGATGTAGCGCTTGTCGGCCAGGTTGCGGGCATCGAGGAACAGCGTGACCCCGCGCTGGAATTCATAGCTGGCCTGAATCCCGAACAGCACGTAGGCCGGCACCTTCATCGTGTTGGCGTAGTCCACGTAGGCGCCGGTCGGCACCCAGTCGATCGTTCCCGCCACCCGCAACCCCGCAGCCTGGCTATACGCGAGCGTCGTGCGCAGCACGTGTTTCGGGATGCCGGCGATGCGGTTGTTGCCGTACACCGGGTCGTTGTCGAATCGGAAATCGCTGAAATTCCACAGTTGCGACACGGTGATCTTGTCACCGGGGCCGGCCACGTTGCGCAGCACGTCGGCGCTGGCGCCCAGCTCCACACCCTGCAGGATGGTGCGATTGGCGTTGAAGGTGGAAGCCGGCACATCCGGGCTGACCGTGTATTGCAGCAACTGGTCGCGCACGAGGGAGCGGTACACCGTCAGATCCCAGCCGAAGCGGTCCACCTGGCCGCGCGTGCCAGCCTCCAGCGTCCAGCCGCGCTGCGCGGCCAGCGGCACGAACTGGTTGGTCGCACCGATGGTCTGGTTCAAATCGGAAAAATCCGGGACATCGGCGCTGCGCGTGATGTCGATGAAGGCCTGCACGTCCTTGCGCGGTTCCCAGAGCACGCCGAACTTCGGGTTCACGCCGCTGTAGGTGGTGCCGTCCGACTTGGGCGTGGAGCTGGCGGGCAGACCGCCATAGTCCTGGTACTCGCGCCGGTTGCGGTACGCCTTGGCGCCAGCCATCAGCGCCACGGTGGGCACCACGTAGAGCCGGTCTTCCAGGTACGCCTCGTAGTTATACGCATCCTGCGCCGCGTTCAGCGTTTGCGCGCCCCGGCTGCCGTTCACGTTCACGTACTGGCGCGCGTTGTTGTTGCCGCCGAAGAAGCGCGCACCCGCGATCAGCTGGTTGCGCATGCCGCCCAGCGTGAAATTGCCCGTGTAGCGCGGCGCGAAGCCGTAGGTCCAGTAATCCTGGTCGATGACCTGGAAGATCGGGTGATACAGGCTCTTGTGGATGACCCAGGTGCTGAAGTCGAGCTGGCCGTTGTCGAGCTTCACGGTCGTCACGTTGGCCAGCCGCTCGGTGCGCGTGTTGCGGGCCTGATCGCCCGCCAGCGCGCTGGCGGAGGCCATGCGCGGGTTGTTCAGCGCGTCGTTCAGGCTCAGCGTGCCCGGCAGCAGCTGATCGACGATGTACGCGCCGAAGTAGAAGCGCGTTTCCACGGACGGGCTGAAGCGATAGCCGAGGTTGGCGTTGAGCTGCTCGTACTGGCCGCGCTCGTGGTTCCGGTAGCCCTCCGAATGGTTCACGGTCAGGTTGGCCAGGAAGTCCCACGCGCCGATCTGGCGCGACACCTGCCCGCTCGCGCGGATCGTGCCGAAGCTGCCGCCGTCCACGCGCGCCATGTTCGGCGCCTCGGCGTTCAGGGCGGTCGGGGTGGTGAAGTTGATCGCGCCGCCCAGCGTGGTGCTGCCATAGGCGAGGCCGTTGCCGCCCTTGTAGATCTCCGCCGCCGACAGGCCAATCGGATCGATCTGATAGAAGTCGCCGCTGCCATCGGCGAAGTTGGTCGGTACGCCGTCCTGGAGGATGTCGATGCCGCGCGTGTGGAAGCCGCGCGCCACGCCCGAGCCGCGCACCGACAGGCGCAGTTCCTGGCCGTAGCGTTCCTGGACGTAGACGCCGGGCGCATCCTTGAGCACATCTCGCAGATCGCTGGCGTAGGTGTTGGTATACGACGCCGCGTCAACGAACCCCACCGAGCCAGCGAATTCGAACAGCGACCGGCGCTGCTGGCCGATGCTCGGCGCGGTCAGCGATCCCGCCGCCGGGGCCGTCGCGGTGACGGTGGGCAGCACATGCTCGGGCGTAGGGTCGGGCGCGCTGGCGGCCTGGCCCAGCGCAGCCGTGGACAAGGCGGCCGCGGGCAGGACTGCCGCGCGGCGCCAGGGATTGGCTCGTTTCATGACTTCCTCTTGGAATTTTCCCGAGAGGATACGGGCTGGCCAGCGCGCGCACCATGTGACACAAGGACACAGCTGCGCGCGCAGGGCGCCGTTTTTCCGGCCGATTTCCTGATCTAGCTCTGACGTGGCTCTGACCTATACCGCCGCCTGTCCCGCGCAGGCCGGGGCGCACGCCGCCGTGTGCGTATGGCTGACAACCGCGCCGACAACCGCGCCGACCTGCGCGCTGGCCGGGCGATCCACCCGCTTCCACGACACGGGCACCTGCCCAGCCAGCTTGCCGCGCAGCTGCCGCGCCGCCGCTACCATATTGGCCAGCGCCGCCTCGGTCTCCGGCCAGCCGCGCGTCTTCAGTCCGCAGTCCGGGTTGACCCACAGCCGTTGCGGCGGAATGACCTCGCAGGCGCGCTCGAGCAGCCGCGTCACGGCTTCCACGGTCGGCACGCGCGGGGAGTGGATGTCGTAGACGCCCGGGCCAATCTCGTTCGGATAGTCGAATTCGCCGAAGCCCTCCAGCAGTTCCATGGCGGAGCGCGAGGTCTCGATGGTGATCACGTCCGCGTCCATGGCGGCGATGGCCGGCAGGATGTCGTTGAACTCCGCATAGCACATATGGGTGTGGATCTGCGTCGCGTCGGCCACACCGGCGGCCGAGAGCCGGAAGGCGTTGACAGCCCAGTCCAGGTAGGCCGCCCAGTCCGCGCGGCGCAGCGGCAGGCCCTCGCGCAATGCCGGTTCGTCGATCTGGATTACGCGGATGCCGGCCGCCTCCAGGTCGCGCACCTCGTCGCGGATGGCCAGCGCCAGTTGCCGTGCCGTGGTGGCGCGCGGCTGGTCGTCCCGCACGAAGGACCATTGCAGCATCGTCACCGGGCCGGTGAGCATGCCCTTCATCGGCTTGTCCGTCAGGGACTGCGCGTAGCGGGCGGTCTCCACCGTCATCGGTTCGGGGCGGTACACATCGCCATAGATCACCGGCGGCTTCACGCAGCGCGAGCCGTAGCTCTGCACCCAGCCGTTCTCGGTAAAGGCGTAGCCGCATAGCTGTTCGCCGAAATATTCGACCATGTCATTGCGCTCGGCCTCGCCGTGGACCAGCACGTCCAGCCCCAGCGCCTCCTGCTTGCGCACCGCCAGTTCGATCTCGCCGCGAATCCGTTCGAGGTATTCCAGCGCGCCGATGTCGCCGCGCTTGTAGGCCGCGCGGGTCTGGCGGATGGCCGGCGTCTGCGGGAACGAGCCGATGGTGGTGGTCGGCAGCGCCGGCAGGGCCAGCGCGGCGCGCTGGCGCTCGATGCGGAGGTCGAACGCGCTGGCGCGGTCGGCCATGCCGGCCGTCACGTCGGCCAGCCGCTTCTGCACTTGTTGGTTCACCACCCGGCGCGAGGTGCGGCGCGCGGCCTGGGCTGCATCGCTGGCCGCGAGGGCTTCGGCGACGGCCGCCTCGCCCTGGTTCAGCGCCGTGGCGAGCGTATGCAGTTCATCGAGCTTCTCGGTGGCGAAGGCTAGCCAATTCCTGAGTTCCGGGTCGAGCCGCTGTTCGGCATCGAGCGAAACCGGCACGTGCAGCAGCGAGCAGGACGGGGCGATCCACAGCCGATTGCCGAGCTGCGCGTGCAGCGGCTTCAGCGTGTCCAGCACGGCGCGCAGGTCGGCCCGCCAGATATTGCGGCCATCGATCACGCCGACGGACAGCACGGCGTCAGCCGGCAGCACGGCCTGCCACGCGGCCAGCTGCTGCGGTGCGCGCACCAGATCGATATGAAAACCGTGCACGGGCAGCGCGGCGGCACGGGCGGCGTGGGGCGCGGCGGTGTCGAAGTAGGTGGCCAGCAGCAGCTTGACCCCGGCAGCGGCCAGCGTGGGGTAGGCGGCGTCGAAGGCGTCGAGCCAGGGCGCATCGAGGTCCAGGCACAGGGCCGGCTCGTCGATCTGCACCCATTCGATGCCGCGCGCCTTGAGCTGGGCGAGGATGCGGGCGTAGGCCGCCACCACCTTGGGCAGCAGGCTCAGGCGGTCGAACCCCGCCACGTGGGATTTGGACAGCCACAGGTAGGTCACCGGCCCGATCAGCACCGGACGCGTGGGCAGGCCGAGCGCCAGCGCCTCGTCGATTTCGTCGAGATACCAGGACGGACCGCCGTCGAAGGTGGATTCGGCATCGAGTTCCGGCACCAGGTAGTGGTAGTTCGTATCGAACCACTTGGTCATTTCCATGGCCGGCTGACCCACGTTGCCGCGCGCCAGTTCGTAGTATTGCGAGAGCGTCAGCGCGGCCGGGTCGAAACCGAAGCGCCGGGGCAGGGCACCGAGCAGCGCGGTGGTGCCGAGCATCTGGTCATACCAGGCGAAGTCGCCGGCGGCCACGGTGGCCAGGCCCGCATTGGCCTGCAACTGCCAGTGGCGGCGGCGCAGCGCGGCGCCGGTCTCGCGCAGCGCGGCTTCGGGCGTCTCGCCGCGCCAGAACGCCTCCTGCGAGAATTTCAGTTCACGGCGCGCGCCGATGCGCGGAAAGCCGAGGATGTGGGTGCGTGCCATGTGTGGGCTCCAGAGATGGGAAATGTTCGATCTGGCGCACAGTCTCTGATGGCGAGTAGAATGAATCAAGCGACATGTTTTAAACAATATATGAATTTCATTCAAGTCACAGGGTGTAGTCAACGCCAATGATCGAAGTCCGCCATTTCCGCTCCCTCGTGGCGATTGCCGAGTCCGGCAAGCTGGCCACGGCGGCAGAGCGTGTGCATGTGAGCCAGTCGGCGCTCTCGCACCAGATCAAGGCCATCGAGGCCCATTACGGCACGCCGCTGTTCGACCGCACGCGCCAGGGCCTGCGCTTCACGCCGGCCGGGGAGCGGCTGCTGGCGCTGGCGCGCGAGGCGCTGGCCGCCATCAGCGCGGCCGAACGCGACCTGCTGCGGCTCAAGGGCGATACCCGGGGGGAGTTACGCGTGGTGCTGGAGTGCCACACGTGTTTCGACTGGCTGATGCCGGTGATGGACGAGTTCCGCCGCCGCTGGCCTGAGGTGGAAATCGACCTCGTGGCGGGTTTCCACGCCGATCCGCTCGCGCTGCTGGCGAACGGCAAGGCGGACATGGTGATCGGCTCCAAGCCGCCAGCCAAGCGCGGGCTGGAGGTGGCGCCGCTGTTCCGCTTCGAGATCCTGGCGGTCATCGCCAACGAACACCGGCTGCGCAACAAGCGGCGCCTGGAGGCGGCGGACCTGGCCGGCGAAACGCTGATTACCTATCCGGTGCCCGAGCAGCGCATCGACCTGATCCGCGAGGTGCTGGAGCCTGCCGGCATCCATCTGCAACGCCGCACGGCCGAGCTGACCGTGGCCGTGCTACAGCTCGTGGCCAGCCGGCGCGGGGTGGCTGCACTGCCGAACTGGGGCGTGAAGAACTACGTCGATCACGACTACGTGCTGGCCAAGCGCATCGGCGCCAAGGGCCTGTGGAGCGAGTTGTACGCGACCGTGCCCGCCGCGATGGCGGACCGGCCCTATGTGGCGGACTTCGTCACCATCGTGCGCGATACCTGCGCGGCGGAACTCGACGGCATCGAACTGCTGGCGCCGGCCTGAGCTGCCTTAGGCGTGCAGCGCCACCGGCTCGGGCAGCGTGACCGAGGCGAGCCCATCGAGCGAATCGATGTCATCGCCGAACTCTGCATCCACGATCCGCACCTCCACGCCATGGCCGATGCGGCGTACGAACACGTGCAGCAGTTCCGGCACCGGCGCGCTGGCGGAGAACCGCACGCCCTGCGCGGCGTTGGCGTCGAAGCGCAGCGCCTGCAGCGTCAGGCCCGTGCGGCGGGCATTGGCGAGCACCCATTCCAGGCTGCCGAAGACATCGGCGGGATCGAGTTCAAGGGCGAGGTCGAGAGTGGGCAGCGACATGGCAGGCGGTCCGGATGTGATGCGAAAGGTGTCCGGTAAATTTACCAGCACGGGCGAAAAATGAGCTTCTGATTTTTCTCCGATGCCAGGGTAAATGAAGAAAAAACTGCGGATTATCATACAATCTCCGGATAATTCTTCTTTCTTAAGCGAATCCGCCATGTCGAACCTTCCCAAGCTCGATGACATCGACCGCCGCATCCTGCGCGAACTGCGCCGCGACGGGCGCATCTCCAATGCGAAGCTGGCCGAGCTGGTTGGCCTGTCCGCCACGCCGTGCTGGAACCGGGTGCGGGCGCTGGAGGAAGCAGGGGTGATCGAGAGTTACGCGGCGCTGCTGAACCAGAAGGCGCTGGGCCTGCCGGACACGGTGCTAATCGAAGTCACGCTGGACCGCCACGACGACGACATGTTCCGCCGCTTTGGCGAGGCGCTGGCCGAACTGCCCGAAGTGCTCGAGGCCCATCTGCTGACGGGCGAGTACGACTACCTGATCAAGGTGGCCGTGGCCGGCACCGAGGGCTACGAGGAATTCCTGCGCCACAAGCTCTACAAGCTGCCCGGCCTGCGGCACAGCCATTCGACCTTCGTGCTGCGCACGCTGAAGCGCGAACCCTCAGTCCAGCCGTAGTCGCTAGTCATTTTCCGAAATATCAGCGCGACGCGGCCAGTTTGCCCAGGCGGGGCGCCAGCGCCGTGGTAATGACGCCGAGCCCGATCAGCGCGAGGCCAATCGAAAGATCCGCGGAAATGCGCTCGTGCCAGGCCACTGCCGATAGCAGCAGGCCGAGCAGCGGCACGCCGAGCATGGCGATGGACGTGGCGGCCGGCGGCAGCGACTGCGTGACATTGAGCACGACGATAAAGGTCAGGGCCGTGGCGAGCGGGCCGGTGTAGAGGATGACCGGCCAGATGTCCGCCATGGCGCCGAGGTCCGGCGTGCCATCGCGGAACAGGGCCAGTAACAGCAGCGGCACCGTGGCCACCGCGCACTCCCACGGAATCATGTCCGCGCCGAGCCGCACCGCGCGGTGCGCGCGCAGATGGATGATGCTGACCGACCACGCCAGCGACGCGCCCAGCAGCATGGTCAGCCCCATCACGGTATGCAATTCCCAGCCGCCCAGCGCGGGCGCCACGATCACGGCGATGCCGGCGTAGCTGAACGCCGTGGCCAGCCATTGCAGCCGCGACGGCCGCTCGCCCAGCACCAGCGCGGACAGCGGAATCACCCAGATCGCCGTGGCGTAGGCCACCACCGAGGCCCGCCCCGGCGCCACGTATTGCAAGGCCCACAGCGCCAGCGCCGTGAAGGCGCCCATCTGCAACAGCCCCACGCTGACCACCAGCGGCCATTCCTGCCGCGTTGGCAGGCGCAGCCGGCGCAGCGCGCCGAGCACCACCACGCTGATCAGCGCTGCCGAGCCGAAGCGCAGCGCCGCGAACCACAGCGGGCTGACGTGGGCCAGGCCGAGCTTCATCACGGGCCAGTTGCCGCCCCAGATGGCGACGGCCCCGATCAGGGGCAGGAATTTCTTGAGTCCGGCGGCCGGAGCGGCGCCGGCGGGAGCTTGGGCAGACATCGGGAAAGGGGTTCCGGAGCGGGTGCGGGTGCTGAAAAGTCTACGTCTGGTTGCGCCGCAGCAATGACTGGATTCGACTGCACCAGCCGTAGATTCCAGCATAGAATGCCGTCTTTGCACGAACGGGAAGCGCAACATGCTGGACATCGATCTTGACACCACAGATATCCGGATCCTGAGCGAATTGCAGCGCGACGGCAGCCTCACCAACGTGGAACTGGCCAGCCGCGTGAACCTGTCGCCGTCGCCCTGTCTGGCGCGGGTGAAGCAGCTGGAGAAATCGGGCGTGATCGCGCGCAAGGTCACGCTGCTGGACGCGCGCCGGCTTGGCCTCAAGGTGGTGGTCTTCATCTCGATTTCGCTCGATAAACAGCGCCGCGAAACATTGGACGAGTTCGAGCGCCGCATCGGCGCGTTGCCGCAGGTGATGGAGTGCTACCTGATGTCCGGCGATGCCGATTACCTGCTGCGGGTGGTAGTGCCCGACGTGGACTCGCTCGAGCGTCTGATCATCGACCAGATCACGCGCATTCCGGGCGTGGCGAGCATCCGCTCCAGCTTCGCGCTGAAGCAGGTGCTGTACAGCACGGCGCTGCCGCTGGGGTAATTGATTCGACTGGGCGTCATCCGCAATTTAAGGGAATTCCCATAGCAATAGGAAATGTGACTCGTGAGAATGCGCAACGCCCCGGAAGGCCGCGCCAGATCTGGCGTGGCGGGCCGGGCCTTTCTTCTTATTCTTCGAGTCCATCATGCAGTCGTCTTACTCAGTTCGGGCCCGCGAGCAACGCAGGGCCATTACCACGCGCCTGTCCGTGATCGCCACGGCTTGCCTCGCGTTTTCCCAACCTACGCTGGCCACTCAGATCCTCGCGCCGGGCGTTGAAGTGCAAATCGATGATGGCCGTGCCATCGAGACCGGCACGACACCCGGTACGGCAGGCATTGCGGTCCTCGCCACCGAAGGCGGCAGAGTCCGCATCCTCGATAGCGGCGGGGCGATTTCGGTCACGACCGAAGGCGGCGGCGCGCACGGGCTGGCGGCCATGAGCGGGAGCACCATCGACATGCGCGGCGGCGGTATCGACACCGACAACGCGATGGCGTTGTACGCCATCAACGCAAACAGCCGCATCGGCCTGGACAACGTCCAGGTGTTCTCCGGCAGCGGTTATGTGGGCGTGTGGGCCGGTGATGGCGCGACCATCGGCATCGATGGCGGCACGGTGACGGCCGATCGCGGCAACGCGCTCATGGCCTTCGAGAATGGTGCCCGGATCGACGCGCGCGACACCACGATCAACGCCAGTGGCGACAATGCCGCCGGGGTGGAAGCCAACCTCAATGGCATCGTGACGGTGTCGCGCGGCGTGGTCAACACCAGCGGACGCAACGGGCACGGGCTCTATGCGATTGGCGGCGGCGGCGACACGCTCGTCGATGCCACCGGCACGCGGATCCGTACGCGGGGAGAGCGCGGCCACGGCGCCCACGCCGTATCAGGCGCCGTCCGGGTGCGTGACACAGAGATCGTGACCAGCGGATACGCCGCGGCGGGCGTCTGGGCCGATGGCATCAACGACCCAAGCGGCTACGTCAGCAGCGCGGAACTCCATGGCGGCACCATTCAAACGACGGGCGAGGCAGGCTATGGCATGGGCGCGCTATCGGGTGCCACGGTGGTGGCCCATGACGTGGCCCTGACAACGGCTGGCGAAGGGGCCGCCGGGGTGTTCGCCATGCATGGCGGCTCGGTAACGCTGGACGGCGGCACGGTCACCACCGAAGGCGCGGAAGCGCAAGGCCTGATGGCGTTTGGCGGCCGAACCGGCACGACGCTGCGCGCCACCGCACGCGCCGATGGCGTGACGGTCACCACGCGCGGCGCACGGGCCCAGGGCGCGGTCGTGGGCGGTGCTGCCGACCTGGACCTGAATGCCAGCACCATCACCACGCATGGCGTCAACGCCG
Source organism: Cupriavidus sp. SIMBA_020 (assembly GCF_046535395.1). NCBI lineage: Bacteria > Pseudomonadati > Pseudomonadota > Betaproteobacteria > Burkholderiales > Burkholderiaceae > Cupriavidus > Cupriavidus sp. SIMBA_020. Next base: position 292,746 of record NZ_JAWRWU010000006.1, on the reverse strand, counting down.
CGGCGTTGCACGCGGAGGCCTATGATGCTGGCACCAGCACGGCCATGATCGTGGACTCGCAACTCGCCGCCAACCAGGCCGCCGGCATCCACGTGGTGGGCAGCGCGCTGGACGCCACGCTGCGGCGATCGTCCCTGCTGGGCAGCACGAACGGGGTGGAAGTGCTGAACGCCGACGACGGCACGCGGGGGACCCTGAGCCTCGCCCTCGAATCGTCAACGCTGGATGGCGCGGCACGCGTGGATGCCGGCAGCACGTTCAACCTCTCCGTGGACGCACAGTCGGCCTGGAACATCAAGGGCGATGCCATGGTGACCAGCCTGGCCAATGGCGGCACGGTGAACCTGGCTACGCGAGCCGGCGCCACGCCAGGCCAGACGCTGACCGTGACGCGCGACTATGTCGGCACCGGCGGCACCGTGCGGCTCGCCACGCAGATGGGCGGCGATGCATCGGCCACCGACAAGATCGTGCTGGACGGCGCACGCGCCTCGGGCGATACCAGCCTGCTGATCCGCCATGCCGGCGGCGAGGGCGCGCAGACGGTACAAGGGATCCGCCTTGTGGAGACGCGCAACGGCGGCGCCACCGATGCCGCGGCATTCCGGCTGAACCCGGGCTCGGACGGCTACCGGCAAGGCGTGGGATCGATCGCCGCTGGGGCGTATGACTACCAGTTGGTGCGGGGCGGCGAGGGAGGCAAGGCCGAAGACTGGTATCTGGTGGCACAGGCCCGGACCGACGGCCAGCCTGACGACGTCACGCCACTGCCGGCGCTGCGCCCCGAAGTGGGTGCCTATCTCAATAACAAGCTCGCCGCCAGCACCCTGCTGTTCCATACCCTGCGCGACCGGGAGGGCGAGCGCGCCGCAGCCGGTACCAGCGACGCCGACGGGCCGGGCCGCAACGCCTGGCTGCGCACGGTAGGCTCCACGGCCAGCCGCAACGGCGCGCTGGGCCTGACCGGCAGCGACACCCGTTACCTCGTGCATATCGGTGGCGATGTGCTCCGCTTGCCGGTGGACAAGGGCAGCATCCATGTGGGCGTGATGGGCGCGTACGGCGGCAGCCGCAACGCGTCGCGCAACGGGCCGCTGGCCGCGCACGGCAAGGTCGATGGCGTCAGCGCGGGGGTCTACGGCACCTGGTACGGCGACCGTCACACGGAAACCGGTCCCTACGTGGACGTGTGGGCCATGTATGGCGCCTATGACAATGAAGTGAACGGCGCGGGCCTGCCCTCCGAGCGCTATCGCTCCTCCAACCTCGTGACGTCCATCGAGGCCGGCCATGCCTTCCCGCTCCACCGCTCGGCGGACGTGCGTACCTATCTGGAGCCGCAGCTCCAGATCCTCTACGCAAACTACTGGGCGGACCGCCATGTGGAGCAGGGCGGCACCGCGGTCAGCCAGCTGTCGGAGAGCAGCCTGACCACCCGCCTGGGCCTGCGCCTGCATGGCGATGTCAGCCATCCCGAGACCGCCGGCAGCCCGATCGGCGTGATGCGGATGAAACCGTTCGCCGAGATCAACTGGTGGCATGGCCCCGCTTCGCAGACCGCGCAGTTCGACAGCTTCGTCGTCCGTGAGGATCTCCCCGCCAACCGTCTCGAAGGCCGGATCGGCATGCAGGGCGATGTCACGCGGCGCCTGACCGTATGGGGCAGCGTCGGCTTCGAGGCCGGCGCTCACGACTACACGGCCGGCAAGGCGCAACTGGGCATGCGCTACCGCTGGTAAGGCCCCGCTGATAACGATGGCCGTCTGGCGGGGTCAGAATCCCACCGGATAGCCATCCTTGCGGGAGTCCGATGCCGCCGCATAGCCGTGCGGCATCTTCATCGCCATCTGGGCCCCGCCGAAGTCGAGACTGTCGGCGGGCGCCTGCTCCACCTTGTGTCCCATGGCGCGCAGCCCCTCCACGGTGGCGGGCGGGCAATGGGCTTCCACGGCTACCCCCACGTTATCGTCCATCACGCGCCAGCGCGGCGCGTCGCTGGCGGCCTGCGGGTTCTGGCCGAAATCCGCCAGCCGGCTGGTCATCTGCACGTGGCCCTGCGCCTGCATCGACCCACCCATCACCCCGAACGAGGCCAGCGGCGCACCGTCGCGCATCAGGAAGCCGGGAATGATGGTGTGGAACGGGCGCTTGCCCGGCGCCACCTGGTTCGGATGGCCGGCTTCCAGGCTGAAGCCCCAGCCGCGGTTATGCAGCGCGATGCCCGTGCCGGGCACCACCACGCCGGACCCGAAGCCTTTGAAGTTCGACTGGATGTACGACACCATCATCCCGTTGCGGTCGGCGGCGGTCAGGTAGACCGTGCCGCCCGTATGCGGCTTGCCCGGGCCGGGGTACGACGCCTGGTCGGGGCGAATGGCGCGCGCGCGTTCGGCCAGGTAGGCGGGGTCCAGCAGCGCCTCGGGCGGCACCGCGCCGGGCCGGCGCATGGCGTCGATATCGCCCACATGGGCCTGCAGGTCGGCAAAGGCGAGCTTCATCGCCTCGATCTGGAGGTGCATGGTGCGGGCGCTGTCGAGCCCGGACTCGGCAATATCCCAATGTTCGAGCATGCCCAGCGCCATCAGCGCGCCAATGCCCTGGCCGTTCGGGCCGATTTCGTACAGTTCCAGATCGCGGTAGGCCATGCGGATCGGCTCGACCCAGTCCGCGCGGTGGGCGGCGAGGTCGGCTTCGTCGATGCGGCCCCCGGTGGCGCGGGCATGGTCGGCAATCTTTCGTGCCAGTTCACCGTGATAGAAGTCCTCCCCGCCGGAGCGGGCGATGCGGGTCAGCGTTTCCGCCTGTCCGGGGCAGACAAAGCGCTCGCCGGGCAGCGGCGCCCGGCCACGCGGGGCGAACGACTCGGCAAAACCGGGCTCGTTGCGCAACACCGGCACCTGGGCCTGCCACTGGCGATGGACCGTATGCGAGACCACGTAGCCATGGGTGGCGTACTCGATGGCCGGCTCGAACAGGTCCTCGAACGGCAGCGAGCCGAAGCGTTCCCACGTGGTGCGCCAGCCCGAGACTGCGCCGGGCACCGTCACGCTGTCCCAGCCGGTGAAGGGCATGGCGCTGTGGCGGGCGAACGATTCGGGCGTCCAGGCACGCGGCGCGCGGCCGGAGGCGTTGAGGCCGTGCAGCGTCTCGCCGTCCCAGATCAGCGCGAAGGCGTCGCCGCCAATGCCGTTCATGCACGGTTCCACTACGGTCAGCGCGATGGCGGTGGCCAGCGCGGCATCCACGGCATTGCCGCCCCGCGCGAGCATGCGCAGGCCGGCGGCTGCTGCCAATGGTTGCGACGTGGCGATCACATTGTCGGCAAGCACCGGCAAGCGGCGCGCCGTGTACGGAAAATCCCAGAAAGCGGTCATGAACGGCTCGGACAAATTCGAAAAATGGGCGGCGCCAGCCAGGCTGGGGACGAATCGGGCCGCCGCCCCGGGAGGGTTGCTGAACTGCGGTGAGACCGGGCGGGGCTCAGTCCACCTTGACCTTCGCGGCCTGCGCCACCTTGGCCCAGTCGCGCATTTCCTCGTTAATCATGCGGCCGAACTTGTCCGGCGCCGAATAGACGATCTGCACGCCCTGGGCGTCCATGGTGTCGACCAGATCGGGCTGGGCCAGCACGGCCTTGGTGGCGGCGGCCAGCTTCTCGATCACCGCCGGCGGGGTGCCCTTGGGGGCCACCAGGCCGAACAGGTTGTTGGCGCGGAAGTCCTGGATGCCGGCTTCGCCCATGGTCTGGGCCTCGGGCAGGGACTTCACGCGCTGGTCTGACGCCACCGCCAGCAGGCGCAGCTTGCCCGCCTTCACGTGCGGCAGGGCCGACGGAATGCTGTCGAACATCATCGCGGAACGGCCCGCCATCAGGTCCGGCAGCGCGAACGAGCTGCCCTTATAGGGCACATGCACCACGTCCACCCCGGTGCGCAGCCGGAACAGCTCCGACTCCAGGTGGGACAGCGTGCCCGACCCCTGCGAGGCGAAGTTGTACTGCCCCGGCGACGCCTTGAGGTACTTCACCAGTTCCGGCACGGTCTTCACGGGCAGCGTGGACGGCACCACGAGGATGTGCGGCACATTGCCGATGCCGGCGATCGGCACGAAATCCTTGGCGAGGTTGGCCGGCTGGTTGCTGTAGGTGACGGCGGCGATGGCGGCGTTGCTGACGGCGGCCATGTAGAGCGTGTAGCCGTCCGGCGCGGCCTTGGCGGCGTAGCCCATGCCCAGCGCCCCCCCGGCGCCCGGGCGGTTTTCCACCACCACCGGCTGCTTGAGCACCTGGGAGAGCCGCGTACCCACGGCGCGGGCCAGCACGTCGGTGGCGCCGGCGGGCGGGAACGACAGCACGAGCTGGATCGGACGATCCGGATACTCGGCCAGCGCGGCGGGCGCGGCCAGGGCGCCCGAGAGGCCGGCGGCGGCAACCAGCAGCGGCAGGGCGCGGCTCAGGATGGTGCGCGCATGCGCCGGAGCGGTGCGGGCGGGCAGGAGAGATGACTTCAACATGATGGAGAGACTCCGAGGGCGATGGGTTGCGGAACATCTGACGCACCGGCCGCTGTCTCGCGGGCTCTGTCGCGCCTGTCATGCCAGGGGCCGGGCCCCATGGGGCGGCCTGCTGTTGGGAGTGGGATCGATTCTAGGCACGGTCCGTGCATCGTGGGATGCAAATTGGCCATGAACCTATGCGAAACCGGAATAGGGCTTGCGCATCCGGGCGCCGCAGGAGTCCGTGGCCCGGTCATGGGGTTGCATCATGCAGTTGAAATGGATTGAAGACCTGCTTGTGCTGGAACGCACACGCAGTTTCTCGCGTGCCGCCGAGTTGCGGCACATCACGCAGTCGGCGCTGTCGCGCCGCATCCGCTCGCTGGAGGACTGGGTGGGCGCCGAACTGGTGGACCGCAACACCTACCCGCTGGCGCTGACACGGGCCGGCGCGGCCTTCTGCGAGACCGCCGGGCAGGCCGCGGACCTGCTGCTGGACGCCCGCGCCGCCTTGCGGCGCGAGGCGTCGCTGCCGGGCAATGCGATTGACATCGCGGCGGGGCACACGCTCTCGCTGGCCTTCCTGCCGGCCTGGCTCAAGCGCTGCCAGCAACGCTTTGGCGACTTCCACGCGCGCGTGGTGGCAGCCAATGTGCTGGATGCGGTGGTGGCGCTTTCCGAGGGCCACTGCGATCTCATGCTCGGCTACAACCACCCGCGCGTGCCGGTATCGCTCGATGCGGAGCGCTTCCTGAGCCTGACCGTGGGCGCCGACACGCTGCTGCCGGTCTCCGCGCCCCGGCCCGATGGCCGCCCGCGCTACGCCGTGCCCCCTGCTACCCGGGGCGACGCGCCACCCATCCCCTTCCTGGCCTACACGCCCAACACCACGCTCGGGCGCGTGCTCGACACCGTGCTGGAGGCGCACAACGCGCACCGGGGGCTGGTGCGCTGCTACGAGGCCGACATGGCCATGCTGCTGCTCAAGATGGCCACCGAGGGCCACGGGCTGGCGTGGCTGCCGCTGAGCACCGCCGCCGAGGCGCTGGCCGATGGCACGCTGGTGCATGCCGGCGATGCCTCCTGGTACGCGGAGCTCGAGATCGTCGCCTATCGGCCCGTCATCAGCAGCAATCCCACGCTGCTGGAGTTCTGGCGGATGCTGGAGACGCCCGGGTCGGCCACGCCCCGGCTGGTTGCGTCGCGGGCAGAGGTGCCGGCCGTGCTGGCTTCCGCCGCGTAGCTATCGTAGCGAATCGACGAGTTTTTCCCGCACGGCGGCTTGCAGCGCGGGCAGCAGCTCCGCTTCGAACCATGGATGCTGGCGCATCCATCCCACCACCCGCCAGGACGGATGCGGCAGCGGGAACACATGCGGCCCGGCCGCGCGGAAGTTGCGCACGGCATCCGTCATCGATCCGCCGGCACCCTTCGGCAAGTAGCGCGCCTGGGCGTAGCTGCCGACCAGCAGGGTCAGGCGGTCTGGCGGCAGGTGCTGCAGGATGGCTTCGTGCCAGAGCGGCGCGCATTCGCGGCGCGGCGGCAGGTCGCCGCCCGCGCCTTTGCCCGGATAGCAGAACCCCATCGGCATCAGGGCCACGCGGCTGGCATCGTAAAACTGGTCGGGGGTAAGGCCGGTCCAGGCGCGCAGGCGGTCGCCGCTGGGGTCGTCGAATGGCACGCCGCTGGCGTGCACGCGCGAGCCCGGCGCCTGCCCGATGATCAGGATGCGTGACGTGGCGCTGAACTGCACCACGGGGCGCGGCCCGGCGGCGAGGTCGGCCGCGCAGCGCGTGCAGGCGGCGATCTCGTGGCGCAGGCGCTGCACGGCATCGGTGGCGAAACTCGGGGGGGAGGGTGGGGACGAGGGTGGGGACGGCATGGCCATTCTGCGAAATTCCTGAGGCATGCGTATATTACTGGTCCATGCGCCGGCGCTCTGGCCGGCCGCCAGAATGAAAGGATCAGACGTATGACGACGCAAACCGAAACCGCCATCCTCGCCGGCGGCTGCTTCTGGGGCATGCAGGACCTGCTGCGCCGCTGTCCGGGCGTGCTCTCCACGCGCGTGGGCTACTCCGGCGGCGATGTGCCGAACGCGACCTATCGCAACCATGGCACCCATGCGGAAGCCATCGAGATCGTGTTCGACCCGAAGCAGATCAGCTATCGCCAGATCCTCGAATTCTTCTTCCAGATCCACGATCCGACCACCAGGAACCGGCAAGGCAACGATATCGGCACCAGCTACCGCTCCGCCATCTTCTATATGGATGACGAGCAGAAGCAGGTCGCCGAGGACACCGTGGCGGATGTGAATGCCTCCGGGCTGTGGCCGGGCAAGGCGGTGACGGAGATCGTCCAGGCCGGCCCGTTCTGGGAGGCGGAGCCCGAGCACCAGGACTACCTGGAGCGGATTCCGAATGGCTATACCTGCCACTTCGTGCGCCCCAACTGGAAGCTGCCGGCGCGCGTGTAATCCCCCCGCTGCCACACGGCCGGTGTGCCGATGAGGAGGCTGTATGTCGGATTCCCCTGAAATCTTCGACGCCATCATCATCGGCACCGGCCAGGCGGGCCCGTCGCTGGCGGGCCGGCTGACGCAGGCCGGCATGACCGTGGCGATCATCGAGCGCCATCAGGTGGGTGGCACCTGCGTCAACGTGGGCTGCACGCCGACCAAGGCACTCGTCGCCAATGCCTATGCGGCCCATCTGGCGGCGCGCGCGGCGGACTTCGGCGTGATGCTGCCGGGGCCGGCCCGCATCGACATGGCGCGGGTCAGCGCCCGCGTGGCGGAGATCAGCGGCAAGTCCCGCGCGGGGCTGGAGGGCTGGCTTGGCGGCATGCAAGGCTGCACGCTGATCCGTGGCCACGCCCGGCTGGAGAGCCCCCGCACCGTGCGCGTGGGCGACCGCCTGCTACGCGCGAACAAGATTTTTCTCAATGTGGGCGGCCGCGCGCTGGCACCGAAGGAAATCGGCGGACTCGCAGACGTCCCCTATCTGACGAATACGAACATGGTGGCGATGACCGAGGTGCCCGGGCACCTGATCGTCATCGGCGGCAGCTATGTGGGACTGGAGTTCGCGCAGGTGTTCCGCCGGCTCGGCGCGCAGGTCACGGTGGTGGAGCGCGGCAAGCACCTGATTGCGCGGGAAGATCCTGAGGTCTCCCTGCAAGTGCGGGAGATCCTGGAAGCGGAAGGCATCCGCATCCGCTGCGGGGCGGAGTGCATCCAACTGCACCCGCATGCCGACGGCGCGGCGGTAGGCGTGAATGGCCCGGGTTGCCCGGGCGGCGCGGAGCAGATCGCCGGCACCCACGTGCTGCTGGCCGTGGGCCGCCGGCCGAACACCGACGACCTGGGACTCGACAAGGCCGGCGTGGCCACTGATGCGCGCGGCTATATCGATGTGGACAACCAACTGCGCACCAGCGTGGACGGCATCTGGGCGCTGGGCGACTGCAACGGGCGCGGCGCCTTTACCCACACCGCCTACAACGATTTCGAGGTGGTGGCGGCCAATCTGCTCGATGGCGCCCAGCGCTCGGTGGGCGACCGGATTCCCGTCTACGCGCTGTTCACCGACCCGCCGCTGGGCCGCGTCGGCATGACCGAAGCCCAGGCGCGGCAGGCCGGCCACCGGGTGCGCATCGGCAAGCGGCCCATGACGCGCGTGGCGCGGGCCGTGGAGAAGGGTGAGGCGCAGGGCTCGATGCGGGTGGTGGTGGATGCCGATACCGACAAGATCCTCGGCGCCGCCATCCTCGGCCCGGGCGGCGACGAGGCCGTACACATGGTGCTGGCCGCGATGGCCGGCGGCATGACCGCCACGCAGATGACCCAGACCATGGCCATCCATCCCACGGTATCGGAGTTGATTCCGACGATATTCGGGGAGTTGTCGAAGCCGCGTTGAGCTTCGCCGACGCCCGACTATTTTCATATCTGACGCAAAAAGTCTAACTACAGGACCGCAAATCGCTGCGATAGAGTCACACAGGCTGTGGCGCCCCGAGCGCTGAATACAACACAACCTGGGAGACAACCATGACTTCGAAACTCGTAGCAGCCGCGTGCCTTGCGGCGATTGCCGCTTTCACGGCCACGGCCGCCAGTGCGCAGCAGCAAAAGCCGGCTAACGCACAGGAGGCCAAGGCTGCCTTCGCCGCGAAATTCAAGGCCGCCGATACCAATCAGGACGGCAAGCTGAGCCGCGAGGAGGCTGAGGCTGGCATGCCGGAGGTCTACAAGAACTACGACAAGATCGACACCAAGAAGACCAACGGCATCACGCAGAAGCAGATCGGCGCCTACTTTGCGGCGAGAGCCAAGCAGCAAAAAGCCGCGCGTGATCCGGGCAGCCTGAACTGACGCGAAGGGAAGTCAGCGGGGACGCGGCGCCGCAGGCCGTGGACCCCGGCTGGGCCGTTGTTGAAATGGCCGTCCGCAAGAGAGGTCACCATGCAATGTTCGGTCGGAGTCTTCAACGACGTGCCCATGGCGGTCCTGTTCGTGACCGTCGGGCTCGGCTATGCGGTTGGCAAGCTCAAGATCGGGCCGATCGGGCTCGGCGGGGTGTGCGGCACGCTGATCGTGGCGCTGTTGATCGGGCAGACCGGCTGCCAGCTCCACGGGGAGCTGAAGGAGGTGGCCTTCGCGCTGTTCATCTTCGCGATGGGCTATTCCGGCGGCCCGCAGTTCTTCGCCAACCTGAACCGCTCCAGCCTGCGGTTCATGGTGCTGCCCCTGATCGAGGCGGTTGCCGTCATCTCCATCGTACTCACCGCCACGCGGATGATGGGCCTGGACGCCGGCACCGCGGCAGGGCTCGCGGCCGGCGCCGCGACGGAATCGGCCGTGGTCGGCACGGCGGCCGAAGCGCTCAAGCACCTTGGCCTGGGCGCGGCGGAAACCACGCGGATGGAATCGAACATCGCCACCGCGTATACGCTGACCTATCTGGTCGGCCTCGTCAGCATTGTCTTCTTCACCAGTCAGGTCGCGCCGATGCTGTTGCGGCTCAACCTGAAGACGGCGTCCCGCGAGCTCGCCACCCGGCTGGAGGCCGCCTCGGATGACGACGTGGCCACGCAACCGGCGCTCCCGCGTCTGGTAGGCCGCGCCTATCGCGCCGAAGGGGCCGCCGGGCTGACCGTCGGCCAGCTTGAACGCCAGATTGGCGGGCGCACCCTCGTCGCGGGCCTGTTTCGCGGCAATGAATCCCTCTCTGCGGACCCGGACCAGAAGATCGAGGCCGGCGACATCGTCGCCCTGATCGGCGTGCGCGAGCGGCTGGTCAATGCGGGCGAACGGGTCGGCGTGGAGGTGTTGCCGCCGTCCGCCCACCACGATGTGCTCCAGCTCGACGAGCGCCAGGTGATCGTCAACAAGCCCGGCCTCAACGGCCGCACGCTGGGCGATCTCGCCCGGATGGCCACGCAACGGCACCTTCGCTTCGTCTGGGTGCAGCAGATCGTGCGCTCCGGCATGAGCCTGCCAATCACGCCGGCGACGCAGCTGCTGCACGGCGATCGCCTGACCCTGGTCGGCACGGACCCGGCGCTGAGCGCAGCCGCGCAGGAGCTGGGCACGGCCGTGCGCCACGTGGACACCACCGATCTCGTCTTCCTCTGCGTGGGGATCCTGCTGGGTCTGCTGGTGGGCATGCTGTCCGTGACCGTGTACGGGATTCCGATCTCGCTCGGCAGCGGCGGCGGGGCGCTGCTGAGCGGGCTGGTGTTCGGCTGGATCAACTTCAAGCGGCCCGGGCTGGGTGACATGCCGCCGGCTGGCGTCCAGTTGCTGAAGGACCTTGGGCTCGCGGTATTCGTCGCCAGCGTGGGCTTGTCTGCAGGCCCCGATGCCATGACGCTGGTGCGCGAGCATGGCGCGATGCTGCCGCTGGTGGGCCTTGCCGTGTCGCTGGTGCCAGCTTGCCTGTCCCTGTGGATCGGCCACGTGTTCCTGAAGATCGAGGGACCGTTGCTGATTGGCGCCATCGCCGGCCAGCACGTCAGCACGCCGGCGATCAGCGCTATCCTGGCGGCCAGCCAGAGTTCGGTGCCGCTGCTTGGTTATACGGTGACCTATGCCATCGCCAATGTGATGCTTCCCGTACTCGGCCCCATCATCGTCGCACTGGCCTACCGGGTGGGGTAGCCATTCCCCAGCCGGAATTCCCATCGCCCTCCGCTGCGCCCTCTGCCGCAGCCACCGCGCTCCACGCACTGTACGTTTATACAGTATAGTAGCGCCACACGAGACCCTGCCGGGGCCTGCCAAGCCATCGTAAATCGCCGAGCCGATCGGAGTACGATGGTGGGCTCTGGCGGTGCGACCGCCCCCTGCATTGCGCTTAACCCATTGATTTGCGAGGCAAAATTGTCCGACCATGGCCTGATCCGCATCCGCGGCGCCCGTCAGCACAATCTCAAGAATATCGACCTTGACCTGCACACGGGCCAGATGACCGTGGTGACGGGCCCCTCGGGCTCGGGCAAGTCCAGCCTGGTCTTCGATACGCTCTACGCGGAAGGCCAGCGCCGCTACGTGGAGACCTTCAGCGCCTACGCGCGCCAGTTCCTGGACCGCATGGACCGCCCGCAGGTGGACAAGGTGGACGGCGTGCCGCCCGCCATCGCCATCGACCAGACCAACCCCGTGCGCAGCTCGCGGTCCACCGTCGGCACGATGACCGAGCTGAACGACCACCTGAAGCTGCTCTACGCGCGGGCCGCCGAACTGTTCGACCGCCAGACGGCCCTGCCGGTGCGGCATGACTCGCCCGAGACCATCTACGCCGAACTGGCCGCCCGCACCGCGCCCGGCCAGCCGTTTGCCGATGCCCGGCTGGTGGTGACCTTCCCCGTGGAACTGCCGGCCTCGGCCACCGAGGAAGAGGTGGCGCAATGGCTGTCCGTCAGCGGCTACACGCGCGTGCACGGCCAGCGCGTGGTCGAGTCCGCCACCGGTAGCCGCAAGGTGCTGGATGTGGTGGCAGACCGCTTCCGCATCGCCAATGTGGAGAAGGTCCGCGCCGTGGAGGCCATCGAGGCCTCGCTCAAGCGCGGCGGCGGGCGCGTCAGCGTAAACGTGGTGACCGATGCCGGCGATGGCCCGGTCTGGCGCTTCTCCACCGGCCTGCACAGCCCGGAAAGCGATATCCGCTACGCGGACCCGCAGCCGGCGCTGTTCTCGTTCAATTCCGCCTATGGCGCCTGCGAGACCTGCCGGGGCTTCGGCCGGGTCATCGGCGTAGACCTGGGCCTGGTGATTCCCGACAGCCGCAAATCGCTGCGCGACGGGGCGATCAAGCCGATGCAGACGCCGGCCTGGAAGGAATGCCAGGACGACCTGATGCGCTACGCCGCCCGCGCCGGCATTCCGCGTGACCTGCCGTGGAACCAGCTCAGCGAGGCCGAGCAGCACTGGGTCATCCACGGCTCGCCGGACTGGAACGGCCAGTGGAACAAGCAGTGGTACGGCGTGATGCGGTTCTTCAGCTACCTGGAGTCGAAGGCGTACAAGATGCACATCCGCGTGCTCTTGTCGAAGTACCGCAGCTACACCCCCTGCGAAACCTGCGGCGGCGCCCGTCTCAAGACCGAATCGCTGCTCTGGCGCCTGGGCGACAAGGCCAACGCCGACGCCGTGCTCCAGCCGGGCCACCGCTTCCTGCCGCGCGGCGTGGACTGGGACCGCACCCAGCTGGAAGCGCTGCCGGGCCTGACCGTGCACGACCTGATGCTGATGCCGATTGCCCGCATCCGCCGCTTCTTCGACGATCTGACGCTGCCGAGCGCCTTGCTCGACGACGCCCTCAAGCTGCTGCTGGCCGAGGTGCGCACGCGACTCAAGTACCTGTGCGACGTGGGCCTGGGCTACCTGACGCTGGACCGCCAGAGCCGCACGCTGTCTGGCGGGGAGGTGCAGCGGATCAACCTGACCACGGCGCTGGGCACCTCGCTGGTCAACACGCTGTTTGTGCTGGATGAGCCGAGCATCGGCCTGCATCCGCGCGACCTGAACCGGATCGTGGAGGCGATGCACCGCCTGCGCGACGCCGGCAACACGCTGGTGGTGGTGGAGCACGACCCCTCGGTCATGCTGGCCGCCGACCGCCTGATCGACATGGGCCCCGGGCCCGGCGAGCGCGGCGGCGAGATCGTCTTCGACGGCACGCCGGCGGCCATCCGCCATGAACGCACGCTGACGGGCGACTACCTCGGTGGTCGGCGCCTTGTGACGGATGCGTCGCACTGGCAGCCACGCAAGGTCGATGCGGACACCCCGCGCCTCCGGCTGGAAGGCGCCACCGAGCACAACCTGCGCGATGTCAGCGTGGAGATTCCGCTGAACCGGCTGGTGTGCGTGACCGGCGTGTCCGGCTCGGGCAAATCCACGCTGCTGCAGGACGTGCTGTACCCGGCCATGGCGCGCCATTTCGGCAAGGCCACCGAGTCCCCGGGCGCGTTCCGCGACCTGATCGGCGCCGAACAGGTGAATGACGTGGTCTTCGTGGACCAGTCGCCCATCGGCAAGACTGCGCGCTCCAACCCGGCCAGCTACGTGGGCGCGTTCGACGAGCTCCGCAAGCTGTTCGCCCGCGCGCCGCTGGCGCTCCAGCGCGGCTACACGGCCGGCACCTTCAGCTTCAATTCGGGCGATGGGCGCTGCCCGACCTGCGGCGGCTCCGGCTTCGAGCACGTGGAGATGCAGTTCCTGAGCGACGTTTACCTGCGCTGCCCCGATTGCGACGGCACGCGCTACCGCGCCGAGGTGCTCGAGGTGAAAATCGCCCGCGCCGTGCGCGGCCAGCCGCCGCGCCAGTTGAGCGTGGCCGATGTGCTGGAGCTGACCGTCAGCGAGGCCACGGCGCTGTTCGCCGACGATGCCGCCGTCCTGCGCGTATTGGCGCCGATTGCCGACGTGGGCCTGGAATACGTGAAGCTGGGCCAGCCCGTGCCGACGCTGTCCGGCGGGGAGGCCCAGCGGCTCAAGCTGGCCGGCTTCCTGGCCGAGACCGCGCAGGCCCAGCCGGTGAAGAACCGCAAGGCGGTAATCCTGCCCCGGCGGCTGTTCATGTTCGACGAGCCCACCACCGGCCTGCATTTCGACGACATCGCCAAGCTGATGCGCGCGTTCGGCAAGCTGCTGGACGGCGGCCATTCGCTGATCGTGATCGAGCACAACCTGGACGTGATTCGCGCGGCGGACTGGCTGATCGACCTTGGGCCGGAGGGCGGCGACGCCGGCGGCGAGGTGCTGTGCGTGGGCACGCCCGAGGACGTCAAGGGCTGCGAACACTCCCATACCGGCCATGCGCTGATTCAGTATGACAAGGCCATGGGTGAGGCCGGCACGCTGGCCGCCGAGCGCGCCGAGATGGCCGGGCATGGCCTGCCGTTGCAAGCCGCGCTGCAGGCCAAACGCGCGCGCCGGGCCATCGAGGGCGAGGGGGTGGTGCGCATCGTCAACGCGCATGAGCACAACCTGAAATCGTTGAATGTCGATATCCCGCACGGGAAGTTCAACGTGATCACGGGCGTCTCGGGGTCGGGCAAGTCCACGCTGGCCTTCGACATCCTGTTCCACGAGGGCCAGCGCCGCTATCTGGAATCGCTGAACGCCTATGCGCGGTCGATCGTGCAGCCGGCCGGGCGGCCGGAGGTGGACGCGGTCTATGGCATTCCGCCGACGGTGGCCATCGAGCAGCGGCTGTCGCGCGGTGGCCGCAAGAGCACGGTGGCGACCACGTCCGAGGTCTGGCACTTCCTGCGCCTGCTGTACGTGAAGCTCGGCATCCAGCACTGCGTGCATGACGGCGCGCCGGTGACCTCGCAGAGCGCGGCGTCCATCGTGGCGCAGCTGCTGCGCGACCATCGCGGCCAGCACGTGGGCCTGCTGGCGCCGCTGGTGGTGAACCGCAAGGGCGTCTATACGGATCTGGCCAAATGGGCCAAGGCGCGCGGCAACACCCACCTGCGTGTGGACGGCGAATTCCTGCCCGTAGACCCCTGGCCGCGCCTGGACCGCTTCCGCGAGCACACCATCGAACTGCCGGTGGGCGACCTCGTGATTTCGGCGGATAACGAGGCGGCGCTGCGCGCGCTGCTGGACCAGACGCTGGAGGTGGGCAAGGGCGTGATGCACCTGCTGGCACCGCTGGACGGGCTGCAAGACGCCATCCACGGTGGCCGTGGCACGGGCCACGTCGGCGAAACCAAGGTTTTTTCGACGAAGCGCGCCTGCCCGGTCTGCGGCACGAGCTACCCGGAACTCGATCCGCGCATGTTCTCGTACAACAGCAAGCACGGCTGGTGCACCACCTGCGTGGGCACGGGGCTGGCGCTGACACGCGAGCAGCGCGCGGCATATGACGACACGGTGCTGGGCGCCGACGACAATCGCGGGCGCGAGCAGAGCTTGCCGTCCGAAGAGCAGGAGCCGGAAGGCGTGGGCGATACGCCTTGCGCCGATTGCAGCGGCACGCGGCTGAACCCGGTGGCGCGCGCGGTGACCTTCGAGGCCAGCGCGATTACCGACGTCGCCCAATGGACGGTGTCCGATACGCGGCGCTGGGTGGACGGCCTGCGGCTCAAGGGCCGCGATGCCGAGATCGCGCGCGACGTGGTGTCGGAAATCGCCAGCCGGCTGCAATTCCTGGAGGAAGTGGGGCTGGGCTACCTGAGCCTGGACCGGGCCGCGCCGAGCCTCTCGGGCGGCGAGGCGCAGCGCATCCGTCTGGCAGCGCAGCTCGGCAGCAACCTGCAGGGCGTGTGCTATGTGCTGGACGAGCCGACCATCGGCCTGCATCCGCGCGACAACCAGATCCTGCTGGACGCCCTGCGCAAGCTTGGCGACAAGGGCAACACGCTGGTCGTGGTGGAGCATGACGAAGACACCATCCGCCGTGCCGACCACATCATCGATATAGGCCCCGGCGCCGGCAAGCGCGGCGGGCATCTCGTCGCGCAGGGCGGGGTGGCGGCGCTGGCCGCCGCGCCGGATTCCACCACGGGGCAGTTCCTGGCGCGGCCGATCATCCATCCGCTGCAACCGCGCCGCGCGGTGCGGCCAGCGCGCGCGGGTCGGGAAGCCGAGCCGGCGCAGTGGCTGACCGTGGAGGGCGCCCATCTGCACAACCTGCGCCATGTCACGGCGCGGATTCCGCTGGCGCGGCTGGTGGCGATTACCGGGGTGTCCGGCTCGGGCAAATCCACGCTCGCGCGGGACGTGCTGATGACCAACCTGCTGGACGCCGTGGGGCGCTCGGTAATGTCGTCGCCGGCCACGCGCCGGGCCCGGGCTGCCGCCGAGAAGGCCGGCAAGCCTACGGCCACGCGCGCGCTGAATGTGGCGCATGCGTGGCATGGCTGCACGTCGATCAGCGGCTGGGAGTCCATCGATCGCGTGTTGGAGGTCGACCAGACCCCCATCGGCAAGACGCCGCGCTCGTGCCCGGCCACCTATATCGGCGTCTGGGACGCGATCCGGAAGATGTTTGCGGAGACGCTGGAGGCCAAGGCGCGCGGGTACAGCGCCTCGCGCTTCTCGTTCAATACCGGCGACGGGCGCTGCCCGGCCTGCGAGGGCCAGGGCGTGCGCACCATCGGCATGAGCTTCCTGCCCGATGTGAAGGTGCTGTGCGACGTCTGCCATGGCCAGCGCTTCAACCCGGAGACGCTGGCGGTGACCTGGCGCGGCAAGAACATCGGCGATGTACTGACCATGGAGATCGACGAGGCGGTGGAGTTCTTCGGCGCCATCACGCAGATCGCCCATCCGCTGCAACTGATGAAGGATGTGGGCCTGGGCTACCTGACGCTGGGGCAGCCATCGCCCACGCTGTCTGGCGGGGAGGCCCAGCGGATCAAGCTGGTGACGGAGCTGTCGAAGGTGCGTGATGACATCACGCGCCGGGGCCAGAAGGCGCCGCATACGCTGTATGTGCTCGATGAACCGACCGTGGGCCTGCATATGGCCGATGTGGCGCGGCTGATTCGCGTGCTGCACCGGCTGACCGATGGCGGCCACAGCGTGGTGGTGATCGAGCATGACCTCGACGTGATTGCCGAAGCGGACTGGATCATCGACCTCGGCCCGGAAGGCGGGGCGGCCGGCGGCACTATCGTTGGCGCGGCGGACCCGGAAGCGCTGGTGCGGATCGCGGCCAGCCACACGGGCGCGGCGCTGGTGCCGGTGTTGGCGCGCGAACCACAAGATGGCGCCAAGCAGGAAAAGCGGGGGATTGCGGTCTAATGACGGTCGAATAAGAGCGAGAGTGACGAAAGCGACATTATCCAGGTTGCTCCCACTGCATTCCTGGCATAGAGTCGTTCCGATATCCCCGTCATCCGACGGTCCGTAGCCGATACCGGAACCGACCCGATGCCCCGATTTTCGTCACGCTCTCTCTCGCGCCTCTGTTTCCGTTCCTCTGCTTTGCCGATGGCCAGCCTCGGGCTGGCCACGGTCGCCTTGCTGGCAGCCTGCACCACGCCGCCTCCGGCGCCACCCCAGCGGATGCCGGCCCCACCCACCACCACGATCACGCCGGCGCCGGGCGGCGCCTATGGCGCAGCCGGTGGCCTGAGCCGTTCGCAGATGGAAGCCGCCGGCAACGCCTGCGAAAAAGCCGTGACCAGCGCGGTCAAGCAGCGTTATCCGCAACCCGGCAGCGTGATGATGATGCCGGACCGCGAGCGGATCTATCAGCAGAGCAGCACACAGACCGGCGTTACCGGCGAGGGCACCTTCGAGCCCGACGCCTCCGACGCGGCCATGGCCTTCCGCTACACCTGCCTGTTCAACACGCGCACCAGCCGCGTGGACGACGTGCAGATGCGGTACTGATTCGTTGGTGCTGATTCGTTGACTTATCCAGCATCTCGCTGACATCGCGTCCGTAACGGTGGGGAACCCCTCCCCATCGGCTGCGATCTCCCGGCAACTTCCCCCTGATCTATTAAGCGGATGCTGAAGCGCCTTCAGCAGGCCCGCGTGTTTTCCCGTATTGTCTCGATCTGGCGACAAGGACGGCCCCCGATGGGGTCAAGCCCGTCCGGCGCCTTCGCCCCCGATCGCCCCTACTGGTAATCCGACCGTGCAGACCCCCGCCAGCCAGCCGTCCTCCGCGCAGCCCAATCCCGCCACGCAGCCCCCGCTCGACAACGCCATGACGCCCCGCGAGAAGCGCGGCATGGCGGCGATCATGATCGCCGTGGCGCTGGCCACGCTCGATACGGCCATCGCCAACACTGCGCTGCCGGCCATCGCAGCGGACTTGCGCAGTACCCCGCAGGCCTCGGTCTGGATCATCAACGCCTACCAACTGGCGATGGTGGCCACGCTGCTGCCGTTCGCCGCGCTGAGCGGCATCGTCGGTCACCGGCGCATGTATCTGAGCGGGGTGATCGTCTTCGTCATCTCGTCGGTGATCTGCGCCATGGCGTGGTCGCTGCCGTCGCTGGCTGCCGCGCGGGCGCTGCAGGGCATCGGCGCCGCCGCCATCATGAGCGTGAACACGGCGCTGATTTCCGCGATTTTTCCGATGCACCGGCTCGGGCGCGGGCTGGGGCTCAACGCGCTGATCGTCGGGGTGTCGTTCGCCGTCGGGCCGACCGTGGCGTCCGTCATCCTCTCGTTCGGCACCTGGCCGTGGCTGTTCGCCGTGAACCTGCCGATCGGGCTGCTGGCGCTGTCCATCGGCTGGCGCTCGCTGCCGGAAAGCAAGCGCAGCACGCATGGCTTCGACCCCGTGGCGGCCGTGCTCAACGTCATCACCTTCGCGGCGCTGATCTTCGCGCTCGGCGAGGGCGTGCAGCGCGAGCCGGTGGAATACGTGGTGGCTGCCGCCGCGGTGTTCGCCATCGCCTTCGTGCTGCTGCTGCGCCGCGAACGCGGCCACCCGGCGCCGATGCTGCCGGTGGACCTGTTCCGCCGGCCGATGTTCGCGCTCTCCACGCTGACCGCCGTCTGCTCGTTTGCCGCGCAGGGGCTGGCCTTCGTGTCGCTGCCGTTCTATTTCGAGCATGTGCTGGGGCGCAACCCGGTGGAAACCGGCTTCCTGCTCACGCCTTGGTCTGCGGTGGTGGCCCTGATGGCGCCGCTGGCGGGGCGCCTGTCTGACCGCTATCCGCCTGGCCTGCTCGGCGGGGTGGGGCTGGCCGTGATGGCGGCCGGCATGGCGTCGCTGGCGATGATGCCGGCGGACGCCAGCGCGCTGAACATTGGCATCCGCATGGCGATCTGCGGGGCCGGCTTCGGCTTCTTCCAGTCGCCGAACCTCAAGGCGCTGATGGGCAGCGCGCCGCGCGAGCGCTCGGGCGGTGCGAGCGGGGTGATTGCCACGGCCCGCCTGATCGGCCAGGCCATGGGCGCTGCGCTGGTGGCGCTGTCCTTCAGCATTGCCGGCGAACATGGCCCGACCCTGGCGCTGTCGCTCGGCGCCGGCTTTGCCGGTCTGGCGGCCATCGCCAGCGGCCTGCGGCTGGTGACGCCGCAAAGTGCGGACAGCGCGGACAGCGCCGCCATGCGGGCCTCCCGCAAATAAGCGGGCAAATAAGCGGGCAAATAAGCGGGCAAATAAGCGGCGCCGCTTTGTGCGCGCACAGCTTGTAGAAACTGCATGCCGTGAGTGGATGATTCGCCACACCGGACGCCAGCCGCGCTCGGTATGAAACTTGCCGCTTCTTCCGTATCGGGGCCGCGTCTCGCGCCCCAGTCCATGGAGGAACGCAATGAAGCGATTAGACGACTATGGCCAACGCCGGTGGCCGGACCAGCGTTACGGCGGCTCGGAGCAAGGCTACGGTCACGTACCGGGCGATGATCGGAACTGGCGGGGACGGGACCTGTCGGGCGGCCGGTATGGCAACACGCGCGACCGCAACCCCTATGACGCCAGCGACAACGCCTGGAACGCGCCCGAGGACAGCGTGCGTGATGGCGGCGCCTGGCGACGCGGCCGCACGGAGGGGAGCCAGTGGGGTCGCCAGGGCAACCAGGCGCGTGGGGGCCCGGTCTACTATCCGGCCCGCTCCACCTTCGACGAGAACCGCGACGAGAGCGCGCCCCACAACCGGGGCTACGTCACCGCCTACAGCAGCGGCTATGAGGATGGCTATCAGGCTGCCTCGCGCTCCCCGGCAGACGTACCCGCCCGGGGCGCCGACTCCTATCCGCCGCCACACGAGTCGCAGCCGCACGAGCCACACCAGCCCTACCAGCCCCGCGCGGCTACGAGGCAGACGCCGGCCGCAACTACCGCCAGCGCTCACGCGGCGACCAGTCATTCGGCCAGGAGCGGTCACCCTATGGCTATTCACGCCGGGTGGGGCCGAAGAACTACACGCGCAGCGACGAGCGCATCCGCGAGGAACTGTGCGAACGGCTGGCCCATGAGTCTGGGTTGGACGTGAGCGAGGTGGATGTCACCGTCATGGGCAGCATCGTCACCCTGACTGGCTCGGTGGACAATCGGCGTACCAAGTATGAGGTGGAAGACATCGCCGACGACACCTTTGGCGTGACGGATGTGATCAACAAGCTGCACATTCGCCCGTATGGCGTGCTGGCCTCGGAATAAGCCGGCCCCACGCCCCAATACGATGCCCCGGTCTGCCGGGGCATTTTTCATGGCGGGTTTTCATGGCCGGGAGCGCGACCTACAGATCGCTGCCGTTGGGCGGATTCTCCATGCGCTTGTCGGTCTGGTCGGCGCGGTCGACCGGGGTGTCGGACGGCAGGGATTCGGCGGCGCGCTGTACTTCCTCAGAGATCTCGTCCTCGGGGTTGTCTTCCTCGGTGGCAACGTGGAGGTCGCGCTCGGTCTGTCCCATTTCGAGTTCCAGCTCGCGTTCCAGGTCGCCGGCATCGGTGTCGAGGTTGGGGTCGAGCGTGCTCGGGATGCTTGCGGGGTCGCTGGCGCCGGTCTGGTCCGCTCGTCGGGGCGGCGTGTCATGCGGATGGCGGGACCTTTTGCTCATGATGGGGCTCCTGATGATCGTTTTCACATGTCCTTCGACTAGGAAGGGCGGCAAGTTGCGTGCCAGTCGGCACATCCCGGGCGGCAGGGCGGCCAGCATGCGCTACGGCACGGATGAGGGTTTTCACCAAGACCCGCCGCCGCCTATAGTTTCAGGCAGGGGACCGCGACACACAGGCGCCATGCAGACCGCCCGCCAGAGGCTGGAATGCCAATTGCTCAGGGATGGTGGGCTGCGTGACCCACGCGGTGCAGGGCACCGCCGGGCGTCAGCCAGGGAGATCACGATGAACTTGTCCGGCATCCTGGTGACGATGAGCCTCGCCTCATCGGTGGCCGTCTCCTCCACGCCCGTGGAAAAACAACTCCTCTCGATCAGTCCGCGCGACTTTGCCCACCAGTTCAACGCGGTGGCCACGGGCGCCGGGTCTCGCCTCGCGCTGCCCGACTTCCGCGCCAAACCCGGCTGGCATCGCGCCACGACCAGCGAGGGCATTTCCGTGCTCGTGCGCGCCGCCCACACCGGGTACGCCATCGACGAGGTGGTGGTGGTCTGCCGCGCCGTGGAACAGTGCCTGATGACGATCTGCACGGCCGCGCTGGCCATCGACGCCACGGTGGATCCGGTGCTGCTCCAGCGCTTCATTGCCGCGCGCATCGCCGCGCAGCTGGGCGAGGTGGCCCTGGTCATGTCGGGTCTGGTGTACCTGGTGGTGTCGCCCAAGAACGACGACTACGTGGCGCTGGTGATCCGGCCCTACCAGCCGCAGCAGGAGCTGACCGCGCCGCGCCAGGCGGGGCTGCTGCGCGCCGGTTATCCGCAAGGCTAGGACGCCGCCATCCTCCTAATGCAGCGGCGGACTCATGCGCCGTGACGTCATGCCCGCAGCCCGCGCCGGGGAGAACTCGGCCACGCGCTGTTCCAGCAGCCGCTGCAGTTCCGTGGCGCCCCGGTAGTAATGCGCGAGCAGCAGCCGCAGGTCCGGATCGTCGATCGGCTCGCGCAGCAGCGCACCATAGGCGCTGGCGGCGCGGCCGGCCTGTTGCGCAGCGTGGCGCAGCAGCAGCAACTCGCCCGCGTCCGCCGAGGGCATGCCGGGGCTACCCGGCGCATCGCGGCGTGCCGGGGGCACGGGAGACCCGTGCGAAGTACCGTGTCCGTCGCCCAGGTTGGCCCCGGCCCGGACGGCCAGCTCGGCCGCCGCACAGCGCTGCATGTTCGCGCGATGGGCCAGCACGGCGCGCATCTGCGGGTCAGACGCCGCGGCGGCCACGGCGGACAACGACTCTGCGCACGACTGGGCATGGCGGCTCAGTCGAGCGAGTGTAGTAGTCAATGCATCCATCAACGTCTCCGTCATGTCCTTGCGGTTGTCTTGTCATGTCTCACTGTAGGAGACCGCAGCCGCTCCGGGACGAAAGGCCGATCCATATCTCCCTGAAATTTCGTGCAGATCAGTCTTGCACGCATGCAAGACGCGCAACACACGCACAACACGCGCGCAACACGCGCAAGCGCCAACGCGCCGCCCCGCTGCAAGACGCAGTTGGGCGGCGCGGGGCCGGTCGGCGGGCTTGTTGAGGATTAGCGCTTGGTGCCCGGGGCCGGGTCCGGCGAGTCACCCTTCGGGCCGGATGGTGCATCGGCAGTCGGCACGGCCGGGGCGCCTTGCTCACGCGGCTTCTTCGAGCGTGCCGTGGGATCCTTCTTGGTCGTGGTGCTGTCCTTTTGCATGGTCGAGCCGCTGCTCATCGTCCCGCTGCCGCCGGGTTGGGTGGCGGAAGGCAGGGTGCCGCGTTGCGTGCTGGGGCCTTCAGGGGCCGGGGGTGCGCTCGGATTCGGCACGTTCGGCGAGACGGGGGCCTGTCCGCCCCCCTGGGCCATGGCGGGCATCGCGATCAGTGCGCTGAGGGCGAGGGCGGTGGCGGTAAGCGTACGTTTCATGTCGGTTTCTCCAAGATTGTGTCCTCACGGTACTTCCACGATATTCGGGACGACCGCCGGCCACTTGGGGGCGATGCCTGAAACACATGTAGGACATCGACTACTTGGCCGCCGCGCCGGTGCAGGGTTTTGCACCTTTTATATCGGCATGTAAAAGGGGGATGGGGAAGCACGCCCGGCGTGCGCCGTGGCGCGCACGAGCCCCGTTGCGGCGTGCGGTATGGAATTTGCGTCCCTGGTCATTGGCAACCGCGTGGCGCGGCACGACAGCGCCGCGATCGACGATCAACCGGAGATCGACATGAACCAGGGCAACTACAGGGGCAACTACAGGGGCAACTACGGGGGCGGCGGGTCGGACGACCGCGCCTCGGGCGGCTACGGCAGTGACGGCGACGACGATCGCAACACCGACGACCAACGCGACCAACGCGACCAACGCGGCAGTGTCCAGCGCGCCGGTTGGCAGGATCAGGGCGGCAACCACTGGCCGCAGCAGCGCCAGCAACAGGCCGACAGCGGCGGCTGGCTGTCCCATCAGCAGCAAGGGAACCAGCAGCAAGGCGGTGGTTCGGACTGGCAAGGACGCGCCAGCCAGCAGCACGGCGGCGGCAACGACTGGCAGGGCAGCGGCCAGCAAGGTGCGGACCGGTCATCGTCGCCGGAATCCTCCGTGCGGACGGGAAGCGGCTACAGCGGTTATCAGGGTCAGGCCGAGCGCTACGGCAATGAGCAGAACGAGCGCAGCCGGGGCGAGCGTGAACGTTATGGTGACGATGAGTCGTCTTCGACCCTCTACGGCCAGCGCAGCGGCTATGGCGGCGACCCGCGCCGCATGGAAGCCCACCGCTACGGCGGCAACCGCGCTGGCGAGGGCTGGAACCCCGGCGGCGGGCGCGATCTGGGCGGCCCCAGTGGCTATGGCGAAGGCCGCTACGGAGAGTATGGCGAAGGCCAGCAGCGCGGATCCCGCGAGCGCTTTGTGGGTGCGGGCGAACGTGAGCGCTGGGGCGACTGGCATCAGGAAGGCCGTGCGGGACGTGCCAGTGAATGGTCGAACCAGCAGCCGAACCGGCGCATGCAGGAGCAGTCCCCCCGCATGCAGGAGCGCAGCCGCCAGATGAGCGGGCAGTGGCCCGACACGTCGCGCAGCGGCGGCGCGCCGTGGGATGAGCCGAGTCGTTCACCGGACATGCGTACTCACTATCCCGGCGCCTATGGCGTGTCCGATTACGAACCGTCCGGCGGTCAGCAGGGCACCCGCAACTGGGGTGGCCCGGCTGCCGGTTCACGTGGGTACGGCGGCTACGGCGGCGCCAGCCGCTCGGCCGGCGTCGACCGGGCCGGCTATGACCGCGACGACCGGGCCTACGAGCAGTTCACCGGCGCCAACGAGCGCAGTTCGCTCAATCGCGGCTATGGCGGCGCGGGCGGCTCGGCGGTGGCGCGTGCCCAGCGCGTGGCGCCCAAGGGTTACCAGCGCTCCGACGAACGCATTCGCGAAGACCTCTGCGAGCGTCTGACTCACAACGGCCGCCTCAACGTCCGCGACGTGGAGGTGACGGTGTCCGGCGGCGTGGTCACCCTGAGCGGGTCGGTGATGGACCGTCAGCAGAAGTACCGCATCGAGGATATTGCCGACGACGTGTTCGGCGTGAAGGACGTGCAGAACCAGTTGCGGGTCCGGCGCGAGGGGGCTGCACAGTCCGGCAGCCAATCGGATAGGCAATCGGACAGCCAATCGGGCACCCAATCCGGCAGCCGCCTCAGCGGGATGAGCAGCTCGGGCAGCGCCACCGGATCCTCCGCCAGCAGCTATACGGGCGGGCTGGAGGCCGGCAAGAGCGGCAAGGCGCCCGCTGCTATTGAGCAGCACCTTGACTCGACCACGCCGGGGAAATCGTCGACCTGAGCATCGACCTGAGCATCGACCTTAGCGTCTAGTTGACCGCCGGCACCGCATCGCGCCGCCGCAGCGCCGCGATGCGGCGGTCCCCCCAAACCCAGGAGCCACCATGACTGAACTGAACCCGGCGCCCGGAAGCCAGCGCGCCACGCGCGTGCGCTCCGATGCATCGCTGCATGACCTGCTCTGCGAACGCCTCTGGCGCAGCGGGATTGATGTCAGCGAGGTGTCGCTGACCGTGCGGGAAGGCGCGGTGACGCTGGAAGGCGCCATCGGCACCCGCGCAGACCGCGCGCGCATCGAGGACGCCATCGACCACATTCCCGGCGTGCGCGCCGTGGAGAACCGCGTCCGCGTGGCGCCTGACCGAACCGGGGCAGGCCGCTAGCGGAGACGGAGACACCCCAGCCGGACGTTGCAACGCAGGACGACCATCCGCATCACAGCAAGAAGAAGGAGACGCCCATGCCATTCGCCTATGCAGGAACACGCCGCCGGCGCAATCGGGACCGCCGTCGCAACCATGATGCGGTTTCCGCGGATGCCGGCCAGCGCGGCGACAACCCGCAGGCCCCGCAGTCCGGCACGGAGTCCGGCGCGCAGTCCGGCGCACAGTCGAGTCCGCAGTCCGGCCCGCAGTCGGGCCCACAATCAAACCCGCTGGCGGAGCGGGGCAAGCAGGAAGGGCGGGGCAATGCGTCGCCCGGCGAGGACGAGCAGGACCTCCATGACCCGGGCAGCCGGGACCCCGACGCGCCGCCGGTGGACAATCGCTCCTGACACGCCACCCCCACGCAACAACGCCCCCGAGGGGGCGTTGTCACAGGAACGGGGCGGGGCTGCACGGGGCTGGACGGGGCTCAGGCCGCGGCCATGCGCGCAATCCCGCAATCCGCCTTGAACGTGGGGGGGCCGCCGGACGTATCGGCCTGCCCCGCGCCCGCCACCTCTGCCACCTCGGCTACCGCTTCGGCTTCCTCAGCCTGTTCGTCCTCCACACGCAGCGAGACCTTCAGGCGTTCCGCCGCCGCCCGGCCCACCCGGATGGCTTCGTCCCGGGTCTTGTGACGGCTGATGGCGCGCGGCACGCCGTCCGCCCGCAGATCCCAAAAGCCGTCGTTCAACACGATGTGAAAATTCTTCGGCATGGTGAAAGTGCTCCTGGTCGCTTCCCGAATGATGAGAGGTCCGTCTCCTCGCGGACTGCCAATATTCTCGGATGGCGACCCCGGCACGCTGAATCGGCGTTTGTCTGACAGGGCTGTCGGCGGCCGCCGCGTGGCGTGTGATGCGGGCGGCGGGGGGCAGGGTCAGCCGCCCGCCATGTTCATGTTTCGCCGCCTGTTCAACCGGGCTGAACAGCGCGAAAAGTTGAACAGCGGCGTCCTTTGGTCCATGATCGGGGTTACCTTTCCCGATTCCCGTTCGGCGACCCGGAGGACGCAGCCATGGACCAGAAGGCGGGCGATATCGACTGGGTGGAGGCCGCGCTGGTGGCCCTGCACCGCACCACCGGCATGCAGGCCCGCATCCGCCATGGCCGGCGTGACCCCGGCGGCGAGGCGCCGGTGGCCGCCATTTCCCTGCGGCGCGGCGACGCCGCCCATCGCTACGCGGTGGAGTGCCGGCGCTCGGTGCGCACAGTGGCGGACCTCTCCGTGGTGCGCGCCCAGTTGCAGGAGCGCGCGCCGGGCCTGCTCGTTACCACCTACCTGACGCCGGCGCTGGCCGGGCAATGCCGCGAAATGGGGCTCCAGTTCCTCGACACGGCCGGCAATACCTTCCTCGACGCCCCGGAGTTGTTCGTCTTCGTCATCGGCCAGACCCCGCCGGACAGCGTGGTGCGGCCCGCCGTGCGCATCAGCGGCAATCCGAGTTCGCAACGGATGGTGTTCGCGCTGCTGTGCCAGCCGGAACTGCTCCAGGCCACGTACCGGGAGATCGCCCGGGTCAGCGGCATTGCGCTGGGCTCGGTGGGGGCGGTGTTCAACGGCCTCTCCGCGCGCGGCTGGCTGCTGGAAACGCGCGAGGACGAGGGACGCCGCCTGACCGCGCCGGACCGGCTGCTCGATGAATGGGTGGCCAACTATCCGACCATCCTGCGCCACCGGTTGCAGCCGCGCCGCTTCAGCGCGCCGGCGGCCGACTGGTGGCAGGCCGTCAACGCGGCGGAACTGGGGGGCTACTGGAGTGGCGAGGTCGCGGCGGCGGCGATGGTCGGCGGGATCCGTCCGGCCAGCCAGACGCTCTATATCGCCCCTGCACGGATGGCGGGCGCGCTGCAGGTGCTGACCCAGAAACACCGGCTGCGGCCGGACCCGGACGGCATGGTGGAAGTGCTGGAAGCGTTCTGGGACCCATCGGTGGAGGGCGGGGAGACGCCGGCACCGGGCCGCACAGACCTGGCGCCGCCGGTCCTGGTCTATGCCGATCTGGTGGCCACGCTCGATGCGGACCACCTCGCGGCGGCCACGCAGCTGCGCAAGGCGCGCATCAAGGACGTGCTGGACCGGTTCTGACACCCCCGGCCCACCATCGCCCGATCCTGCCTTACTGGTTCTTCATCGCCGCTGCCAGCCGCGCGATAATCTCGCCCTCGCTCTTGAATGCCTTCTGCGCATAGGCCGAATACTGCTCGGGGCCCATGTAGTTGGTCACCATGCCGTACTGGCGCGTCACGTTCAGGAACTTGGGGTCCTTGAGCGCGTTGCGGAACGCATCGTCCAGCCGCTTGACCACGGCGGGCTTCATGCCGGCCGGCCCGATCACCCCGAACGGCGAGTTCGACCAGACCGGATAGCCGATCTCCTTGAGGGTGGGGGCGTCCGGGAAGTCCGCCGCGCGCTTCTCCGACAGCGTGGCCAGCACCCGCATCTGGCCGCTCTGGACGTAAGGCAGCAGGGTGTTGGACAGCACGGCCACGTCCGACGAGCCGCTCAGCAGGGCGGTGATGGCCTCGGCGTCGCCCTTATAGGGCACGTGGGTCCAGTTCGATTGGGTAACACGCGCCAGCTCGGAGATCGTCAGATGCTGGCTGCCATAGATGCCGGTGGTGCCGTAGCTGATGCCGCGCTTGTCGGCCTTGGCCTCGGTAATCAGCTCCTGCATGGTCTGCCATTTGGCGTCCTTCTTCACCGCTACCGCGAAGTTGTAGTCCGCGATCATCGACACGTAGGTCAGGTCCTTGAGCGGGTCGTAGCGCATCTTCTGCACGTGCGGCAGGCGGAAGATCACCACCGGCGCCATGCTGAGGGTGTAGCCGTCCGGCTCGGTGGTCACCATCTGCGTGGCGCCCAGTGTGCCGCTGACGCCCGGCTTGTTCTCCACCACGATGGTCTGGCCCAGTTCTCGGCCAGCCGCATCGGCCAGCGCGCGGGCCACCTGGTCGGTCACGCCGCCGGCGCCGTAGGGCACGATCAGGCGGATCGGGCGGGTGGGGAATTCATCGGCGGCCTGGGCGACGCCCGGCAGGATGCCGGCGCCCGTGGCGGCCACGGCGGCGCCGGCCATGGCGAAGCGGACAAAGGTACGACGTTGCATGTTGTCTCCTTGGGTTCATCACGCCGGATCGTGGTTGTCCGGCTGGCAATACATCTGCCGCAGTATGACCGGGAGACAGGGCGCGCGGGGCGCCTTGCAGGGGGTGCGAGCCCGCTATCCGTCGATTTCATCGACGTCATGCGCCGGCTGCATTGGCGCCTCCGGGTAAGTCCGGAGGCGCCGGTGGGGGCGGTGAGGAGCGCTGCCCGCTGAATGTCAGGCGGCGATCACGCGGGTGCGGATGAAGGCCTCGTCACGCATCAGCGCCTCGGCCCAGCCGGCGGGCGGCACCAGGCTGATATCGGTGATGGCGTAGCCGATATCGCCGGCGGTCTGCAACTGCTGCGCCACGATATTGGCGCCAATCTCGGCCAGCGCCTGGTTGAAGTGCGACAGCGTGCCGGGGCGGTTGTAGTGGATGTTGAGGATGCGCGCCGGGGCCTCGAGCGGGTTCGGCTGGATTTCGGGCAGGTTCACCGCGCCGATGGTCGCGCCCGTTTCCAGGAAGTTGGCGAGCTTGGTTGCCACTTCCACGCCGATATTCTCCTGCGCCTCTTCGGTGCTGCCGCCCACGTGCGGGGTCAGGATGACATTGGGCTTGCCTTGCAGCGGCGTGACGAACGGGTCGGTGTTGCTGCGCGGCTCTTCCGGGAACACGTCGATGGCGGCGCCGGCCAGGTGGCCATCGTCCAGATGCTGGGCGAGGGCGGGGATATCCACCACCGTGCCGCGCGAGGCGTTGAGCAGGATGGCGCCGCGTTTCATGGCCGAGAGCGCCCGGGCGTTGATCAGGCCGCGCGTCTGCGGGGTGGCGGGCACGTGCAGCGTGACCACATCGGCCTGCGCCAGCGCGTCTTCCAGCGTGTGGGCCGGCATGGCCGAGCCGAGCGAGAGACGCGGGCGGATGTCGTAGAACACCACGCGCATGCCCATGGCTTCAGCCAGGATGCCAACCTGCGCGCCGATATTGCCGTAGCCGATCACGGCCATGGTCTTGCCACGAATCTCGAACGAACCCTTGGCGGATTTCTGCCATTCCCCCAGATGGGCCGCGCGGCTTTTCTCGGGGATGCGGCGCATCAGCATGATCGCCTGGCCGATCACCAGTTCCGCCACCGAGCGCGTGTTGGAGAACGGGGCATTGAACACCGGAATGCCGGCGTGGGCCGCCGCGCCGAGGTCGACCTGCGAGGTGCCGATGCAGAAGCAGCCCACCGTCAGCAGCTTGCCGGGCTGGGCGAAGGTTTCCGCCGTGAGCGTGGTGGCGGAGCGGATGCCAAGCAGTTCGTGCCCCTGCACCGCTTGCTGCAGGGGTTCGCCGGCGAGGGCCTTGCCCTGCGTGGCGACGTCGATCTGATGGCGCCCCAGCATCTGCTGGGCGCTGGCGTGGATATTTTCTAGGAGGATGGCGGTGGCCATGAGGGTCTGCCGAAGGTCAGGGAGGTTGGGAATGCTGCCGGGCGCGCGGCCATGAGGAACTGAGGAGCTGGCGCGCCGATGCGCTCACCTTATCACTGTCCCTTACCCGTGCTCATGAAGTGGGCATGGCTGGGCACTCGCGGTGCCCCCTCGCCTGGATGTCTTTGTCATCGTACAACCAAGGCAATTGTCGCCAACATCCTCTAACCGAATGCTTGCGGCGCCGCTTTTGTTCTCATATGATGTCCGATAACTATAACGAGGACGGAGACAATCGATGCAAGACACCCCAATCGACGCACGGCGGCGGACGCTGCTGAAAGCCGGCGGCGCGGCCGCAGCGGCGGCTGCCAGCGGCGTGGCTCTCGCCCAGGCTTTCGAATTCAAGCCGAGCCAGCGCTATCCCGACGCGGCCGTGGAGATCCTCGACCCCAGCTTTGCCAAATACCGCCTGTTCAGCTCCACCGTGGAGCAGCTCGCCACGGGCTTCCGCTGGGTGGAAGGGCCGGTCTGGTTCGGCGACGGCCGCTACCTGCTGTTTTCGGACATCCCCAACAACCGCATCATTCGTTACGACGAAGCCGCCAACCAGTGGAGCGTGTTCCGCCAGCCGGCCAACTTCAGCAATGGCCACTGCCGTGACAAGCAGGGCCGGCTGGTCAGCTGCGAGCACCTGACGCGCCGCGTCACCCGCACCGAGTACGACGGGTCCATCACGGTCCTTGCAGACCGCTACCAGGGCAAGCGCTTCAACTCCCCCAACGACATCATCTGCAAGTCCGACGGCTCGCTCTGGTTCTCCGATCCGCCGTTTGGCATCGGCGGCGAGTGGGAGGGGGACAAGGCCACGCCAGAACTGCCGCACGCTGTCTATCGGATCGATCCGAAAGACAACGCGGTTACGCAGGTCATTGCCGATCTCAACGGCCCGAACGGCCTGTGCTTTTCGCCGGACGAGAAGAAGCTCTACGTGATCGAGGCGCGTGCGCAGCCGCACCGCGTGGTCTGGGCCTATGACGTGGCAGCGGACGGCGGTTTGTCGAACAAGACCAAGCTGATCGACGCCAATGGCCCCGGCGCGCTGGACGGCATGAAGTGCGACGTGGACGGCAACATCTGGGCCGGCTGGGGGAGTAGCGGGGCGCCCGGCGCGGACCCGGCCAAGCTGGACGGCGTGCGCGTGTTCAATCCGCAGGGCAAGGCCATCGGCCATATCCACCTGCCGGAACGCTGCCCGAACCTCTGCTTTGGCGGCCCCAAGCGCAACCGTCTCTATATGGCGTCCAGCCACTCGCTGTACGCGCTGTACGTGGAGACGCGCGGCGCGGTCTGATTCTCGATATTGATCGAAAATCGCTGAAAAGTTTCAACTCGCCGACGAGAAAACTGAATTCCATTCCGTATGGATTCTGTCAGCATGCCTGCATGCTGGCAGATACGGGATGGAGGCAGTCAATGGTCGGGAAGTCGCTTCTGTACGGCGCGGTGGCGTGCGGCGCGGGCCTGCTCCCGCTGGCCGCGCAGGCCACGGAAGGGGCGCTGGGCCGCCCGGTGTCTGGCACCAGCGTGCAGGCCAACGCTGGCGTGGTGCCGCCCGAGCCGGTCTGGGTGGTCAACTTCGGCGAGATCTACCTGAACGGCTCCGTGGGCGGCGACCGGCAGGTGCCCATCGGCGGTCGGACCACGCTCGGTGTGGAAGCCAAGATTGCCTTCACGCTGGCCACCGCCATGAAGGTCTGGGACACCGGCCCCGGCGCGTGGAACTTCGCCTCCAGCTTCACGCTGCCCTATGTCTGGACCACCGTGCACGCCACGGCCGGCGCCAGCGGCGCGCTGGGCAACTTCTCGACCGGCACGTCGGACCGGGCTTCGAACTTGTTCGATATCTACTTCGCCCCGATCATCGCCGGCTATCACTTCTCCAAGACCAGCCACATGGCGTTGAGCTTCAACGTCTGGGCGCCCACCGGCCAGTACAACAAGGACGCGCTGGCCAATCCGAGCCTGAACAACTGGACCTTCGTCCCGCAGGTGGCCTTCACCCACCTGATGCCGCAGTACGGGCTGGAATTCAACGCCGTCGGCGCGTTCCAGTTCTACACGCGCAACACGGCCACCGACTACCAGAACGCGCCGCTGTTCACGCTGGACGTGATGGGCGTGAAGCGCTTCGGGCCGTGGGGCGTGGGGCTGGTCATGGGCACGGTGCAGCAGCTCGGCGGCGATAGCGGCCCCACGGCAGACCTGCTGCACGGCTTCCACGGCCACGACTTTGCCATGGGGCCGATCGTTACCTACGACACCAGGCTCGGCGGCAAGCATCCGCTCTCGTTCGGGCTGCGCTGGGTGCCGACGGTGAGCAGCAAGAACCGGCTCGACAGTACCTCCACATTCATGGCGACTGTCACACTGGTGCTGTAGCGGGTATTCCATCCTGCGCAATGATTTTCTGAAAATACGCACGACTATCACTTTCCTGTCATGAATCGCCGGCACCATCGGCGCTCAAACTAGAAATCAGGGAAGTCAGAAATGCGTTATACCCACTCCGCGATCGGCATCGCGGCAGCTGTGCTTGTCTCCGCCTTGTTCTACGGCTGCAACAGCAGCGACGATGCCCCGGCATCGAACCCGGCCACGCCGTCCGGCCCGACCAGCCCCACCGAACCCGGCACCCCGGTCAACCCGACGCCCGCCGCAGCCACGGGCAAATGGACCACCGGCGACCTGCACGTCCACACCGTGGAATCGGACGATGCCCAGAGCCTGCTCGCCAGCGTGCTGGACGAGGCGCTGGTCAAGAACAGCCTCGACTGGACCGCCATCTCCAACCACCTGCGCCCGTCCACGCGCGACCAGAACGGCACCGCCATCGTCGGCGGCCCGCTGCCGTTCTCGCAGGCCATGGCGCAGTACGAGATGCCGGCGGTGCGCCAGATGCAGGTCAATGGCGCGTACGTCAACAAGCTGATCTTCTCGGCCTTCGAATGGGACATGCCCACCCATGACCACATGAACGTGGGCATTTTCGGCGGCGCGCCGCTGGGCACGGCCACCAAGGCGGCCAACGAGTTCGAATACTTCTTCACGAACCGCCCGGACACCCAGTTCGATCCGGTGGACGTGACCAACTGGAACGCCAAGGGCCCGCGCGCCTACACCACGCACGCGGACGCCGTGAAGGCCGTGGCCTGGCTGCGGGACAACTATCCCGACACCAGCTACGCGCTGATCAACCACCCCTCGCGCAACACCGGCAAGTACACCGCCGCCGACTACCGCGAGTTCAACGACACCGCCCCGAACATCGTCTTCGGCGTGGAAGGCATGGTCGGCAACCAGATGGAGCCGGACCGCGGCGGCTACACCACCGCTTACGTGGACGCCAACCTCAAGAACCGCGTCTACGGCGGGGTGGACTACGTGGTGGCGCAGGTCGGCGGCATCTGGGACGCGCTGCTCGGTGACGGCCGGCGCTTCTGGAACGTGGCCGACTCCGACCACCACTTCAAGACCATCGGCGCGAACAGCAGCGGCTACTTTCCGGGTGAGTACGCCAAGACCTATGTCTGGATCGAAAACCAGTACACGGGGATCAAGGGCGTGCTGGAAGGCGTGCGCTCGGGCCGCATGTTCTCGGTGTTCGGCGACCTGATCAACGCGCTCGACTTCAACGTGGCCGGCGCCGCCGGCAAGGGCGAGATGGGCGGCGAGCTGAAGGCCAAGGCCGGCGAGACCGTGACGGTGAGCATCCGCTTCAAGAGCCCGGACCGTAACCACTACGAGTACCCGATCAACAGCGGCATCAACGTGAACGTGCGCCCCACGGTGGACCACATCGACCTGATCGCCGGAGACGTGACGCCTCGCGCCGCGGCTGGCACGCCGGGCTACAGCAAGGAAACCAACGACTCGACCAAGGTGATCGCCACCTTTACATCGGCCGACTGGAAGCTGGATTCGGACGGGTACTACGCCGTGACCTACACCTACACGGCGGCGAAGAACCAGTACTTCCGCCTGCGCGGCACCAACCTCGGCATGAACGTGGCGGGCGAGACCCAGAACGGCAACCCGCTGCCGGACGCAAAGACCACGGTCACCGAGGACACCGCGCGCTTCAACGCCATCAACGCCCGCAACTACAACGACCTCTGGTTCTACTCGAACCCGGTGTTCGTGACGGTGGGTTCGTGACGGTAGGTAGCTGAGTTTGCGGCGTTAAACGCCGGGTCGAGATAATGGTAATTATCAAGGCACAGACGTTTCTGTAAG
Organism: Cupriavidus sp. SIMBA_020; assembly: GCF_046535395.1. Lineage (NCBI taxonomy): Bacteria > Pseudomonadati > Pseudomonadota > Betaproteobacteria > Burkholderiales > Burkholderiaceae > Cupriavidus > Cupriavidus sp. SIMBA_020. The sequence continues at coordinate 259,172 of NZ_JAWRWU010000006.1, read as the reverse complement.
GGGTGGTTTTCCCCTCTCCTGGAAGCGGGAGAGGGGCGAAAAACAAACAGCGGTATCATCGCGCCCTTCGCCTTGATGTCCGCATTGCACCTTGTCTGACCCTGAACGTACTGCCGTCCGTCGCCGGCAGCGCCCGCCCGTTGCCCCGGAGCGGCTGCTTGGCCCGCATCACTTCGCTTTCTATCGCGGTTACCTCGAGGGGATCGACCTCGCCCGGCTGGCCGACCGCTATCTGGAGACCGGGCTGGACCTGCGCGTGGCCCGCACCACCATCGGCTGGATCGAATCCGAGCTGGCGCGCGGCGTCAAGCGGCTGGAAACCCGTGCCGACGGGCAGCCGACCATCTCCGAGCGCGCCTGGCTGGGCCTGTTCCGCACGCCGGCGGAGGAGAGCGCCACCGCGCGCCAGAACCGTCGCCGCAAGCTGCTGCGCGTGCTTGACGCGCTCAAGCCCCAACTGGTTTCCCGCCCCACGCGTGACGACGCCGTAACTGGCTGGTTCGCGCCGGCCATCGCCCAGCGGCTGGTCGAGGCGGGCTGGGCCACGCTCGGCGCGCTGCAAGCCGTGATCGGCCATGAGGGCCCGCGCTGGCACCGCCATGCGCGGCGCATCGGCGACCATACCGCCCGGCGCATCGAAGCATGGCTGGCCGATCAGGCCGACGATATCGGCGCGATTCCCGCCGCCGCGCTGGTGCCACGCCGCACCGCCACGGCCGCCGAACTGGCGAGCCTGCGTGCGCCGGCAGCGGCGGTGGCGCCACTCGAATCGCTGCTGCTGCCGCCCGCGCTGGACGGCCGGCAGGGCCACAACCGTACGCCGCCCGGCGTCGATTCCCGCATTTCGGCCCAGAACGACCTGATGGCCATCCACGCCTGGCTGGGCGTGCATCCGCCCGTGGGCGGCCACACCTGGCGCGCCTATCGCACGCAGGCCGAGCGCTTCCTGCTCTGGGCCGTGTTCGCGCGCGGCAAGGCCCTGTCCGACCTGACTGTCGAGGATTGCAGCGCCTACCTGACCTTCCTGGCCGATCCGCAACCGGCCGCCCAGTGGGTCGGCCCGCGCGGCACGCCGCGCTATCGCCACGACTGGCGGCCATTCGAGGGACCGCTGTCGGCGGGTAGCGTGCGGCAGGCGTTCACCATCGTCAAATCGCTGTGCGCGTGGCTGGTCAACGCGCAGTACCTGCGCTACAACCCGTTCGAGCTGCTGCCCAAGCCCAAGGCGGCGGGGCAGGGCCGAATCAAGGTGGCGCGCAGCTTTACCGACGCCCAGTGGCAGTTCCTGCGCAAGTTCACGGCGGGCCTGCCGGCGGATGACCCGCGCACGGCACGGCTCCAGTTCATGCTGCGCTTCGTCTATGCCACCGGCTTGCGGATTTCCGAGCAGGCGCAGGTGACCGTGGGCGACCTCGCCCAGCAGGACCTGGCCGCCGACCAGCGTGGCGTGTGGACGCTCTCGTTCGTCGGCAAAGGCACGCGCGCCCGGGAGGTGCATGTGCCGGGCCCGGTGATCGAGGCGCTGCGTGACTATCTGGAAGCGCGCGGCCTGGGGCGCGAGCTGGAGCGGCTGCACCCGTCCACGCCGCTGATCGGGCGGGTGAAGGACGATGGCGCCGTGGGCCGGCTGTCCGTGGCGCAGCTCGATGCGATCTGGAAGGGCTTCTTCGCGCAGGCGGCGCAGGCCATGGCCGCGGAAGACCCCGCCGGCGCGGCGCGGCTCGGGCAGGCCAGCGCGCACTGGCTGCGCCACACCTTCGGCTCGCACGCGATTGCACGCGGGGTGGCGCTGGACGTGGTGCAGCACCAGCTGGGCCATGCCTCGCTGGCGACCACCTCGATCTACGTGCACGCCGAGGACGCCCGCCGCGCGCGGGAACTGGATCAGGCTGGGATGTATTAAGCCACTACGCGTCGGCCGCGGGCAGGCAGTCCAGGAACGCCTGCGCCAGCGCTGGCACCGGGCGTTGCTGGTTGTGCAGGACGTAGCTTTCGAACGGGATGGCGGGTTCGAAGCGGATGGCGCGCACGCCGGGCAGCTTCAGGCTGCGCACCACCACCGGGTTCACCACGCTGACGCCGAGGCCCATCTCCACCATCGTGCAGATGGTGGCGGCGTAGGGCGTCTCCAGCGTCAGCACGCGCCGGTCCGGCGCGAAGGCGGCATCGACGATGGCGCGCGTGCCATCGCCATGGGTGAGCGAGATAAAGCGCTCGCCGTCCAGGTCCGCCGCGTGGACGACGCGCTTGCGCGCCAGGCGGTGCTCGGCGGGCACGATGCAGACGCCGGGCTCGTCGCGCAGCAGCGCGCTGTCGATGCCCGCCGTCTCCACCACGTAAGACACCAGTCCGAAGTCGCAGAACTGGTTCGCCGTCCATTTGGCGACGGTTGGCGAATCGCTGGTATGCACGGCGATAGGCACGTCCGGGTGCTGCTCCCGGAACCGGGCGATGGCCTGCGGCATCACGCTCATGGCAATCGACGGCACGGTGCCGATGCGCAGCGTGCCCACGCCCACCTCCCGGATCGACCGCGCCGAGGCGCGCAGGCTGTCGAGCCCGAGGAAGGAGCGCTCCACGTCCCGGAACAGGGCTTCGGCCTCCACGGTCGGCGTCAGCCGGCCGGCAATCCGCGCAAATAGCTTGAATCCCGTCTCCCGCTCCAGCTGGGCGATCACGCGGCTGATGTTCGGCTGCGAGGTGTGCAGCTGGGTGGCGGCGGTCGTCATCGAGCCGGTCACCATCACGGCCCGGAAGGCTTCGATCTGTTTGAAATTCATGCGGGCGATGGTATATCAAATCCGTATGCACAGGCCGAAATAACTGATTTGACGATATGACCACCGTATTTCCATACTTGGCTCCAACGTACCGGAGAACAACACACGTATGGAATCGAAAGTCAGCCGCCGCCTGACCCAGGCTACCGCCCCCGAGGTCTGCGAACACATCTACCTGCCGCGCCTGGCGCGCGAATTCGGCAGTGGCTTCCCGTATTTGAGCGATATCAACCAGGCGCACCTGCTGATGCTGCACGGCACCGGGCTGGTGCCGGCCGAGGTGGCCACGCAACTGGCGCAGGCGCTGGTGCGCATCGAGGCCGAGGGCCCGGACGCCGTGCCGCTGGACCCGGCCCGCGAGGACGCCTATTTCAACTACGAGGCCCGGCTGATGGCGTTGGCCGGCGCCGACGTGGGCGGGCGGCTGCACGTGGCGCGCAGCCGCAACGACATCCTGGCCACGCATGACCGCCTGCGCGCCCGTGACGCGGCGCTGGCCATCCTCGACGAACTGCTGGCCACCCGCACGGTGTTGCTGGACCGCGCCGCCGAGCATGCCGGCACCGTCATGCCGGGCTACACCCACCTGCAATCGGCCCAGCCGATCACCTATGGCTATTACCTGGCCGGCGTGGCCGAGTCGCTGGGGCGGGACATCGCCCGGCTGCGGCAGGCGTTGGCCCGGCTCGATGCCTGCCCGCTTGGCGCCGGAGCGCTGGCCGGCACGGCGTTCCCGATCGACCGTACGGCCACGGCGCGCTGGCTCGGCTTCTCCGCCCCGACCACCAATTCGCTGGACGGCGTGGCCTCGCGCGACTTTGCGTGGGAAATCCTCGCCGCCATCACCATCGGCACAGTCACCTGGGGCCGCGTGGCGCAGGATCTCTATGTCTGGGCGACGCCGGAATTCGGGCTGATCGACTTCCCGGACAGCGTGGCGGGCACGTCGAGCATCATGCCGCAGAAGAAAAACCCGGTCGTGCTCGAATACCTGAAGGGCAAGGGCGGTCACATGATCGGCCTGCTCACGGCCTCGCTGGCGGCGCTGAAGGGCAGCCATTTCACGCACAGCGGCGACGGCAACCGCGAAAGCATGCGCGGTTTCTGGGAGGCGGCGGACGAGTGCAAGCGCTGCGTGGCCCTGCTGCGGCTGGTGCTGAGCCATGCCACGCCGCAGGCCAGTCACATGCTGGCGCGCGCCCGCCGGGATTTTTCGATGGCCACCGATCTGGCCGACACGCTGGTGCGCAGCGCCGGCATGTCGTTCCGCGAGGCCCACCACGTGGTGGGCGCGGTGGTGCGCGACGCGCTGGACCGCCATCTGCCGGCCAGCGAGATCGATTCGGCAATGGTCGATGCGGCGGCGCTGCGCCACACAGGCCGCGCCGTGCACCTGTCCGCCGAGGCCGTGGCGCGCAGCCTCGACCCGGAATCTGGCGTGGCTGCACGCACTGCCGCCGGCGGGCCGTCGCCCGCGTTGGTACAGGCGCAGGTTCTGGCCCAACGGGCCGATTTGAGCGCGGCGCGAAGTGATGTGAGCGCCATGCGTGAGCGTATGCAGACCGAGCGTGCCGCGCTGAAGCGAGCCGTCGAAACGCTTGCGCGCGGGCCATCTATATAGAAGGCATCGCCGATCTGCACTGGCGGCCTGACGCCCGGCACGGTGCCGCTGGCGGACACGGCCTCCCCCAGCGGCACCCCGCTGAGCGCATCGAACAGCCGGCGCCCGCCCCCCTGGCGAAACTGTACGAGAATGCCTCGGCGCCACGCGGGCTTGTCCGGCATCAGAGGCGGGGCGCGGTGGCGCTGATAGATTCCTTCGACTTGCGCATCATGCGACGCATGGTCGCCTTTCAGGAATCCGTCATGCCAAAGTTTGCCTCCCTGCAATTGTTCAAATCCTACGCGCCTGTCGCCCGGCTCCTTGCGGCGCGGATGCTCAAGCCCCAACAGCCGGGCCAATGCTATTTCGACCACAGCCGCGTAGTGCTTGCGGCAGCAGGCATCGCCAATGGCCGCGTGAAGCCGCTGCGCCGTGGCGGCTGCGGGCTGGACGACGACGCACTGCGCGCCGAACTTGCGCACGGCCCGTTGTTGCTGAGCGGCTGTAACGTGACGATGCCCGGGTCTCGTTACACCGGCATGCACACCGTGGCGTTGCTGGCGGTGGTCCACTTCGGCGGACAGGAGCGCATATTGGGCATCGACCTCGACGACACGGTCAGGCGCCTCCGCATCGTCGGAAGCCCCGACGCCGGCAACTTCGGCGGCATTCTGTATGACTTTGCCGAAATCTGCGGCCAGGTCACGCCATACGTCGATGCCAGCAGCGGCCTCTCGCTCGACATGTATCAGCGTCCCGCGCAACGCGGCACGTGTACGATCCTGTAGCCAGATTCCCACAGCCGAGCGACGCGGGCTTCCGGTGCGCGTATGCTGGGCCCGGCCCGGCGTGGTGTCGCAGCCCCCACCCTGAAGGAGAACCGACGATGCGAATCCCCCGACGCAGCATGGTTTGTCTGGCGCTATGCCTGATGCTTGGCGCGGGCGGGGCCTCGGCGGCTGGGGGGGCCGGGGCCGCTGGGCCGGCGGATGCCGTGGAGACCTACGCGGGACTCTGCGACGCCTCGGCCGGCTTTTCCCTCGGCCCGGACCACTTCGTGGTGGTGGGCGACGAGCGCAATGTGCTGACGGTGTACCAGCCCGGTCAGGCGCGCGCGGTCAAGACCTTCACGCTCGGCAACTTCCTCGGCACCGATGACGATGGCGAGTCGGACCTCGAAGGCGCGGCTGTTGTCGGCCAGCGCGCCTACGTCATCTCGTCGCACGGGCGCAATGCCAAGGGCAAGGTGCAGGGGCGCCGGCATCGGTTCTTCGCGGTGGAACTTGATCCGGGCCGGCTGTCGCTCAAGCCGGTGGGCCGGCCCTACCAGGATCTGCTGAAGGATCTCGTGGCGGCTCCGGCGCTGGCGTCGCTGCCGCTCAAGGCGGCTGCCGAACGGGCGCCGGAAAGCCCGGGCGGGCTCAATATCGAAGGGCTCGCGGCGGCGGACGGCGGCTTGCTGATTGGCTTCCGCAATCCGCTGGTCGATGGCAAGGCCATTCTCGTGCCGCTGGAGAACCCCGACGGGCTGATCGACGCCAAGCCGGCGAAGTTTGGCAGCCCGGTACTGCTAGATCTGGGCGGACGGGGCATCCGCAGCATCGAGCGCGTGGCGCACGGCTATGTGATCGCGGCCGGGCCGGTGGCCGATGACGGCACCTTTGCGCTGTATCGATGGTCCGGCGCCGCCAGTGACCGGCCCGTGGCGTTCGGCCAGTCGGCTATCGCCACGCTGAAGCCGGAAGCCATCTTCACGATGCCCGGCACGCAGCGCCTGCGCATTCTGAGCGACGATGGTGGCGTGCTGCGCGACGGCGTGGAATGCAAGCGCCTGCCGGCAGCCCGGCAGGGATTCCGCAGCGTGACGGTAGCACCGTAAGCGCGCTAGCGCACCAGCACCGCGCGGCCGATGTAGAGCACCGGGCCGGTCGGGCGCCCGATGGGCGACCCGGCGGCGGGCTCGAGCGTGATCTCGAACAACTGGTTGTCCTGGAGGGCTGGCAGGCGGTCCAGCGCGACATCGAGCGACTGGTTGGCCTGCACCAGACCGAGCGAGACCGGCCCGCTCCAGTCGTCCGCCTTGGTCCAGAACTGCAGCGCCCGGTTGGTTGGCGCGGCCTGCGCGCCGAGCGGAATCAGCTTCAGCCGGCGTGGGCTGGAGGCCTGGATCAGCCAGCCCGGTGTCTTGTCCTGAGGCGCGGCCAGCACTACCACATAGCGCGGCGGCGCGGGCGGCGCGAACGCGCGCAGGCCCAGCATGGCGGCCAGCAGCAGCGAGCAGGCCGTCGCCCCGAACGCAATGCCGCGCCACAGCGCCAGCGAATGCCACCATCCGGGCCTGACGGTAGCAGACGTGGCAGACGTGGCAGACGTGGCAGACGTGGCAGACGTGGGGCGCTGTTCGGCATGGCCGATGCTGCGCGCGATGGCGCTCCAGACGCGGGGCGCGGGCGTGACCGGCTCGGCCAGGGCCGACAAGGCATGCAGGCGCGCTTCCCAGGCATCGACACGGTCTTGCAGGCCGGGCTCCTGGGGCAGGCGGCGCGCCACGTCTTCGCGCTGGGCGGCGGAAAGCGTGCCCAGCACGTAGCCGGCGGCGAGTTCATCCAGCGCATCCCAATCGCCGCGGTGCGGATCTCCGGCATCGACGCTCATTGCATGCACTCCTTCAGCGCCTGCAGGCCGCGCCGCACCCAGGCTTTCACGCTGCCCAGCGGCGCGCCGAGCCGCGCGGCGATCTCGCTGTGCGAGCAGCCATCGACATAGGCATAGAGGATGCTGTCGCGCTTGGGCGGGTCCAGTTGGTCGAGGCAGATGGCCAGCCGGCCGAGCATCACGCGGGTCTCGCCGGCCGGGGCCGCGCCCGCCATGGCGGCCAGGGCTGCCTCGTCCTCGATGGCCTGCGCCATCTCCTCGTCGGGTAGCACCAGCCGCAGGCGGTCACGCACGAGGTTGAGCGCCTGATGCCGGACCAGACTGAACAGCCAGCCGCGCGCCGCGCCGCGTGCGGGGTCGAACGTATGGGCATGGCTCCAGACCTTGACGAAGGCGTCGTGCAGCACGTCTTCCGCCAGGGCCCGGTCCCGCACGATACGGACCGCCACGCCCAACAGGTACGGGGCTGCATGCTCGTAGAGACGGCGCAAGGCCGTCACGTCCCGCGCGGCGCAACCGGCGAGCGCGGATTCGTAGTCGAAATGGTCGTTGACGGAGGGCAGGGCGGCGGTCAAGAGCGGGCTCTCTGGTGGCTGCAGGGCTGCAAGGGGCGGCGGGCTGGGGGCGCCCGAGCGCACATCTTACGCCCGACAGTCGGCAGCGGCCCGCTGGGCTTTCCCTAATGCCGCGCGCGCCAGCCCGCTCAGGCCGCCGCTTTCCAGAACAGGTAGTCCGCCTGGTAACGCACCATCTGCGCCGCGCCGCGATTGGCCGCGCTGCAGGCCGCCGCCGGCGCCACGCCGCCACGGGTGGCCACGCGCTGGATGAAGGTGACGCCGCTCATCATGCCGCTGCCGGTCGCTGGATTCGCTTTCACGAGCTGGTGGGGGATATTGCCATCGCCGGCCGGCGCCACGGCGACCTGGGTGGCGGTGACCTTCGAGCCGTCCATGGCCTCCCACGTCGCGGGCGGGCCGTAATACTTGCCGACTGCCTTGCCGCTGCGGTCGTTCAGCGTGGCGGTGGGGCCGACGAAGGCCCATTCGAACTGGTCGGCGGCGTTGGCCTTGGGCCGGCATTCGTAGCGCAGCTCGCCCACGCCAACTGTCTGCATGGCGAGCTTGTGGCCGTCTGGCACCTTGATGGCGTCGGCCACCGGCATGGGCGCGGGCATCGGACCGGCTTGGTGCATGCCGCCGCAGGCGGTCAGGGCAAGGCAGGCGGAGACGGGAACAAGAAGGGAGGTGCGGATCATGGTGGGGCTCCTTGGTGTGTCGTGGATCGGTGCGAACCCGGAGGCTGCACAGGGGCTACACACCAGCGGAGCGTTTGGATGCAGTGGCGCGGAAGTTTTTATCCGGCAGATTTGCCGGCAGCGGCCTGCAGGATCAGGCTGGCCACATCCTGCGGGCGCGACAGCAGCGAGACATGGCTCGCCGGAATCTCCACGGTCTGCGCGCCCATGCGCTTGGCCATGAAGCGCTCCAGATCCGGGTTGATGGTGCGGTCCTCGGTGGACACCGCGTACCACGTGGGCTTGTCACGCCATGCCGCGACGGTGGTCTTCGCCATGGTGATGGCCTTGCCCATCGGCTGCTGCACGGCGTAGTAGGCGCGCGACTGGGTCTCGGGCAGATCTCCGGCGAAGTCGTGCAGGAACGCCTGTTCGGACAATCGGCCATAGCCGTCCGCACCCCATTGCAGGCCGGCGGAGGCGGGTGCGGCGGGGAACCTGCGGGTCAGGGCGGGATAGTCCTCTCCGGCATCTGGCGCGCGGGCGGCGATGTAGACCAGCCCGGCCACTTTCGGGTCGTCGCCGGCCTGGCTGATGACCATGCCGCCATAGGAGTGCGCCACGAGCAGCGTGGGGCCGTCCTGGAGCGCGAGCGTGCGCTTGACGGCGTCGACATCCGCGTCCAGCGACGTGGTGGGGTTCTGCACCGATGTGACGTGGTAGCCCTTCGCCTGCAGCAGCGGAATGACCTTTTCCCAGCTCGATCCATCGGCATACAGGCCGTGCACCAGCACGATGTTCTTGACGGGGACGGTGTTGGCCGGCGAAGGCGTCTGCGCCATGGCCCCGGAGGCGAGGGTGAGAGCGGCAAGTGCGGCCAGTGTGGCCGGGAGGGTACGGTGGAGGTTCATGGTCTGTCCTTTTGATCAGGCGGAGAGTGAAATGCAGCGTGATGCGCTGTCTTCAGTCAGACGAACCGCCGGCGGGTGTATTCCTTTGTCGATCGGGTGAAGGGACGCCGCCGCATGCAGTCATGGAAGCATCGTGCGCCTTTGACAATGAGGCGCGCGCTAGGCGGGCGCTTCAGCCCAGACGTGCATCCACCAGCACGCGGCCCGTGAGCCGCCGGATGCGTGGATCGACGAAGTAGCCGCCGCCTTCCACGTAGCGCAGGAACGCGCGGCTGCAGACCGTGCACGCCCAGACATCGCAGCGGTTGGCCGGGTAGTACAGCGGTGCCACGGGGGCGTCCGGCGACCAGAAGCCGACGCTGTCGGGGTCGTACTCCTGGAACGTCGCTTCCTCATAGGCGCTGGCGACCAGCGTGCCGATCTTCTTCAGTTGTGGCTCGGGAAACGAAATCGGCAGGCTGGCCCAGCCAAGGAGTGCGTCAGTGGCACAGGCGCAGTCGGCGGTGACGTGGTCGGTGTGCTGCGCCAGTTGCTGCAAGGCGTCGAAATCAAGGTACGGAGCGTCTTCCACGGTGGATGCAAGGCTGGGGAGTGCAGCGATCTTACCCCCAAATTCTCCCAAATTCCCCCAATGCCCCGGCCCGACCTGTCACACCGTCGGCGCGGTGCGCACGCCGCCCGCCCCGGCGATGCGGCGGTCCAGCAGCCAGACCAGAAGCAGCGTGACGCCCATCATCGGGAACACGGCGCCGAGCAGGCCCAGGCCGATGGCCCAGGCGCGCATCGGCGGCAACGCGGCGGGATGGCCCGGTGCCCCGAGCTTGCGCGCGGGCTTGCGCTGGATCCACATCACCAGGCCGGTCACAGCCATTGCCATCAGGCCCAGGGAAATCGCCGCGCAGATGAGCTGGTTGGCCAGCCCGAAGTAGCGCCCCATGTGCAGGGAGGTGCCGTAGGAGATGGCCTGCGCCACGGGGCCGTAGTCGGCGAAGCGGAGATCCTTGACGACCTGCCCGCTGGCGGGGTCGATATGGAGCGTGCGCTCGCCGCGTGGATCGGCGGGGAAGCAGGAGGCGGTGTAGACGCCGCCGGGGGCCTTCGGGAAGACCACCTGGCAGCCGGTGGTGATGCCTTGGGCGGCCACCACGGCCACTATCTGATCCAGCGTCAGCGGCGCGGTCTTCGCCGGGGCTACGCTGGGCACGGTGGTCAGGCCGACGGCCCAGGGCATGTCCGCCAGCGGCAGCGATTCCATCGTGTGGTGGTGCTTCATGTGATCGGCGCCGCTGGCCGGGGGCGCGGCATGCGCGTGCATGTCGCCCTGGCCATCGGCCGGGCGGCCGAGATTGGCGGCCGTGGCGAGCGCCTTGAACTGCTTGCCCCATGAGCCCGTCCACGGCAACCCGGAGAGGATGAACGCCACGGCGCCCACCGCCAGCCATGCGCCCAGCGCGAGATGGATTTCCTTCCACCCGCCGCGTGATCCCGTGGCGGGGCCGGGCACGAAGGCGCGCGCGCCGCGCTGGCGCAGGCGCGGCCACCACATCGCCAGGCCCGTGGCGATCATCACCAGCACCCAGCATGCGGCCAGTTCCATCAGCAACTCGCCCGGCTTGCCGACGAGCAAGGCCCGGTGGAGCATGCGCACCTGCTTCATCAACCGGTCTTCCACGCTCAGGCTGCCTAGGTAGGCGCCGGTGTAGGGGTTCAGGTAGACGCTGTCGCTGCCGCCTGCAGGCAGGCGGAACACGAACTCGGCGCTCGCCCGCGGATCGGTGTTGAGCGTGTAGTTGGTGACCGTTGCCCCGGCGGGCGCCGCCACGCGCGCGCGGTCCAGCAGCCGCTGGGGGGGTAGCCGATCGCCGGACGGCTCGGCTTTCAGCAAGTGCGGGTAGAGCAGGGGCTCGATCTGCGGCTGGAAGCAGTAGAGCGTGCCGGTCACGGCCAGCACGATCAGGAACGGCATGACGAACAGGCCGGCATAGAAATGCCAGCGCCAGAGCATGCGGTACGAGGCGTCCGCGCTTGCGGTGGGAGCGGGCCGGGGGGCGGGCCGGGGAGCGATAGGGGGCATGGCGCGTGCGAAACAAACGTGGGCCAAGGATACCGTCCGGGTGGCGTTTGCGGCTGCGACCGAATGCCGCTGGACGATGTGCTCTATGATGCCCTTGCTATTGGGGGCCGCTTCGCGCTTGCCTGCCCCAAGACACCGCCCCGAGCGGTGGGCGCGTGACGCCGGCGAGGTATCATCGCCGCTGCATCGCGCCAACTCGCTCAGCCATGAATCCCACCTCGATCTTCTTCGCCCAGGCCTGTCTGGTCGTCGGCACCCCGCTCCTGCTGTGGCGCGGCTTGCGCATGGGCGGCATCGTGCCGCTCGTGGTCATGCAGATCGTGGGCGGCATTTTGCTCGGGCCGTCGCTGCTCGGGGCCTTCTGGCCGGATAGCTGGCAGGCGCTGTTCGGCGCCACACGGCTGACCGCGCTGACCGGCCTGCAATGGCTGGCGGTGGTGCTGTTCGCTTTCCTGTCCGGCCTGCATATTGGCGGCGGCGAGGCGCGCGGCCTGCGGAAGATCGCGATCAGCGCCGCGTTGGGCTGCGTGCTGGTGCCGTTTGCGCTGGGCGTGGGCGCCGGGTTGGGTCTCGGCCAGTACCGGCCCGGGCTGCTTGGCGACGCCGCCACGCTGTGGCAGTTTGCGATTGCCGTGGGGGTATCGATGGCGGTGACCGCGCTGCCGGTGCTGGGCGCCATCCTGCGGGAAATGGGCTTGAGCGATTCCACGGCCGGCCGGCTTGCGGTGGCCTGCGCGGCGGTCAGCGATGCCGCCATCTGGATCGTGCTCTCGTGCATCCTCGCCAGCACCGGGCAGGCGGCCCAGGCGCCGCTGCGGCTGGTGCTGACTGGCGGTGCATACGTGGCCGCCATGTTCCTGATCGTGCGGCCGCTGCTGGCGGCGGGGCTGCCGCGCCTGCGCGGGACGGATGCGCGGCTGGCGGCGGTGGTGGTGCTGATCTTCGGCTCGGCCTGCGCCTCGGAGATGATCGGCCTGCATTACATCCTGGGCGGATTCCTGGCCGGCGTGGTGCTGCCGCGCGGCGCGGCGGCTGATATCGGCCGGCAGCTGGAGCCCACCACGGTAGTGGTGCTGATGCCGTTCTTCTTCCTGATGACTGGCCTGCGTACGGACCTGACCACGGCCGGCGGCGACGCCCTGGTGGTATTTGCCGTGGCCACCGTCGTGGCCGTGGTGGGCAAGATGGCCGGCACGGCGCTGCCGGCGCGGATGGCTGGCCTGGGGCGGCGCGACGCCTGGACGCTGGGCGCGCTGGCGCAGACCAAGGGGCTGATGGAGGTGGTGGTGCTGGCCATCCTGCTCGAGAATCGCCTGATCGGCGCGGCGGCATTCTCCGGGCTGCTGCTCATGGCTCTCGCCACGACCGTCCTGGCGAAACCGCTGGCGCTGGCGGCGCTGCGGCTGCGCGAGGCGCCCTGAGATGATTACCCGCCCGCCGCTGCACTGGTTCCGGATGCTGTTTGTCCTGCGAGGCTCGGTGCTACCCAAGATCGCCCCGCAGCTCATCACCATCACGCTGTTTGCCGCCCTGATCACCACCTTCCACGGCAGGATTGGCGACTGGAAGGTATCGCTGAACTTCGTGCCGTTCTCGCTGATCGGCCTGACGCTGGCGATCTTCCTCGGTTTTCGCAACAGCACCAGCTACGCGCGATTCTGGGAGGGGCGCACGCTCTGGGGCAGCGTGCTCAATGAAGCGCGCTCGCTGACGCGGCAGGCGCTGACGCTGGGGGCCGACCCGCGCGACGCCCGCCAGTTGGCCTACCGGCTCTGCGCATTCGTGCACGCGCTACGCCATCAGTTGCGGGGCAGCGACGCATGGCCCGACGTGGCGCCGTTCCTCGACCAGGCCGATGCGGCCCGCCTCAAGGCCGCCAGGTTCAAACCCGCCATTGCGCTGCTGATGGCGGGCGAATGGGTGGGCGAGCGGCTCCGCGCCGGCCAACTGGCGCCGCCGCTGGCCCAGTCGATGGAAATGTCGCTCAATCAACTCAGCACGGCACTGGGCGGCTGCGAGCGGCTGGCCGGCACGCCGATCCCCTTCACCTATTCGGTCATCATCCATCGGTGCATCTATCTGTACTGCATGCTGCTGCCGTTCGGCCTCCTGGATTCGATAGGGCTGATGACGCCGGTGATCGTGTGCTTCATCGCCTACACGTTCTTTGCGCTGGAGGCCCTCAGCGCCGAGATCGAGGAGCCGTTCGGCGAGGAACCCAACGACCTGGCGCTGACCGCCATGTCGTACATGATCGAGTCCACGGTGCTGGAGATGATCGGCGAAGCCCCCAAAAGTGCTGCGCCTGCCCACGGGGATTTCATCCAGACCTGAAGCCTTGCCGCGCCAAAGGCATTGTCGTGCGGCGGCAACACTTTGCCTGGGAAGTCCCCGAATTTCATACCGGTCCCAGACAGAAAGCTCGTACCGATAACCGTTATCATTTACATTCATTGGCTTTGTAAAGTTGTTGATACAAGGGATCAAAGCCATGAAGTCGAGCCGTTGCGGCAAGCTGCCTGCCGCACCCCAGATCGCGCTGTGCGCCACGGCGCTTGCGGTGTCCATCCTGAGTCTGACGCCGGGCATGGCTCGCGCGCAGCAGGCCGAGGGCCAGACCGGGCAAGCCGGACAAAGCGGCAACGACGAGCGGATGCTGGAGACGGTTCAGGTCAGCGGCAACTGGCTCGGCACCGGGCTGCAGAACAGCGTCAAGACCTTCCCGGGCGCCCGCACCGTGGTCAACGAAAAGCAGATCGAGCAGAGCGGCGCGTCCAGCATCGGCGATGTCATGCGTCGCATCCCCGGTGTGCAATCGACCGATAACTCGGGCACCGCCGGCAGCGCGATTTCGCTCAATATTGGTGTGCGCGGCCTGACCGGCCGGTACTCCCCGCGTTCCACCGTGCTGCTCGACGGCATTCCGATGGCGGTGGCGCCCTATGGGCAACCGCAGCTGTCCTTCGCGCCGGTGAGCCTCGGCAATATCGAAACCATCGACGTGGTGCGCAGCGGCGGCGCGGTGCGCTACGGCCCGCAGAACGTGGGCGGCATCATCAACTTCACCACCAAGCCGATTCCCACCGGGCCGGGTATTAGCGGCGACGCCTCGATCCGCCAGAACATCTACACCGAGGGCGGTGGCAGCAATACCCAGTACGACGCCTTCGTGGGCACCACACTCGAGAGCGGCCTGGGCCTGGCCTTCCTGTACTCGGGCATGACTGGCCGCGAATGGCGCAAGGGCAGCGACGACAACGTCAACGACGTGGCGCTGAAGTTCGCCTACGACATCACCCCGTCGCAGCAGGTTTACGGCAAGTTCTCGTACTACGACGTGCGCTCGCGTACGCCGGGCGGCCTGTCCGTGGCGCAATACAATGCCGACCCGTTCCAGAACACCCGGCCGAACGACTACTGGAGCGGCAATCGCACCGGCTTCGACCTGGGCTACGTGAACACGATCTCCGCCAACCAGGAGTTCGAGATCCGTACGTTCTTCAACGACAGTTATCGCCAGAGCACGCTGCAGCAGAGCGCCACCCAGATTGCGCACCAGCCGCGCAACTACACCACCTTCGGGATCGAGCCGCGCTACACGCAGCGCGTGTCCCTGGGGCCGACCCAGCATGACATCACCGTCGGCTACCGCTATATCCGCGAGCGCGGCGACGACAACGCGTACAACCAGAGCCTGGTGACGGGCGTGTCGGGCCCGACCACCTCGTTTGACAACGCCACCGATGCCCATGCCGTCTACATCGACGACCGCATCGCCTACGGCAACTGGCGCTTTGTGCCGGGCGTGCGCTTCGAGCACATCGACACCAACCGCCAGCAACGCGGCACCAACACGCAGTTCGAGAGCATCAACAACAAGGCGCTGCCGTCGGTGAACGTCTCGTACCTGGTGAACAATGCGTGGACCGTGTTTGCGGACTACAGCACATCGTTCGGCCCGGTGCAGAACATCCAGCTCAACTCCCAGACGCCTTCCAATCCGCTGCAGCCGGAAGTGGCCCGCACCTTCGAGTTGGGCACGCGCTGGACCGACAGCCGCATCCGTGCCGAGCTGACCGCGTTCAAGATCAAGTTCGACAACCAGATTCAGCAGGTGCCTGGGCTGTCCCCGGCCACGTTCCAGAACATCGGCGCCACCGACCATGATGGCGTGGAATCCGCGATCGACTACACCTTCGACCGCGCCAGCCTGCTCGGCGGCCTGAACCTGTACGCCAACTACACCTACACCCGCGCGATCCAGAAGTCCGGCCCCACGGCCGGCCTGGACGTGCCGTTCTACTCGCGCAATACCGACACCATCGGTGCGCGCTACGACTGGCGTAGCTGGACGTTCAACATCTCCACCACGCACCAGAGCTCGCAGTACGCGGATCTGGCGAACACCGTGGCCGAGTCGGCGGATGGCAGCGTGGGGCGTATTCCGGGCTTCCGCACCTGGAATCTCCAGGCGATGTTCAAGGTGCCGCAGATGAAGCGCACCGACATCACCATCGGACTGAACAACGTGTTCGACAAGCGCTACTACACGCGTACCACGGACAGCAATGCTGGCCGTCTGGTGGGCGCACCGCGCATGGTCTACATTCAGGCACGCGCCGGGTTCTGACCGGCCAACGGGGTGGGGCGGCCGGGGAAGTTTCCCGGCGCCCCATCCCGGCGGGCACGCCGCGCGCTGGGCATGGGCCTAGGACCTATTTCCCTTTGCGGACTTCCGGCCTATGCTGAAGCATCGCGCCGCATGCGGCGTGCCTGCCCACCCCTCCATGGCCAACGCATCTGCCCCGCGTGACGCCCCTTCCTCCCTATGGCGGCGCTGGTTGCCCGGACTGGTAACCCTCGCGGCCTATCAGCCTGCGTGGCTTCCCAGGGATCTTGCTGCCGGACTGGTGCTGACCACGATGCTGGTGCCGGTGGGCATCGCCTATGCCGAGGCATCGGGCGTGCCCGGCGTGTACGGCCTGTACGCGACCATCGTCCCCCTGCTGGCCTATGCGCTGTTCGGTCCGAGCCGGATCCTGGTGCTGGGGCCGGATTCCGCGTTGGCGGCGCCGATCCTCGCCGTCGTCATCACCGCTTCCGCCGGCGATCCCGCGCGCGCCATCGCCACCGCCAGCCTGATGGCCATCGTTTCCGGGTTGTTCTGCATCGTGCTGGGGCTGCTGCGCCTTGGGTTCATCACAGAACTGCTGTCGAAGCCCATCCGCTACGGCTATATGAATGGGATTGCGTTGACCGTACTGGTCAGCCAGTTGCCGAAGCTGTTCGCCATCCCGATCGAGGATGCCGGTCCGCTGCGCGAGTTGTGGGAACTGGCCCGGGCGATTGCCGATGGCCAGACCCACGCGTACAGCCTGGCAGTGGGGGCAGCCAGCCTGGCCGTCATACTGCTGCTCAAGCGTTTCGACCGGGTTCCCGGCATCCTGATCGCCGTGATCCTGGCCACGCTGGCGGTCAGCGTGTTCCATCTAGATACCCTCGGCGTGAAGATCCTGGGCGAGATTCCGCAGGGGCTGCCGGCGTTCGCGGTGCCCTGGCTTAGCGAGGCCGATCTGGTCAAGATCGTGCTCGGCGGCGGCGCCGTGGCGCTGATCGCGTTTGCCGATACCAGCGTGCTGTCGCGCACCTTCGCGGCGCGCTCGCACATGCGCGTGGATCCGAACCAGGAGATGGTGGCGCTCGGCGCCGCCAATCTGGCGGCGGGCTTCTTCCAGGGCTTTCCGATCAGCAGCAGCGCGTCACGCACCCCCGTGGCGGAGGCGGCCGGGGCGCGCACGCAACTGACCGGCGTGGTCGGCGCCATCGCCGTAGCCGCGCTGCTGATGTTCGCCCCCAACCTGCTGCGCTACCTGCCCACCAGCGCCCTGGCCGCCGTGGTCATCGCCGCGGCCATCGGCCTGTTCGAATTCAGGGACTTGCAGCGCATTTTTCGCATCCAGCAATGGGAGTTCTGGCTGTCAATGCTGTGCTTCGCGGGCGTAGCCGTGTTTGGGGCGATTCCCGGCATCTGTCTCGCCGTGGTGGTCGCCGTGATCGAGTTCCTGTGGGACGGCTGGCGGCCGCACTTCGCGGTGCTGGGCCGGGTGCCCGGGCTGCGCGGCTATCACGACATAAAGCGCTATCCGAACGCCGCAAGGATCGACGGACTGGTGCTGTTCCGCTGGGACGCGCCGCTGTTCTTCGCCAATGCCGAGCTGTTCCAGCAACGGCTCACCGAGGCAGTGGCGGACTCGCCCACCCCGGTGCGCCGCGTGGTGGTGGCCGCCGAGCCGGTCACCAGTGTCGATGTCACCTCGGCGGACATGCTGCGCGAATTGGGCCTGGCCCTGGGCGCGGACGGCATTGCGCTGCATTTCGCCGAGATGAAGGACCCCGTCCGCGACAAGCTCAAGCGCTTCGAGCTGACCGAGATCTACAGCCATGATCGCTTTCATCCCACCGTGGGCAGCGCGGTGGATGACTATCTCGATCCGCCGGCTGACCCTGCAGGCGTGGGCTGACGCGGCTGGTGTCGCCCCGTTCTCATTGCATCCACCCCCCGCCCAGCGCACGGAACGTTGCCACGGCTGCGCGGGCGTTGTCGGCGCGTACGCTGGCCTGCTGGTCACGCGCTGCCAATAGCAATCGGTCTTCTTCGAGGACTTCGAACAGGCTGACCGCGCCGCCCTTGTAGGCTTCCTCTGCGGCGCCGCGCGAGCGGGCGTGGGCCGCCACTTCCACCGCCAGTTCCCGGCTTTGCACCTCCAGCTGGGTCAGCGCGATGATCGCGTTCTCCACGTCCTCGGTGGCGCGCAGCATGGACCTGCGATAGTTCGCCAGGGCCTCGGCGTTGGCGCCTTTGGCCTGCGCAACTTCGGCGTCCACCCGGCCGAAATCGAACAGTCTCCAGCGCAGCCCCGCGATGGCGGCGGGCTGGAATGCGGACGCGGTAAACAGCTTGCTGGCGGTCAGGCTCTCGAAACCAAGCAGGGCGGAGATCGACACCTTGGGGTAGTACTCCGCCGTGGCGACGCCGATCTGGGCGCTCGATGCCGCCAGGCGGCGCTCAGCCGCCATCACGTCCGAGCGACGTTGCAGCAGGTTGGCCGGCCCCTGCGCCACGGAGATCTGCGGCACGGTCATGCGCTCGGTGGGCACCGCCAGTTCTGCGCCGTAGGTGCCGGGCTGCGCGCCCATCAACACGTCGAGGCGGTTGAGCTGGGTTTCCAGTTCGATCTGCAGCGGTGGGAGGGTGACGCGGGTCTGTGCGAGCTGCGCTTCTGCCTGAGCCCGTTCGCGCTCGGCGCCGATGCCATCGGCCAGGCGCAGTTGCACCAGTTCCAACAGCCGGGCATTGGTGCGCACCTGCTCCTGTGCAATGGCGATGCGTTGCTGCGCGCCGCGCACGCGGAAGTAGGCATCGGCGGCTTCCGCCACCACCAGCACGCGCACGCCCAAGTGCTCGGCTTCGGCGGCCTGGGCTTCCGCGCTCGCCGCCTCGGCGCCCCGACGCAGGCCGCCGGCCACGTCGATTTCCCAGCTTGCCCCCACGCCCGTGCTGTACAGCGTCTGGTCGCGGTCATAGCCCGGCAGGTTTCTGCCGAGCCGGCCTTGCGGTCCTTCCAGCGACTGGCGCTGTTTGCCCACGCTGGCGGAGAACGCCCCCTGCGGCAGCAACTCGGCGCCGGCCCGGCGCGCGGCGGCGCGGGCCTGATCCACACGGGCGATGGCAGCCGCGAGATCCAGGTTCTGCTCCAGCGCGCGCTGGATGACCCGTGTCAGCGCGGGATCGTTGAAGCCGAGCCACCAACTATCCAGTGACGGTGCCGGTTGGGTGGCTTCTCGGGCGGCCAGTGCTGCGGCATGCGGGTAGACCGCCGGCATATCCGCCGCGGGCGCGTGGTAGTCCGGGCCGGCGGCGCAGGCGGCCAGGGTGGTGACGACACCGGCGGCGATCAGCGTGGACAGAAGGCGCGGGAGACCGGCGCGGGCAGGGTGGGGCGTATGAAGCGGCATTGCGGACACCTTTCGACAGCAACCAGGAACATTGCATCAACTAACTTGCATGATGATAGTGACTAGTCTAGACTAACTTTCAAATTGATAGCAACGTGTATTTCAAGGAGTCCGGAGATGCAGAAAAAGCCGCTTGGGGAGACGCCTTGCCCCATCGCCCGCACGGCCGCCCGGGTCGCCGATAGCTGGAGCGTGCTGATCCTGCGTGAGGCGTTCTACGGAATCACGCGCTTCGATGCGTTCCAGCAGAACCTGGATATCGCCCCGAATATGCTGACCCGCCGCCTGAACTCGCTGGTCGAGGAGGGCATGCTGGAGCGGCGGCAGTACTGCGAACGCCCGCCGCGCTTCGAATACATCCTGACCGAGCGCGGCCGGGATTTCCGCCAGGTGCTGCTGGCGATGCTGGCCTGGGGCAACAAGCATCTCGCGCCCGAAGGCGAAAGCGTGCAACTGGCGGACCGCAAGACCGGCGAGCGTGTGGAGCCCGTGCTGGTTGACGCCGCCAGCGGGCGCCCCGTTACCGGGGCCGATTTCCACGTTGTGCCCGGCCCGGCCGCCACCGAGCGCCTGCGCCAGCGACTGGACCGCTCGGCCGAAGCCTGAGTCGCCCCACCTGATTTGCCCCCTTTTACCCACACCGCTGCGCAGGCAGCGGGAAATCCCCGCATGCAGAGAGGAAGTGCCATGAGCAGCGATACGCTGACTGAACGGGTCGGAGCCGACTCCATTCCCGCGACGAAATCCAAGGTCAGCGCCAAGCGGTTGCTGGCGACTGGCCTGCTGGTGGCGGCCGGACTCGCCGGGGTGGGCTACGGCTACCACTGGTGGACATCCGCCCGGTTCGTGGAAAGCACCGACGATGCCTACGTCGGTGGCGATATCACCGTGATTGGCGCCAAGGTGGGCGGATATATCGCGGAAGTGGCGGTGACGGACAACCAGTCCGTCCGGGCTGGTGACCTGCTGGTACGCATTGACGACCGCGATTACCGCGCCGCACTCGCCAAGGCCGAGGGCGCCGTGGCGGCCCAGCAGGCGTTGCTCGCCAACCTCGATGCAACCGCGCGCCTCCAGGAGGCCGTGATCGGGCAGGCCAAGGCCGGGATAGCGTCGACCAATGCCGACACCGTGCGGGCCCGCGACGATCAGTTGCGCTACGCGAGCCTCGTGGCCAAGGCCGCCGTTTCCATCCAAAGCTCGCAAAAGGCGGATTCGGACTACAAGCAGGCGCAGGCCAACGGCGAGCGCGCACGTGCCTCGCTGCTCGCCGCGCAGCGTCAGCTGGACGTGATCGGCACACAGAAGCAGCAGGCCCAGGCGGCGCTGGCGCAGGCGATTGCCGAGCGGGACATCGCCAAACTGAACCTGAGCTATACGGCGTTGCGTGCGCCCGTGGACGGCACCGTGGGCAACCGGCGCGCCCGGGTGGGCGCCTTTGCGGGCGCCGGCAGCCAGTTGCTGGCCATCGTGCCGGCGGGCGGGCTGTGGGTGGATGCCAATTTCAAGGAAGGGCAGCTCGCGCACATGCGCCCCGGCATGCCGGTGGAAATCGAGGCCGATGTGCTGCCCGGCCGTGTCTTCCATGGCCACGTGGCAAGCCTGGCGCCTGCCACCGGCGCGCAGTTCAGCGTGTTGCCGCCGGAGAATGCCACCGGCAACTTCACCAAGATCGTCCAGCGCGTGCCGGTGCGGGTGCAGCTGGATGAGCAGGATGCCCGGCTTGGCGTGCTGCGCCCGGGCCTCTCGGTCGTCGCGCAGGTCAATACGCTGCCGCCGAAGCAGGTGCAGTGATGACGGCTGCCGGCCTGACCAGCTCGTCGCGCGCCGTGGCGGACACGCCTCCGGGACAGATGTCCACCGCCGCCAAGGTGCTTGCTTTCGGCACGATGTGCGTGGGCATGTTCATCGCCTTGCTGGACATCCAGATCGTTTCTGCATCGTTGCGCGATATCGGCGGCGCGCTCTCCGCCGGGGCCGATGAGACGGTCTGGGTGCAAACCAGCTACCTGATCGCCGAGATTATCGTCATTCCGCTGTCAGGCTGGCTCTCGCGTGTGATGTCGACGCGCTGGCTGTTTGCCGCCTCCGCGGCAGGCTTCACGGTGACCAGCCTGCTGTGCGGCATGGCGTGGGACATCCAGAGCATGATCGCGTTTCGCGCGCTGCAGGGTTTCCTGGGCGGCTCGATGATCCCGATGGTGTTCACCACGGCCTTCGCATTCTTCAGCGGGCCGCAGCGGGTGATCGCGGCCGCCACGGTCGGCGCGCTGGCCTCGCTGGCGCCCACGCTGGGGCCAACGGTTGGCGGCTGGATCACCGACCATTTCTCGTGGCACTGGCTGTTCTTCATCAACCTCGTGCCCGGCATCTTCGTGACCGTGGCGGTACCGTTGCTGGTCAAGGTCGACCGGCCCAACTGGTCGCTGCTGCGCGGGGCGGATTACCTCGGCATGGGATTGATGGCGGTGTTCCTGGGTTGCCTCGAATACACGCTGGAAGAGGGCCCGCGCTGGGACTGGTTCGGCGACAACGTCATCCTGGCCACCGCCTGGATCTCCGGCCTGGCGGGCGCCGCCTTCATCTGGCGCTCGCTGACCCATGCCAATCCGGTGGTGGACCTGCGCGCGCTCAAGGAGCGCAACTTCGCGCTCGGCTGCTTTTTCTCCTTCGTCACCGGCATCGGCATCTTCGCCACCATCTACCTGACGCCGCTGTTCCTGGGGCGCGTGCGCGGCTTCAGCGCGCTTGATATCGGGCTGGCGGTATTCTCCACGGGTGTGTTCCAGATGGCGTCGATCCCGCTCTATGCCTTCCTGGCCAACCGGGTGGACCTGCGCTGGCTGATGATGTTCGGCCTGGCGATGTTCGGCATCTCGATGTGGTACTTCGCACCTATCACGCACGATTGGGGATCGGCAGAACTGCTGTTGCCCCAGGCGCTGCGCGGCATGGCGCAACAGTTTGCGGTGGCGCCTACGGTTACGCTGACGCTCGGCAGTCTGCCGCCGGAGCGGCTCAGGCTGGCATCGGGGCTGTTCAATCTGATGCGCAACCTGGGCGGCGCTATCGGCATCGCGGCGTGTGCCACGGTGCTCAACGATCGCGGCAATATGCACTTCCTGCGCGAGGCGGAGCATCTCAACATCCGCAATGAAGCCATGGGTAACCTGCTGCAGAGCGTCAGCGAGCGGTTCATGGCAGCCGGCCACGACGCCCTCGATGCACAGACCGCCGCGCTGCGGCAACTATGGGGACTGGCCTGGCGCGAGGCCCAGACGCAAACCTTTGGCGACATCTACCTGTTGATTCTGGTGTGCTTCGGCATTGCCACGGCAATGGTGCCGCTGATGCGCAAGGTGGCCGCACCGAAGGCACCGTCTGCGGATGCGCATTGAGGAAACGGACGTGTTGAGTTGGTGCGGCGATTGGTAGCAGATATGCTCGATCAGCCGCAGGGCGAGGCCACTGTTCGCGCCAACAGGGAGCGGGTGCGTGCTCGCGGATGCTTGATGTAGATCAGGCTGCGGTCCAGCTGCCCCTCTATATTGGCTTGGCAACCGCAGCACTCGCCTATCCCACGGGCCCATTCTCCGGATCTGCCGCAGATGGAATGCCCGTAGCATCGGGATTCATACCTCTCTCATCAACTGGAAGCACGCACATGAAGAAGATCGCTACCCTCATTTTGCTGACGGCTACCATCTCGACGATGGCGTGGGCTCAGCAGGCCAGCCCCGGAAGTTCCGCAACGAATGATCAGTTGGTTCAGATGCGGTTGGAAATTCAATCCGCACGAAAGGAATATGATCGAAAAGTCAAGGAGGCGAAGGGCGTGTTTAATGAGGCGAAGAAGGCCGCTGCGCAGGAACGCGACACCGCGATTTCTGCAGCCCGCACCAAAGGTGGCCAAAGTTAGTGGGAATGGCTTATGGGGCCGTGCCTGGGGGTAGTGCCTGGGAATAGTGCCTTGGCCTGGCGCGTCCTGCGACGCCGCGACGTTCACGAAGTAGAGGGCCTTCCGCGATGGCTCGCTGCCTAAGGGGCGCGCACCAGTAGCACCGGCACCTTCGATTCCCGCACCAGACCCTCTGCCACGCTGCCCATTACCAGGCGCCGCACCCCGCGCCTGCCGTGCGTGCCAAGTACGACCACGTCGGCGTGGGCGCGTTGCGCCGCCGCGTTGATCATCGTGGCAACGTCGCCGAGCCCGAGCAGTTCGTCAAGCAGTTCCGCGCGGCATGTGACATGACCAGCATGAGCCCTCGCCTCGGCCTCGGTCAGCAGCTTGCGTCCGCCCTCAAGCAAGGCGGGGCGCAAGTCTCCCAGATTGCCGTAGCCCATGTCGTACTTGAGATAGCTGTTGTCGATCACGTGAACAATATGCAGGGTCGCATTGCACATTGCCGCGAGGCGCATGGCCTCGTCCAGGGCGAGATTGCCGCAGTCGCTGCCATCGATGGCGACGAGGATGGTCTGATACATGACATGGTCCCCTTGGAAGGACGCCGGTTAAGCGGTACCGGTGTGCGGGTAGATAGACGCCGCTTCAGCATAGGTGCGGGATGCGGCTGCCAGTTGATGCATGTCATGGGGAAGCTAATGGCACTTCATTGACTGGGGTCAACCTGCAAGTCCTGGTGGCCCCTACCTTGGAAAGACCGACACGGCCGTCGGATGGCGGATACCTATGCACAAGATCGAATTTGCCGGCGAAATGCCGGATTACTACCCGACCGGTCCCAGTCTGCAATGCTCAGCAACAGTGGACGGTGTGCCTGCGACATATGAGATTACCGCCGAGGCGCTCGAGGATCATTTTGGCGCCCGCTCATACCTCAGCGAGGATCTGCTGCCGGCATTCATGAGCAACCGCCAAGACATTGAGCGCGTTGCGGGCGCCTTGTTCGAGATGACGGAAGCGCGGCATATCGTGCTGCACAGTGGCCATTTCCGCTTCGCGTTGTAAAGCCGGACAGGGCCTGGAGGTACGCCATGGAGAAGTACTTGCGCTCGTGCCAACAGGCAAAACAGGCAAAACAGGCAAGGCGGGGGCGATGGTGGGCGCTCGCCGCTTGCGCGCTGGTGCCGTTCTGTGCCGGATGTTCCTCGGCGCGCAACCCGCTGCATCCCCCGAGGCCGCGCGCGGTTGCGCTCGCTCCCACGGGCCTCGAGCAAACGCAGGCGGCGTCTTCCTGGCCCGGCATAACTCAATCGTGGCGCAGGTCGATGCCGAAGCCACCCGCAAGTTCGCAGTCGACGATCCCCGCAGCATAGGCGAACAGCCATGACTCGGCTTGTTCCACGCTCTCGGGTGGGGCGGGCCAGTCAGGCGTAAACCGAATGCCGATGCCGCCTTCCGGGGCGCCAATATGGATACTGCCGCCGGGGTGGCCCGCAGCAATGGCGTCGGGGACAAAGAGTATGATCTGGAACCCCTTGTACGACCGTTTTGCTTCATGCATGGTTACGGCCGCGTCTCGAGTTGGTCGATGACCGCCGAGATGCCCGGGGCCGACCATACGGCGCCGACAGCGGCGCGGCGATCGGCCAGGGAGTCCACGTGCCCGCTCAGCGTGGCCGTGCCGCCCTCGACCTTCACAGTTATATGATGGGCCTCGCGCACGGCATGACGGCGCAACGCCTCTTCGATGCGTTTCTCCACGTCGGGGGACGCTGCCTTCTCGTGCATCCGGATGCTGTTGACCACGCCGATCACACCGCGCAACTGGCTTACCGTGCGTTCCGCCAGGTGCTTCTGGTAGCCCCAATCGACATCGCCCGATAGCGTCACCCACCCGCGCTCGACGCGCACCTTGATGGCATCTGCGGGCAGATGCACGTGCCATTGCAGGGCCTCGCGGGCTGCCTCGGCAACGGCTTCGTCAAGGAGTGCGCCGGGCGGATGTACGTCGAGCTTGATGATGACGGCACGTACGCCAGAGATTCGTTCCACGGCGCGCTCGGCGGCGAGCTTCTCCGAGTAGCTGGATAGGTGTCCGCTCAGTGTGACAATTCCCTTGTGGACCTCCACGCCAATGGACGCCGCGTCTATGGCCGGGTCCCAGTCTAGTTCCTCGGTGACGTCTTTCTGGATCTGATGATCTGATTTCATGCTTTACCCCTGTTGTCGCACCTGGCAATCGTCCGAAGACGCTGTGGAGACTGGCTAGCGGAGTTCGTACTCGCGCATCATCTCTGTCGTAACGGCCTTGATCGTGGGCAGGCACGACGGCCTGACTGCCGGGAAGGCTTCAATAGTCCAATTGCAGCCGCCGTTGGCAGCAGCGTCGACACGCTGCGGCAACGGGATGTCGCAGTCGCGGCAGTCATCGCCAAGGTCGGCGTTCTCCTGCAGGCGGCGCAGGATTTCGTTGCGGATCTCATCCGCACTGCCGAAGTTCCTGATCATGGTTGTGTCTCCTGATTTCTCTCAGTGGCGCTTCGGCCAGGGCGTCTAGGTTGGCGATCGGTGGGGCAGTGCCGGACGTCCGATGGTCTGCGACAGGATCGGCTCCTCGTCCTCGTTAAGCGACATATGCTCTGCCAGCTGACGCCGGTTGATCCAGCCCCGCACTACGGCGCCCAGCCCGGCCGAGGCGCAGTAGAGATAGACGTTCTGGACCATGGCGCCAGCCGCGGCGGCGGCAAAGGTGTCGCGCAGCGTGGGTGGGACATCCTGCATCCGGCCGTGGTTGGCCACGTAGACCAGGTCCAGCGGCGCCATGCCGACGAAATCCTGATAGCCGGTCATGCTGCGCACGTCCGCCGCGCGTTTCAGCGCCAGGCAATGGTGTACTGGGTCGTAGCGGTAGAGGCCGGCGGGCAGCGCTGCGTAGACGTCGATGACGGCCTCGCCGTGCGGCGAGGGGGCGGTACGCCCGCCGCCTTGCGAGCGATTGATCCCTGCTGCGGCCCACAGCAATTCGCTCAGTTGCTGCAACGGCAGCGGCTGCTCGTCGAACTCACGGGTACTCATGCGCTGCCACAACGCCCCCATCAGCGGCAGACCATTTGTGCGGTCCGGCTGTGGCAGGGCGATTACCCGCCCGGTCGTGCCGGAGGCGGTGCGTGGCAGCAGGCCCCTAATGGGCTGGTAGGGGATAAATTTGAGTTCGTCCATAGGATGCTCACAATGTTGCCAAGAATGCCGCTCCACTTTGGGGAGGCCTCGGTAGGACGAATGTAGGTGTTGCGTCTAGCCGTGGTTTGCGTTGCATCAAGCCAGCTTCACGGGGCGTGCCGGACGGCGGCCAACCGTCACTTGATCCACGTCAATTGAGTCCGGATGCGCTCAAATATGCTAGATGACGATCAGTGGGCGAGTCAGGCCGTCAAAGACGCCTTCTTCGAAATTTTTCCGCTGTCCCCAACATCACTTTGACGCGACCGACATGCACCGGACAAACGGCGAAGACTCTCCTGTGGACCGGTCCAGTGCCGCAGAGGCCGACCGTCCCGCCCAAGGAGATGGCAGTCGCCAAAGCGGGGCGCGTCCCACAATGGCCCAACTCGGGTTGACCACCGCGCAGGCGGCCCAGCGCCTGGTCGAGATAGGCCCCAACGCGCTACCGCGGCCAAAGCCGCCGTCGATCGTCGCAGTATTCCTGCGACAGTTTCTGAGCCCGCTCATTTACATTCTGCTCGCCGCAGCAGCGGTATCGCTTGCCCTTGGCGAGCCGAGGGACGCCTTGTTCATCGCTGTCGTGCTGCTGATCAACGGGGTCGTCGGCACCGCGCAGGAGCATTCTGCGGACAAGGCTGCCGCCGCACTTTCCAAGATGGAGCAGCCGGATGCCACTGTCATCCGCGATGGCGCGCAGCAGCGTATCGAGGCGCGCAGTGTGGTGCCGGGTGACATTGTGCTGCTGGAGGCAGGTGGCAGGGTGCCGGCAGATCTTGAACTCGTGGAAGCGTCAGATCTGCAGTGCGATGAATCGCTGCTAACCGGCGAATCCCTGCCTGTACGAAAGCGCGCAATGCACGAATGTGCCGATGACGAGGCTCACAATCGCTTGTGCCGTGCCTACGCGGGCACCGTGGTGAACCGGGGGCGGGGCCGGGGCGTCGTGGTGGCAACAGGTGCAGCAAGCGAGTTCGGACGAATAGCCCGTGAACTGAACCGAAAATCGGTATCACGTCCCCCGCTCCTCATCCGACTTGAACGCTTCTCGCGGTTGATCGCCCTGGCGGTAGGCGTTGCCGTGGCCCTGCTGGTAGCGGTGGGCTTGCTGCGCGGCATGCCGTTGTCCGAACTCTTCATGATGTCAGTGGGGCTGGCGGTAAGCGCGATTCCTGAAGGGCTGCCCGTGGCGATCTCGGTGGCGTTGGCCATCGGCATGCGGCGGATGGCAAAGGCCAACGTCATCGTGCGCAAGATGCCCGCTGTGGAATCGCTGGGCTCGTGCACGATGATTGCCACGGACAAGACTGGCACGTTGACGATGAACGAGCTTGTCGTGACAGACATCCGGCTACCTGATGGGACTGCGCTATCTTGCGATGTTGGCCCGGATGTGGACCGCTGCGCCATCCACACCGCGGACACCACCGATGAGGAGGCCAGGACGCGCGTGTCAGCCTTGCTGAGGGCGGCGGCACTGCCCAACGAGGCGCAGCTCGCCAGGGAGGCGAAGGGCTGGTCCGGTACCGGGGACACCGTGGACATCGCGCTTCTGGCTGCGGCGCACAAGGGCGGCACCGTTGTTCACGAGGTCAGGCAGCGGTATCCGCTTGTCGCACGCATTCCCTATGAGCCCGACCTGAGATATGCGGCATCGTTCCACCGGCACGAAGACCGGATCCGCGTTTTCGTCAAAGGCGCACCAGAGACGTTGATCGCAATGTGCGACCAGGTGGATGTGCGGGGGAGCGTCTCGCCGATTCAGCGGGAAGTGCTGCTGCAACAGAAGGAGGCACTCGCCGCGCAAGGACTGCGTGTGTTGGCATTCGCCGAGGGAACCATCGGCGCCGAGCCGGACGAGGTCTACGGCCACGGGCATCTGGTCAATCTGACCTTCCTGGGGCTGGCAGGCATGCAGGACCCGGTTCGACCCGAGGTGCCGGATGCGATTCGAGAATGCTACAACGCCGGCATCGAGATCGCGATGGTGACAGGTGACGACCCGGTCACCGCCAGTGCGATAGCCACCGAGGCAGGGATACGCTTCAGTGCTGAACAGGTGGTGACGGGGGGCCAGGTTCGCCAGGCCGAGCAACTCGGCGAGAAAGCGCTCGACGACTTGACGCGGCATGCGCGGATCTATGCGCGAGTGAGTCCTGAGCAGAAGCTGGCGATTGTGATGTCGCTGGCAAGGGCGGGGCATTTCATCGCGGTAACTGGCGATGGGGTGAACGACGCGCCTGCGCTCAAGCATGCCCATGTCGGCGTAGCGATGGGGCGCAAGGGTACCGAAGTGGCCAAGGAAAGCGCGGATATCGTCATCGCAGACGACAACTTTGCGTCGATTGTTAGTGGCATCCGCGAGGGCAGGGTAGCCTACGCGAACATCCGCAAGGTGATCTTCATGCTGGTATCCACGGGCGCTGCGGAGGTCACGCTGTTCATGTTGGCGATCCCTCTCGGGCTGCCAATGCCTTTGCTGCCGGTGCAACTCCTCTGGCTCAACCTGGTGACCAATGGCATTCAGGACGTAGCGCTGGCCGCGGAGCATGCCGAAGGCGATGAGCTGTCGTATCCCCCCCGAAAGCCTCAGGAACCCATTTTCGACCGCGTGATGATCCGTCGCATCGGCTATTCGACACTTGTGATGGGCGCAGGCGGCTTCGTGACCTTTTACTGGATGCTCAAGCACGGCTATCCGGAGGAGGAGGCCCGCAACCTTCTCCTTCTGCTGTTTGTGCTCTTCGAGAACGTACAGACTTTCAACAGTCGGTCGGAGCGCCAGTCTGTGCTGCGACTGGGCTTCTTTTCGAATCCGATGTTGGTGGTGAGCGTGCTTGCCGCTCAGGCGCTGCATATGGCGGCGATGTACATCCCGGGGCTGAGTGAGGCGGTGCATCTTATCCCGGTGTCGCTCAACGCATGGATCAGTCTGGCGCTCGTCGCCATGACGCTGACTATGGTGATGGAACTGGACAAAGGGTGCACCCGGAGTGGCAGGCAACGGGCGAGGCATGGCGATGCGCCGGTGATGTAGCGCTGATGGACACGCCCGACCGTGGCGAGCGAGCAGGCCCCCTTCTGCAGCGCACCTTTTGCCTTGTCCTCGATCAAGTATCGGAGATCCGGGCCGCCTATAGTCGACTCAGCGTCCGCCCCCAGCGGGCCAAAGCGACTCCCGGAAAGGACAAGGAACATGAACGAGATCAAGTCTGATTTCATCGAGCACAGAAAGGCACTGCGTCGGGATTCGAGCATGCTGATCGCCGATATCCAAGCGCTCCTGCGTGATATCGTCGCCGAAGTGGACAACAGATCCGAGCGCACGCGGGATGAAATTGCGGGACGCCTGCATGCCTTGCAGGCCCGGCTTTCCTCCCTGCGGCGCGAACAGGAGGTGCAGGTCGGCCAGTGGGTTGACGCGACTGACCGCTATGCCCATGAGCACCCGTGGCGAAGCATGAGCATCGTTGCTGCGTTTGCAGCGGCCGCGGGGGCGCTTGCGGCGCATTCGCTTCGCCAACGCTAGGCACGTCGGCGCCAGCACAATTCGCGGTTGCGGGCCTAGGCGGCGCCCAGTGCTAATTTCCTGAAGCCGACGCGAGGCTCGTACGCTCTCCGCCCGGCCTCGTCATGGCGCCGAGAAGCCGGTATCCCTCGCGTGTGAGGCGGATGGGGCGGCCTGATGGCTGAGGCTGCTGAAGATCGATCAGTCGGCGTTGCGCCAACTCGGCGAGATCCGTGACGTCAATGCCAGCGCCTGATCCCCGAGAATCGAGAACCATTAGCGCAGCAATTTCATGGGCGCTCAACATGGGCTGTCTCCGAACGACGAAAGAAGCGTGGGTCGTAGTAATTTTCCTAATACGATAGCCACATACCGCCCGATCCGGCCTTGAATCACCGCAGGCATTGACGACGATCAATGCCATAGGCTCGTCGCAGTGCAGTGGTCTTCACGCGCACGCTCATTACTTCAGATGGAACTGCTCGAGTTCGGACATTGCATACTGGCGGAAGCGGCAAACGCGGCAAGGACGGCCGGTCTTCGGCACTCGGAGACCGGCACGAGCCACTGCCAGGGGTACCCGGTTGCAGATGTCGATGGCGTTGCTGGTCGACGAGAACCGGGGTGCCGACACCGCCTCCGGGCGCGCCAAGCACAATCTCGGGCTTGCCGTCCCGGAACACAATCGTCGGGCAAAACGACGTGAAGCAGCGCTTGCCCGGCGCAATGCTCCCGGCCCGACCGGGCCGGGGATCGAACACACCCATGCAGCCGTCGTACATAAACCCCAGTCAGGGTGTAATCGCCCCGGCCGGCATGGCGAGCGAATGTGTCAGCGACACGCAGTTGCCATCGCCATCTCGAACGAGGCGAGGTGTCGCGGCTGCTGCTGGAGCGGGGCGGCGCCGGAATCGTGCCGGCGTTGGAGACGGGATCGGTCATGGTTCTCGAATCCATTCTCCATGCCAGTCATTTACCTGGGCGTCTGTTCGGGCGCGATGGCCCGGCACTCTGGCCGCTCAACTGGTGCGGTCTGCCTTAGGCTTCTTCCTAATGCCGGTCCCCTTGAGCTTCTCGGTGACGAAATCGATGAAGGCGCGCGCTCGTGCCGTCTGGTTTCGCCGCTGCGAGTAGTACACGAACAGGTCAGCGGATGGCAGCTTGTACTCGGGCAGCAGAATTCTCAGCCGGCCACTCTCCACATACTTGGCCAGATCCCATTCGGAGCGGATCAGTATGCCGTGGCCGTCGAGAGCCCACCCCAAGACAATGTCTCCATCGTTGCTGGATAGCGCGCCATTGACTTTGACGGTCTCGTGACGGTCATCATGTTCAAAGCGCCAAACGCCGTAGGCACTGTCATTCTGACGATGGATGATGCAGCGATGGTGCATCAGATCGGAGAGGGTCTTGGGGGTGCCGAACCGCTCGAGATATCCCGGCGATGCGCAGATAAACCTCCGGTTCGACATGATGCGGCGCGCAGAGAGCCGGCGGTCGGGAAGGGCGCCGAATCGGATTGCCAGATCGATCCCGCTATCGACCAGGTCGACCGGCCGGTCTGTCACTTCCAGTTGGACTTCAACGTGCGTGTACCGCTTGGCGAATTCAGAAACGAGAGGCGCTATCGTCGTTCGACCGAAGCCGAGCGTCGCGTTCACGCGCAATAGTCCGCGCGGCTCCGACCCACTGCTGGAGACGACATTCTCCATCTCCTGAAGATCCGCCAGAATTCTCGTCGCGTAAGAGAGATACGTCTCGCCTTCCGTCGTGAGGCTGATACTTCGCGTGGTCCTGTTGACGAGGCGCACACCCAAACGGCTCTCCATTTGCGCAAGGCGCTTGGTGGCGGCGGGAGGCGTCAGGTCGAGTTCGCGCGCGGCGCCGGAGAGGGTGCCCAGCTTGGCGACGAGGACGAAGAACTCAAGTTCCGTGGCGAGGTCAGCTTTCACTTTGATTTAATAATGTTGTGATTTTGATTCAATTCTAGAACAGTGTTCCGCACCTATGCTACGCACTACCACGCCGATGGGCGTGAGCGTTCTGTGTATCAGGAGACACATTGTGAGAATCGTAGAAATCCGCGAGAAGACCTTCCCAATCAGCTCGCCCATCCGCAACGCCTACATCGACTTCAGCAAGATGACCCTCAGCCTGGTCGCCGTGATCACCGACGTGATCCGCGACGGGAAGCCGGTGGTGGGTTATGGCTTCAATTCCAACGGTCGCTATGGACAGGGCACCCTGATGCGCGAGCGGTTCATCCCCCGCATCATGGAAGCAGACCCGGAATCGCTCGTCGACAGCACCGGAAACAACCTGAACCCGCACAAGGTGTGGGACACCATGTTCAAGAACGAGAAGCCCGGCGGCCACGGCGAGCGGTCTGTCGCCATCGGCACGATCGACATGGCGATCTGGGATGCCGTGGCCAAGATCGAGGGCAAGCCGCTGTTCCAGCTGCTGGCTGACCGATACGGCAATGGCCAGGCGGACCGCAAGGTGTTCGTCTACGCGGCGGGTGGTTACTACTATCCGGGCCAGGATCACGGCAAGCTGAAGGACGAGATGCGCAGCTACATCGACCGCGGCTATACGGTGGTCAAGAAGAAGATAGGTGGCGCATCGCTCGACGAGGACCTGCGTCGTATCGACTCCATTCTGAGCGTGTTGCAGGACGGGCAGAAGCTGGCGGTCGATGCCAATGGTCGGTTCGACCTCGATACGGCGATCCAGTATGCGAAGGCGCTCTCGCAATACGACCTCTTCTGGTACGAAGAGCCGGGCGACCCGCTGGACTTCGAGCTGCAGGCCACGCTGCGCAACTACTACGACAAGCCGATGGCGACCGGAGAGGATCTGTTCTCGATGCAGGACGCTCGCAATCTCATCCGCTATGGGGGCATGCGTCCTGACCGAGACTGGCTGCAGTTCGACTGCGCGCTGAGCTACGGCCTGGTGGAGTACCTCCGCACGCTGGACATGCTCAAGGAGCACGGCTGGTCGGCGCGCCGCTGCATTCCGCACGGCGGCCATCAGATGTCGCTGAACATCGCGGCCGGCCTCGGCCTGGGTGGCAACGAAAGCTATCCCGATCTCTTCCAGCCGTTCGGTGGCTTCCCCGACGGGGTCAAGGTGGAGAGAGGCTACCTCACGATGCCGGACCTGCCGGGTATCGGCTTCGAAGGCAAGTCGGACCTGTACAGCGTGATGCAGCAACTGTCGAACTAAGCGGCAGACATCAAAAAAAATACACAAACGGAGACAACCATGTGGATCAGACAAGCGGCCGGACGGGCCGCAACCCTTTGCCTTGTCAGTGGCTTGGCTATCGGTGCGGGTCACGCCAACGCCGAGTATCCAGAAAAGCCTGTCACCCTGGTTGTCCCGTTCGTGGCTGGTGGCCCGAGCGACAAGATCGCCCGCGACGTTGCCGAGTCGTTGCGCAAGACGCTCGGCACTACCGTCGTCGTCGAAAACACGGCGGGCGCGGGCGGCACCATCGGCACGGCACGTGTGGCTCGCGCCGCGCCTGACGGCTATACGTTGCTCGTCCACCATATCGGGCTGGCCACCGCACCCGCACTTTACAAGAAGCTCGGATACAAGACATCGGATCTGGCCTTCGTTGGCCTCATCAACGAGGCGCCGTCGACGCTCATCGGAAAAACGGCTCTGGCGCCGAATAATTTCGCCGAGCTCCGAGAGCTCATCAGCGCCAGCGGTAGCAAGCTGAATCTCGCGAATGCCGGGGTGGGGTCGGCTTCGCATCTCTGCAGCTTGCTGCTGCAGAACATGCTCAAGAGCGACATGACGTTCGTTCCCTACAAGGGAACCGCACCGGCGATGTCCGACATCATGGGAGGCCAAGTCGACCTCATGTGCGAACAGGCAACCAACAGCACCCCGCAGATCGAAGCCAGGAAGGTCAAGGCTTACGCTGTCACCAGCGCGCAGCGCTCTGCGGTGCCGGCGCTGTCAGGAATCCCGACGCTCATCGAGGCGGGGCTTCCCGGCTTCAACTTCACGGTATGGCATGGCGTATATGCCCCTCAGGCTACGCCGCAAGCCGTGCTCGATAAAATCAACAAGGCGCTTCGCGCAGCACTGAAGGATCCCAGCCTGATCAAGCGCGAGGAGGCGCTGGGCATCACCGTCATATCCGATGATCGCCTCTCTCCTGCAGGCCACAAGAAGTTCTTCGATGACGAGGTTGTCCGGTGGACGAAGGTTATCAAGGACGCAGGAATCCAGCCGGAGTGAGGCGGCGACGGCGCTATGACGAATCGCACAGGCAGGAGACAACCCAGTCGGGCCATCTCGAAGCGCTCGGTGGACGACTGGGCCCGGGAGAACCCCGACGCCGACGCAACCGAACCGTTCCATCACATGGGCATCGCTGCCCCACGCGGCCTTGCAGCCATATCACGTTTTCAAGGCACCACGGCTGTGCCAGAATGTAGCGTCATCACCCCAGACCGGCATTCACTGCCTGCCCCCTCACTTGACAGGCCTGTCCGCTACCGTCCCTATATCCGTCGTCAACGGCTTCCTGTCGGGCGCGGACCCGGCTGCTATCGCGCGGCTTGCCGAACGCTCGGGGATTGCGCATGAACTTCTGCAGGAGCCCGCCGCGCGGGTCACCCAGGAACAGTTCGCCACGCTCTATCGGCTGCTGGCAATGGAGCTTGACGATGAAATGCCTGGCATCTTCAGCCGTCCGCTGCGCAATGGCGTGCTGAAGTTCCTGGGTCTCAGTCTGCTCGACGCGCCAAGGCTGGAGGTTGCCCTGCATCGCTTTGGCCAGTTCTTCCACCTGATCCTTGATGAATTTCGTCTGACGTTACGGCGTGAGGGTGGGAACGGGTATGTCGAACTGGTGGCGAACCCGGATGGCCCGGGCGTGAGCGTGCTGGGCTGCGAACTGATGCTGAAGCTGGTGCATGGGATGGCCTCGTGGCTCATCCGCCATAGAATCCTGCTCAATGGCGCCGAGTTCGCCTTTCCGCTCCCGCCGCAGAGCAGCGATCATCTCTATCTGTTTCCAGGCCCGGTCCACTTTGACTGCGCACGCACGCAGATCAGTTTCGACGCGGCCTACCTTGACTTGCCTGTCAGGCAACGCAAGCCTGACCTCGAGAAATTTCTAGCACGCGCGCCCGAAGACTGGATCTTCGTCGCGTTCGCCGAGCAATTGACCTGCCACCGCGTGCGCCAGCACCTTGCCGAATGCCTGCCTGCTTCGCCGACCATCGATGCTGTCGCGCAGGCACTCCACCACTCCGTGCGCACCTTATGCCGGCGACTGTCGGCGGAAGGCACGACGTTCCAGGCCATCAAGGACGAGGTGCGGCGCGATCTTGCCATCCAGCGCCTGACGCGCTCCGAAGATCCCATTGCCGCGATCGCCTACGACGTGGGCTTCGACAATCCCACCGCCTTCCATCGGGCATTCCGGCACTGGACGGGTAGCACCCCCAACGCCTACCGCCGCCCACTCTGATCCGTTGATTGGCGCCAGCTGGCGTCGATCGACACGGACTGTCAATCCTGGCCGTCGACTAACAAATCCTGCCACTTCAGGCGACACTCATCCCGTCCGCCGGGTGCATGCGCCCGTTCAAGGCGGAAAGCGGCACGATTTGTCAGCGAATGGGCCGGTTCGGGTAATCCGCTTTGCGCTGCCCGACATTACGATCACTCCGTCAATGTCGCAGCGCAGCAGGCTACCGAGCCGCGGGCGCTGCATCTCAAGATAAAGAGGCAAGAGATGAGCTATACCGCACCCACCAAGGACATGCTGTTTATCATCCGGGATCTGGCCGGACTGACAAAGATTGCCACGCTTCCCGGTTTCGAGGACGCCACTCCGGAGACGGTCGAGGCGGTTCTCGACGAGGCCGCGAAATTCCACGGCGAGGTACTGGCGCCGCTGAACGCGGCAGGGGACAAGGCCCCGAGCAGCTGGCACGACGGCGAAGTGCGGACCACGTCCGGCTTCAAGGAGGCGTTTCGCCAGTTCGGCGATGGCGGCTGGCAAGGCGTCGTCCATCCGACCGAATTCGGCGGACAGGGATTGCCCAAGCTGGTCGCCACGCCATGCATCGAGATGATGAACGCGGCGAACATGTCCTTTGCGCTGTGTCCGCTGCTGACCGACGGCGCCATCGAGGCACTGCTCACGGCGGGCTCCGACGAACTGCAGCAGCGCTACCTGCCGCGCCTGATCGCAGGCAAATGGACCGGGACGATGAACCTCACCGAGCCGCAGGCCGGCTCCGACCTCGCGCTGGTCCGCTCGCGCGCCGTGCGCCAGGCGGACGGCGCCTACAAGGTATCGGGCACCAAGATCTTCATCACGTACGGGGAGCACGACATGGCCGAGAACATCGTGCATCTGGTGCTGGCACGCACGCCGGATGCGCCCGAAGGCGTGAAGGGTATCTCGCTGTTCCTGGTGCCGAAGTTTCTCGTCAACGATGACGGCTCGCTGGGGGCGCGCAACGATGTCCAGTGCGTGTCGATCGAGCACAAGCTTGGCATCAAGGCCAGCCCGACCGCCGTGCTTCAGTTCGGCGATCACGGTGGCGCCATCGGCTACCTGATCGGGGAAGAGAACCGCGGCCTCGAATACATGTTCGTCATGATGAATTCGGCGCGCTTTGGCGTGGGCGTGCAGGGCATCGCGATCTCGGATCGCGCATACCAGCAGGCCGTCGCCTACGCGAAGGATCGGGTGCAGAGCCGCCCCGTGGACGGCACGGCAAAGGAACCCGTCCCGATCATCCGGCATCCCGACGTTCGCCGCATGCTGACCGAAATGCGGGCGCTGACCGAAGGCGCGCGGGCGCTCGCGCTGGTGGCAGCGGGCTACTCGGACATCGCGCATGCCGCTGCCGATGCCGAGACGCGCGCACAGTATGCCGCGGTCTACGAATACCTCGTGCCCGTCATCAAGGGATGGAGCACGGAGATGTCGCTGGAGGTCACCAGCCTAGGCGTGCAGGTGCACGGCGGCATGGGCTTTATCGAGGAAACAGGTGCAGCGCAACACTACCGCGATGCGCGCATCCTGCCGATCTATGAAGGCACCACCGCCATCCAGGCCAACGATCTGATTGGCCGCAAGACCGTCCGCGACGGCGGCGCCACCGCACGGGCCATCCTCGCGCAGATCGATGACACGCTTGCCGCGCTCGCGGAGCGTGGCGCCAATGCGGCATGCCGCGCAATGTACAAGCGTCTGAGCGCAGCGCACACCGCACTGGCAAACGTCATCGAGTTCGTCGTCGCGAAGACGCGTACCGATGCCAACGCCGTGTTCGGTGCCAGCGTGGCCTACCTGAAGATGGCTGGCATTGTGCTGACCGGCTGGCAGATGGCGCGGGCACTCATCGTTGCCATCGATAAGCATCACGAGGACGAGGCCTTCTACGGCGCCAAGATCGCCACCGCGGAGTTCTTTGCCAACCATATCCTGGTGCGCGCGCCGGCCATGGAGGCGGCGATCACCAGTGTCGTCGGCACGGACGGATTCCTTGCCTTGAACGACGCGCAGTTCTGACGCAGTCAGCCCAGACCCAAAAACTTTGAAGGACAGCAGCATGAAAATCGACGGTTACAGCATGGCGACGCTTGGCGCGTTCGTCGGCCAGGAGTTGGGCGTATCGGAATGGGTCGAGGTGGATCAGGCGCGCATCGATGCATTTGCAGACTGCACGGACGACCACCAGTGGATCCACGTGGATGTGGACCGGGCGGGTCGCGAAAGCCCGTTTGGCGGCACCGTCGCGCACGGCTTCCTCACGCTTTCGCTGCTGGGCGGCCAGCTGACCCGCATGGGTATCGTTCCGGTCGATGCGAAAGCGGCCGTGAACTGCGGGCTCGAAAAAACGCGCTTCCTGACGCCAGTGAGGGCCGGCGCCCGGGTGCGCAATCGTGTGAAGCTGCTCGCGGCAGAGGACAAAGGTGAAGGCCGCATCATGCTGAGGACGGAGAACACCATGGAAATCGAAGGCCAGGCCCGGCCGGCCCTGGTTGCCGAGTCGCTGGCACTGCTGGTGGCCTGAGGAGAGACGCCATGGAAATGACGAAGCAACGTACAGGCAAGGCCGGCAAGCCAACCAAGGCCAATCGGCCGGCCGTGCCCGACAGCGGTGGATCGATCGCCGCCGTCCCCAATCCCTTTGTGGGCCTGCGCCCGGAGGATCTGGCTTCCACCGCCCACCAGATCGGCACGCAATGCGTTCAGGAGCCCGCACTGCTGCTGGAGCAGCAGACGCAACTGGCGCATGACCTGCTGCGCGTGATCGCCGGCACGGCCAGTGCCCCGCCAGCCCGCGACCGTCGCTTCGCGGACCGGGAGTGGCACGACAACCCACTGTTCCGCATGCCGCTGCAGGGCTACGTTGCGTGGCGGGATGCCGCGGCCGGCTTTGTCAGCCGCTCTGTCATGGATGCGCGCAGCAAGGAACGCGCGCAGTTCTTCACATCCCTCGTTTTCGACGCGCTGGCGCCGACCAATATGCTGCTGGGCAACCCGGCGGCGCTCAGGGAGACGTTCGAATCGGGCGGTCTCAGCCTGCTCTCCGGAATGACCAACCTGCTGACCGATGCCCTGACCAATCAGGGCATGCCTTCCCAGGTCGACAAGGGCGCGTTTCGTGTTGGAAATGATCTGGCGAGCACGCAGGGAGCGGTGGTCTTCCGCAATGACGTACTCGAACTGATCCAGTACACGCCTGTCACGGCCAAAGTCCACGCCCGCCCGCAACTTATCGTGCCGCCACAGGTCAACAAGTTCTATGTGTTCGACCTCGCTTCGGGCAAGAGCATCGTCGAGTACCTGGTGGGGCAGGAATTCCAGGTGTTCATGGTGAGCTGGCGCAATCCGACTGCGGCGCAGCGCGAGTGGAATCTCGACACCTACGTGGCGGCGCTGATCGAAGCGATCCATGCCATTCGCGATATCACCGGCAGTGACGACGTGAACCTGCATGGCGCCTGCGCCGGCGCGATGACAATGGCGGCACTGATGGGCTATTGCGCAAGCCGTGGCGAGAAACTGGTGAATGCCGCCACGCTGATGGTGTCCGTCTTCAGCCTGGACGAGCAATCTCAGCTGGGCCTGTTCGCCACGCCGGAGGCCGTTACCACCGCGCGGCAAAGCAGCCAGGCCAGGGGTGTGCTCGACGGCGAGGAACTGGGCCGGGTATTCGCATGGATGCGGCCCAATGATCTGGTGTGGAACTACTGGGTCAACAACTACCTGCTTGGCAAGGCGCCGCCGGCGTTTGATGTCCTGTACTGGAATAACGACACGACACGGCTGCCCGCAGGATTCCATTGCCAGTTGCTCGACATCCTCTCGGACAACCTGCTTGCCACTCCGGGCGCACTGGCGGTGATGGGCGAGCCCATCGATCTGTCGAAGGTCGCCTGCGACAAATTCGTATTGGCCGGCATGACCGACCATATCACCCCGTGGCAGGGCGTGTACCGCTCCGCACGTGCCTTTGGCGGACAGACCGAATTCGTCTTGAGCTCCAGCGGCCACATTCAAAGCCTGATCAACCCGCCCGGGAATGCGAAGGCGAAGTTCTTCGTAAACGGCGACGATACGACCGACCCGCAAGCCTGGCTGGACGGCGCCGAGGCCACGTCCGATTCGTGGTGGAACCACTGGAGCCAGTGGCTTAAGCAGCGGTCCGGCCCAAAGCGCAAAGCCCCCTCGGCGCCTGGCAACGCACGCCACGCGCCGTGCGGCGAAGCCCCCGGACGCTACGTAATGGAAGCCTGACGCCCGGCCATACCGCAGCTTTTTCCAGTTTTTCAACGTAACCTGAATGGAGACCATGAAGATGGAATCGACCAATACCGCGGGCGCCTTCGCCCCGCACAAGAAGCTGTTTGACTTCGTCAAGCACAACCGCCTGGATCCGGTGGCGATCCTGGAGTCCCGTCGCAAGGACATCGAGGCGCTGGCCGGCGTCAATCTCACGCTGCTGAGCGGCCTGCAATCGCTGGTCCGTCTGCAGGCCGAGTACCTGTGTGGCACCGCCGCCGATCTGCAGTCGCTCGGCACGGCGAAGCTGGGCGATGAAGCCAAGGCTTCGCCTGTGCGCGTGACCGACCTGCTGCCGCTCAGCCTGAACAAGGCCGTGGCCGGCCTGCGCGGCCTGACCGACACCGTGTACAAGACGCAAGCCGACAGCTTCGCTGTGGTCGGCAAGCGTTTCGCGGAGAATGTGGAAGAAGTGAAAAGCATCCTGCGCCCCAAGCCGTAAGGCACCCGGCACGGCCTCACCAGGTCGTGCCGTCCCGCCCGTTTCAGGGCAATGCTTCCAGGACGACTTGATGACAATAAACGGTGCCAGCGTTGAATCTGGCCACAAGATGGCAATCCGGACCGTAGACCTGGATGGACAGGTGCTGCGGGTCGGCATCCGGCCCGGTAACGATGCGGGGCCGCCGCTGCTTATGTTCAACGGTATCGGCGCCAATCTGGAACTCGTCGAACCGTTCGTCGATGCGCTCGATGGCGTCGAAGTGATCATTTTCGATGTCCCCGGCGCTGGCGGTTCTCCCGCGCCGCTGCTTCCCTATCGCCTGTCCAACCTGTGCGTGCTCGCTGACAAACTGCTTGGTCATCTCGGCTATGAAGGGCAGGTCGATGTGCTCGGCGTTTCCTGGGGTGGGGCGCTCGCGCAGGAGTTCGCGCATCTCTATCCGATGCGCTGCCGGCGCCTTGTGCTGGCGGCAACGTCGCCCGGCGTGATCATGGTGCCGGGTAGCGTGTCGGTCCTCTCGAAGATGATCGGCGCGCGCCGCTATACCGACCCGGACTACCTGCGGCGCGTGGGCGCCGATATCTATGGCGGTGCCTTCCGCGACGATCCCGCATTGCTGGACGCGCACGGCCGCCATATGCATCCGCCGCGCGGCCGCGGCTATATGTACCAGTTGCTGGCGGCATGGGGATGGAGCAGCCTGTTGTGGCTCGGCGCGCTGAGCCAGCCCACGCTGGTCATGCACGGCTCCGACGATCCCATCGTGCCCCTGGTCAATGCCAGGATCCTCGCTTCGCGCATTCGGCATGCAGCGCTCCACGTCTTCGAGGATGGGCACCTCTTCCTCCTGACTCGCATCAGCGAAGCGGCACCGGTGGTGCTGCGTTTCCTGCGTCAGCCTCAGGCCTGACGCAGTGGCCCCCCGGATTCCGGGGGGCCACCTCTTCCTCTCATTGTCTTGGATGGAGATGCCGCGTCGGCCCCTCCCTTGGAACTCAAGGTAGGAGAGTGCGGGGAGGGCGGTCAGGTCTGTGCCTGCGAGGCTCGCTCGCTCTCGATGCGACGCAGATCGGCGGCGTAGTACTTGCGCCCGATCCCGAAACACAATGTGGCGCA
Organism: Cupriavidus sp. SIMBA_020; assembly: GCF_046535395.1. Taxonomy (NCBI): domain Bacteria; kingdom Pseudomonadati; phylum Pseudomonadota; class Betaproteobacteria; order Burkholderiales; family Burkholderiaceae; genus Cupriavidus; species Cupriavidus sp. SIMBA_020. The sequence continues at coordinate 217,863 of NZ_JAWRWU010000006.1, read as the reverse complement.
CAGGCCGGCCAGCGGAATGATCTGCAGGGCGCCAAGCAAGCCGATTCTGTCGGCGATCAGTCCCGTCACAAAGGGACCGGGCGCGAGGCCCAGCAGGTTGTTGGCGAGCGTGAGCGTGGCGAAGGCCGTCGCGTGAATGGCGGGATGCGTGAGGTTGGCTACCACTGCGCTCGCCGGTCCGGCCGTACCGCCCACCAGCAACATGCCGGCAAAGATCAGGACCATTTGCGTTGTGCCCGCCGGCGTGTGGAAGGCCGCCACGAGCAGCACGCAACTGGTGGTGCTGTAGGCAATGGCCATCAGCCACTTGCGGGTGGGGGCATTGCGGGCGGCCCAGTCGGTCAGCGCACCGCAGGCAATCATGCCTGCGCCGGCCGCCAGCACGAAGCCTGCGGCTGTCAGGCCTGCACGATCCGTCGCCATGCCGTAGTAGCGTGACAGGTAGCTCGGCATCCACGCAAGCAGGGCGCCCGTGACCAGCAACTGCATGGCGCTGCCGACATAGGTATAAAGAATCGAAGGGGCCGAGAACAGGGCGGATACCAGGGGCCGCAATGCCAGGCGTTTGGGTGTTGCCGCGTCGCCCTTGTCCTCACCAATCCGCGCGCGCTGCGCCTTCAGGCGCGGTTCCGTTACCACGAAGCGAAACACTGCTACGAGTGTCAGGCCGAAGATGGCCATCGCGGCAAACGCCCAGCGCCACCCGAGATGAGCGGCGAGGGTGCCGCCCAGGGCCATTCCCAGCACCGATCCGAATGGGCCGCCGGCAATGAACGCGGCGCTCAGGCTGGAGCGCAAGCGGCGGGGGAATACCGACAGCACCATGGCAATGCCCACGCTGCCATAGGCAGCTTCGCCGATTCCCACGCACAGCCGGGCGATGAACATTTCGCCGAAGTTCGTCGCCACTGCACAGCCGAGTGTAGCGAGGCTCCACAAGCCGGCCATCAGCATGAGGCTCTTGACCCGGCCCCAGCGGTCGGCGAGGACAGACAGCGGCAATGTCAGGATCCCCACCATCAGCGCAACAATGCCGCCGAGCGCGCCCAGTTCCGTATCAGTCAGCGCCCATTCGTGCTTCAGCAGCGGAAATACCGCATTGAGCACCTGGCGCGACATGTAGTCTGACAGCAGCAGACCAAAGCCCAGGGCGAACACTACCCACGAGTAGTAGTGGAGTCCGACTGGCCTGGCTGGATCTGCTGCCAGGGTGGGAAATGTGGAACGTTCGAGCATGAATACCTCAGAGGGAACACTTTGACGACTCCCGGCCACCTGAGCCGAGGCGTTGACGCTTCCTTCCATGGCGCTTGCCAACGTCCGGTCGCAACCGAAGCAAGTATCTAGTATCAGATGCGTACGGTTTGACATTCCGGGACATGCATTTTGCTTTTCGGGAAGTCCGGGAAAACCTGAGGGTCCCGATGCCGGGCCTGGCGGCCTGACTCCAACTCCGGCGAACTGCGCCGGGTCACCTAGTATGAAATGCGACGAGGCGAATGCATCGAACCCGTCCTTTTCCCTTACGACACGGTTGCCATGCAAGACAAATCTGACACAACAACATTCGTGCCGTTCAGCGTGTCGCTGCGCGACGGACGGGAGGTGCTGGTTCGGGAGATTGCCGAAGACGACAAGGCTGGCCTGCTGGCGGCGTTCGACAGACTTTCCGCCGACGCGCGTTACACGAGATTCATGGCCGCCATGCAACAGCTACCCGAAGCAATGCTTGAGCACGCGACGCATCCGTCGGCGGAGTGCGAGCTTGTCCTGGTGGCAATTGCCACCAAAGGCAAGGCGCCGTCCATTGTGGGGGGCGCGCGCTATGCCGCGGCACCCGGCAACGATACTTGCGAGTTTGCGGTCACGATCGTCGATGACTGGCAGGCGCTTGGCCTTGCCAGCCGATTGCTGAGCGTGCTAATCGACACCGCTCGCCGCCGCGGGTATCGATCCATGGAAGGCTATGTCCTGTCATCGAACACCGCGATGCGGCGATTGGCTCGCCATTTGGGATTCGCCGACATACCGTGTCCCGACGACACTACGTTGCGCGTGGTGACCCTTGCGCTGTAAGACAGTGTTGATTGAGAGTGCTCAAATGGAGTATGTGTTGCGCATGCCCGGCGTGTAGAGTTCCCTTGCCAGCAGAAGTATCTGCTCGCGATGCTGGTCGAATGTGGATAGAAAGGCGGCTTCTTCGGAGGTGGTTTCCTTGCTTAGGTGTGCAAGGACATCGTCGGAGACTTGGAAGGTGACTTCGCGTGCGTTGTCGTAGCCCCAGAAACACACGCAGTGCCGCGACGCGTCGTAGATGCGGCTGGGGTTAGGGAAGTTCAGTGCCATAGCGGAATTCCTGTGAAGCCGGATTTAACCCGGACGTGTCTAGAGGTTCTTTCGCATCAACTCCGCATTCTCCCGGCCAGAGGCGGGGCAGCGAGCGAAGGACGTCACGGGGTTGTGCGGGCGTCCTCGGCCACTTCATCCCCGGCGTCGTCAGGCGAGGAAGATGGTCCCGCCTGCGCAAGCCGCAACGAGCCCGGGCCACGCGACATGGACTCGACCGCTTGGGCAATGTCTCCCGGCACCGCGTGATGAACCATGTGACCCGCCCCTGGCGCGATCACGAGCGTGCTGCGAGGCAGCTCATCATGCAGGCGGGACGCATGCGCCTTGACGTCAACGATCTTGTCCCCCGCGCCTGCGACGATGGTTACCGGCATCTCCATGCTGGCGTAGCGATCTCGAAACCTTTTCGCCGCTGGGGTCATGGTCGCGGCATCTTCTGCAGCGGCTTTGATCTGTGACGGCCTGAGCAGCATTTCACGCGGTACCACTTCGAAGAAGTTGGGTGGCATAGGCGCGGGTGCAAACATCTTGCGCACCGCCTGCTTCAGGAACAAGCGGCCGGCGAGCGGCGCTACCGTGTAGCGCATGGCATCACCGACCACAGGGATGGCCGCCGGCGCGGCCAAGGGGCCTTCGGCCAGGGCAGTGGGGTAGTAGTAGCCGCCTATCAGCACCAGGCCGCGCACTGCTGTGGGGAAATCGAGCGCCATGCCGAGCGCTACAAGCGCGCCCCACGAATGCCCGACTACCACGGGTGGGTCCGCACCCAGCTTCGCCAGGGCCGCGGTCATCAGCGCGGCCTGCGCCTCTGGCGTCCACTGGCGGTCGCGGGGGCGGTCACTGTGACCAAAGCCGGGGCGGTCGAACACAATCACCCGATGGTGCCGCGCCAACACCTCCAGTAATCCGCTGGCGATGAAGTCCTCTAGCTGGAATACGTTTCCATGGAGCAAGAGGACGGGTGGGCCAGCACCCTTCTCGACGTAGTGCAGGCGCACGCCATCCACCTCGACAAACTGCCCGAGCGGAGGATTGTCGTGTTGCGCCTTGCGAGCTTGCCTTCGCACCCATAGTGCGGTTGCCCCTCCGGCCAGCGCCATCCCTATTCCGGCAAGGGCACCGGCGGTGCCAACTGAAGTTTGACTTGACTTATTCTTGAAAGAAGACATGAATTCCTCGCATGGGCGCGGCGCATTGAACTACTCGGATTTCGTGTGCAAGCTCGGCGCCAGTAGGTCGCCGGCGGGGCGGCTCAGTTGCGCGAGCCGCTCGTGAAGATCCTCTGCAGGTTCCATCATATTTTCCGCTGGAGCTTGACCAGACGGGCGTTCCATCGAATCGTGGTGAGGCCCCCGTTAAATTGGACGGAGACAATCCATTTCAGCTAGAAGCAGAAGCGATGCATCAAGAAGGCCCAGGCGCACCAATTCGGCCGCCTCGCCTCAGCAAGCGTTTTGGCAAACAGAGAACGGGAAGGGCCGCGCATGCAATGACGAAAGGCGGGTATCGCATGCAGGGGAGGGGCGGGGGCGTCTGGAAGAGTTCGGGAAATCCGGGAACAGCGGTGCAGGACGTTTCACCTCGTAAGAATAGGTGTTATAGGTTTCCCAACCTAGAGCCCTTACAAATCAGTGACACACGGGGCCCCTAGGGGGCGGTTAGCCTGTCGAGGAAGCCCTGCAGCTCGTTGTTTCGCTGGTCGCTGTCGAGCGATCATTGGAATGAACTGTGTCTGGCACTGCGCTACGCGTGCGCAGCGATATCCGGCTCGGCCTTTACAAGCATGTCAGGGGCGCCTGGGCCGGGCGCCCACTCACGGAAAGATTGGCCTACTCCCTGGATATTTCCCCCACGCGTTCGCCATTGCCAAGAATCATCAGCGCATCGTCGTCGAATTCTGCGGGTTCCAAGATCTCCAGCTTGGGAACTTTAGGGAACAGAACTGGCACTAGATCACTAACGATTTTGTATGACTCGAAGGGCCCAAAGCGATAGACGGCTTTCCCTTCTATTTCTACGAAGTACCAGCCACCGACAAGATCGGGGAAAACGATCACGCTGTGGCCATCACTCTTAGCTTGCATTACATCCTCCATGCCACGGTTTGCGATGGACCCTCCGCAGTCCGGTGGGATGGGGGCGGAACTTCTGAACAGCTATCCCTCGTACTAGGGTCACATCTGGCCCGACTATCGACGGATGCCGGCGATCTGTCGGTACGCTAGCGTGCTATCAGCGGAGAAGTGCCGTCCGCAGGGCGTCGAACCTGGCATTTATTCCGTTGTGCGCAAGCCGTTCTGACGGGACGGAGATAGTGCGAAGGTGATGCCGCGAGCGCGACTTGTACTGCAATCGTTACGGCACTTGCCTGGTCGGTCCGCCGATCTATATTTTAAAAGCAAGTGATCTTGTGTCGCCTTGTGGGCGGTTCAATATCCTGGGCACAGATCGATGTCAGACGTCACCGTTTTCAACCTTTCTGGCCGGGGAGGTGCAGTCATGAGCATCATGCAGGATCCGAAATCGAACCATCTTCTCGCCGCACTCCCCGCGGCGGACCGGGAGCGCCTCGCACCGTACCTAATGTTGGTGGAGTTGCCATTAGGCCACGTCGTGTACGAGTCGGGTGATCAACTACGCTCTGTCTATTTCCCAACCAATGCGATCATTTCTCTGCTGTATGTGATGGAAGACGGAGCGTCTGCCGAGATCGCAATCGTTGGCAACGAGGGTGTGGTCGGCATCGCGATTTTTATGGGCGGGGAAACAACCCCGAGCCGCGCCATTGTGCAAAGCGCGGGGTACGCATACGGCTTGAGCGCAGCGATCCTTAAGCAGGAATTCGTACGGGGCGGGTCGTTCCAGCATCTGTTGCTCCGATATACGCAAGCACTCATCACACAAATGGCGCAGACAGCGGTCTGCAATCGCCATCATTCCATCGACCAGCAATTGTGCCGATGGCTGCTGCTAAGTATTGACCGCCTGCCCTCAAACGACCTGACGATGACGCAGGAACTCATTGCCAACATGCTCGGGGTGCGGCGCTCCGGCGTCACCGAGGCCGCTCTAAAGCTCCAGGCCGCGGGGCTGATTCGCTACAGCCATGGGCATATTGCGGTACTCGACCGGGCGGGGTTGGAGCAGCGCGTATGTGAGTGTTACGCGGTCGTGAAGCGAGAGTTCGAACGGCTGTTGCCAGACATATTGAAGATCTGAGGGCAAAGCGTGCGTCCTACCGCAGGAAAGATAGAAGCTAGACAGGACTGACTGTTGATCGGATGGTTTGGGGGCAACAAAGTGCAGCCTATATTTAACATAAGATAGATTATGTGGACAGTTCATGTTGGCCATTATTAGTAATGTCACCTTTGCGATGAATAGAGATGTCACCTGAGGCTGTCTCCCCGTAGGCTCCGAAGTTCGCCGGGCGCTTCGGGAGGCAGCGATGCACGGACAGGGATTGGTGACCATGAGCATGCGCGAGGTGGACCGCATGAAGGTGATCCAGGCGGTGGCCGACGGCCATTTGGCGCGCTGGCGGGCTGCCGAACGTCTGGGCCTCAGCTGCAGGCATGTCAGGCGGCTGGTTCTGCGGCTTCTGGAAGACGGACCCACCGGCCTGGTTTCGCGCAAACGCGGGCGTTCCAGCAACCGGCAACTGCCTCCGGGCGTGGAATCCCGTGTCCGTGGCCTGATCCGCGACAGCTACGCCGACTTCGGCCCCACACTGGCCTGCGAGAAGCTGCGCGAGCGCCATGGCATCGAGATCTCGCCGGCATGCGTGCGCCGGATCATGATTGACGCCGGCTTCTGGGTGCCAAGGAAGCTGCGCCCGCCCAAGGTCCACCAGCAGCGCAACCGCCGGGCCTGCCTGGGCGAGCTGGTGCAGATCGACGGCAGCGATCACGCGTGGTTCGAGGACCGCGCGCCGGCGTGCACGCTGCTGGTGTTTGTTGACGACGTCACGGGCCGCCTGATGCAATTGCTGTTCGTGCCGACCGAATCGACGCTGGCGTACTTCATGGCGACACGGGCCTATGTCGGGTGCCACGGCAAGCCGATGGCCTTTTATTCCGACAAGGCCGGGATCTTCCGTTCGAACCGGCCGCCATCGCCCGAGGAACGCGGTTATACGCAGTTTGGGCGGGCGCTGTTCGAGCTGAACATCGACATCCTGTGCGCCAACACGAGCCAGGCCAAGGGCCGCGTGGAACGGATGAATGGCACGCTGCAGGACCGGTTGGTCAAGGAATTGCGGCTGCGGGAGATTTCCAGCATGGAAGCCGCCAACGCCTACGCGCCGGCCTTCATGGCGGACTTCAACGCGCGCTTCGGCAAGGTGCCGCGCAGCGACTTTGACGCCCATCGATCGCTGCGTGGCGACGAAGACCTGGAACGGATCTTCAGCTGGCGCGAGTGGCGCAAGGTCTCGCAGAGTCTGACGCTGCAGTACGGCCAGGCCAAGGGCCGTGTGGAACGGATGAATGGCACGCTGCAGGACCGCTTGGTGAAGGAGCTGCGCCTGCGCGGGATCCGCACGATGGACGCAGCCAACGCCTATGCCCCGGCCTTCATGGCCGATTTCAATACCCGCTTCGCCAGGGTGCCACGCAGCGACTTCGACGCACACCGGCCGCTGCGCGGCGACGAGGACCTGGCGCGGATCTTCAGCTGGCGGGAGTGGCGCAAGGTCTCACAGAGTCTGACGCTGCAGTACGCCAAGGTGCTATACCTGCTGGAGGATCTTCCGGAACACCGCCGCCTGATCCATCGCTACATCGAGGTGGCCGAGTATCCGGACGGGCGCATCGAGCTGTGGGCGGATGGCACTTCCCTGCCCTACACCACCTACGACCGGTTCCCGGAGGTCGACCAGGGCGCCATCGTTGAGAACAAGCGCTTGGGTCACGCACTGGCCATTGCGGCCGAGGTGCAGTCGCTGCGCGACAACCGCCGTTTCGGCGCGCCCTCCCGCACCTTCCACGGCGAGCCCCCGCGGCCCGCAACGGTACCGCTGAACGTCAAGCGACAGCGGCTGGTGAATTGGCTCGATCTGGAGCGGGCGATGCAACATCACCCTCTTTCCCCCGCATTGAACGACGATTCAGCAGAGGGGGTCCTCCGAAGCCGCCCACCGCATAGTGGCGCCTTACGACCCTTCTGGGTCATTGGGCTACCACCTCGTCAATGACAGATATTGGTCGGGATGCCGTCGCTGGGGCGTTTGCTAGCGGCGACAGCTTAGCGAGTCCCACAGGACCGCTTGCCGAGCGGATGGCAACCAAGTGCGTATCTGATTTCAACTGCCTTTATATCTGGTGTGTGGAAAACGATACATGACCCAGAAGCAACTGTGTGGCGCGCAAATTCTTGGTGCAGCGGTAGATCAATGCGACTTTGGTGCGTCGCATGTTGTGTGTGCCGTAAGCTGTATCGTCAAGGCCGATGGAGGCAACCCAGCCATGGGCTAATCGAGAATACTGCCTGGTGGACAGGTGCGGCGATGAAAGCAGTCTGCTGGGGAATAGGAAGTTCGTTGGCTTCAATCCTCGATCCTTGATCCAAGCTTCCACGCTCTCACGAGTCGGGGCGGTGATCTCGAACTGAACGGGTCGCTGAGTCTTCTGTTGCAGTACCGTCGCTCGCATGGCCACTTGGTTACCATGGCAGATGTCTTGCACGCGAAGACGAGTCAAGTCGCAAGCTCGCAGCTTGCTATCAATTGCGAGATTAAACATAGCTAGATCGCGGATGTTTGCAGACATCTGCAGTCTCGTGCGAATAGCCCAGACCTCGCTGAGTTTCAATGGCGGCTTTTGTCCGGTAAGCCCTTATTCCACGGCACACGATAGCGAACAGACGAATTCACTAATTCCATGACGATCTCCTTTCAGACGAAGGCTGCGCTTGGGGTCAAGTACACGTGGAAACGCCACAGCTCTCATATTTTTTTATATCGCCATCGAAAAATTTAACTTCTACGGCTGGTCCTGACGCGTCAAACTTAGTACTCCAATTTCAACTAACTTTGGTGGCGGGCGAGCTGCCGCCGAACAATTGGGGTTCGCGATGACGATTCGTCGTACGTTGGCGGGGGCCGCGTGTGCGGCTTTTTTAGCACTTGTCACGTGGGGCGGGCAGTGCAACGCACAGGTTTCTACCGAAGAGGCGAACGCGAGCAATAATCCGCTCAACCCCGCTCCGTCGCTCAATTTGCAAAATTACTACACGCCACGCTTGTTTGGGAGCGACGCCCATACCAATGACTTTCTGCTCCGGGGTACGCTGCCTATTCTTCCCCGCGGCTTAGTCGGGGTGCCGCAAATCCTGCGTGTAACCGCTCCGTTGAGCACCCGCCCTCGATCGGATGGCACATACGATACGGGGCTTGGCGACATCAATCTGTTCGATATATTTCTGCTCAAGCAAACTGGCGTGCAAGTTGGCGTGGGACCGTTGCTGACCATGCCCACTGCCACGGATGCGAGCTTGGGGACCGGGAAATGGCAGGCGGGCGTCGCAGCGGTGATCGTCGATCCGACACCTGCCCGGTTGATTGGCGCATTGATCCAGTGGCAACATTCTTTCGCTGGGCAAAGCAGCCGACCTGCGGTGCAAGGCTTGACTGTCCAGCCATTTGGCATCTTTAACCTTCCAGGTGGTTGGTACATTCGGTCCACCGGCGTGTGGAGCTTCGACCTCCAACGTGGGAGTTATTACATCCCAATCGGCATGGGGGCAGGCAAGGCATGGAAAGAGGGGAAAACTATCTTCAACGCCTTTATCGAACCCCAGTACACGGTGGCACACGACGGCAATGGCGTTCCCCAGTGGACCGTGTTTGCAGGCCTGAACATGACATTCGGGAGGTAGGGCATGAGCTCGCCAGCTGACCACCCGTCCAATATGGAGCGCAGAACGTGATGACGAGAATGACAAAGATGGTGCTCGGCACCCTCATCCTGATACTGTCCTTGCATTCGTCGTGGGCCGCTCCGCCAGCCGCAAAGGGGCCGAATCGAGAGCTTGCAGAACGCATGATGGAGAGGCGTGCCGTTGAGGCGGTTCTCTGGGGCATGCCAGCGGTCAACTTCCAGTTGATGCTGGACGCATTCCAAAGGCTTGGCGGAGCGTCTAACCAGGTCGCGTACTGGTCCCGACCGCTAAATTGGAAGAACCAAACACTCACACCCAATCCGGATACGATCTATCTCATGCCGTTTTACGATGTACGGCAAGGGCCCATGGTTCTTGAAATTCCGCCGGCCGAGGATGGCTCAATCACCGGAAGTATCGACGATGCGTGGCAAAACGCGCTCGAGGACGTGGGTCCGGCCGGCGCGGACAAGGGCAACGGTGGCAAATACCTCATCATGCCACCCGATTACAAAGAGGCCGTTCCCGACGGCTACCGGCCCGTTCGGTCCGATACGTATCGTGGCTTTGCCATTCTTCGCTCGAATTTGCAATCGGGCAGCGATGCCGACATCGAGAAGGCAGTTACGTATGGAAAGCGCATCAAGTTCTACCCATTGTCTTCTGCCCACGAGCAGACCAAGTTCGTCGATGCCTATGATCAGGTCTTCGATTCAACCATCCCCTACGATGCGACATATTTCGACGCACTTGACCGCTTCGTGCAGGCCGAACCTTGGCTGACGCGCGATAAAGTGATGATCGACATCCTGACATCGATTGGCATTCGGCAAGGCAAGCGTTTCACCCCTGACGCGAAGGCGAATGCCATCCTTGCGTCGGCAGCGCGAGAAGCACGCGCGTACATTGATGTCCAATACGAGAAGGTCTTCATTCCGCCATTCAACGAAGGCACGCATTGGGCTTTGCCGGCGTCTTCCGAAGTTGCCGAAGGGATGCCGAACTTTTTTGCGAAGCCGGATAGTTATCCTATAGATGGGCGCGCTATTACGTACTCGATGGCCTACTTCAGCGCGAAGCGGATCGGAACAGGCCAGTTCTATCTGATGACTATCAAGGACAAGAATGGAAACAGGCTCGATGGCCGGAAATCCTATCGGCTGACCGTACCGGCAAACGCGCCGGTCAAACTCTATTGGTCAGCCACGGTCTACGATGGACGCACCCACGCGCTGATTCGCAACATGCGCTGGGCGAGCCGCTCCTCTACGTCCCCTGGCCTGCGTTCAAACGCTGATGGTTCTGTCGACATCTATTTCGGGCCGACTCCACCCGCGGGCAAGGAAATCAACTGGATTCCCACGAGCCGGGCCGGACGTTTCGAGGTGCTTTTCCGGCTGTATGGGCCTGAAAAACCGTTCTTCGACAAGACGTGGAAGTTACCGGATCTCGAAGTGGTCAATTAAGGGGCCCGTCCACTCGGCACAAGGATCAATGGCTCCTGTTGAGACGTCCACCACGGCCTGTGTATTGCAAGGTGGCGATGGAGCAGCGGCGGCGACTGTCCGACGCAGAGTCGGGTGTAGAGGTTAAATACGGCCGCGCCATGTGGAATCAGCCAGTTGTGATGGACCGCTATCGATCCCTTAGCGGACGATGGGGAGATCCGCACGGCTTACACCGGTACGAAGGCTCATGTCGGCCGGCGGTGCGCGTCGCGCTACCAGTTGTATTTGACACCGATCGCCGCTTTGCCCCCTAGATAGCCGCCGGAACCCGTTTCGACGCCGGCGCTGCCCCATACCGACGTCCGCCGTGTGATATTCCCTTGGACGCCCGCTTTCACTTCGTAGCGGTTTGCCGGCAAGGCATCGCGCACCACATCGCTATTGAATTGCAGCGTCTGGGACCCGGGACCGTGCCACCAGTTGAATTCGGCGAACGGGCGGTAGCGTGGCAGGCCCTCATCGTTCATCACGTTGCCGTGCAAGCGCACACCGAGCCGGGTGGTCAGCCAGTCATCGCTCGCGGAAGTCACCACGGTGCCGCCGGCTTCGGCATGGTCGCCGGCGCGGTAGCGTTGCAGCACGACCTGCGCTTGGGGTTCGACATAGACTTGCGTGCGGCCGCTATCGCGAATCAGGAACGAGTATCCGCCCTCGAGCGAGCCGGTGAAGGTGTGGGAGCGATATGACTCGGATGGCAGGCCGTCACCCATCACCGTGTTGGTTTGCGTGCCCAGGAGCAGCCAGGTATCGACATAGGGACCGGAAAGGATGTCGGGACGGCCGTACCATGTGCCATAGATGCCGCCCTGATAACCGTCAACGGTGCCACGCGCGCCAATGGTGCCATTGTCGGTGCGGCTGGATGTACTGCCGTATAGGCCCATGACACCGAGGCGGATGCTGCCGTCTTTCCCATCGGCGAATCGCAGCACGTCGCTACCAGCGTGGACGATGTAGCCGGTATTGGCGCCGTGCAAGTCATTCGCCCCGTCGTGGTGGCTGGTGGCTCCCATCGCGCGCGCCCATGCCGACGAGTCGCCGGGATGGTCCGAGTCGGGGTCGCGCAGCCCCGGTGCTTGGCCCTGGCGTTCATGCAGGGTATGGACGGGCATTGTCGCGGCGGCCTGCCTGTTGCCGAGATAGGCGCCGACTTCGGGGCGGTAAGCGGGGGCGGCTGGGAGAGTGTCCGATACCGTGGGTAGGGTGGTGTCCTGCGGCGCACCAGGATTCAACGGGTCCTCCGGCACCGCCGGGTGTGTATCCACAGGCGTGGTGTTGCCGGCTTCTGTCCGAGAGATCAGGTACCAGTCCTCGGCGATGCCCCCATTGCCGCCACGCGCCAGTAGATAGTCGTAGGCGCCAACTGCCAACGAGCCAATGCCCTGCCGGTATCCGTCCGAAGCCGGGTCCAGATGAAATGCGCCATCGGCCGTGGTGGCGCCGTCGCGCGTTTCCACGACGCGGATGCCCTGGTTGGTCAATGCGCCACCGCCGCCCGCCGACTTCACGACAAGTCCGGTCTGACCCGTGCCGTCGCCGCCCTCCAGCACAAGCCTGTCGGTGGGAGAGTCGTCGTCGCCCATTACCGTACGGATCACGATGCGACCATCGTCGCCAGCGTAGCCGTCCCGAACGATCAGGGTGTTGCCAGGTATGCTGGTGGATGGGCCCGCCAAGATCACGATCCCGCCGTTGGTGGCGCCACCTGCCAGCGTCAAGGTGCCGGTGCCGCCGACACCGACGTTGTCCATCTGCACGGTCCCGCGGATGTCGGTGCCGCTTTCGGCGACCACGCTGGTGCTGCCCTCGCCGCGCAGGATGCCTCCTTCATCGACGTGAATCCGTCCGGCGAAGTCCAGCGAACTGCCGTGCGTCAGCGTCAGCGTTGCGGCGTCTGTGACGTGGAACTGGTTGTCGGCTGCAGTGTTGCCACGGAGGAAGGCGATTTGTCCATCGAACACGCTCTGTCCTGCGGCGGCACTAGCCCGCACGTTCACGGTGTCGTTGCCGGAAGCCATGTTGACTGTGGTGTCGCGCAGCGTCGCGTCCGCGATATTGAGGGTGTCATTGCCGGCCCCAAGGTCGATGGTCGTCCGCCCTGTCGTGCCCAGCACCGTTTGCTTGTTAAGGTCGATGGTGTCGTCGCCGGCGCCCATGCGTACGGCTGCCGCCGTGGCGGTTCCGACCGCATGCAATGTGGTGCCGTGTAGCGTAAGAATGTCGTTGCCGGCGCCCATATCGATGGAGGCGCCCTCGGTCAGGTCGATGCCCGGGCCGCTGGAGGGATCCGCATGCGCCACGAGGGTGTCGTTGCCGCTAAACATGTCGACGGTGCCTCCCAGTAGCCTAGCGCCGTCTGCGAGGATCATCGTGTCGTTGTACTGGCCGAAGGAAAAGTTGATGCCCGAGGCTGTCGAACCTTCTCGGAGTTCCACGAGGTCGTCGGGGTTGTCATGGGCGGAGCTGTCATTCTGGCTGCCCGTCAGGTGCGCGCTCCATTTGTCGCCCGTCTGCGTCTCGTACATCTTGACCATGTTGCCCTTTGCATGGCCGACGATACTGACACCGGGCAGCACGATAAACTGGTCCGCGCCCTTGCCCAGCTCGACATAGCCCACAGCCTGGCCGTTCTCGTCCGCATAGACGGTGTCATCGCCGTCACGGGTGGAGAAGTACCCGCCGTTGAAGATGATGTTCGAGAGATTGAAGCGATCGTGGGTGTACGGGTCGAGGCGGAACCCGCCCGAGGTGACCATCACATGGGCGTTCGTGCCGAGCAGGTAGTTCGATCCGTTATTGCTGTAGTTGCCGTTGTTGGTGAACATGATGTAGTTCTTGCCCCACGGCGTGCTGGAGGTACCGCGCAGGGCGACTTCGAGCGTGGCGTTGTCGCCGATGATGAGCTGGTAGGGGGGATTCTTTATGTTCGGGTTGTACAACAGGATATTGGCTGCGGATTTTGCGGGGTCTGACAGGATGTTGGGGGTGACGTCGCCACCGCCGCCGGTGATCTTGCCGGTCACGCCGTCGAGCACGATGATCCGGCCGGTATTGCGGTAGTAGCCCCCGGCGAAGTTCAGTTCGCCGCCGTTCTCGCGGAACACGTTGTCACCGCGAATCTGCGCAGCGAAGTTGCCGTAGGTGCCCGTAGCGTTGGGAACCCATGTCTTGTCTCCCTGCCCGCCCAGGTAGGTCTGATAGGTGCCGTTGTCGTAGTAATAGGTCCCAAGCTCCTGCCACGACGGCAGTGCGGCATGCGCCACCGGTGCTGCGGCAATCAGCATGGCACCCGTGAGCAACGACGTGGCCTTGCTATGCGACGTGGCGATTTCGCTGACGGCGACCCATGCGTTAAGTGCCGCATTCCAGACGGTATGGAAGATCTTGTTCATGGCTTCTCCCTCGATGCAGTGATTGGGAACACTGAAAGTATGGAAATCGCCGGAAGCCGCCAAAATAAGGGAACCACGATTTTCGTGTCAGGAAACCACTACACTCCCTTCACCACGCCGCGCGTGCCGGGTCACCTAACGGAGTGTCGAATGGGCCGCATTGTTATTGCTGATCCACATCCCCTGATACGGCAGGGCGCCCGTTTGCTGCTCGAGCGAGCGGGGCACGAGGTACTCGCGGAAACCGCCGATGGACTCGATGCCATCCGTCACGTTCGCCAGTTACAGGCAGAGATCCTCATCCTGGAGCTCCGTCTCCACCGCCTGAATGGCCTGGAGGTACTACGCCGCCTGCGGCATTACGCCAGCGCGGTACATAGCCTGGTTTACAGCGCGATCGACAGTGCGGCTTCCATTGCGCTGGCCACGGAAGCCGGCGCCGCCGGCTTTGTCAGCAAAGCCGGCGCGCCCGAAGAACTTGTCGCAGGCGTGCGGGCGCTCGGTTTGCGTCGAACTTACTTCCCGATGTCGGAATCTGCCGGCGCGGCGCCATCCCCGGAAGCCGAGCGTTTGCTCGCGTTGTCTCCTCGCGAACTGACCGTGATGCGCTACCTGGCGGAGGGCATGCGCATGACCGAGATCGCGGAACGGTTGCTGCTAAGCGATCGAACCATCGGTACCTACAAGACGCGGTTGATGAAGAAGCTGAACGTGCGCACACTGATCGAACTCGGCGAACTCGTGCGGCGCTATGAAACTGGTGAAGCGGCAGGACAGGTCAGTGGTGGCGACATGTCATCGTCAGGGGGAATGGAAATGCGCAGCGTGGTCGATGCGTTGCCGGTGCCTGCGACGCTGCGTGATAGCGCAGGACGTGTGCTCTATGCGAACGATCGGGCGCGTCTCGCGGCGGGAGAACATGCGGAACTGACGGGAACCTCGCTCGAGGAAGTGCTTGCCCAGTTCAGCAACGATGCGCGCCAGTCGGAACTTCTAACCCGGCGTTTCACGGAAGCGGTGAAGCACGATGCTGCATACGGTCTGGAGTGGGGAGGCATCCGCGACGACGGCAGAGTATTCCTTGCCCACCATTGGGGTGCTCCTGTCCACAACGCCGATGGCGAGAGGGTCGCCATGTTATGTGGAACCATCGATGTTACGCCGCGCGAAGCGTTGTTTGTCACGCTGCGCGACGAAGCCGCTCGGGCCACGGCATTCGACGCAGCGAGGCATACCCTTCTGCTTGATCATTACGGGGCGCTTTCGCGGACCGCTGACATATTGACAGAAATCTTCAACGTGGATGCAGCTGCAACGGCTGCGGTGCAAGCGGAAAGCGCAGGGGCGCTGTGGGCGAGGTTTCGTGAACAGCTCGACGATGCCCGGAACCTGCTGACCATGCAGAAAGAGGCGCCGGCCCTGTCGCAGGTGTGCCTGGACACGGAAACACAGGCGATTGTCAAGGATTGGCATGATCGGGGGAAGGCAAGCCCGGTGCTCGAGTGGCAGGCTGAAGGGGCGGTGCGCCTGCCGGTCTGGGTAAATCGCACGCTCTACAGAGAGCTGGTCCGAAGCGCCCTCAATACAGTCTCTATGCGCACCGAGGCTTCGCTACGGGTGACCCTTCAGGCCACGGTCCGCAGTACCGGGTTGCTGGCCGTACAACTGGCCATCGCGGGTCAAAAGATATCGGATCGGCGGGACGAGAGGTACGCCGTCGACGCGTCCGGGATGGCAAGCTGCGAAGCTTTTGCACGCGAGTTCGGGGCGCGGCTACAGATCGAACATATCCCGGCGCGCATTGTCCGGCTCTCCTTCGAGGCGCCCCGCACTTCGGGGGCAGTTCAGGAAGGTAGCTAGATCACCACTCATATTTGGCCGTTGCCAGCACGACACGAAACTTTGGCAAGCTCCTCGGTAGGGAGATGGCGTCTAGCCCCCGCCGGTCCATGGCCACGAATCTGGGTGAGAGTCTCAATGTCCGCTGCGGCCCGTCTCCGCCGTCGCTCTCTCCGTGACGGTCGCCCTGGCGACAGAGGCAAATTCCGCCCATTCGCGGTCTGCCGGTTCGCCCGTTGAACTACCATTCCGCGTCGGGATAGTGAGCGGGCCCCGCTCTAATGGACAGGTTCGCGGGTTATTGAACCGCCCCGGCTTTCGTGGAGGCTGGTTGGTTTAAGTCAGGCCGTGGCGGCCTGTTCGGTAAGTTGCCGATAATACGTTGCTTCGGCCTCGGCCGGCGGCACGTACCCGATGGAGCCGAGCAGCCGGTGATGGTTGAACCAGGACACCCATTCCAGCGTTGCCAGCTCAAGCGATTCCCGGGTCCTCCACGGAGCACGGCGGTGAATCAACTCGGCCTTGTACAGGCCGTTGATCGTCTCGGCCAGCGCATTATCGTAGCTGTCGCCCCTGCTGCCCACTGAAGGCTCGATGCCGGCTTCGCCCAGGCGTTCGCTATAGCGAATCGATACGTATTGCGAACCCCTGTCGCTATGGTGGATCAAGGCATTCTCCGGTTCAGGCTGCCGGGCGTACAGTGCCTGCTCCAGGGAATCGAGCACGAAATCGGTGTTCATGGAACTGCTGACCCGCCAACCAACGATGCGCCGGGCGAACACGTCGATGACGAAGGCCACGTACAGCCAGCCCTGCCAGGTCGAGACGTAGGTGAAATCGGAAACCCAAAGCTGATTGGGTCGGTCGGCCTTGAACTGTCGATTGACGCGATCAAGCGGACACGGCGCTCGCGTATCGCTTGTGGTCGTGCGCACCACCTTGCCGCGGACGACACCGCGCAGCCCTCGGCGGCGCATGAGCCGCTCGACGGTGCAACGGGCCACCGGAATGCCATCACGGTTCAATTGCTTCCAGACCTTGTCGGCGCCATAGACCTGCATGTTGGCTTGCCAGACGCGCTCGACATGCGCGATCAGAACATCGTCACGCCGGGCTCTGGCACTGCGCAGGGCGGGATTGCACCGCTGCGCCGCGTAACGCGAATAGCCCGACGGGGCGATCCGCAGCACCTTGCAGATCGGCTCGACCCCGAAGCTGTCGCGGTACTTGTCGATGAAGGCTCTCATCACTTCAATCGGCGGTCGAGCTCCGCCTGCGCGAAAAACGCGCTGGCCAGCTTCAGGATCTCATTCGCCTTGCGCAGTTCCTTGACTTCACGCTCCAGCGCAGCAGACTGCCTGGACCTTAGCCTGGTAGTCCCCATCCTCAAAGTGATGGAGCCGGCCGACCCCTCTGATGACGTCTTAGTGCTCGCTCGCGACGAGTCGCCTGTCACGAGGCCGTTTGCGGCGGACTTGATCGTCATGTACGCAATCGACTTGCCAACTCACTTCCGTTTCGTTACCTATCGAGAACTCACGGACGCCTCGATTTCAGAGGAAGAGTTGCATGCAGTTGCCCTTCGCAATTTGCCTATGCGATTACCCGAGATTGAGTTTCATGGCGAGGCGCCTCGCTACATGGTCACCGCAGGGGGGAGTTTTGAGGCGACGTTGTTGCTCTTGGAATCATTATGGGAGCAGGTCGAGGAACAGTTGCCTGGCGAAATTCTCGCTGCAGTTCCCGCGCGCGATCTGTTGTTCGTGTCGGCTTCTGGATGGGAAGGCGCACTGCCATTCATGCAGGACATGACTAGTAGAGATTTTCCTGAGAAGAGGTACGCGCTGTCGACATGCGTGCTCGCTCGTCGTGACGGAGAGTGGGTCCCTCACGCTCTTGCGGCTTAGTTTGCCGGTTGCCTAATAGAGCGGGCTTCCGTCGCAGCCCACAAGGAATCATTCAGGTATGCTTGTTGCCATGCGGCCAGACACAGAATCAAAGGGACAATGGAACAGGCAATGACCGTACAAACCAAGTCCGAAGCAATCAATCGTGCCATCCAACTTGCTGCAGCCAAGGGCTACCAGGTGAAGGAAATCAGTGATGGCTATTCGGGGGCCGAGCAGGTTGTCTATATGGCCGGACGACTCACGGGGTCATTGCGCGCCGAGATTGAAACTGGGATTCCGGAACTACGGTACGGGAAGTCTGAACGAACACCTCAAAATCCGCGGATGAGGGTTTTATCTCCACCGCACCCATCGTCGGCCTGTCCTTTCCGGCCTAGGGCTGCAGGGCTGCACCCGGCCAAGAGCAGACATTGACGATAGAATCTCGAGCGTCTGTTTTGTAGTCACGAGCTGACTCTGACCACAACCATTGGGTCGCTTCGTGAACAAAAAAATAGAACGGTGTGGGGGCTGCTTCTGGTGTCCGTAATCTTATGGGGAGTACGAGTTTCATTTCCGATGAGTACGATCTGCTTTCGGCCTCCAAGGCAGCCTTGAACTCCATGACCGTATCGCCAGCAAAGGCGGCAGCGGCCGACGGGGTTACCGTCAATGCCGTCTCTCCCGGCACGATACATAGTGCCGACCTCAACAGCCGGTTCCGTGAAGTCGACGTAGATCGTGGCCTGGCAGTTAAGGATGCGCCCTGTGAGATCATCGAGCATGCAGTCCTGCCAATGCTTGCGCAGGTGCCGGTCGGCCGGGTTGGCCGACTCGACGAGATCACGGGCACCATCGCCTTTCTTGCGAGTCCACTTGCGGGATACACGACGGGCATGAGTCTGCGAGTCGATGGCGGCCTGTCGCCCCGTTTATGAACCACTCCTGATGGTTTGCCACCATACGCCCTACAGCCCGCTGAACCAGTTATACCCCTGGTCCTCCCAATACCCACCGGGATTCTCGTTGGTGACAAACAACGCCGCCACGTGCTTGGGGCTCTTGAAGCCGAGCTTGGTCGGCACCCGTACCTTCAGCGGATACCCGTACCTGGGCGGCAGCGGATCGCTGCCGTAGTCCAGCGCCAGGATGGTTTGCGGATGCAGCGCCGAGGCCATGTCGAGGCTGGAGTAATAACGGTCTGCGCATTTGAAGCCCACATAACGCGCCGACAGGTCCGCGCCCACGTGCTGCAGGAACGTCTTCAGTGGCACGCCTGACCATTCCCCAATGGCGCTCCAGCCCTCGATGCAGACATGGCGCGTGATCTGCCCCGTCTGCGGCAGTTTGCGCAGCATCTCCAGCGACCACGGCTGCTTGTCTCGGACGCGTCCGGAGACCTCCAGTCGATAGTCGCTGCCGTCGATGTCCGGCACGTCGTACTCGGGATAGAACGCGTTGAAAGGGAATGGATTGGTGATCTGCGCACGCGTGTAGGTGGGCGCCAGCCGCGTGCCGCTGAACAGCCATCCCTGCACGCGGTCGTTCCAGCGCGACATCGCCCACAGGACCTTGTCCACGCTGTCCCTATCCTGCAACGTGCAGCCGGACAACATCGCCACCGCACCCAGCGATAGCGACGAGCGAAGGAACATGCGGCGTTGCAAGCGGACCAGTTGCGGACGAAAATCGGCCTCGGCGATGCCTTCCGGCAAAGCGCGACGAGGCAACTGTTGTGGCGGGTGATGCAACCCCTCCGGGGCTTCGGCTTCCATCCGCTTCTTGTCCCTTGGATCTTGACTCATGATTGATGCGCACTCCGGTGATTGTCGCGACCGGTCACCATCGACACCAGTGTCCGGGGGAACATGAACACCAGGACCAAGTGCACGACGACAAAGGCCACGATGGCTGCCATCGCGACGAAATGGACCACGCGCGCCCTGTCATAGCCGCCCATCAGCGCCGTGAGCCATTGCAACTGCACCGGCTTCCAGATAGCCAGCCCGGACAGCACCACCACGACGCCGACCAGCAGCACGCCCACATAGAGCAGTCGCTGCACCGCGTTGTACTCGCCGCTGTCATGCGACAGGCGAAAGCGCAATGCCAGCGCCCCGTCGCGCAGGATGGCGCTCGGATGCAGCGGCAAGAGCCGGCGCCGCAAGTGGCCACTGGCCAGCGCGCAAGCCAGGTAGACCAGCCCGTTGGTCACCAGCAGCCACATCACCGCCAGGTGCCACGCGATGGCGCCGCCCAGCCACCCGCCAAGTGTCAGCCGCGCGGGAAACGAAAACGGGAAGATTGGCGACGCGTTGTAGATGGCCCAGCCGCTGGACGCCATGCAGACGATGGCGATCGCGTTGAGCCAGTGCGTGATGCGAACAAAGCGTGGATGAATGATGACTCGCATGGTTGACAACACCTTTACATCGGCGGCACGACCCCGTTCTTTCCCGCGGAGATCGCACGAGCGGCCAGCGAGCCATCGGGCTGCTTGCTGGCAAACAGCACCACGTTCGTGCCGGCCTTCAGTTGCGAGCGGTCACCCGGTTCCAGCTTGACGATGGGCACGTCGGTCGGCACGACGATATTCTTCTCGCCGCCCTTGTACTTGACCGTAATCGTGCGGCCATTGCTGACCAGCACGTTGCCGACCGTGCCGTTGGTCATCGAGCTGTTGTTGCCCAGATCCCACGGACGGTGGCCATCGCCGGTGCCCGCCATGCTCGGCGGGAACACATGGACCTCCAGCGCCTTGAGGCTACCGTCGGCCTGCGGCACGGCCGCCGTGCCAATATAGCTGCCCGGCGCGATGTCCTTCGGATCGGCGTTTTCCACCACGCGCACCACCGTCTCCTTGTTCAGCTGCACGTCGACGTCCTGGCCGGCGCGGGTATGGACCTTCATCTGGTCCCCGCTGACGGCCGTGATCTTGCCGCGCAGCGCGGTGATTGGGGCGGATTGCGCCTGCGCCGGCAGCGCGACGGCGAAGGATGCAACGATGGCGGACGATACGGCGCCGACTACGAACGAGCGTTGAAGGAATGACATGGATGGACTCCCGAGAAGAGACATTGGTAGGCCGGGATGTCGCCCCATGGGGCGCGACAGAATAGCTTTAACCCGGATGAACATCGACCAGCACCGTGATTTGAGGCGCTTGCTACAGAAAATCATCCTGCATGTAGGATCCATTGAAGTTCGGCTCCCTGACCGCATGATCGACCCATTCCCGCTGGCGTCAGGGCTCCTGCCGATGCCCAGCGCCGGCATCCAATTTGTCCCCGAGTAACCGCCTGACCGAAACATAGAACACAGGGATCAACAGCAGCCCGAGTACGGTTGCCGCGAGCATGCCGCCGATGACGCCGATGCCGAGTCCATGGCGAGACACTGCGCCGGCACCGGTCGATACCACGAGTGGGAGCACACCGAGGATGAACGCCATCGAGGTCATCAGGATCGGACGCAGCCGCAACCTCGCGGCGGCGGCTACAGCTTCGTAGATGCTCAGTCCGCGCGCCTGTCCCTCGATCGCGAATTCGACGGTCAGGATCGCGTTCCTCGCGGCGAGGCCGATATCCGTGACCAGGCCGATTTTGAAATGGATGTCTAGGCAGGCTGTTCGACTTCATTTCGCAGCGCCGCCCCCATTGCGTCGAACATGGCAGCCGATACCTCGTTACCCGCCTCGCCTCTTGCCGATTGAGGACGGAGGTCAAAACGCTACCGGTGCGTTCGATCAGCACGGGTGGCGAAAACGGATCTGGTGCCATGGGCTCCCCAAAAATGACGTATACTTAGTATACCCTGTATACACAGTATGCATAGATCAGGGAGAAGTCAATGTCTACTGAGGGCGCAGCGAACAACACACGGGCTCAGCGCGGCCAGCTGACGCTGGAAGCGATTGCGAGCAAGTATCGCGAGCGTCTGCGGACACCCGTGGCATTTAGCGACTCACTGAGCGAGGCGCTGGTCGTGGCCGCGCTGCGCGAAGCGATCGTGGAGGGGGTGCTGCCGCCGGGCAGTCAGCTGTCGGAGGTACAGATTGCCAAGCAGCTCAATGTGAGCCGCACGCCCATGCGCGAAGCGTTCGTCCAGCTGGAGCGCGAAGGCCTCGCGACGATACTGCCGCGCGTCGGCGCGCACGTACGTACCGTCACGCGCCGGGATGTTGAGGAAATCTATACAGTGCGGGCAGCGCTGGAGTGCCTCGCGGTGCAGGAAGCCGCGGCGCGCATCACGCCTCTGTGAGCGGCTCAGCTCGATGACGTCCTGACGGCGATGCAGGTGGCACTGGATGCCGGCGATGCGACAGGCTACCTGGACGCGCTTGATCGCTTCTACACCATCATCATGGCGATTGCCGATAACCGCGCACTGCAGGAAACCCATCTGGGCCTGATGGGACCCGTCCGACGGCTGCGCCGCATCGCCATGGTTCGTGGGGGACGCATGCGCCTCGTTCAACCAGTCCGTGCGTATTCGCGACGCGATCGTTCATCAGTCAGCCGACGTCCAGGAACTGATGCGCGAGCAACTACGCGGCGGCGCTGGATGTATTGGAGCGAGCGGCTGATTGAAGGAGTGGCGAGACACGCGCGAGCAAACTGGCCCTCCCTTCCTCAGAAAGGAGAGGATCATGGAGACGTCGAGTTCACCTGCCACGCCGCGGGTCCGGTGGAACAAGGGTAAGCTCACAGGACAAAAGCCACCGCTGAAGCTCTGCGAGATCTGGGCGATTCGCACAACGCTGCAAATGTCGTCGAACCATTGTGAGCTCGCGCTGTTCAATCTCGTGATCGACAGCAAGCTTCGAGCACGCGATCTCACGAGGCTACACGTGCGAGACGTTTGTCAAGGCAGCCGCGTCGGTGCTCGAGCGATGGTTATCTAGCAGAAGACGCACAGGCCGGTCCAGTCGAGATTACGGAGCAGACCCGTTCAAGTCTTGAGGCATGGATCGCCGACCGCGGATTGCCTTCATCCGACCCCTCGTTTCCAAATCGGAACCACGCTTCGGCCCCTGTCAACTCGTCAGTACGCCAGGATCGTGCATCGCTGGATTGCGTAATTGGCTTAGACGACACCGCGTACGGCACCCACACTATGCGGCGAACCAAAGCATCGCTCATCTACCGTCGCACTAAGAACCCTCGAGCATCAATTGTTGCTTGGCCACGCGAAGCTGGAAAGCAATTTTTGTCTTCCCGTTACATAGCGGGGTCGATACTCGGATGTGCTCATCGCCCTCCACAGCAGTCGTTCGCCACCCTTCAACCGGGAATGAGACGTTCTGCCTTCAGTCGCTCGAAAAGATCGAAGAACGCATCTGGCGTACCTTGGTAATCGAGGAAACCGGCCTTGCGGCTTTTAGTCATGTCCGTCACGACTTCCATTGGACGTCCGAGATCGGCGTCGGTGTGCCACCACGAAGCAAGCCGGTAGATGTCCGGCTCCGCCAACCCGTACTTGGCGGCAACCTCGCGCCATTGATCAGTGGCATCCTGCATCCGACCCTCGAGTGGTCGCACGATGCCGTCGAACGGCGCCGCTTCGATGCCGAAATAACCGGCCAGTTCCCCCCACATCGTCTTCCAGCGGAACACGTCGCCGTTTACCACATTGAAATCTTCGTTTCGCGCCGCTTCGCTCGTCGACGCCCATTCAAGATGCCGTGCAAGAAGGCGGGCATCGGTCATGTCCGTGAGGCCGTTCCACTGCGCAGCGGACCCTGGAAACACGAAAGGCCACCCAGCATGCCGACACAGCGTCGCGTAGACGGCGAGAGTCTGCCCCATGTTCATCGCGTTGCCGGGCGCAAAGCCGATGACCGTGTGCGGGCGATGCACGCTCCATGTAAAGCCGTCGCGCGCCGCCGCGTCGAAGAGCCGGTCCTCCTGCTCGTAATAGAAATTCTCGACCGGCTGACGTCCCTGCGATTCCCGAAACGGCGTATCCGGAACGGCACCAGACGCATAGGTTTCGAACGGGCCGAGATAGTGCTTCAGCCCGGTCACCAGCGCCACATGTTCGAGCTTTGCGCGTCGGCCCAGCGAATCGAGGACGTTGCGGACCATCGCGCCGTTGACGCGGATGTTCTCCTTCTCATTCGCCTGCCGCGCCCAGACGGTGAAAAACACGTGGCTAACGTCGACGCTCGCCGTCGCAGCCGCGACGGATTCGGCGGACGCGAGATCGGCCACCACGGACCGGCACCCCGGCACCCCGGCATTAAGTCCGCGCGACAGTCCAAAAACGGTCCAGCCCGCCGACAGCAGACGATCCGCCAAGGCTCGCCCGACAATGCCGCTGGCGCCGACGATGAGTGCTCGATGATTCATTGGTAAGCCTAGTTTGGTCCGTGGCTCGAGCATACTTCAGATCTCAATTCCCATATGCGATAATATTTCTTCATTAGACCGAATTTAGATCATCAATTGGCTACCTTAGCGACCGAACGCCTGAAGGGCATCATTCCGTTCGTCTACGCCGCCGACGCGGGTGGCTTCACGGCTGCGGCAGAGAGGCTGAACCTGACGAGTTCGGCGGTGAGCAAGAGTGTCGCCCGGCTCGAACGGCGGCTCGGCGTCGTGCTGTTCGAGCGGACGACGCGCAGTCTCGCGCTCACCGACGCGGGGCGCGCGTTTCAGGAAACCTGCACGCGCATCCTGACGGAGCTTGCAGAGGCGGAAGCCGTTCTCGCCGCGCAACGGCGCGAGCCGGTCGGCACCGTGCGCGTTGCATTGCCGGCCTCGTTCGGCCGTCTGCGCGTCGTGCCGGTTCTGTCCCGCTTTTCCGCGCAGTATCCGGACGTGCGGCCGCAGTTGTTGTTTGCGGACCGCTTCATCGACCTGGCCGAAGAAGGCGTCGATCTTGCCGTGCGCATCGGAGGGCCGCCGGATGTGCCCTCGTCGCTCGGTCGGCGCTTTCTAGGCCGCGAACGGCTGGTCTTCTGCGTGGCGCCAGTCTATCTCGAGAAAAACGGGATACCGCAGACGATAGACGAACTGCAAAATCATGCCTGTATCGTGTACGGACGGCCCGACGGCACGCAGTCACCTTGGTCGTATGCCCTGGCGGACGGGCAAGTCGGGCAATGCGTCATGCGTCCACGCATCGTGGCAGGCGACGCTGAGGCACAACTCGCATTCGTACGGGCGGGACTTGGCATCGCGCAGCTCGCGACGTGGCTGGTGACGGATGATCTGAAGGCCGGCCGCCTCGTCACTATCCTTGATCAAACCGCAACAGATGGCTTACCGCTCAGCCTGCTATGGCCGGTCGCGCGGCAGTTGACGCCGAAGGTCAATGTGCTGGCACAGATGCTCGAAGCGCATCTGCATATTCGATGAACGAGCTCGTCTGATCTGCCCCATCGCCCTCTCGCTCGGATACTTTCGATCACAAAAGCCACGCGGTCGATCTTCAGTGTTGATTCATGCAACGACACCATCAGATGCATACCCTGCGTCGTGCAAACGAGCTGGGTATTCGAGTCGCTGTCGATGTACTTGCTCACCAGATGCTCAACAAGCGCCAGATGTAGGCTACTCTCCGGCTCGTCAGCCACGTCACCCGGCTGTCTGGCGCCTTTCGTCGTCAGCACGCGACGCTTACAGCGTTCATCACGGCCGTTGTCCGCCCCGTAATAAAGGTAACGTCACATTTCTAAAGCGGCTTGCGGTCGGCCGGCTAAGGCAAATTGGCGTTAAATACTTGACAGCGCTACCAGTTTTCCAGCAACAGCTCTTTGCGGCAGGAGCCCGGCAGTGGCTCCACCGGCAGGCACGACACGTTGGGGTATTTATCATGAGCGGACGCAAGCTTGGCCTTATCGTTGTGGCAGTGGCGGCAGCCGCGGCACTTCTCGGAAGCGGCACCGCGGAGGCGCGCGGATTTGGACATGGGTACGGGCATGGGTACCACGGGCATGGGTACGGGTACGGGCACAGGCACTTTGGCGTGGGCGTGTTTGTCGGCCCTGGCTGGGGTCCGGGATGGGGTGGTGGCTGGGGTTATCCGGATTACCCCGGCTACTATCCACCGCCAGCCGTGGTTGCCGTGCCAACGCAGCCGCCGCAGTACATCGAGCAGGGTGCCGACGGCAATCCGATCGTTGCACCAGCCGCCCCGGGCCTGGGTGGTGGTTATGGGGGGCCAGCTGGCGGTGCCGGCGGCGCGCCGGTTGCCGGGAACAATGAGAATCCGAATCAGTTCTGGTACCACTGCACGCGGCCGGAAGGCTACTACCCGTATGTGAAGACCTGCCCAGGCGCCTGGGAACAGGTGCCCGCGCATCCTCCGGCCGGGTCCTGAGACAGGGAGGAAACGATCATGAATACGCGTTCCATCGCTTTATTGCTGACCTCCACGCTCGCGCTCGGCGCCTGCGCGGTGCTGCCGTCGGGCCCAAGCGTGATGGCATTACCGGGCACCGGCAAGAATTTCGATCAGTTTCGGTCTGAGGACTACAACTGTCGTCGGTATGCGTTCGGACAGGTGGGTGGCACCACGGCGCAGGACAACGCCAACGCCAGTGCAGTCGGTAGCGCGGCGATCGGTACCGCGCTGGGCGCCGCAGCCGGTGCCGCATTCGGTGGCGGCTCTGGTGCTGCGGTCGGTGCCGGCGTCGGCCTGCTGACGGGTGCCGCGGTTGGTGCGGGCAACTCGTACCAGTCGGGCTACGGCACGCAGCAGCGTTACGACTCGGCGTACACGCAATGCATGTACGCGAGCGGCAATCGTGTGCCGGTGTACGGCACCATGGCATCGCAGATGACACCGCGCCGCGCGGCTGCCGTGCCGCCGCCGAACTACCTGCCGTACTACCCGCCGCCTCCGCCGCCCGGCTATATGCGCTGAAGTTCGGTTGGTTGGTTAGGCTGGTTGGTTGGCAAGCGCGCTTCGGCGCGCTTTTCTTTTGGCGTAAGCTGCCGGACCAGCGCCGGGACTTCGCGCGTATCCACGTGCAGAACCCGCGCGGCTGCATCTCGGCTTTGCTGCCCTCGCTCAACTCCTCGCAGTTACGCGCGAGCGTGGCGAACTGGTTGCGTTCGTCGCCCTGATAATAGTAGCGCAGTCGATCCACCCATAACGTGCCCGCTCCTGTTCGCCTGAGAGCGCGAACAGCCACGCGGTACGCGCGATGGCCGCTTCGGGGTCGGTGGCTGCCTCCGGTACCCGCGCGGCCGAGGGCAAAGACAGGCTGGTCCCGCCCCGGCCCCGGAACCTCAATCGAGCGGGAGCTGGATCCCTGCCTCTGCGAAATCGCGCACGACGGCCAATCCGTTTAGCGCGGCGGGAAAACCGGCGTAGACCGCCATCTGCATCACCACCTCAACCACCTCACCAGGTTTGCAACCCACATGCAATGCGGCATGTACATGCATACGAAGTTGGGGTAACGCATTTCCCAGTGCGCATAGCGCTGCGACTGTGGCCAATTCCCGTTCGCGCAAGCCAAGCCCTTTTCGCGTGTAGATGTCGCCGAACGGGAACTCAAAGTCCGGGAACGATTTTGCCAATGATTCGACCACTTGAAGACCTGCCAAGCCATCCACCGGCGGACAAAGAATCTGCGCGCCGCGCAGTTGCTCCTTGGTCACACGAAGATCGAGAGCACGGTGAGATATTTGGGCATCGAGGTCGATGATGCCCTGGAAATGGCGGAGCAGCTCATCTACGAATCCGCTCAAGTCAAAGGGCAGGCGAACGTTGCGGCTGCGCGGCATCAGCTCGATGTCCGACGCCCACTGCCCTAGAACGCCTCAAGGCGCCTGTGCGAACGCGACGTCAATCGTCACGTGTACGGCGTCGCTTACTCCAGGGAACCACGTCGACAGACCAAACTTCTGCAGGCTGATGTCTCCGGACGCCGCGAATTCCAGCGGGCCATCGTTCGGTGGTTGTATGGCGCTGGGGACCTGCGTAACCAAAAAATCTACCGGGCACACGACACCGTGCATCGTCAAGTCTCCGTGAAGCCAGCCACTGCCCGCCTGATCTCGCACAAACCGAGTGCTGACGAAGCGGATCTCGGGGTAGTGAGCCTCGTCAAGCATGCCACTGCCCCGTACGATGGGTGACAGGAAGCGTGGGCGTGTTTCTACGCTCGCGACGTCGATCTTGACCGCCACCTGAGCATAGTCACCGCTGACGCCCCGCTCCAGTTGCGCGTCCACGCGCGTAAAGCGCATCCGGAGCGGTTTGTGGGACACGTTCACATCGAAGAAGACGTTTGCACGCTGCAGGACATAATGCGCCGGCAGTAAGCCCACGTCGGTCGGTCGCGCCTGACCGACGGCTCCTGCCAGCAAGGAAAACGTGGCAAAGACGATCCCGGCGATCACGCGCCGTCGGGCAGCATAGGACCAGAGCGAAAAGGCGTGCACGGCGACTCCTTGTCGAAAGATCGTGCTCCCTCCTGTAAACACTTGACGGGGGGGCAATATTCCCTCGACGCTGCAACCTCGTATGCAAGATCACGATGCATTCCGAGATGGACGGCGCGCTTGCGCCGTGCCCTGCCGCGTTTTGTCCGATCCCCTGCGCTATGCCGGCCGCACGGTGCAAATGAAATCCACGTCCACCGATGCGCCCTACGGCAATTGCAGGACACCGATGGACGAGCGCGTATGTATGCCGACCTCGCCCAGCACCGAATACAAGACGTCGGAGGCGCCGTCGGCGACTTCGCTTTGTATCGTGAAGTCCGGCGCGCTTTGCACGAATGCGTTGATGCGCGGCACGGCTTGGATGGCGTCGAGCGTGCCGCAGTTTTTTTTTGATCAGCGCCAGCGCGCGCAGCGTCGACGCCACTGCCGTACGACGCGCCTCGTCGAGCGAGATGGACTCGCCCACGATTCCGACGAAGCACACCACGTTTCCTACCCGCGGGATCTGGCGGGCAATGCGCCAAAGTCCGCTCGCTTCCGGGACCTCCCGTCAAGCGTCCTCGCGCGTTCCGGCAGGCGTGTCGAGCTTGTCTCCGAGCACTCGCCTGACCGAGACATAGAACACAGGAATCAACAGCAGTCCAAGTACCGTCGCCGCGAGCATCCCGCCGATGACGCCGATGCCGAGTTCATGGCGGGACGCCGCGCCGGCGCCCGTCGATACCACGAGGGGGAACACACCGAGGATGAACGCCATCGAGGTCATCAGGATCGGGCGCAGGCGCAGCCTTGCCGCAGCGACGACCGCGTCATAAAGGCTCAGTCCGCGAGCCTGTCCTTCGACTGCGAATTCGACGATCAGGATGGCGTTCTTCGCGGCGAGGCCGATGACGGTGACGAGGCCGATCTTGAAGTAGATGTCGTTCGGCACGTTTTGCCACAGGCAGAAGACCAGCATGCCGAGCATCCCGATGGGGGCTACCAGCAGTACCGAGGCAGGGATCGACCAGCTCTCGTAGAGCGCGGCGAGGCACAGGAACACCACGACGATGGAGAGCGCCATCAGCGTGGTCGCGGAGGATCCAGCCAGCAGCTCCTGATAGGACTGCCCCGTCCAGTCCGCAGAAAAGCCCGGCGGCAGCTTCTGGTCGATGATGTTCTGGAGCACCTGCATGGCCTGCCCTGTCGAATAGCCCGATGCCGGATTGCCCACGATTTCGATAGCGGAATAGCCGTCATAGCGCGGTTGCACAGTGGGTGCGACCGCCCAGTTGGTGCTGACCACGCTGGATAGCGGGACGATGTTGTAAGGACTGACCAGCGTGTTGGCCGCCGATGGGTTCACCGGTGCATGCGTCGCCGCTGTGGCGGGCGAGCCGGCGTTCGTCGTGCCGGCAGCGTTAGGCGCGGGCGTAAACAGGTGCCGGAACGCATCGATGCCCATGCGGAATGGCGCGTCCGCCTGGATGTACACGCGCTTGACGCGGCCCCCGTACGTGAACTGGTTCACGAAGAACGGCGCCAGTTCCATCTGAATCGTGTTGTAGACATCCGTCAGCGACAGTCCCATGGACTCCGCCTGCGTGCGGTCCACCGCGATGTGCAATTGCTGCGCGCTCGGCAGCGAATTGGCGCGGATGCCGTAGAGATCGGGGCTCTTGCCGGCTTCCTCGAGCAGTGTTTTCTCGGCGGCCTCCAGTTGGTCACGCGACTGCCCGCTCCTCGCCTGCAGGTACATGTCGATGCCGCCAAACTGGCTCAATCCGCGGATCGTCGGCAGATCGGTCGCGAAGATCTGCGCCTCGGTGACGCCATGCAGGATCTGGTTGACCTGCGGAATCAGCGCCATCGCGCTCTGCGATCGCTGGCTCCAGTCGGTCAGCTTGATGAACGTCATGCCGACGTTCTCGCTCGTGCCGACGAAGCTGAAGCCGACCGGCTGAAACATGGCATTGATGTCCTTCCCGATCGGGCTGTGGAGAAGCTTGTCGCGGACTTCGCCCATGACGCGTCTCGTGCTGGCGAGCGTCGATCCCGACGGCAGGTTCACGAGCACGAGGATGAAGCCCTGATCCTCGTCCGGCACGAAGCCTGTTGGCAGCTTCGTGTACAGGAAGCCCGCCAGCACGACGAACAGCACGAAGCCCATCATCCATCGCGGCGCATGACGGACGGCGCGGCTGACGTGGCCAATGTAGGTGCGCGACATCCACCCGAAACCGCGATCGAACCAGCGGAAGACCAGTCCTTTATTGTCGGGGTGGACCGGCCTCAGGATGGCGGCGCACAGCGACGGCGTGAACGACATGGCCAGGAACGCGGAGAAGATCATCGACACGGCGATGGTCAATGCAAACTGGGCGTAGATGATGCCCGTCGCGCCTGGCTGCAGCGCGGACGGTACGAACACCGCTGACAGCACCACCGTAATCGCGATGATGGCGCCCGTGATCTGCCGCATGGCCTTGTGCGTGGCGGCTTTGGGCTCGGTGCCCTCCTCGCTCATGATGCGCTCGACGTTCTCTATCACTACGATCGCGTCGTCGACCACGATACCGATCGCCAGCACCATGCCGAACAGCGTAAGTTGATTGAGCGTGTAGTGCAGCAGCGAAAGGCCGATGAACGTGCCCAACAGCGCCACGGGAATGACAAGCGTGGGAATGATGGTGGCCCGGAGATTCTGCAGGAACACCAGCATCACGATGAACACGAGCGCGATCGCTTCGATCAGCGTGTGAACCACATCGGTGATCGAGGCCGTGATGAATGGCGTGGTGTCATAGGGCACGCTCCACGTCACCCCGGCGGGCAGATCCCGGGCAAGCGACGCCATCTGTGCCTTGACCGCATTGGCGACCGACAACGCGTTGGCACCGGGCAGCAGGAAGACCGCCATCCCACCGGCGGGCTTGCCGTCATAGACCGGTGCGATACCGTACGTCTGCGCGCCGAAGCTGACCCGCGCCACGTCGGAGAGCCGCACCGTCGTGCCGTCGCTTCTCGACAGCAGGATGATGTCGCGGAACTGTTGCAGCGATGAGAACAGGCTGTCGCCGGATACCGTTGCCGTGAAGACCTGCCCCTTCACGGCCGGGTCCGCACCGAGCGACCCCGCCGCGAACTGTGCGTTCTGGGAATTGACTGCGTTCAGCACCTGCGTCGTCGACAGCCCATAGCCCTGCAGCTTGTCGGGATCGATCCAGATGCGCGCCGCATATTCCGAGCCGAGCAGCGTCGTGTTGCCCACCCCGCTGATCCGCCCGATCACCGGCTGGATCTGCGACGCGAGGATGTCGCTCAGCCGCGGCGCGTCTACCGCGGGACTGTTCGAGCGCAAGGCAATGAACATCAGGATGTCCGGACTGGCCTTGGCCACGACGACGCCCTGCTGGGTTACCTGCGCGGGCAGCAGTGGCGTGGCCAGCGTCACCTTGTTCTGCACCTGCACCTGCGCGATGTCCGGGTTGGTGCCGGTGGCGAACGTCAGCGTGATGACGGTCTGGCCGTTGGCGCTCGATTTAGAGCTGAAGTACAGCAAGTTGTCGATGCCGGTGAGCTGCTGCTCGATGACCTGCGTCACCGTCGATTCCATCGTCGCCGCGCTGGCGCCAGGATAGTTGGCCGTGACGGTCACCTGCGGCGGCGCGATCTCCGGATACGAGTCGATGCCCATACTGCGCATGGCAATGGCACCGAACAGCGAGATCAGGATAGCGACGACCCACGCAAATACGGGTCGATCGATGAAGAAGCCAGCCATGCATACCTCCTACTTGCGCACCGAGACCTGGCCGCCTTCGCGTACGGCCTGCAGACCCGTGACGATGATCCGGTCGCCCTGAGCGAGGCCTTTGGTGACGATCCAGTCGGTGCCCTGACTGCCGTCTGTCTCGACATCCTTGCGCACTGCGTTGTCATTGGCGCCCACCGCCAGTACGTAAGCCCCGCGGGTATCGCGCAGCAGCGCGGGCTGTGGAATCAGGAAGACATCGTTCTGACGGCCAAAGTCTGCCGTGAGCGTGACGTACATCCCCGGCAGCAGCAGGTGCCGGGGATTGGAGACCAGCGCCCGCAGGTTGACAGCGCCGGTGGTCGCGTTCACGGCCACGTCCGAGAAGTCGAGCGTGCCAGTGTGATCGTAGGGCGCGCCGTTGGGCAGGCTCACTTGCACCGTCGTCGCATTCTGGCTGACCAGATCGACGCCGCCATGGTCTGCGGACTGGCGCAGCGACGTCAGGTCGGCCGAACTCATGGTGAAGTTCACGTAGACCGAGTCGATCTGCTGGACGGTCGTGAGTAACGTGCCCGCCGTACCGGCATCGTTGGTGCCGTTGCCGACGATCGCGCCTGCCGTCACGAGCTGCTGCCCCGCAATACCGGCGATCGGCGATGTCACGCGGGTGTAGCCGAGACTGATGCGCGCGCTCTCCACCGACGCGCGATCCGCCTGTACGCGCGCGGCGGCACCGCGCTCAGCCGCATCCGAGTTATCGACGGTCTGCTGCGATATCGATCCCACCGGCAGCAACGCGCGGTTACGCTCGGCGGTGACACGATCGTCGACATAGGTCGCCTGGTCCTGCGCGAGCTGCGCCACGGCGCTGTCGAGCTGCGTCTTGTAGAACGACGGGTCGATCTCGAAGAGCACCTGCCCTTTCCGCACTGCCGTGCCCTCGGCATAGACGCGCTTGTCCAGCACGCCCGACACGCGCGCCGTGACGTTGGCGCTGTAGAACGGGGACAGCCGGCCAACGAACTGACGGATCAGCGGGATGCTTTGCGCGTGCGCGGTCAGGACGTCCACCGTCGGAGGCGGCGGTGCCGGTGGCGTGCTATGGGAACAGGCAGCGAGCATGGCCGCGCCCAGAATGAGTACCAGCGCCCTGGATGGAGACAACTTCATGGCAAGGCCTCCCAACCGCCGCCGACGTTCTTGATAAGGGTGACTTCGCTCTGCGCGAGCGCGGACTGGGTATCGCGCAAGCTCTGCTCCGCCTCGATCAGCGTGAGCTGCTGATCGAGCAGATCCTCGACGCTCGCGGTGCCGATGCGGCGCTGCGCCTGCACGCTGGCGAATAGCTGGCGGTTGCGAGCCAGTATGTCCGCCGAGGACGCCGCCTGCGCGCGGAGATGGTTGAGCGAAGACAGGCTGTCTTCGACGCTCTGGAATGCGGTCAGCACCGTATTGCGATACGTGGCCACCTGCTGGTCGTAGCTCGCGCGTGCCACGCTCACCTCGGCACTGCGCTCTCCCGCATCTAAGATCGTCGCCGCGACATCGGGACCGAGCGTCCAGAAGTGGCTCGGCAATGAGAACAGGCGCGCGAACGTATTGCTCTGGAAGCCGCCCTGTGCGGACAGCGTCAGCGTCGGGAAGAACGCCGCAATCGCCGCGCCGATCTTTGCATTGGCAGCGGCGGCGAGGCGTTCGGCACTGACCACGTCGTACCGCCGCTCCAGCAACTGCGATGGCAGTTCCAGCGGCACATCCGGTGCGCGGAACGCGTACGCGGGGTCCGGCGCGATCGACAATGCGGCCGGCGGTACGCCCGTCAGCACGGCGATCGCATGCTCGTCCTGTTCGCGTGCGATCCTTGCTGCCTGCAGGTTCCCGACCACTGCATCGAGCACGTCCTGCGCGACCAGTACGTCATTGCTCGATGACGCTCCCTCGCGGAAAGATGCCTGTGTGATGTCGAGAATGCTGCGGTCGATGTCCTGCTGCCGCTCCAGCGAATGGATGTCATAGTCGGCCTGCCGCAGTGCCAGATAGTCGATCACGACGCTGGCTGCAATCGACAGCCGCACACCGGCAAGCAGGGCATCACTGGCCTGCGCGCTGGCCTTGGCCGACTCGATCTGGCGTCGGATCGCGCCCCATAG
Organism: Cupriavidus sp. SIMBA_020; assembly: GCF_046535395.1. Lineage (NCBI taxonomy): Bacteria > Pseudomonadati > Pseudomonadota > Betaproteobacteria > Burkholderiales > Burkholderiaceae > Cupriavidus > Cupriavidus sp. SIMBA_020. The sequence goes on along the minus strand of NZ_JAWRWU010000006.1, from coordinate 183,718 downwards.
ATCGAGTTCCCACGATACCGAAGCGCTGGCGCTCACGCTGTTGAAGACACCGGTACTCGCCGTCCTGCCGATCGATGAGGTTCCTGCCCCGGCCTGGGTCACGCCCGTAGCGGTGCCGGTGCGCGCGCCGGACGCCCCCGCCGTCACGATCGGAAACAGCGCGGCAGTGTTCACCTGCACAGTCGCCAATGCCACGCGATACGCCGCCTCGGCGGCTACGATGGACTGGTTGGCATCCAGCGCGCGCTCGACGAGTCCATCGAGCGTGTTGTCCCGATACTGGCGCCACCACGTACTCGATATCGACGCCTCCGGATTCGCCTGAGCGCGCTGCCAGCTGACGCCTTCCTTGAAGCTCTGCGGGATCTCCACCGCAGGCCTGCGATAGTCCGGGCCAACGGCGCACGCGCCGAGCAACAGGGCCAGTGCGAGCGTCGTGCCCTCGCGCGCGAGCCGCCGGCATGCCACTCTTGGCTTGCGGCGATCCTCCGGGGATGCGTCCAGCAGGTCCATATCCACGCGTGCTCCTCGAAAGCCTGTCGCCGTGCGTCGTCGTCCGGTCAGTTCAGGCGCTTCGGTTCGCCATCTTCGGCATACCAGTCCGTCGTCTTCCCGGAGGTGTTGATCGTGACCGCACGTGGCTCGCTGAACTGGTCGAACGACTCGACGCCGGTCTCACGACCCACACCGCTCTGCTTGAAACCGCCCCACGGCGAGGCCGCGTCGAGCCGGTGATGGTCGTTGATCCAGACCAGGCCGAACTCGAGCTTGCCGGCGATCCGATGCGCGCGTGCGACGTCCTGCGTCCACACCGATGCCGCGAGGCCGAACCGCGTGCCATTGGCGATGCGCAGTGCGTCGGCCTCGTCCTCGAACGGCATCACGACCGTCACGGGCCCGAATACCTCTTCCTGACAGATCTCGGATTGCGGGTCGGCGTCGTAGAAGACCGTCGGTTCAAGATAGAAGCCTCGCGCGAAAGCGGCCGGTGCGCAGCCGCCTGTCAGCACCTTCGCGCCGTCCGCTTTCGCGCGGTCGAGCATGGCGAGGATGCGCCGGCGTGACCGTTCGGATATCACCGGGCCGAGTTGCGTTTGGGCATCCGACGGGTCGCCAATGCGAATGGCGGCCACCTTCGCCTGGAAGCGCTCGAGAAATGCGCGATAGATCGATCGCTGCACGAGAATGCGGGCGCCGCAGACGCAGGTCTGTCCGGCACCGATAAAGGCGGCGAACGCCGCACCATTGACCGCGCGCTCCAGATCGAAGTCGTCGAACACGATTGCGGCACCCTTGCCGCCCAACTCGAGCGTCGTCATGGCGAAGCTGCGCGCCGCCGCTTCGCCGATGGCGCGCCCGACTTCCGTGCCTCCTGTAAAGACGATTTTCCGCACCAGCGGATGGCTGGCCAGCGCCGCGCCGGTTTCACTTCCCACACCGTTCACCACATTCACCACGCCGTCTGGCACGCCCGCCTCGCTCAACAGACGCACGAGCCGCACGGTGGTGAGCGGGGTCTGCTCGGACGCCTTGATCACCACGCTGTTGCCCGTGGCCAGAGCGGGCGCGAGGCTCTTGGACAGGATCATCAGCGGGTGGTTGAACGATGTCATCAAGGCGACCACGCCGAGCGGTACGCGCTGCGTGTAGCAGAGATAAGGACTTTCGACCGGAATGACGTCACTGCGGCGCGTGAGTGCGAGCGCGGCGAAATATCGGTAGAACTGCGGCAGGCGTGCGATCTGCGCGCGCGTCTCGTTGATCGGCCTGCCGTTGTTGAGCGTTTCGAGTTGATAGAGGTGTTCGAGGTCCGCCTCGAACAGGTCCGCGAATCGATCGAGCACGCGCGCCCGCTGCGGGATCGGCATGTCGCGCCACACCCCGCTCTCGAACGCCGCATGCCCCGCGCGGACCGCGCGGTCCACATCGTGTGAAGACGCCACGGCGAGCACGCCGATGGCATCGCCCGTGGCCGGATTGACGATCTCCAGCGTACGTCCGTCAGGGGCCTGCCCCCACTCGCCATCGATGAAGAGCAGCGCCTCATGGCGCGATGTATTGTCGAAGTCCATGGAAATATCCTTTAATGACCGGCACGCTGCATGATGCGGAGGCTCGTAGCGGTAAGCAGTTCCGTCGCACAGCGGAAGTTCTGCTCGACCGACCCTTCTTGCGCGGCCTGGAAAAACGCCTTGCACTGGCGCGCACCGGCGTCGTCAATGCCGACCACGCGCGCGATCAGCGCGTCGGTCTCTGCCTGCAGGCGTGCCGGCGCCGCGATCTGCGTGACCAGGCCCGCCTGCAGGGCGTCGGCGGGCGTCATGGCGTCGCCGAACAGCAGCATGGGAAACAGTTGCTTGGGGCGGCCGTAGTTGCCGAGGTAGGCCATGATGGCGGCTGGCGGCAGGCCTTTGCGCATTTCGGGAAAGCCGAGGGACGCGCGCGACGACACCAGCGTGAAGTCGCAGAGGATCGCGATGCCGAACCCGAATCCCAGCGCGTCGCCCTGTACCTGCGCGACGGAGATGAGCGAGGTGGAGCGCAGCAAGCGTTTCAGTTCGATGAGGCGGCTGACTTCGGCGTGCAGGGTCTCCGCGTCGCGCCCCGCTCGCTCGCGCCCCGCACAGAAGACCTCGCCTGCCGCGCGGAGGCGCAACACGCGCGCGGTCGGTCGTTCGACTTCCCTGCGCAGCGCAGCCACCATCGCCTCGAACATGGGCGCCGACACTTCGTTTCCCGCCTCTGGACGATTGAGGACGAAGGTCAGGACGCCGCCAGCGCGTTCGATCAGCACTGGCGGTGAAAACGATGCTGGTGCCATATGGCCCCCAAAGGTGCAATGGTGTATACTTCGAATACCCTGTATACAGGGTATGCAAAGATCTGGGAGAAGTCAATGTCTGCATCGAGAACCGAAGGGAAGGCGCTGACGCTGGAAGCCATTGCGAGCAAGTATCACGAGCGTCTGCGGACGCCGGCGGGGTTCAGCGACTCGTTGAGTGAAGCTCTGGTCGTGCCTGCGTTGCGTGAGGCAATCGTGGAGGGGGTACTGTCGCCGGGCAGCCGGCTGTCGGAGGTGCAGATCGCCAAACAGCTCAATGTGAGCCGCACGCCCATGCGGGAAGCGTTCGTCCAGCTGGAACGCGAAGGCCTCGTGACGATCCTGCCTCGCGTCGGCGCGCATGTGCGAACAGTCACGCGCAGGGATGTGGAGGAAATCTATACGGTGCGGGCAGCGCTGGAATGCCTCGCGGTACAGGAAGCCGCGGCGCGCATCACGCCGCTGGGCGCGGCCCAGCTCGATGATGTCCTGACCGCAATGCGCGTGGCAGTGGATGCGGGCGATGCGACAAGCTACGTCGATGCGCTCGACCGTTTCTACACCATCATCATGGCGATCGCGGACAACCGAACGCTGCAGGAAACCCATCTGAGCCTGATGGGACCGGTCAGGCGGCTGCGCCGCATCGCCATGGTTCGCGGGGGCCGCATGCGCGCCTCGTTCGACCAGTCCGTCCGCATTCGCGACGCGATCGTTCTGCAGTCCGCCGACGTTCAGGACCTGATGCGCGAGCAGCTACGCGGGGCCTGCGCGGCGGCGCTCGCTGTTCTGGAGGGGGCGGCTGAATGAATGCAGGACGGGGACACTTGACCGACAGTGCAACGGAGATCGGCCGTTTTTCCTAATGTCGTACTTGGGATGAATTCAAATGTCGCATCCCGGCCCCCGGATCATGGCTCTCGCGGTAGAAACGTACTTCCAGGCGCTATATCGGCGAGATCGCGCAGTGATCGATGTGTGACATGCACGGCACTTGCCGACGGCGGTTCCTTGACCGCTCCGGCCATTTGGAAGCTGGCCGCGAATAGCCGAAACTGGCCGAACGCAGAAGCTAGCCGGTCGCCTGGCGATCGCAGCGGATACGGGCCCTGCCCGTCAGCTCTCCGGGTCATACCCAAACTCGCGGAGTTCCTGCGCGCAGCGGCAAGCCTTGGCGATCCGTGCGGCCCACTGGATGGCGGCTTCGCGCGACGGGAGCTCCAGGACACAGAAGCCGCCGTCGAACTCCTTCGTCTGGGGATAGGTTTCGCTTGTGACCGTGCCGTCTGGGGCGACCATGAGTGGTGCGACATCCGCGTTGATGCCGCCCCCGAACACGTATACACCAGCAGCCTTCGCCTCGCGTATGACCTCGCGCGCAGCTTCGCCCACCGCGGCAAATTCCTCGGCGGGGACTGCCATTGCCTTTCCAGGAAAGGAGATTAGGTACTTCGTCATCGTTCGGTCCTTCGGTGTAATGCGATGTGGCGTTTGGGAAACGCAACCGGCTTGCCAAACCGCCGATGCACCAAAGCGTGGCCCCAAAAATGGGCCGTGGCGCACCAGTCCTCCGCTTTTTTCGCCAATCCGCCGCTTTGATGGAATGACTCCCGGTGGTTTTCGGGTTGGCCCGACTTTTGCATAAGAAAAATCAAATTTTTGGGACGCATGGTCCCGAAAATTTAAAAAGTCGTTCAACCATTTGCGCACCCCACTGACGTGCGCCAGGGAGTCAGCATGTTTCTCCGTTCCGTGACCCGTCGCGCACGCGACGTACTTGGGTTGGCGCTTGCCGCCACCACGTTCTCCGCAGGGGCTGCGCAAGTTGTCAATATCGGTGTGCAACCCGCCACGCAGCCCATCTATATCGCCAAGGCCGCCGGCTATCTGGCACCGCTGGAAGCCAAGTACAACGTCACGTTCAAGTTCCACAGCTTCCCGTACGGCGCGCCCGAGAATCAGGCGATGGCGGCAGGCAACCTCGACCTCGCCTCGGCAGGCATGGGCCCGGCCGTGGTGGCCTCGGCGCGGCTGCCGGCCAAACTGCTTGGTATCACGATTCTCGAACAGACCGCCATCGTGGTGCCTTCCGACTCGCCGGTGCGCACAATCGCCGACCTCAAAGGCAAGCGCATTGCCTATCCCGGGGAGGGCTCCCAGCAATATCCCCTCCTGCTCAACGCCTTGCAGAAAGCGGGCCTGAAAGCGTCCGACGTGCAACTGTTCAAGACCTCGGGCTCGCAGGTAGGCACGCTGGTGGAGCAGCACAGTGTCGATGCCGGCATTACCTGGGATCCACACATCTCGATGGCACTCGCTGGCGGCAAGACGCGCGTGCTGCTCAAGGCCGAGAAAATCCTGCCGCTCAAGGGTGGTCACTACGTGGGTGACGGCTTCTATGGCCGTACCGAATTTATCGATGCCCACCCAGACCTCGTGCGCGACATCATGGCCGCACAGATCCGCGCCATCAAGCTGATCAACAGGGAGCCGCAGAAGGCCGTGGAGATGTGGGCCAAGGAGATCGGTTTTCCGCCGAAGGTAATCGAGTATTCGTTGAAGGAAGGCATCTCGGTCTATTCGACCGACATGGTGCCGGATGCCGAAACCCTGAAAGTCTACGCGTCGTTCCTCAGGCAGGCTTCCATCCTGCAGGAAGGTGACGAGCCAAAGCTCGCGCCCGAGCCGGCACGCCAGGCATTGGCCGCCGAAAAGCCCTGATCGTCCATCGTCGCAAAGGAGTCGCTGATGGTTTCGCTTTCCCGGTCCGTGGCCAGCCGCGTGTTCCCTTACCTTGCGGCGATGATCGCCGTGGTGCTGGTATGGGAAGCCGTGGTGGTCATGACCCATCCCAGTCCGGCGGTACTGCCCTCACCGGAGTTGACCGCGTACACCCTGTATGACCTGTTCGCGTCCGGCACGATCTTCCGCGACATCGGCGCCAGCCTCGGCCGCGTGCTGGCGGCCTGGCTGCTGGCGGCGCTCGTGGCGATTCCGCTGGGGCTGCTGCAGGGCACGCGGCCGCGGCTTGCCAGCGTGCTCGAACCGCTGGTGGAGCTGTTCCGGCCGATCTCGCCGCTGGCCTGGATTCCAATGGCGATCCTCTGGTTCGGCATCGGCGAGGCGGGCAAGGTCTTCATCATCTTTATCGCCACCTTCTTCCCGATCCTGCTGAACACGGTCTCGGGCGTGAAGGCCGTCGATCCTGTGCTCGTGCGTGCCGGGCGCGTGCTCGGCTGCAATTCGGACGCGCGGCTGTTCTGGCAGGTCATCCTGCCGGCCGCAATGCCGACCATCCTCGTGGGCCTGCGGATTTCGTTCGGCATCGGCTGGGCCGCGATCATCGCGGCGGAACTGGTGGCCGCCAACAAGGGACTCGGCTACCTGATCGCCAATGGCATGGAGATCCTGCGGTCCGACCAGGTGCTGGCGGGCATGGTGATCATCGCGCTGCTCGGTATCCTGATCGATGCCGGCTTTCGCATGCTTGGCCATCGGCTGGGCTTCAAGGAGTGAACATGGACCAGGCTGTGTCCAACCCGACCCGTGAAGGCGTGGTCATCAACAATGTCTCCAAGCTTTACCACACGCGTGCCGGTGAAGCGGTCGAAGCCCTGCGGCCGGTGTCGCTCGACATCGCCGCCGGCGAGTTTGTCGCGCTGATCGGCCCGTCCGGCTGCGGCAAGAGCACCTTGCTCAATATCGTGGCCGGCTTCGAGGCGCCAAGCGCGGGCTCGGTGCTTGTGGACGAAGAAAAGGTGACCCGTCCCGATATGCGGCGCGGCATGGTGTTCCAGCAGTACGCGTTGTTCCCATGGCTCAACATCCGGGACAATATCGCTTTCGGGCTGCGTCAGCAGGGCGTGCCGCGCAAGGAGCGCGAAGCCATTGCCAACCGCTACCTCGAGTTGGTGGGTCTCGGCGAATTCGGCAACGCGCGGCCCGATGCGCTCTCTGGCGGCATGAAACAGCGTGTGGCGCTGGCGCGCGTGTTTGCCACGGAGCCGAGCACGATCCTGATGGATGAGCCGTTCGGCGCGCTCGATGCGCTGACGCGTGGCTTCCTGCAGCAGGAACTGTTGCGGATCTGGCGCGAGCACCGCAAGACCGTGCTGCTGGTGACCCATTCGGTGCAGGAGGCATTGTTCCTGGCCACGCGCGTGGTGGTGATGACCAGCCGGCCGGGCCGCATCAAGCTCGACCAGCATGTCGACCTGCCGTACCCGCGGACGTTGGGCACGCCCGGCTTCCGTGAACTGGAGTCAACCATCCTGACCGCGCTTGACGATGAGTTGCGCAAGACGTATGGAACCGCACCCGCGATGGTGTCGGACTGATAGGAACATGGAATCCCTTAATTCGTCGTACCCCCCGGCCAGCGTGCAGGAGCGCATCGCTTCCGCGCTGGTCCGCGCGCGGCAGCGTAACCGTACGCTACGCGCATTTGTCGAACTCGATGCATTGGGCGCGATGCGTCGCGCAGCCGAACTAGACGCCCTCTCCGCCGATGCGCACGGGCCGCTCCATGGCGTGCCGGTGGCCGTCAAGGAGGTCATCGATGCGGCGGGTCAGCCCTGCGCCTGGGGATCTCCACTGCATGCCGGGCGAAGGCCCGCCGGGAATGCCGCGCTGTTGCAGCGGCTGATAGATGCCGGCGCCGTGCCGATTGGCATCACGGCATCCACCGAGTACGCGCTCGCAGCCGCTGCGGCCACTGTGCACCCGCGCGACGCGCTGCGCTCTCCGGGCGCTTCGTCAAGCGGCTCGGCAGCGGCATTGGGCGCGGGCCTGGTGCCGCTTGCATTGGGCACACAGACCATCGGCTCGATCATCCGGCCCGCCGCATATTGCGGCGTAGTGGGATTCAAGCCGAGTTTCGGGCGCTACCCGACCACGGGCATGCTGTGCCTGTCCGCGCGGCTGGACCACCCTGGCCTGCTGGCCGCTAGCGTGGCGGATGTGATGGCGGCGGACCACGTGTTGACCGATAGCCCGGCCGAAGTGTCCGGGAACACGCCGTTGGCACTGCGGGTGTTGCAGCCGTGGTTCCCGGAGGAGGTATCGGCACCGGTATCGTCTTCGCTCGATGCGTGCTATCAGTACCTGCGCGGTGCGGGTTTCGGTCTCGATCCACTCACGATCGACGCCGATATCGTGGCGGTGGAGGCTGAACTGACCGATATATTGCTCACCTACGAACTCGCCCAGCGTCATGGCGCAACGCTTCGCGCCGCGCCGGCAGGCCAGGTGTCGGCGAAGCTGATGGCAATGGTCGAGCGTGGCGATCAGGTGAGTGCCGTGCGCTTCGATGAGGCCATCGCGCAGCAGGCCGCGATTTCCATGCGGCTCAATGCCATGCTGCGTCCCGGCGAGGTCGCGCTGGCGCCCGCCACGATTGGCGTGGCTCCGCTGCTTGCCGAGGGGTCCGGTTCGCGTGCGCCCCAGCGCCTGTGGACACTGTCCGGCCTCCCCGCGCTGACGTTGCCCGTCGGCGAGCGCGATGGCCTGCCGGTTGGCGTTCAACTGGTCGGCCGCCTTGGCGAGGATGCCGCGCTATTGCAAGCGGCCGCACGCGTCGAATCGATCTTGCGCAAACGGTCCAATGACTAGCACGAGCTGGATGCCGCTGGCGGCCACCACCGCGATCGTATTCGCGGGCACACTCGTGCGCGCGGTATCGGGACTTGGCTTCTCTCTGGTAGCGGTTCCGCTGCTGTCGCTGGTATGGTCACCGGCGCAGGCGGTCGCGATCGCGGTGCTGTTCCAAACGTTGAGCACGCTGCCAATCGTGGCGGGCGAGTATCGGCTGCTCGACTGGCGGCTGCTGGCGCGCATCTGTGCGGGAGGCGTGGTCGGCATGGTGCCCGGCCTCGCGCTGATGCAGTGGTTGCCAGAGCCCGCAATGCGCGTCGCGCTGGCAACCATCCTGTTACTGTCGATCGGTATCATCGTGGCGGGCCGGCGGCTGATCCGCACAATGACGCCGTCCCGACTCATGGTGGTGGGTGTCTGCGCCGGCGTGGCACAGGGCATGGCCGGCGTATCGGGGCCGCCGCTGATGGCGGGCCTGATGGCGACTCCCGGCCTGGAGCCACGCCAGGCCCGGCTGACCGCGACATCGGTATTCCTGCTTCTCGGCATGGTCTCGGTGACCACGCTCGGCATGCGCGGCGCGTTTGGCGTGATGAGCGTGAGCGATTACGCTATTTCTGGCGTCGGTATGATCGGGGGCCATATGGCCGGCGAGCGGCTGTTTGCGCTAGGCGGTGCCGATGGCTTTCGCAGGTATGTACTGCTGGTATTGTGCGCGTCAGCATTGCTGACGCTGGCGCCCTTGTGGCGATAGGCCTTTGTTGATGATCGATATGGAAGAGAACGAACGCACCCGCACCACAGGCTCAGCGCTCGAGAAGGCCGTTGGCATTCTGGAAGCACTGGGCGAACACGTACGCGCACTAAGTCTTAGCGAGCTCGCCGAACTCACGACGATGCCCAAGCAGACCGTCCATCGTGTGGTGCGCCAGCTTGAGGAGCTCGGGCTCATCGCACGTGAAACCGGCAGTGACCGCTTTATCTTTGGTGCGCGCCTGCGCCAGATCGGCGTGTCGGCACTGTCGGCACCGCGCCAGTCACTGGCCACACGCCAGATCCTGACCGAGCTGGTAGCCGAGATCGGCGAGACCTGCAATATCGGCGTGCTCGACGGCGAGCAGGTGCTCTACGTCGACCGCGTGGAATGCCATTGGCCACTGCGCGTGCAGTTGCGCCCCGGCAGCCGCGTCCCGTCGCACTGCACCGCCATCGGCAAACTGCTGCTCGCTCACCTGCCAGGCGCCCAGCGGCGGGAACTGCTGCCGCGCCTGGAACTTGCCGCCTTCACGCGCAACACGCTGGTCACCGTGCCGGACCTCGAGGCCGCACTGGCCACCATCCGCGGCCAGGGCTATGCGATCAACCAGGAAGAGGACTCGCTCGGCCTCAATGCCATGGCCGTACCGGTACGTGATGCATCGGGGAAGGTGCTGGCCGCGCTGGCGGTACATGCGCCGACCGCGCGTCTGCCGCTTGACGAGATGCTGGCACGCCGCCCGCTGCTCGAGGCAGCAGCCGGGAAGGTGGCGGAGATCCTGTTCGGCGCCTGAAGGGGCTGACCAGGAGCTCCCGCAGCGGATCCACTCACGACGAGTACGTTCCACGTCACTAGCACGTGGTGACGCATTTCGACGCCCGAAGCCCGGATCGTGGTCGTTAGTCCGGGAAGGATGAGCCACGTCTCCCGCCGCCCTTCGATGGCTTGCGTTGCGTCAACGATAGCCTGTGAATGTCGCCTACTTTTCATGGAAAGCAGTCGCGACTGTTCGACAGACGTCCGATCGAACGCAGCAGATGACATGCATACCAGAACGTCTGTTTGCCAATTGGCGACGCTGCAGTAGCGAAACACAGGCAGGAGACGATGTATGCACAAGCGCAACAGCCCTCGACAGCAGGGCCCGGCCTCGGACGCCGAGGGTCTGAGCGCCCTCCTCTATCAGTTGTCTCACCTGATCTCGCAGGGCATGTTGCGTCCGGAGTTCGTGCGCGATCTGGGTGACGAACTTCATGCGGAGATCGATATGCTGCTTAAGTCTCCACGCGCGAAGCACCAGGACGTGGCGGGCCTTAGCGATGCCAGGGCACGCTTCGACGAAACCCTGTTATGTGCCCGTAGCAAGTTGCTGCTAGATGCTGTCAATCGTACCGAAGCACCGCTAAACCCGTCCTGCGAATAAAGCGCAGATCTCTTCATATACCCGAAGGCCAGAGCCGCGTCGGGGTCGGTTCCACGAAGATGGGGAGGACGTCATGCGCGAGCAGCTCGCGAATCCAGACGCATCGCAACCACCGGCGCCGTCGTCAACTGGCTGGCGCGCTGTGTTTCCGCCATGGCAATGGCTGTCCAACTATTCGTGGGGATATCTTCCACACGATGCGGTGGCAGGTGTCACGCTGGCCGCGTATGGCATTCCGGTATCCCTGGCGTATGCCTCGCTTGCCGGATTGCCGCCGGAGTACGGCATCTACTGCTACCTGGTCGGCGGCCTGTTCTATGCAGTATTCGGCACATCGCGCCAGCTCGCGATTGGACCGACATCGGCCATTTCAATGCTGGTTGGCGTCACCGTGGCCGGGATGGCCGCCGGAGACCCGGCGCGCTGGGCTTCCATTTGCGCGCTGACTGCCGTGCTGATCGCCGTGATGTGTTTCCTGGCATGGCTGTTGAGACTCAGTTCACTCGTCAATTTCATCAGCGAGACCATCCTGTTGGGCTTCAAGGCCGGCGCGGCCCTGACCATCGCCCTGACCCAGCTGCCAAAACTGTTTGGTGTCAAAGGCGGGGGCGAGTTCTTCTTCGAGCGCGTGGGAATCCTCGCCACCCAGCTTCCACATACCAACATCACAGTGCTGGCGTTTGGCGCAGCAGTCATCGTGGTACTGCTGCTGGGGGAACGATTCCTGCCCGGCAAGCCCGTTGCACTCGCCGTGGTCATGGTCTCCATTGTGATCGCGTCGATCGCCTCGCTGGAGCCGCTAGGGTTCAAGGTGGTGGGGGCCATACCGCAGGGCCTGCCAGCATTTCGGGTGCCGGAGTTGCGGCTGCGGGACGTTGACGGCATCGTGCCGCTGGCCTTTGCATGCCTGCTCCTATCCTACGTAGAGAGCGTATCGGCCGCGCGGGCACTTGCGCAGGCACATCAGTATGAGATCGATGCGCGGCAGGAGCTATTGGCCCTGGGTGCGGCGAACCTGGCGGCGGGACTGTTCCAGGCTTACCCGGTCGCAGGCGGACTCTCCCAGTCGTCTGTCAATGACCAGGCCGGCGCGAAGACCCCACTGGCACTCGTGTTCGCCTCCATCGCGGTTGCGCTGTGCCTGATCTTCCTCACGGGCCTGCTGGCAAACCTGCCCACCGTCGTGCTGGCAGCCATCGTCCTGGTGGCAGTGAAGGGATTGGTCAATTTGACGGAGCTTCGCCACGTCTGGCGCGTGAGCCGGTTCGAGTTCGTGGTCTCCATGGTGGCGTTCGCCGCCGTGCTTCTGCTCGGCATCCTGAAAGGCGTGATCATCGCGGTGCTGGTTTCAATGGTGCTGATCATCCGGCGCGCCGCGCATCCGCATGTTGCGGTGCTGGGACGGATACCGGGTACGCGGGCATTTTCAGACGCTGAGCGCCATCCAGAGAACGAACCCGTGCCGCACACGCTCGTGCTGCGCCCGGAGGCCTCGCTGCTCTATTTCAACGTCGACCACGTCCGTGCCCGCATTCGCGAAGAGTGCCGCAAGTTCGCAGGACCGTTGTCGCGGGTCATCTGCGACCTCTCGGCCGCTCCCGCCGTGGATATCGCGGGGGCACGCATGCTGGCCGCCCTTGCCGACGAGCTGCATGCGGCGGGCGTACAGCTACGGCTCGTAGGCGCACTCGGCGAGGCGCGAACCCTGCTTCGCGCGGAAGGGCTGGACCACAGTGTGGGCGAGATAGACCGGCAGACGTCAGTCGCCGATATCGTGGAAAGCGATCATGGATACGAAACAGCGCAGCGCGAGCCGGCCTTGCTGCGGGGCGATCCGGTTTGAGAAAAGGAGTCCGGGATGACGAAACTAGACAAACGCCAGATGAGTACCGCAGTCCCGACACATCCGGCGGGTTACCTGACGGCGGACGAACGCGCCGCCAAAGGCCGCGCCCTGCGCGACATGGCCCCGCGCGCATCGCAGGCCGGTTGGCATCCCCCGCCAAACCGCATCGATCCCGTGGAGTGCCTGAAGGCATCGAATGAGGGGCGGATCCTCCAGCTGGTACCCATCCGATTCGGCCGCATGGCGGCCTCCCCGTTTGCCTTCTATCGAGGCGGGGCGGCCATCATGGCGGCGGACCTCAGCACCACACCGACCAGTGGTATCCGCGTGCAGGCGTGTGGGGACGCGCACCTCATGAACTTCGGGGGGTTCGCCACGCCAGAGCGCAACGTGATCTTCGATATCAACGATCTCGACGAAACGCTGCCGGCGCCATTCGAGTGGGACCTCAAGCGTCTGGCGGCCAGCGCCGCCATCGCCGCCGAACATCTTGCCTTGCCAAAGGCCGACGCGGCCCGCGTGGTGACCGACCTGGTCAGGGAGTATCGCGAGCGCATGTTCAACTATGGCTGGATGCGATCGCTGGACGTCTGGTACGACAGGATTGATCTGCAGAAGTATGAGGATCGTAATGGCGACCCCGCGGTGGTTGCGCAGGCGCGCAAGCGTCTGGCCGAGCGCCTCGAGGCGGAACGACGCAAATCGGTTCCGGACTACCTCTATCCGAAGCTCGTCACGGATGCGGGCACCACGCCGCGTATCAAGGACGAGCCACCGCTGATCTTCCATCCGACAGAGGAACTGGCGCCCGGCATGGCATCAGGTTTCTCCGAGGCGCTGTCGGTCTATCGCGACAGCCTGCCGGCCCACACCCGCGTGCTATTCGACCGCTTTCACCTTGTGGATCTTGCCGTCAAGGTGGTTGGCGTCGGCAGCGTCGGCACAATGTGCGCCGTCGCCCTGTTCCTGGCGTCCGATAACGATCCCATCTTCCTGCAGGTAAAGGAAGCAAGAGCATCGGTGCTGGAACCGTACGCGGGCGCGAGCCAGCATGAGAATCATGGCGAGCGCGTCGTCGCCGGGCAGCGCCTGATGCAGGCGGCCAGCGACGTCTTTCTTGGGTGGACCCGAGGCAAGAACGGCCGCGACTTCTTCGTCCGACAGTTGCGCGACATGAAACTCAGCGCGGTGATTGAAGACTGGGACACCGGCATGCTTCGCCAGTATGGACGGATGTGCGCCCACGCGCTGGCCCGCGCCCATGCGCGCTCCGGGGATGCCGCCGTGATCGCCGGATACATGGGCTCCGGCCAAACGTTTGACGACGCCATCTGCGAATTCGCCACAGAGTACTGCTCGCAGAATCGCGGAGATTATCGAGCCTTTCTCGCAGCCATCCGGGACGGACGCATCGAGGCGCAGAGGGAGGAAATATAGGCAGGGAGAGGCCAATAGGCCCCTCCACTCCTCCCACTAGCACTTGACCTGCGTTGTCTTCTCCTTGGCGTGGAGCATGGGAGGCTTCGCATTGCCGCCATTCTTTTCGAGGTATTGGCAGGCCTTGACGATATCCTGCGCGAGCAACATCGCCACGGTGTGATTGATGTGCGGCCGAATGACAACGCGCAGGCTCGTCACCGACTCCGCGTTCGGCGGCATCGTATAGGCAGACAATACCCAGCCGCGCTCCCTTACCTTGTTCGAGACGTCGAATTCGTTGAAATTCTTGAACTTCTTGTTCAGGGTCACAGCCACTACCGGAATGCGCTGGCTCTCGTTCATGATGTCGAAATACCCGCTTTCGACCAGAACCTTGCGCAATGCAATCGCGTTGTCCAAGGTGTGCTTCATGACCCGCCGATACCCATCGAAGCCGAGATGCAGGAAGAGGTAGTACTGCACGGCGACCTGGAACGCGTTGCGGCTGAAGTTGAGCGTGGCGGTGGGCATCTCCCCGCCCAGATAATTCACATAGAAGACCAGATCCTCGTTGAAGATCTTGCGCTCGCGGAAAATCACCCATCCCAGCCCCGGCGGCGTCAACCCATACTTATGGCCCGAGGCATTGATCGATAACACCCGTGGCAGACGGAAATCCCATTTGTAATCGGGGTACAGGAACGGGTTCACAAAGCCGCCGGAAGCCCCATCGATATGCATCGGCACCGAGATGCCTGTGCGCTGCTCGTAGGCGTCCAGCCAGTCGTGAATGGCCTGGATGTCGTCGTCTTCCCCGGTGAATGTCTGTCCAGCAATCGCGACGACAGCAATCGTGTTTTCGTCAACGTACTTGTCAAGGTCTTCGGCAGTCAGCCGATAGTTACCTGGCTTGAGCGGTACGATGCGTGGCTCGACATCGAAATAGCGCAGGAATTTCTTCCAGACAATCTGCACGTTGCCGCCCGTCACCATATTGGGTCGCGTGGCGTCCTTGCCCTCCGCCTGGCGTTTCTGCCGCCAGTTCCATTTGTGCGCGAGGCCCGCAAGCATGCAGGCCTCGGACGAGCCGACGGTCGCCGTGCCATAGGGCTCCGCACCTTTGGGCCCGTTCCAGAGCTGATGCAGCCAGCGCACCATCCGTTGCTCGTTCGCGAAGACCTGCGGGTACATATCGTGGTCGATATAGTTCTTGAAGATGTTGCGCGCAGCAACCTCTCTCGCCTCCGGCTCCGCCCACGTCGTCACGAAAGACGACATATTCAGCATCGGATTCGCGTCGGTCCATTCTTCACTGATTACCACCGCGGCCGCTGCACGCGCTGACATGCCCTCCTTCGGAAATTGATCATCGGGCACCTTGAAATTGAATTCATCGTAGGCGGTAACCTTGTCTGAAATGACGGCCATTATTCACCTCGCTTAGCGCTTAACCCAATGGACGAAGCGTCCTTCGGGATTCTTTTTGTCCAGCGCCACGCGCTCGCGACAGTCGCTTACGCCCTCGGCCCACTGGGTAATGTCCACGCTAGGTGATGTCGTACTGAAATGCTTGCTGCAGATCAACAAAAAAGGCAGGGCGGCTCGCCCTTGCGTGTCGGATACCCGACAAGAAGACGACTGAGCAATTCCAGCGCACTTCGCGCGAACAGGTTGATATAGCGCAATGGCGGATGGAGATAATCGCCTTTCCTTATCTGTGAAGGGGGAGTCTTACGCATCTGGCGAGGCCTTATGAATATCGAGCGCAGGAAGGTCAGCACTGTTCTGACTGTCATCGCCGTACTGATCCTCGTAGCTGCGCTGCCGTCGGCCGTGCGCGAGACGTTCGAGACCGGGAGAATCTATCTCTTCTCGCACCAGTTTCTTGAGGAGCTGCCGCAACGTCTCACGGGCCCTGGCCGGATGCGTTTTGTCCTGCAACCGCTGATTGCCGTCATTCTCGGCGTTCGTGCCGGGTGGCGCGATGCTCATGCGGGACGCCTCCCCTATATCCATGCCCTGGTCACCGATGCCGCGCATCGCAAGGATCTGCTGCGCAGCGGCTTGTCTGCAGTACGCGACTTGCTGGCCATGGGCATTACGCTGGATGCCCTGGCGCAACTGCTTATTTATGGTGTGGTGCATCCCGGTGCGGCGGCCGTGCTCGGGCCAGTACTGATCTGCCTCCCGTACGCCGTGGCACGCGCCCTGGCCAATCGGGTGGTCAATCTGTTTCCCCGCGCGCGCTGAGACGCTCTCGTTTATCGGAGAAGACCGTGGAACTGGTCGTCAAGGATTACCCGCTACTGGTGTTCCTGATCACACTCATCACGTTATGGTTGGCCGAATGGCTCGGCTCGCGCCTGCTGTTTCAGGAGCGCGATGCAGCAGAGCGATCCGATTCGAGCGACGGCGTCATCCAGGGTTCCGTGCTGACACTGCTGGCCTTGCTGATTGGCTTCAGCTTCGCCATGGCGGTGAATCGCTACGATTTGCGCAAGAACTACGAGGAAGCGGAAGCCAACGCCATCGGCACGGAATTCCTCCGCGCGGGATTTCTGCCTGGTGAGGACGCAGAGAAGACTCGTAACCTGCTCAGGCTGTATCTGGACCAGCGGCTGCGCTTTTACACGATCCGTGACGCTACGCAACTCCAACACGCCAATGCCGAGACTTCGGCATTGCAGACGCAGCTCTGGACCATCGTGCAGCGGAACGCCATCGCCGAACCAAATGTGGTCCTCGCGCTGGTGGCGGCGGGAATGAACGATGTACTGAACAGCGAAGGCTACACGCAGGCAGCGTGGTGGAACCGCATTCCGAGTGCCGCGTGGTTGTTCATGCTGCTGGTTGCGATCTGCAGCAATGTGCTCATCGGATACGCAGTCAGGAAGTCGCGCTCGGAGCGAAGGATGCTGTTCGTGCTGCCACTGGTTGTCGCGGCGTCGTTCATGCTGATCGCGGACATCGATAGCCCGCGCGGCGGCCTGATCCGGGTGGACCCGCACAACCTCCTCCGGCTCGCCGAATCGCTTCGAGCCCAATGAGCGTCGCTTGGGAGCCGGCGCACAGTCCCGCGTGGTTCTGGACGAAGAGATGGAATCCACGCCGTATCCCTTGCTGACAATGGAGTATCACCATGTCCTGGCTCGCATCGACGTTAAAGGCGTATCCGGAGATCGCCATCTTCCTCGCGCTGTGCATTGGCTACTGGGTGGGGGGCAAGAGCTTCAAGGGCTTCAGCCTTGGCGCGGTCACTGCAACCCTGCTCGTCGCCATCGCCATCGGCACGCTCGGCGTCACCATCTCACCCAACGTCAAGGCTGTGTTCTTCCTGATGTTCCTCTTCGCCGTGGGGTATAGCGTCGGCCCGCAATTCGTGCGTGGCATCGCCCGTGACGGCGTGCCCCAGGTCATTTTTGCGGCCGTGTCATGCCTGCTCTCCCTGGCTGCCGTGACCGGGGCGGCGGTCATGGCCCACTACAGCCTGGGCTCGGCGGCCGGATTGTTCGCGGGATCGCAGACCATCTCCGCCTCGATGGGCCTGGCCACCGATGCCATCAACCGCCTGGGCCTGCCGCCGGACGAGACCCGCGAACTGCTGGAGAGCATGCCCATCGCCTATGCCGTTACCTATATCTTTGGCACGGTGGGGTCAGCCCTGATCCTCGCGCAGCTCGGGCCAAAGCTGCTGGGAATCGATCTTGTTGCCGCATGCAAGGACTACGAGCGGGAACTCGGCGCAGGAGAAGCCGCCGAAGCGGGGACGGAATGGCATGACTTCGAGATCCGCGCTTATCGCGTTGGGGCGGACAGTCCGTTCATCGGCAGGACGGTTGCAGACCTGGAAGCCCACACCCCGGAGGGCCATCGCGCCTTCATCGAGCGCATTCGGCGCGATGGCGGGATCATCGAACCGGCGATGGACACAAAGCTGGCGCCCGGCGATATCGTCGCAATTGGCGGCAAGCGTGACCAGCTGATCGAACGGATGGGGCCGATGTCCCTGGAGGTCGAGGATGCCGAACTCCTCGATGTGCAGACCGAGGGGGTCGACATCTATGTCACCAACAAGGCGGTGGATGGCCGCACGCTCCGCGAACTGGCCCGCTGGCCGGGAGCGCGTGGGGTGTTTCTCAAGCACATCAAGCGGGGGCCGACCGAAACCGGCATTCCGCTATTGCCGAAGACCAAGCTTTACCGTGGTGACGTGATCACGGTGGTGGGCCGAACCCAGGACATCAACGCTGCGGCCCGGCAACTGGGTTACATCGACCGCCCGACCAAAGTGACGGATGTGGCCTCCATGTCGCTGGCCATCCTGATCGGTGCGCTGGTGGGCGCGGCCGTGCTGAGGCTGGGCAGCATCCCACTGACGATTTCCACCGCCGGCGGCACGCTCATCGCTGGATTGCTGTTCGGGTGGATCCGGGCGATACGGCCAACGTTCGGCCAGATTCCCGAGCCCACGATCTGGTTCATGAGTTCGGTCGGCCTGAACGTCTTCATCGCCGTGGTGGGCATCTCCGCCGGTCCGGGCTTCATCGCGGGCCTGCAGAAGCTCGGCATCAGCCTGCTGCTCTGGGGCATCTTCGCTACCACTGTGCCGTTGCTGGTCAGCATGTTCCTGGCCAAGTACGTATTCCGCTTTCACCCGGCCATCCTGCTGGGGGCTTGCGCCGGCGCCCGGGCCACCACGGCGGCACTGGGCATGATCTGCGAAGTGGCACAGAGTCAGGTTCCGGGTCTCGGCTATACGGTGTGCTATGCCGTCGGCAACACGCTCCTCACGATCTCGGGGATGGTCATCATCATGATTCTGTCTTGAGGCTGAAGACCCCCTACCACGTGTACTTCACCCCCGCGCGCACCACATATTGGTAGAAGCTCTGCGCGCCCCACGCGCCCGAGACATTGGTCCAGCCGGTCCAGCGCTTGCGGAAGTCCACATTGACGCCGATTTTCACTTCGTACCGATTGTCCGGGTACATGCTCCCCACGGGAAGCTGATTGAACGACACGTTGCTGCCCACGCTGGTATGCCACCAGTTGAGGGTCAGGTACGGCTGCCATTTGCGCGCGTCATCGCGCACATAGGTGCGATGCAGTCGCGCCCCGAGCCGCGTGATCCAGCCGTGCGAATCCGCCCCGCTCACGCGCGTGCCATTCGGCTCCGTGATGTCGTCCTCACTGTAGCCGACGTAGATCAACTGGCCCTGCGGCTCGATGACCCAATCGTGGCGCAGTGGCATGGCGTAACCGCCCTCCGCCGATACGGCGAAGCCCTGCGCGTGGTAGCGGACCACCGGCAGCAGGTCGCCCTCCACGCGATTGGTGAACCAGCCGTACTGGAACCAGGTGTCCACGTAGGCGCCGAGCTTGTGTTCGTCATTCTGGTACCAGGTGCCGTAGGCGCCCACGCTCCACCCTTCTACCCGCCCCTTGGCTCGGAAGGCGTTGCCCTGCGCTTGCGCGTCCGTCCAGGCGTTGCCGTAGCTGCCCATCAGGCCGAGGTGCGCGCGCGCGGCTTCGCCGAAGACCTTCCACTTGGCCAGTTCGGCGCCGCCCTGGAGCAGGAAGGCGTCCGTGCTGGTCTTGAACACGCCATTGCTGCTGTGGCTGCCCTCCCACTTGCCTACCGCGCGCAACCAGCCTGAGCGCGGCTTGTCGTTCTCGCGGTCGAAATCCTGTCCTTCTACATACTGCGGCTCGCCCAGCCGGTCATGCAGGCTATGGACAAACATCTGCCCGGCCAGGCGCTGGTTGGCCAGGTAGGCCGCCACCTCGGGGCGATAGAGCGCGCCGGCCGGCGTTGGAGGCGGGGTCGGGCCTGGGTCCTGTTCGGACCGCAGATACCAGACGTTTGCGGCGCTGCCATCCGGCGCGCCCTGGAACAGCCGGTATTCGTAGGCGCCGGCCACGGCGCGGCCATCCAGCGCAAAGGCGCCGGGCGCACTGTCGCTGGCCGCCGGACTCAGGATTTCCACGAGCGGAATGCCGTTGGCGACCGTGAGCGCACCCTGTCCGCCGACGTTGTTGACCCGAATCCGCGTGGCGCCGCCGGAGCCGGTCGCCGTGGCATCCGCAACGAGCATGTCGGCACGCGAGGCAGGCCCGCCCTCATTGAGCACGGCATTGAGCTTCAGTGTGCCGCCATTGGAGACATAGCGTCCCCCGCCGTACTGCCCCGCCGTCTGGCCGCCGCCGATCAAGAGCACGTTGCCGACCGCCGTACCGCCGCCTGTCAGATCGATGGTTCCACTGTTGGTGAACGTCTGCACGCCAAGGATCTGCCCCTGCACCGCGCCGCCGGCTACCGGCGTGTTGGCCGTCTGGCCCAGCGGCAGATAAGCGCCGGCCGGGTTGAACGTGACGATGGCGTCGGCCGGTTGCCGCGTGCCGCCCGCCCCTGACACCGGCTGCGCGGCCAGCGCAAGCGTGCCGGCGTTATCGACCGTGTTGTTCAGGCCCGTGCCGAGGTTGGCGATTGCCACGTTCCAGCTGTCCCGCGAGCCGCTTCCCGTGCTATCCGCGAAGCTGCGCAGGTTCCACGTGCCGCTATTGTTGAGCGTGACGTCAGACGTTGCCGCCGAGACAACACCCGTCATCGTGCCAGTGTTGTCGAGCCGGAACGATCCCGCCGAGCCGTTGCTGTCGGCACGCACGGCCTGATCGCTCAGGGCCTCGATGGAAGACGCATTCCGCACGAGCTGTGTCAGCCCGGCCGTGGCGATGCCCGCGCTCGTGCCCCATCCCGCCCGAACCGGCTGGAGGTTCTGCACATCGACCGCGCCGCCCACCGAGGTGATCTCCAGGCCCGACGCATTGTTCCCGACGGTCGAGATCGCCCCTTCATTGACGACGGACATCGCTGCCGCGCCGCTGCCCCGCGCCAGGATGCCCTGCGCGTCGATCGCGCCAAGCGTCTGGATCGCGCCGCGATTGATGATGGTCTGCGCGCCCGTTCCCGAGAGCGTGGCGATCCCACGCTGGGCGTTGCCGCGCGCCGTCAGCGTGCCGGCATTCTGCACGGTGACTTTCCCCAGCCCAGTGCCGCCGTTGTAGCCGCTGCCCGCCACGATGGCCGCGCCGCTGCCATTCACGTCGATGCTGCCGCTCAGGAAATTGATGTCGACATCGCCGCCCAGACTGGTGCCTTGCAGACCGAACGAACCGCCGCCGGATCCTTCTCCACCGCCATTGTCCGAGTGCGTGATGATCGTGCCCTGCGCCGTGATGCCGACCGTGTTGGTCGCCGCACCCGTGGTGGCGTAGATCCCGTTGGCATTGCCGTTGAAGGTTTCGAGGCGGGCACCGGTGTAGGTCACCTGCGTATTGCCGCTGACGGAATGCGCGCGAATGGCAGCCGAGCCGTCGCCGTAGGTGGTGATGTTGCCCGAATAGTCGACGGTGACGGCCCCGGCTTCCGCGCCAACGGTAATGCCGAAGGCGCGCACCGTTGCAGCGTTGCCGAACACTGTAATGTCACCGGTGCCCGTGACGGTGGCCGTCCCGCCAGCCCGGGCGATCATATAGATGCCGCGTGAGCCCTCGGCATTCCCCGTGGCGCCAACCGTGATCGGCGCCCGGTTGTCGACCGACAGCGAGCCCGATGTGGTCAGCCCCGATGTGACATAGATGCCATGCCCCGCCTGCCCCGTGGCCAAAATGGCGCCCTCGTTGACCACCGCGACGTCGCCGCCCTGCGTGCTGGATCGGATGCCGAAGCCGTTCAGCCCGTCGGTGGTGATGGCGCCGCCGTTGCGGATGCGGGTGGTGCCGGTACCGGCATCGGTCATGATGCCGAACGCATTGGTCGCGGTCGCCCGGACCGTGGCGTTGCTGTCGATGGTGATGGCGCCGCTGCCGGGGCTGTAGGCGCGTATACCGGCATGATTGGCGGGGCCCGCCTCGAGACCCGGGTCCGACGGATCCTCGATTGCCGTGGTGTTGTCGATAAGGAAGGTCACGCCGCTGCCGACCGTCGCCGAGACCGCGCCCGCACTGGTCGCCGTAGTCTTCACGTTCATGCCGTGGCCGCCGACCGTCGAAATGGTCCCGCTGCCCTGATGCACGATGGCGGCGCTGCCGCCGCCGTTGGCAGTGATGTCCAGGCCGTCGTGCTCGTTCCCGCCGACCCGGTTCGTGATGTTGAGCGTCGTGCCGGGCGTCACGGTAATCGTCGAACTGCCCGGGCTCAGGTTGATTACGCCAACCCCGTCCAGGCCAGCGCCCTGCATGGTGATCGACGTGGTGCCGCCGTCGAGGATCGCGGCGGCATTGCCGGCAGTGACGGTGCCGGTGACCTGGGCCGTCACGCCGTTCGCGGCCGCCGCCGGCTGGTTGATGATGGTGGTGCCCGCCACGGTTGCCGTGGCGTTGGCTGCGGACGTGGTCGCCCGGATACTGGCCCCGGCCGTCGTATTGAACGTGGTGCCCGTCAGGGTGCCGATATTGGCCGCCGTACCCGCTGTCGGCTGGCAGAACACGCCAACCGAGAACGTTCCGCTGATACTCGTACTGCACATGGACGTCTGCGCTTGCAGTGCCGAGGGGAACAATGCTGCGGCGCCCAGTGCGATCCGCGTCCTCACACAACGTCCCGGCCGCCCCATATAGTCTCCCGTGCCATAGTCAGACGTGGTCGAACCAGTATGGAGTGCCAAATCTGACGGGCAAGTGAAACTTTTGGCAAAGCGAGTTAAAGCCGTTGCATCGCCCCGATTGCCCGCCGGCCCACCACCACGAGCACCCCCGCCCCGAACACGATCAGCATGCCGCCCGCCGCCCGTTCCAGTTTCGGCAGCGCCCGGGAGAAGCGCCGCAGCACGCGCGCGTGACCGATGGACACCGCGACCAGCAGGTCCCACCCCAGCACCGCGGCGAACATCCACACGCCGTACGCCACCTTCCACGGCGCGCTGGCGTGCGGCCCGCTCAGCATGGCGGCCAGGCTGGCGTAGAACAAGGCGTTCTTGGGGTTGAGGATGCCGGACAGGAAGCCGCTGGCCACCGCCTGCGCCAAGCCGGTGGCCGCTCCGCCACCCTGGTTCGCCGCACCCAGCGGGGTGGCCCCGGCGAACCGCACGAACTGCCAGCCGAGATAGAGCAGGTACAGGCCGCCGGCCAGTTGCGTCAGGCCGAATAGCGCGCTGTCTGGTTGCATGGCCGAGACCCCCGCGAATGCCCCGGTGATGAACACGCCGTTGGCCAGCGCAATGCCGAGACACGCCCCGGCGGCGCGTCGCCAGCCGGCGGCCAGTGAGGTGCGGGCGATCAGGAAGAAGTCGGGGCCGGGCGACAGCAGCGCCAGAAAGTGGGCCGTGGCGACGATGAGGAATAGGTGCATGACGCGGACTCGCTGAGGAAACCGGCGGAGTCTGCCGCCCCGCACGGGCCGCGTCTTGAAGGAAATTGCAGGATTGGGGGGATCAGGCCCGATCAGGCCCGATACCGGGCCGGCGTCACGGCGGCGTGCGCCTTGAACACGCGCTGGAAGTGGCTCTGATCCGCAAAACCAAGCCGGTAGGCCACATCGGCAATCGCCTCGCCGGCCCGCAGGTGCTCGCGGGCCATGTTGACGCGCTGGTTGACCTGCCACGCGTGCGGCGTCATGCCGGTGGCCCGGCGGAAGGCGCGAATCAGCTGGTAGCGGCTCAGGCCAGCCAGCTCTGCCAGTGCCGCGAGCTGATGGCCCTCCACGGGCGAGTTGGCCAGCGCGGCGAACACGGCGGCCAGCCGCTGGCGCCAGACGGCCGCACCGGGCGGGTTCGTGTCGATGGCTTGCCCGGCCAGGCGCAGGGCGTCGCCCACAAAGAGAATCAGCGCGGCTTCCTTCTCGGGAATGCTGGCGGCGGAAAAAAGCAGCGCATTGAGCCGGCAGAACGCCTGGTAGTGCGCCGGCCGCTGCGTCACCCGAACCGTCGCGCCAAGGGCATCCGCCCCCTCCTCCGCACAGATCGCGGCGACCCAGCCGGGCTCAAGATGGAGCATCTGGTAGCTCCAGGCGCTGTCCGGCGCCGGGTTGCAGGCATGGACGTGGCCCGGCGGCACAATCACCAGCGTTCCGGGGTGCAGCGTCACCGGCGCGGGGCCGGTGCCCGTGAAAGCGCTGGCGCCGCCATCCACGGCGCCAATCGACCAGGTCGGATGGCTATGCGGCCGATAGGCCGCACGGCTCTGGCACGCCCGGCGGCTCTCGACGCAGGGCATGGCGGGGTCGCGCCAGAACTCGGTGGTGTCATCGGGGCCAGTCATGGCGGCGATTCTACCTTCGAGGAACCGCCGCACCCTGCCCCTATCCATCACTTCGACTGCACGATCACCGTACCTTCGGTAATCGTCGGTGCGCCCACGGAGATTCCGGTAGCGTGCTCCGCGATCCAGGTCTTGGCGACCTTGACGCTTTCGTCCGTGCCCGCCTTGTCGGTGCAGGTGGTCACCGAAAAGCCGCCGGCGTCTCCGCGCACCAGCGTGTAGCTGAGCAGGCCCTGAACTTCCCGCATCAACGGTTCGATCTCGTCCTTGTGTTGTGCCAGCAGGTCGAATAGCTCGCTGGCGCCGCTTCCTGAATACGTTCTGACGACGGTGTGCATGATGGGTCCTCCATTGCTTGGGCCCCGGCTTTTCGCGCAGTGCGCAAAGTTAAGCTGCAACGGAATCAGTCTAGATGCCAGTGGGCCCGGCAAGCCCCCGGGCGCGGGATTAACCGCCCAGCAAATCGCCGTTGACCAGGATGTGCAGCGTCCGGACGAACAGCACCACGATGGCGATACTCCTTGGGCGCCAGCGCCAGGAAGATGAACAGACCGAAGTAGAACAGCAAGGCGGCGAAGGTATCCACGCGCTGGGTCATGTTGGCTGGAGCTGGCGAAGCAGATGGCGAGGGTCGCCACGGTGCCCACGGTCCACATCCCCTCGGCCAGCGCCTGGCTCAGCGGAGCGACCACCGTAGACAGCAGCAGGATGGCGATGGTGATGGTGCCGAAGAAATTCCCCGCCACCGGGTGCCGGTACTCGCTGGCCTCCGCCGCCGGGTAGTCGAACCGCCTTGACCAGATAACCGGCGCCCAGCACGACGAACACAGCCAGCGCCAGCAGGCCGGCGATCCCCATCACCGACGCGAACAGGTTGACGGGCAGGTGCCTGACGGAGGCGGATTTCCGCAGGGTGTGGGGGCGAGGGTTCGAAAGCGTCGACACGGGAGGGACTCCAGATTGAGGGGGTTCGCCCGATACTAGATCCTTCCATCCATAAAGATAATCTGGCACGATCGGGAATCACCCTCCCAAAAATCGAGAATACGAGATGGCGGGCGCCCTGCGCGCGGGCGCGTTGCAGATCGTGCTCGAAGCGTTCGAGCCGCCGCCGTGGCCCATCAGCCTGGTCCACACCGGGCAGGGCCTGCTGCCGCTGAAGCTGCGCGCCTTCCTGGACTTCGCCGCGCCCCGGCTCAGGGCCCGGGTGGCGGAGGTAAGCGTTTGACGTTGGACAAGCTATCGATCAAGGGGCAGGACGTCCCGCTGCCATTGGCATGGCATTGCGCGATGAGGGTCTTCAGTTCGTCCCGCAGGCGTAGCAGATCCTTCAATCGATCTTCCACAAGCCCGAGCTTGTGTTCGGCCAGCGCGCGCGCCGTGCCGCACATGTCGCCATCGTCCTGGCGCAACAGGACGCGGACTTCGTCCAGCGTGAAGCCGAACGATTGCGCCCGGCGAATGAAATGAAGCCGTTGCAGGCTCTCGTCCGAATACTGGCGAACGGCGCCAAAGGCGCGCTCCGGCACCGGCAGCAGCCCGCACCGATGGTAGTAACGCACCGTCTCCACGCCAACCCCTGCTGCCTTGGCGAGCTTCCCGATTGTCATGGTGTGATGCATCGCGCTTGACTCCGTACCTTGGTACGCATCTAGGCTAGCGATAAATTTCTCGAAAGAAAATAGCGGCGAATACGGGGTTGCGGAGTTGCGGAGTTGCGGAGTTGCGCTGGGCTGCGTAGCGGTCCGGAGAAAACAAGAACATCCTGGAAAGGGAAGCGATATGCAATCGCGCATCATTCGCGTTCTGCCCGCGGAGACTGGCTGGTTATTGCAGTTTGATGGCCTCGATTTCAAGCCCCAGCGATTCACGACCATGGAAGCGGCCATTGCCGCCGGCTGGGACATGGCCCGGCGCGAGAACGCCGAGTTGCACATCCATCGTCAGGATGGGGATGTGCACCTGCGCAGGGCCTGGTACGACCCCTATCAGGATCGCTAGCCGCGTGCCGGAAGTGCGGGATCAGCCGCTGGCCGGTCCCGCCTCTCGCTTGACACCGCCGGCGCTCAGGCCGGCGGGGCACCCTCCTTGAACAAGGACTTCAGCTGCGTGCGCAGTTCAGGGGAATCCTGATGCTGATGCACCGCCACCGCATGCTGGACCGCAGCCTCGAGCAATTCGTCTTCATTGTCGGCGCTAAGCGCCACAGTGCAGTTTTTCTCGCTCGGATAGTCGCGGCAATCGATGTACTTGCGTCCCATATTGCCTCCTGACACCGGCCTGGGGCCGGTGCCTTGAAGTATAGGAGCGACGGCGGCAACGCCTAGTCCGGCTTGATGCCTGCGCGCGCCACGATCGGCTTCCAGCGTTGCTGCTCGGCCGCGATGAAGCGGGCGAATTCCTCGGGCGTGCTGCCCGCCACCAGCGCCGCGTCCGCACTGAGCCGCTCCACCGAGGTGGGACTCTTCACCGCCTTGATCGTGGCCTCCGCCAGCTTCGCCACCGCCGGCTGCGGCAGCGAGGCCGGCGCCAGCAGCCCGTACCACTGCGTCATTTCGAAGCCCGGATAGCCCTGCTCCGCCACCGTCGGCACGTCCGGCAGTTGCGGAATGCGCTGCGCCGTACCCGTGGCGATACAGCGCACCTTGCCCGTCTTGATGAACTGGATGATGGCCGGCGCGCCCACCGCCGCCGCGTCCAGCCGCCCGGACAGCAGGTCGGTGATCTGCGGGCCGCTGCCGCGATACGGCACGTGGGTAATGAAAGTGCCAGTGGTCGCCTTCAGGTACTCGAAGGCCAGGTGGCCGGCGCTGCCGTTGCCCGCCGAGCCGTAGTTCAGCTTGCCCGGCTTGCTCTTGGCCAGCGCCACGAATTCCTTGAGGTTCCTGGCCGGCAGGTCCGGGTGCACCACGTACAGGCTGGGCACCTTCGACAGCAGCGAAATCGGCCGGAAGTCCTTGTTCGGGTCGTACGGCAGCTTGGAGAAGATGTACGGATTGACCGCCAGCGTGCCGATGTGGCCGAGGATCAGCGTGTGGTTGTCGTCGGCCCGCGCCACCTCCCCCATGGCGATATTGCCCGCCCCGCCCGGCTTGTTTTCAACGAATACCGATACGCCGAGCAGCTTGGTCAGCTCCGCCGCCGTGGAGCGCGCCACGATCTCGGAACTGCCGCCCGGCGCAAACGGCACCACCAGCCGGATGGGTTTGGACGGCCAGGTTGCCTGCGCCCGCGCCAGCGTGGGCGCCAGCGCGCCGGCGCCCAGCGCGGCCATCAGCCCGAGCAGGTGCCGGCGCTCGGCGTCAAAGGGGGAATCTGCGGACATGGGGGTCTCCTTCGTTTTGAATGTTCTACGACGTCGCGCCGGCGCTTATTCCGGCTTGACGTTGCCGTCCTTGATGACCTTGGCCCAGAGCCGCGTCTGGGTATCGATAAAGCGCGCCGCCTCGGCCGGCGGGGCGCCTACCACCTCGCCGCCCAGCTCGGCCACGCGCTGGCGGATCTCCGGACTACCCATGACCTTCTGGAGCGCGCCCGACAGCCGCGCCACCACGGCTTCCGGCGTGTTGGCAGGCAGGAAGGCGGCATTCCATTCATAGACCTCGTAGCCCGCCACGCCGGCTTCCTGCATGGTCGGCACGTTGGGCAGCGCGGACGTGCGCGTATGGCTGGTCACCGCCAGCGGCCGCAGCTTGCCTGCCTTGATGTGCTGGAGGCTCGAAGCCACGTTGGCGAAGAACAGCGGCACCTGCCCGGCAATGACATCGGTCATCGCCGGGCCGCCGCCCTTGTATGGCACGTGGAGCAGGTCCACGCTGGCGCGCTGCTCGAACAGCACGCCGGACAGGTGCTGCGCCGAGCCGTTGCCTGACGAGGCAAACGCCACCGTGCCCGGCTTCTGCTTCGCCAGCGCCAGCACGTCCTTGACGTTCGTCGCCGGGAAGGCGGGATTGGCGACCAGTACATTGGGGTAGCGCGCCAGCACGCCCACCGCCCGGAACGCCTTGGCGGGGTCGTAGGGCAGGCGCGGATAGAGGCTTGGGTTCACCGCGTAGGAGGACGCGTCCACCATCAGCGTGTAGCCATCGGGCGCGGCTTTGGCCACGTACGACGCGCCAATCTGCCCGCCCGCCCCGGGGCGGTTTTCCACGATCACCGTCTGGCCGAGTTCCCGGCCCAGCCCCGGCGCAATCAGCCGCGCCATCAGGTCGGCGCCGCCGCCGGGCGGATAGGTGACCACGATGGTCAGCGGCCGCGTGGGCCATGGCTGAGCGGGGTCGGCGGCGTGCAGCAGGGTCGGCTGCAAGGCCAGGCAAGCCAGGGTGAGAGGGATCAGGGAACGCATGGGGTGTCTCCGTCGAATCAGTTTTTGGGGGGAGGTCAGCGGATCTCGGCCGTGTAGCGGAAGGCATAGGCATCGCCCCGGGTCAGCCGGTATTCGACGCACTGGCCCTGGATATCGAACGCCTGGCGTGTGACCAGGGCACAGGGGTGGGAGGGCGGCAGCGCGAGCAGGTCAGCTTCCTCGGCATCGAGCAGGCGGAAGGTCACCTCGTCCATCGCCCGGTGCACGGTGATGCCGCAGCGCTGGCTCAGCAGCGGATAGAGCAGCTCGCCCCACTCGGCCACCGGGGTGTCCTGCAACGCCGCGCAGCGCGGCAACGGCAGCCAGATCGATTCGAGCAGGCGTGGGGTGTCCGCCACCCAGCGCCGGCGCGAGATGGCCAGGCCCCGCGCGCCGGCCTCCAGCCCGAAGCGGCTGGCCATGCCCTTATCCAGCCGCACGCTGCGGCAGGACAGGATTTCCGAGCGCGGCACCGCCGTGGGCGCCGCATCGGCGTCCGCCTCCGAGCGGAAGCGGAAAAAGCGCATCATGCTGGCGCCGCTCCCCCCGGTCAGGCCGGTGCGTACGAAGGTGCCCTTGCCCTGCACCCGCTCCAGCAGCCCCTGCTGCACCAGCACGGCAATCGCCTGCCGGATCGTGCCGAGCGCGATGCCGAATTCGACTGCCAGCGCACTTTCGGCCGGAATGGCGGTGCCCGGCGACCATTCGCCCGTGACGATCTTCTGCTGCAATTGCGCGGCAATCTGCCCGTAGCGGCTCATGCCTGCCGAGGCGGCTGCCGGTTGGCGCGTGGCATTGTCTGGCATCTGGTGTCCGTGTTAGATTCCACTCCTATAGAGGACTAGAGTACCCGGACCGGGCCAGCCCGCCATATCGGGGCTAACCCGCACAGAGGAGAATCGTGCCGATGACGACAAGCCAGACGCTGGTGGATTGCCACTTTCATGTCTTCGATGCCGGCGTGGCCGTGGCCTCGGCGCGCTATCGGCCGCCCTATGCCGCGCCGCTGGCGGACTGGCTGGCCATGGCCGGCGCGCTGGGCGACCCGGCGGTGGACCCGGTGGACGCGGTGGACCCCTACGGCGTGGTAGTCCAGACCAGCTTCCTGGGCACCGACAACTCGGCCATGCTGGCCGCGCTGGGCCGCATGCCGGGGCGGCTGCGCGGCGTGGCGGTGGTCGATCCCGCCGTGAACGACGCCGAACTCGCCACGCTGGATGCCGCCGGGGTCCGGGGCATCCGCCTGAACCTGTATGGCGATGCCGGCTGGCGCCGCATTGACACCGCGCCGTGGCGCACGCTCTTCCAGCGCGTGGCGGCGCTGGGCTGGCACGTCGAGCTCCACACCAACAACGGCGACGGCGCGACGGTGCTGGCCGCGCTCGACATCGCGATGGGCGAAACATCAGCCCCCATCGTGCTCGATCACTTCGGCCGCCCCGGCCCGCTCGGCGTGGATGACCCGGTCTTCGACACGGCCCGCACCGTGGCCGTGCGGCGCCCGCTCTGGATCAAGATCAGCGCGCCCTACCGGCTGGCCAGCCCTAATCAGTGGCCGGCACTGGCCGCGCATTGGGCTGAAGTCGCCGGACCGGACCGCCTGCTCTGGGGCAGCGACTGGCCGTGGACCAACCACGAAGCCCCGGCGCGCGCCGACGAGTGCCGCGCGGTGATGGCCTGGTTCGCACAGCGGCCGGATCTGACGGAAGGCTTGCGCTGGCGCAATGCCGCCGCGCTCTACGGCTTCGCGCTGGCGGGCTGACACCGAATCTGCTTCTAGCGCGCGTGGCCGCGAGCACCGCCTGACGCGCTGACGCGGCGCGTCCGTGCCGGTGCACCAGCCCCGCCGGCGGTGCAAGGCATGCCCTGCGCCGGGGCGAACCCGTTCGCCCCCCTCCCCCCTTTCCGTCCATTTTTCCCTCCTCATTCCCCCAATCCCAGCCCCCAAGCCGGATTCCGGGCGCGCCGGCTATCAGGGTATTCACTGGCATTGCTCTTGCTAGACCAATGCTGGAAGATATCCTAAATATATTAAGCAGATATTTGCGAGCCCAACCCGACCCAACCGAGGAGTCCCCTGTGACCAATTCGACCAATTCGAGCAACGCCACCAATCCCCGCTGGACCGGCATCTTCCCCGCTATCACCACCAAGTTCCACGCCGACGAGCGGATCGATGCCGAGGGCACGAGTCGTCACATCGAATTCCAGATCCGCAATGGCATCCACGGGCTGGTGACCTGCGGTTCGCTGGGCGAGGCCAGCACGCTGTCGCTCGAGGAGAAGCTCGACGTGGCGCGCATCGCCGTGGAAGCCGCCGATGGCCGCATCCCGGTGCTGGCCAACGTCTCCGAAACCAGCACGCGAGACGCGCTGCGCTATATCGACGGCGCGAACAAGCTCGGCGTGGCCGGCTTCATGGTGATGCCCTCGGTGATCTACGTGGCCGATGCCCGCGAAGCGATGCAGAACGTGCGCGTCATGGCGGAAGCCGCCCAGAAGCCGGTGATGGTCTACAACAACCCGGTCGCCTACCGGGTGGACCTCAAGCCCGAGCACATGGTGGAGCTGGCGGACTGCAAGTGGGTGGCGGCGATCAAGGAAAGCACGGGCGACATCCGCCGCGTGACCGACCTGCGCAACACCCTGGGCGACCGCTACCAGATCTTCATGGGCGTGGACGACCTGGCCTACGAAGGGCTGGCGCTGGGCTGCGACGGCCTGCTGGCCGGCGTGGGCTGCGCCTTCCCGCGCGAGACCGTGGCGCTGTTCGACCTGATGAAGGCCGGCAACTTCGCCGAGGCGCTCAAGCTGTACCAGTGGATGACCCCGATGCTCCACCTCGATGTCTCCAACAAGCTGGTGCAGAACCTCAAGCTGATCGACACCCTGGTCGGCGTGGGCTCCGAGTTTATGCGCCGCCCGCGCCTGCCGCTGGTGGGCGAGGAGCGCGCCTTCGTCGAGCGCGTGGTGCGCCAGGCGCTGGAGACGCGGCCGGCGAAGTACCAGTCGGTGGTGTGATGCGGGCCTGCGGCGGTTCCGTGCCGCCGCAGGCATCCAACTTGCACCAGCCGTCGCGTCCGCGATCGTCACGACCGCCCTTCGTCCTGGAGTCTGCCTGCCATGCCTGACCTTTCCTCCCTCACCGCGGCCGAAGCGCCCGCCACGGCCACCGTTGCGCGACCGGTACGCTGGGTGCTGCGCGCCTCGGACGCCGTGCTCGCCGTGGAGCGCTACGTGCTCGGCGGCCTGATGACGCTGCTGGTGCTGCTGATCCTGCTCAACGTGGTCACGCGCTACGCAGGGCTGCCGCTGTACTGGGTGGACGAGGCATCGGTCTACGCGGTGGTGTGGCTGACTTTCGTCGGCGCCTCGGTCATGACGCGCCTGCGGCTCGATTTCGCCGTGGGGCTGCTCACCGAGCACCTGCCCCCGAAGGCCGCCCGCGCCGCCAAGGCCATCGCCACGGGCGGCGTGCTGGTGTTCGGGCTGGCGCTGCTGGCGATGTGCTGGGTCTGGATGGACCCGGTCGGCATTGCCCGCTACGGCTTCGACGCCCGCGAGTACGCGGCCGAATCGTTCAACTTCCTCTACACCGAGCACACCCAGACGCTGGAATGGCCGGTCTGGGTGCTCCAGCTGATCATGCCGCTGTTCTCCTGCACCCTGAGCCTGCACGCGCTGGCCAACCTGCTCGAAGACCTGGACCTCGCCCCGCGCCGCGCCTTTCCCGAGTTCCAGGTGGGCAACTCCGAGACGGTGAACTGACATGCCGACAACCTTCTTCTTCTGCGGCGTGATGCTGGTTGGCGTGCCCATCGGCATCTGCCTGTGCCTGGCCGGGCTGGCGTTCATCTTCAGCACCGGCGCCACCGTGCTGCTGCAATCGTTCCCCTCGCAGATGTTCGCCGGCGTGGACAGCTACGGCCTGATCGCCATCCCCCTGTTCATCCTGATCGGCGAGATCATGAACAGCGGCGGCATCACGCGCCGGCTGGTGGACCTGTCGATGGCCTTCGTCGGCTCGATCAAGGGTGGGCTGGCCTACGTCAACATCCTGGCCAACATGCTGGTGTCGTCGATCATCGGCTCGGCCACGGCCCAGGTGGCGATCATGTCGCAGGTGATGGTGCCCGAGATGGAGAAACAGGGCTACGACAAGACCTTCGCGGCCGGGCTGACCGTCTACGGCGGCATGCTGGGGCCGATCATCCCGCCCTCGGTGATGTTCGTGGTCTACAGCGTGCTGGCCCAGGTGGCCGTGGGCGACATGCTGATCGCCGGCATCCTGCCCGGGCTGCTGCTGACGGTGCTGTTCTTCATCATCATCGCCATCATGGGGGTCTTCTACAACTACCCCCGCAGCGCGCGCAAGACCCTGCGCGAGCGTGCCACCACCGTGATCCAGGCCAGCCCGACGCTGCTGATTCCGGTGGTGATCGTCGGCTCCATCCTCGGCGGCGTGGCCAATCCCACCGAAGCCGCCGCCGTGGGCGCGCTGGCCGCGGCGCTGGTCGGCCGCTACGTGACCAAGGAGTTCGACCTGCGCACGATGCCGGCCATCCTGCTGCGCTCGGCCATCTATTCGGCCATCGTGCTGTTCCTGGTGGCGGCTGCCGCCGTGTTCTCGTGGCTGCTGATCTACGGCAAGATTCCGCAGATGGTGGCGGCCTGGATCCAGACCATCGCCCACAGCCCGGTCGAATTCCTGCTGCTGGCCAACGTGATCCTGCTGATCATCGGCACGGTGATCGACGGCATTCCGGGGCTGATCATGACCGTGCCGATCCTGCTGCCGATCGCCACCGAGGTCTACCACATCGACCCGCGCCACTTCGGCGTGGTCATCGTCATCAACCTCGTGCTCGGGCTGATGTCCCCGCCCGTGGGGCTGAGCTTCTTCGTGGCCTCCGCCGTCACCGGCGCCAAGCCGGGGAAGATGTTCATGGTCACGCTGCCCTTTTTCCTGATCAGCTGCGTGGCCCTGGTGCTGCTCTCGCTGTTCCCGAGCCTGTCCATCGGCCTGCTGGACTAGCCGCCCGATCCAACCCGATCCAACCCGATCCCTTGCTGTCCCATCCGCCTCGCCGTTACCCATCGAACCGCACTGGAGCCGCCATGACCCTCATCACCCGCCGCCGTTTCCTCAAGACCACCGCGCTGGCCACCGTTGCCGCGCCCATGGTCATCACCTCCACCACCCGCGCCGCCACCACCAAGGAATTCCGCCTGGGCCTGATCACGCCCGCCGGCCATTCGTGGAACCGGGCCGCCGTGGCCTTCGGCGAGTCGCTCAAGAAGGAAACCGACGGCCGCCTGACCGTGACCGTGTTCCACTCGGGCCAGCTCGGCAATGAGTCCGCGATGATGCAGCAGCTCCAATCCGGCGCGCTCGACATGGGCTGGATCCAGGCGGCCGAACTCGGCTCGCGGGTGTCCAGCGTGGCCGCCATCAACGCGCCCTATCTGGTGCGCTCCACCAGCAGCGTGGCCAAGCTGGTGCGCACTCCGGCGGCCCTGAAGCTGCTGGACGCCCTGCCGCGCGAAACCGGCACCATCGGCCTGGGCTGGGGCATCACCGGCATGCGGGTGGTGTTCGCCACGCGCGACATCAATTCGCCGGACGACCTCAAGGGCATGAAACTGCGCATCAACCCCACGCCGGTCTACCGCGACTTCTATTCGATGCTGGGCGCCGCGCCCACCCCGATCCCCACCCCGGCTGTGTTCGACGCCATGACCAACGGCCAGGTGGATGGGCTGGAGGCCGACATCGAACTGTCCTGGAACCAGCGCTACGACAAGATCTCCAAGTCCCTGCTGCCGATGAACGCGCTGTTCATGCCGTTCGCGCCGCTGGTCTCGGGCCGAATCTGGCAAGGGCTGGACGCGAAGGACAAGGACCTCGTGCGCGCGCTGGTCACGCAGTCCCTGACCGCGCAGATCAACGACATCGTCACCACCGAGGCGGGGCTGATCGAGAAGCTCAAGCAGTCGTCGGTCCACTTCAAGAGCGTGGCCAACTACGACCCGGCGCCGGCAATCCAGAAGTTCGACGCCCTGTGGGTGGCCAAGGCCCCGGCGATTCCCGAGCTGCGCAAGATCGGCGCCACGCTGTAAGCGCACTGAGCGCACTAAGCGCCCTGAGCGCTCTGAGCCCCGCGGGGGCGGTCACGGCATAATGTCGACCGCCGCCCCCGCTGCCAACCTGTTCGAGATGCCGACACCTTCCAGAAACCAGAGCGCCGAGACTGACAATCGTGAAAAGCGCCGCGCCGCCGACGTGGCCTACGACCGCATCGAGACGCTGATCTCCAAGCTCGAGATCGCCCCCGGCAGCCCCGTGGTGGAGGCCGAGCTGGCCGAACTCACCGGGCTGGGCCGTACGCCCGTGCGGGAGGCGCTGGTGCGCATGGTGTCGATGGGGCTGGTGCTCCAGCAGCCCCGGCGCGGGCTGATTGTCTCGACCATCGACGTGATGGACCATCTGGACGTGCTGGCCACGCGCCGCGTGCTGGAGCGGCTGATTGCCGCCAACGCCGCGCGCCGCGCCACCGACGCCCAGCGCAAGGCGCTGATCGCCTGCGCCCAGAAGATGGTCAAGGCCGCCCAGCGCGGCAACCTCGACGAATACATGGCCGCCGACCAGGCGCTGGACCACGTGAACCACGCGGCCTGCCGCAACCGCTCGGCGGTCAAGGCGGTGATCCCGCTGATCGTGCAATGCCGGCGCTTCTGGTACGCCTATCAGCACGAGGGCGAGATTGCCGAAGGCGCCCAGGCGCACCTGGTCATGGCGCAGGCCATCGCCAGCGGTAACGAAGCCGAAGCCGCCGACGGCGCGGAGCGGCTGATGGACTACCTGGAGCGCTTCGCGCGCCGCGTCGTCAACGCCTGATCCCTCGTTATTGCATCGGCTGCCAGCCACCGCTGGTAGCCACCAACTGCTGCGTCAGCGCCATCGTGCCGCTGCCCCGCACCACGCGGGCCAGCACGGGGAAGGCGCCCTGCACCGCCGCATCACTGGCCCAGGGGGCCGGATCGAGCATATAGGTGTAGCGGACGGTGGCGGTGGCGTGCGCCGGCTTGTCGTCGCTGCCGCTGCCGCTGGCCTTGGGTGTATCCCAGCCGGTGACCTTGTTCACGCGGACGTGGCCGTAGCAAAGATCCGGCTCGGCGGTGTCCGCACCTTTCGCAGCCGTCTTGGGATGGGCGTTGACGAAGCCGCGCCCCTTGTCGGTCAGGTCATAGCGCAGCGCCTTCACGGTTTCCGTCTCGCCATTCTGGTGGCGCAGCGTCATTTCCGCGCGGGTGTGCGCCACCAGCCCGGCATGTTCGAGCGCGGGCATCTGGATGCCGTCGCGCAGTGTCCCCGCCACGGGCAGGTCCGGCACATCTACCGGCCAGCGATGGCGGCCGATGCAGAGGTCGCCGTGCGCTTCGAGCTGCTTCTCCAGCGCGGCGCGGAAATTGGCCTCATTGGGGGCGTCCGGGGCGCTGCAGCCGGCGAGCACGGCCAGCGCGGCAAGGCTGGCGAAAAGAATGGGCTTCATGGTCTGGGTGTCGGTGAAATAACGGGTCATGGCGTCTTTGGCTTGTGCGCGGCGTTCGCGGCCGCATTCACGGCAGCGGCTTCCGCCACCGTGTGGGCCTGCGGACCGCTCTCGGCGGTGCCCGCCGGCGGCACGAAGCCATCGGTCAGCGTCTTCAGGAAAACGATCAGGTCCTGCATCTCGGGGTCGGTCATCGGCGTGGCGCTGCCGGGCTTGCGCAGGTCCAGCGGCATCTGGTCGTCCAGGTTGGCGCGGTATGGCGCCGGCAGGTCGTTGAACTTGTTCACGCGGCCCTTGGCATCGCGCGGATACCACTTCTCCGGCGCGGTATCCCGGGTGTTGTAGAAGCGCACCACCTCCTCCAGCGACTTGAACACCCCGTTGTGCATGAACACGTGGCGCGTAGCCACGTTGCGCAGCACCGGCGTCTTGAACATGCCGCAGGTGGCCGCCGCGCCCTTGTCCTTGCCGGGGCGATGGTCGGTGCGCAGCGGGCCGCACAGGCCGAGGTCGAAATACTTCGGATCGGCATTGGCCGGGATCTCCATATTGCGCGGCACCCCGATCGCGGCGAACGAGTAGTCGCTGGTCATGTCCTGGCTGCCGTCGTTGCCGCCGCCAATCAGGTGACAGGCCATGCAGTTGCCCTTGTTGGGGTCCAGGAACACGCGCAGGCCACG
Organism: Cupriavidus sp. SIMBA_020; assembly: GCF_046535395.1. Lineage (NCBI taxonomy): Bacteria > Pseudomonadati > Pseudomonadota > Betaproteobacteria > Burkholderiales > Burkholderiaceae > Cupriavidus > Cupriavidus sp. SIMBA_020. The sequence goes on along the minus strand of NZ_JAWRWU010000006.1, from coordinate 147,025 downwards.
GATCTCCGCATCGGTCAGCGCGCCGCCCAGCTTGTTGTTGCGGTAGCGGTCGAACTTGCTGCTGTAGGGGTGGAAGCTGCGGTCTTCCACCTGGAACGCCTGCAGGGCGGCGCCGACCAGCGTGAAGGCCCGCCCGGTGTCGTCGAACACGGTGGCGCCGTAGGTCTGGCGGAAGGCGTCGGCGTGGGCGCCGTGCTGTACGGCCTCGACCACGGCGGCTTTGCTCGCATTGGCCATCTCGTTGGACGCCAGCAGCGGAATCGCGGCCTGCTCGGCGATGGTGTTGGCGCGCCCGTCCCAGGTCAGGCCGCCGCCGGGGCCGGGCGGGCTGACCATGTCGGGGTTCTCGAAGGTATCCGAGTAGGCGTTGGTGTACTCCTTGTACATCAGCGTGGGCACGGCGCGCGTGCCCGGCACCTTGCCGTCGGCGCCGCCCAGCTGCACGGAGAGGTCGTTGGCCGGCGCGTAGGCGTGGTTGGGGTCGTGGCAGGTGGCGCACGACATCTTGCCCGTGCCAGACAGCGAGGGATCGAAAAACAGCTTCGCGCCGAGTTGTGCGGCGGGTGACAGAGGCGATGACGGCGCCGATGCCGGCGCGGCAACCGTCTGCACGGCGGCCTGGGCTGGCGTGGCAGCATGCGGCGCCGTCTCGGTCGCCGGCTTGCAGCCGACTAGCGTGACAGCACACGCAGCCGCCAGCAGGCTGGCGGCAAGAATGGAGTGGGACATGGTCTGGATCAGCGGTGGCAGCCGGGCGCACAGTCGGGCCAGGCCCGGTTGCGCACCATAAGAAGATCGGGGCCCCGGGCGACGGCCTGCGCCGCGCGCCCGGCGCCCCGCCACATCAGGACTTGATCGCCCAGATATTGGTCTGCGTGGCATCCGGCCCGCTGGCCGTGTTGCCGCCACTCAGCGTGCCGCTGCCGCTCACACCGGGCGTGGCGCCGCCCGAGACGATATCGCCGGCCTTGACCACGTAGTTGTGGTTCATCGGACGCACCGAATCGAAGTGGGTGTTGGCGCTACCCGAGTACTCGGCCAGGTTGGCCAGGTTCTGGGCGATGTACTGCTCGGTGTACTTCGAGCGGTTCATGTACGACGTCGGCACGCCCGGGTCGGCCAGCGCGAACATGTCCTGCATCGTGCGCACGAACGAGAAGTGGCTGTAGGCGTCCGAGTCGATCACCTGCTTCGGCGCGCCCGGCTGGTTGGTCAGCAGACCGAAAATGGTCGGACCATCGCCCTTGTTGCCGCCGTTGTAGCGCGGAATCGCCGTGGTGATGCCTTCGCCCAGCGGCGCGCCGCTGGTGGTGCCGCCGCCCACGTTCCAGCCGCAGCACGACGAACTGCCGAAGAAGCTCGAACCCTCATCGAACAGCATGACGATGGCCGACCGGCGGCTGGTGTTCTGCCACACCGGCGATGCCTTGATGGTCTCCACCAGGTACTTGGCGTAGGCGTCGCCGCGCTTGATGCCCGGCACGCCCGAGGTGCAGTCCGCCACCGCCGAGCCGGTACCGTGGATGTCATCGCACTGGTCGGGGACGATGTAGTTCAGCGCGCCGATGTCGCCGCTCTTCAGGTCATCCTCGAACTGGTGTGTGTTCCAGGTGATGCCATGGCCCTGCGCATAGGTCTGGATGGCCGCATCCCACTGGCCGCCGCCCACGGTACGGTTCAGGTTCCTGAAGAAGTCCGGACGGTTGCGCACCTCGTCGAAGTTCACCGCCGGGTGGTGCTTGGTCTTGTACAGGCTGGAAATCATCGGCTCGGTGGCACCGGCGCCGGAGGTCACGTTGACGGCGGTGATGGTGGCGTTGCCGGCACCATCCCGGCGCGGGTCCTGGCCCGGGTCCATCGACTCGCTGTACACGCGCGTGCCCATGCCGGCGTTGTACATCGCCGTGAACAGGTTGCGGTGGCCCTTGAGGTTGTGGACCTTGGTGTCGGCGTTGCAGGCGGCCAGCGGCTGGTAGACGTCGGTGGGCTGGTTGGCGGTATCGCCCGCCGGCAGGCAGTTCCAGGGGTTGTCGTCGGCCACGCCCCAGTCGTCGGCGCTGGCCAGCGAGATGTAGTTCGGCTCGCTGGGGTTGCCGGTGGAGAAATAGTTGGCCGCCTTGTTGCCCTCCTGGTTCAGGTACTTGTAGAAGTTCGGGTAGGCCGGATCGTCGATGGTCTGGTTGCTGTGGTTCTCGAACACCACCACGAACAGGTGGTCATAGCGCGGAATGCCTTCCGGGTTGAACGCGGCGTCCTGCGCGGCCTTCAGCGTGGTGACCGGATCGGTGGCGGCATCGCTGATAAAGCCCCGGTCCAGGATCTTCGAGGCCAGGGTGTAGCGGCCGGCGAGCGTGTTCGACTCGGTCAGCAGCGCCGTGGCGGCGTGGGCATCGGCCACGCTGGCCGGCAGGGCCAGTACGTCGTCGGCCTTGACCGTGACATCGGCCGTGCCGCCGGTGAGGCTCAGGCGGCTGGCGATGGCGGTCTTGGCGTCGGCCACGGTCAGGGATTCGGCTTCGGTCAGGCGCACCACTTCCGTCGATAACGGGCTGATGACTACCTGAGCGCCATTTGCCGCCTGCTCGGCCGCGCTGCGCAGCACCAGCTTGCTGGCGACCTTGGCGGGGGCGCCGCTGGCGTCGGTGTAGGTGGCGTCCGTACCGACCACGGCCACCAGGCTGGCGGCTGCGGTGGCCAGGGTGAAGCGGCCATCGGCGCCGGTGCGCGTGGCGGCCTCGCCGTTGTCGCACACGCCGTTGCCGTTGGTATCGGCGCACACGGTGGCATTGGCGTAGGCGATGGGGACGATGGTCTGCTGGACGTCATCGCCCGTGCTGCTCTTGGCGTAGTCCACGCCCGCGGCGGACGACATGGCGACGCCAGTGGGGTTCTTGAGCGCCGTGCCCATCACGCTGCCGCTGACCGTGGCCGGGGTGGCACCGGGATTGGACGCGGCCGGGGTGCCGCCGCCATCGCCGCCGCAGGCGGCCAGCATGGCGGCTGCGGCCAGCGCCGTGAGTAACGGAACAAAGCTGTGGTGTCTTGGGTGCATGTTTTTTTGGCTCGCCGGGCTAGGGCGATATGTAGTGGGTATCGTTGGCGTGCCGCACCCAAAAAGCCCGCCCCGTCGCGATGGTTCGAGCGGGTGGGCCGCCTGCGCGAGGGAGTTTTCGACGGGGGAAAGCCTGTACGCGATCCCTCGTCATGTGTGCAGCGGCTCTGATCCTAGGAGCCAAATATGACCGTTTGATTGCCCCGGCACCACGCGAAAGTTACAGAAAATTTCAAGCCGGCAACGGGTTGCAACCCGTATGCAATGCCGGGATACTGGCGCCGCCCGCTACCCATGCCGTCCCATGCACGCCTCGCCCCAACCCATGGCCCCCGCCTCTGCACCCGCCTCTGCTCACTCTGCGGCCACCCCGCCGCGCCAGCTTGCCACGCTGCATTTCACCGCCGAGTTGCGCGACTGGATCGTCCAGGCCCTGCAGCGCGGCGGCCGCCCGGATGAGCTGGTGCGCGCGCTGGCCGCGCAGCGCTTTGCGCCGGACGTGGCGCGGGAACTGGTGGAGGCCTTCGCCCGCGTGCTGCGCGAGGGGCTGCCGATGCCGGAGGGCAGCATCACGGTGGCGCGCGCCGCCCCGGCCACGACGCCCGCCCAACCCCGGCTGCCGCGCGCGTCGGTGCTGCACGGCGGCGACCGCAACATACCCGTGCTGTCCCGCACCGAGCGCCCCGTGGTGGCCGTGCTCGAAGGCGTGCTCAGTGATGAGGAGTGCGATGCATTGATGGCCGAGGCACGGCCGCGGCTCGCGCTATCGACCCTGGTCGATCCGCGCACCGGCGAGCACATCGTGAGCCCGGACCGCACCAGCGAGGGCATGTTCTTCCGCCTGGCCGAGGCGCCGTGGCTGGCCACCCTCGACGCCCGCATCTCCGCCCTGATGCAGATGCCGATGGAGAACGGCGAGGGCTTGCAGGTGCTGCGTTATGCGCCGGGGGCGCAGAGCCGCCCGCACTTCGACTTCCTGATGCCGAACAACGCCGCCAACCAGGCGTCGATCGCCCGCAGCGGGCAGCGCGTGAGCACGATGGTGATCTACCTGAACGACGTGCCAGCGGGCGGGGAAACGCTCTTCCCCGAGATCGGCCTGTCCGTGGTGCCGCGCAAGGGCAATGCGCTGTACTTCGAGTACTGCGACGACCACGGCCAACTCGATGGCCGCACCTTGCATGCGGCTGCCGAAGTGCTGGCCGGCGAGAAATGGGTGGCGACGAAGTGGATGCGGCAGCGGCGCTTCGTGCCCGCTGCCGAAGCCGAGCGCCAGGAACTTACTCCACCCGAATCCCGCGCGCCTTGACCAGCGCCTGCCAGCGCGTCGATTCGGTGTGGAGGAAGCTCTTGAACGCCTGCGGCGTGTTGCCCACCGGATCGAGCCCGGCCTGCTGGAGCTTGGCGCGCACCGCCGGGTCCGCCACGGCCTTCTGCACGGCGCTCGCGATGGCCTGCACACGGTCCGGCGGCGTGCCCTTGGGCACGAAGACGCCGTTCCACTCCAGCACCTCGTAGTTCGGCATGGCGCTCTCGGCCAGCGTCGGCGTATCGGGCAGCGCCTTGAGGCGCGTCTTCGAGGTCACCGCCAGCGCGCGCAGCTTGCCGCCCGTCACGTACTGGAGCGTGGAGGCGGTGTTGCCGAAGTAGGACGCCACTTGCCCGCCCATCACATCGGTCAGCGCCGGCGCGCCACCCTTGTAGGGCACATGAAGCAGTTCAATCTTGCCCTGCTCGTTGAACATCTCGGCGGCCAGGTGGGAGCCCGTGCCGGCGCCAGCGGACGCGTAAGTCAGCTTGCCGGGCGTCTTCCTGGCGGCAGCGATGAACTCGGCCACGGTCTTGTAGGGCGCGTTGGTGGCCACCACCAGGATCTGCGGCGCCGTGGCGACCAGCGAAATCGGGATGAAATCGGCCGATGGGTCGAACGGCAGCTTGCGCAGCGCGCCGTTCACGGCGAAGGCGGAGGCGTCGTAGAGCACGGTGTAGCCATCCGCCGGGGCCTTCGCCACGGCATCCGCACCGATCACGCCGCCGGCACCCGGCTTGTTGTCGATCACCACGGTCTGGCCGAGGAGTTCGCCCACCTTCTGGGCGACTACCCGCGCGGTGTTGTCCGCCCCGCCGCCGGCCGAGTACGGCACCACCATGCGGATGGGCTTGTCCGGGAAGGCGAAAGCGGCGAGCGGCACGGCCGCGACGAGGGTGGCCACGGCCTTGCCGAGGCGCTGCAGGGTCTTGCTCATGAATGTCTCCGAAGTTTTATTGTGTTGGCGTTTATGGCGCCTCGAATCCGTACAGCGCGGCGGGGTTGTCCACCAGGATGCGGCGGCGCGCCGACTCGGTGCCGGCCCAATCGGCCAGCAGGTCGAACAGCAAGGCGTCGTCCGGCTTGGCGTGCGGCTCCGTGGAATGGGGCCAGTCGCTGCCCCAGACGAGCCGTTCCGGCGCCGCCTGCACCCACGCCCGGGCCACCGGGGCGATATCGGCATACCCACCGCCGGCGCCGACCATCGAATCCAGATAGGCGCCGGACAGCTTCAGCCACGCACGGCCCTTCGCCAGCAGCCCGGACACCAGCGCGAACGCCGGATGCGCCGTGCCACCGGGCAGCGGCAGGCGGGCCAGATGGTCGAACACCAGCGGCGTGGGCAGCCGCGCCAGCAGGTCGCCATGGGCGACGATCTGGTCGGCGGTCCAGTGCAGTTGCAGATGCCAGCCCAGTTCGGCGATGCGGTGCGCCAGCGTCTCCACCATCTCGAAGCCCACCACGGCGTGGGCCGGGGTGTACAACGAGAAGCGGATGCCCCGGATGCCGCCGGCATGGAGCGCCTGCAGGGTGTCATCGGACACATCGGGCCGCACCACCCCCACGCCGCGCGTGTTGGCGAGGCCAAGCTGGCGGATCGCATCGAGGGTGCAGCTGTGATCGGTGCCGTAGCAGCGGGGCTGGACGATCACCGCGCGACGCGTGCCCAGCAGCGCCTGCACCCGCCGGTAGTCCGCCACGGTGGCGTTGGCCACAGCCGGGGCGATGGCCGGGAAGCGTGCGTCGTAGATATGGAGATGGGCGTCGCAGGCGTCCGGCCATGCCGTGCTGCGTGGCGCGGCGCCGGCCGTGCTGTTCGGCACGGGCTGGAAGCCAGCCTCGGTCTCCCCCTCAGCCACGGCCGGCCAGCCGGTCGGCCGCCTCGCGGACGGTGTCCCCATGCTGGTCCAGCGCCGGCGCGGCAAACGGCTCCGGCCCCGGCGTGCGGCCAAATTTCACGGCGCGCGTAAAGCCGCGATAGCGGCCCACCACCGGGTGGTCGAACGTGGTCACCATCTCTTCGGCCAGCACCTGCGGGAAATCGAACATGTCTTCCACCGAGCGCGCCGCCGCGCAGGGCACTTCCTCGCCGAACTCGGCCTCCCATTCCAGCGCCGACCGCTGCTGCAGGGCCGCGTGCAGCTTGGGCAGGATTTCGCCCTGATGCTGGGCGCGCTTGCGCACGCTGTCGTAGCGGTCGGTCGAGAGCAACTCCCCCAAACCCGTCTTCTCGCACAGGGCGCGCCAGAAGTGCGGGGTGTTGGCCGAGATGTAGAGATAGCCGTCCCGGGTGGGATGGATGCCGGTGATGCCGCCCGAGCGCATGTCGCGCCCCACGTCGCGCGGCTCCGAGTCGGCCCAGACCATGCGGGCTGACTGCATGGTCAGCGCCGCGCGCAGCAGCGACACGCCCACGTACTGCCCCACCCCACTCTTCTCCCGCTCATAGAGCGCGGACGCCACGCCGCCCGCCACCAGCGCCGAGGCGTAGTAGTCCACCACCGAGCCGTACAGGATCTCGGGCGGCCCGCCGTGCTTGCCCTGCAGCGTGCACATGCCGGTCATGGTTTGCAGCACCTGGTCGTAGCCGGCCTTGTCCTTGAGCGGCCCGGCCTCGCCGTAGCCGGTGACCGCGCAGTAGATCAGGCGCGGATTGACGGCGGCCAGCTGCGCGTAGCCAATGCCCAGCCGCCCCGGCACGCTGGGCCGGAAGTTATGCACCAGCACATCGGACTCGCGCACCAGCGCCAGCAGCCGGTCCAGATCGGCCGGGGCCTTCAGGTCGAGCACCACGCCCAGCTTGCTGCGGTTCACGCCCAGGAATGCGCGGGACTCCGACTCCAGCGTGGACGGGTACTTGCGCAGGTTGTCGCCGACGGGCGGCTCCACCTTGATGACGTCCGCGCCCTGATCCGCCAAGAGCGAGCAGCCGTACGGCCCCGCGATATAGGCGCTCAGGTCCAGCACGCGCACGCCGCTCAGCGGGCCGGGCTGTCCTGCCCGCTGCGTGCCGAAGCCCGTGGCTTGGCTCGTGGCTTGGCCATTGGTGTTGGGTTGCATACTTGCTCCGAAAAATCTCTCAATACTCAATCCGCGACGATGTTCTGCTGCTTGGCCAGCGCCTTCCAGCGGGTCACATCGGCGGCAATCGTCTCGCCGAACTTCTGCGGCGTGCCCGGCGTGACCTCGGCGCCTTCCTTCAGGATCGCCTCCTTGACGGCGGGCTTGGCCAGCGCCTGATTCACCGCCGCATTGAGCCGCGCGACAATCGCCGGCGGGGTGCCAGCGGGCGCCAGGAAGCCCCACCAGAGTTCGAACTCGTAGCCGGGCACGGCGGTGGCCATCGGCACCAGATCCGGCGCAATCGGGCTCGGCCTCAGGCTGGTAATACCCACGGCGCGGACCTTGCCGGCGCGCACCATCGGCAGCAGGGAGGGCCCGCTGGAAATCAGCAGCTGGGTCTGGTTGCCGATCAGGTCGGTCACGGCCGGGCCCATGCCCCGGTACGGCACGTGCGTGATGGCCAGCTTGCCGGCCTGCGCCTTGAGCAGCTCGGTGCCGAACTGGTTCACGCTGCCCGGGCCGGACGACGCGTAGTTGTACTTGCCGGGATTGGCGCGGATGGCGTTGATCAACTCCTGCGGCGTCTTGGCCGGGAAGTCATTGCTGACCGCCACGATGAACGGCCCGTGGGCCACCATCGCCACCGGCGCGAAGCTCTTCACGGCATCGAACGGCAGCTTGCTCTGGATGGCCGCGTTGGTGGTCATGCTGGAGGACACCGCGACGAGCGTGTAGCCGTCCGGCGCGGCCTTGACCGCCAGCCCGGTGCCGGTGTTGCCGCTCGCGCCGGGCCGGTTGTCGATGACCACGGGCTGCTTCAGTTCCTCGCCGATCTCCTTGGCCACGATGCGCGCGAAGATGTCGTTCGAGCCCCCCGGCGGGTACGGCACGATCAGGGTGATGGGCTTGGAGGGGTAGGCGCCCTCGGCGGCCTGTGCCGGCGCGGTCATAGAGGCGGTTGCGGCGATCAGGCCAAGGCATACCACGGCACGCAGCGACGATGGATTCGTCATGGTGTTTGTCTCCTGTGTTTTTTATGTAGGAATGCGGGGGGAATCCGATCAGGCGGGGATCAATCCAAGCCTCCGCCCAATCTCGACGATCGCCTGCGCGCGGCGCACAAACGGGGGATCGATCATCTTGCCGTCCACCACATAGGCACCCACGCCCTTGGCGTCCGCCTCTTCGGCAGCGGCCACCACACGCAGCGCGTGGGCGATTTCCTCGTCGGACGGCCGGTAGACCTCGTTGGCCAGTGCAATCTGGCTCGGGTGGATGCAGCTCTTGCCCAGGAATCCCATCTGGCGGGACATCTCGGCCTCGGCACGGAAGCCCTCGGTGTCGCGGATATTGGCGAACACCGTGTCGTAGGCATAGACATTGGCCTCGGCAGCCGCCATCCGCACGGCGAACATGGCGGAGGCAATCGCCGCCGTGTTGCGTCGATGCACGCCGGCCGGCTCGAACAGGTCGCCCAGCCCAAGCTGGAGGCCCGCCACGCGCGGATGGGCGCCGGCCAGCTCGGCGGCCAGCCGCAGCGCCCGGGGCGTTTCGATATTCAGCAGCAGCCCGACCTTGCCAACGGTGCCCTGGCCATCGCCAAACCCATTCGCCCGCTCGGCCTGCTCGATGGCTGCCGCCGCACGGCGCACGTCATCGGCGCTCTCCGGCTTGGGCAGGTTGACCAGATGCAAACCCGGTACGACTACCGCCGCCAGATCGGCCTCGAAATGTGGCGTATCGAGCCCATTCACGCGCACGATCAGCGTCTTGGTACTGGCGCGCGTCTCGGCGGCGCGCAGCAGGCCGGAGAGCAGCGCGCGGGCCTCGCCCTTCTTCTCCTCGGCCACCGCATCTTCCAGGTCGAAGGACAGCGCGTCGGCATCGCTGGCCAGCGCCTTGGCGAAAAACTCGGGGCGGGAACCGGGCACGAACAGCTTGCTTCTCATGGCGAATACCGTATCTCCGTGGGGGTGACAGGCAGTGTCCGTGAATCGATGAAAAAGATAAACTATCCTTTACTACGTTCGTACATTAGAAATTCTATGGAAACCGCTTACCTGAAAGCTTTCGCGCTGGTGGTGGAGACCGGCACGCTGGCAGAAGCCGCGCGGCGGCTCAATGTGACGCCGGCGGCGATCTCGCAGCAGATCCAGGTGCTGGAGCGGCAACTCGGCACCACGCTGCTGGGGCGGGCCGGCCGTACCGTGGCGCCCACCGAGTCCGGGCGAAGGCTGGCGGCGCGTTGCGTAACGCTGCTGCGGGAAGTGGATGAACTGAGGGGATGGGTGAATCAGGCGGATGCCGTGCGCGAACTGCGCATCGGCACGATCAACACCGCGCTGCACAGCCTGCTGCCAGACGCGCTCGCGCGGTTCGCGGCGGTGCACCCCGGGGTGTCGGTGCATATCCGCTCGGCGCTGTCCCACGAATTGTTCGATGCGGTGAAGGATGAGTCACTCGATGCCGCGGTCTGCCTGCATCCGCCCTTCGCCCTCCCCAAGACCTTCGCCTGGGATTTGCTGCGGCAGGAGCCGCTGGTGGTGCTGGCGCCCGCGCAGGACCGCGACGCCGATCCGCACGAACTCCTGCGCACCCGGCCCCTGATCCGCTATGACCGCAGCCTGGGCGGCGGCAAGCAGGCCAGCGACTATCTGCGCCGCGCCGGCATCACGCCCGCGCAGGAGCGCTTCGAGCTGAGTTCGCTGCTGGCCATCGCCATGATGGTGGACCGTGGGCTCGGGGTATCGCTGGTGCCGGACATCGCCTCGCCGCTGACCGCCGGGCTCCATATCGCCAAGCTCCATCTGCCGATCGAGCCGGAGCCGCGCCGCTTCGGCCTGCTATGGCGCCGGACGTCGCCCGGGGCCAGCGTGATCCGCTCCTTCCTCGAGCAGGCCCGGCTGGCGGCGGGCACCTGATCCTGAGGGGCGGCGGCCCTGCTGGGTGATCAGCAGCCCGCTGACCACCAGCGCAATCGACATCAGCAGTGACCACGAGGGCCACTGGCGGCCCACCAGCAGTTCCAGCACCGCCGCCGTCACCGGTCCCAGCGCCTGGAAGCCGACGACCCGGCTCGCCTCCAGCCGCGTCAGCGCCCAGAGCCAGCAAAAGTACCCCACGCCGCTGGACAGCCCGATAAAGGCGACATGCCCCCACTGCGTCGACGACAAGGACGGCCACAGCGGCTGCCCGGTCGTCGCGCAGAGCGCCAGCAGGAACACCACCGCCGCGCACATCGCCAGCACGCTGGTCGGCAAGGCGGGATAGCACTGGAGCAAGGGCCGAACCAGCAGGCTGCACACGGCGCCGATCACGGTCGCGCCGATCAGCGCGGCCATCGCCCCGAGATGCGTGCCGCCGCCTACGCCAGCGGTGCCACCGAGGGGCGCCCCATGCAGCAACACCGCCACGCCCGAGACGGCGCAAACCAGCCCCGTCAGCTTGGGCAGGCTGAACGCCTCCTGCCCGCTCAGCACGGCCAGCAGCATCGTGAACAGCGGCATGGTCGAGAACACCAGCGCGCAGGTGGTGGCCGAGAGCACGCCGAGCGCGTGGTTCAGCAACACGATCAGCACGGCGAACTGGAACACGCCCAGCGCGGCGAGCACCGCCGCATCTTTCCGGGCGAATCGAGTCGGGGTCCGGGTGCCGAGCCAGGCCGGCCCCGCCAGCACGCACAGGCCAATCAGATAGCGCAGGAAGGCCAGCGTGGCCGGCGACGCATCGGCGGACACCGCCCGGGTCGACACCATCGCCGCCCCCACCAGGATGCCGGTCAGCGCGGCAGCGACGATGGCCGAGTGGCTGCCCCTCACAGGTCCCGCGCCCAGATCTGGCCGACGAGATCCTTGCCGAAGCTGTGATGGGCCTCCTCCTCCACCAGCGTGAAGCCGGCCTTTTCGTAGATCTTGCGGGCGTCGGTCAGGATGCTGTTGGTCCACAGCATCATCCGCTTGTAGCCGGCCGTCCGGGCAAAGCGCAGGCACTCATCCACCAGCCGATGGCCGATACCCAGCCCGCGCGCGCTGGCATCCACATAGAGCATGCGTAGCTGGGCGGTCTCCGCGTCGTGCCGCACGACGAAGACGGAACCCACCGCCTTGCCGTCCTTCTCCGCAATCCAGCAGCGCTCGCCGCTCGGGTCGTAGTCGCGCAGGTACTTGGCGACGATCTCCGCCACCAGCGCCTCGAACTCGCTATTCCAGCCGTACTCGCGCGTGTACAGCACCGCCTGCTGGCGCACGACCCAGCCCATGTCGCCCGGCTGCGGGTCGCGCAGGATGTAGCTCGGGGTCGATTCGCCTAGCAGGGCTTCGATCTGCGTCATGGCCTCCACCAACTGCTGCTGGCTGGACTCGGTCATGCGGCCGAGCATCCCCGTCACCTCGTTGCGCGAGGCCAGGTTCAGCACCTCGAAGGTCGCCCGGCCGGCATCGGTCAGCGCCAGTTCACTGACGCGTGCGTCCGCCTGCGAGCGGGTCTTGGCCACCAGCCCCTGCTTCTCGAAGCCGGCAATCACGCGGCTCAGGTAGCCCGCGTTCAGCCCCAGCTCGCGGCACAGGTCGGACGAGGTCAGGCCCGAGCGATGGGCCAGCTCATAGAGGATGCGGGCTTCGGTGAGGGAAAACTCGCTTTCCAGCAGATGCTCGTGCAGCAGGCCGATCTGGCGGGTGTAGAAGCGATTGAAGCGGCGCACGGTTTCGGCGCGCGCCAGCACTTGCGGATTGGGAGACATGTCGAGGACGATTTATTTGCCTGAGGCAAATTATTTGTTGCCCCAGGCAAATAAATCAAGAAATTCCGATTCAGTTCCGCGCGCCTGCCCTCAGTACCAGCGCCAACTGGAGCGCTGTGGCCGCCACGGTGTCCACATCGGGTACGTGCCCGTGCCGAATCCAGTGCAGCGCCACGTGGATGATGCCGCCCGCCACGCCGGCCAGCAGCATCGGATCGGGCTCCGGGGCACCCGGGAGCAGCGTACGGGCGAGCAGTCCGCCGAATTCGCGCAGCGACCGGCCCAGCGCTTCGTCCACCAGCCGGCTCACACCCCGGATCTCCACCAGGAACACCCGGGCCGAGCGCGGCTCGCACTGCAATGTGCCGAAATAAGCACGCAGGATGGCCAGCGCGCGATGTTCGCCGTCGCCGCCGGCATCCTCGCCCGCCTGCTCGATGCGCAGCAGCAGCCGATGCGTGACCGTTTCAAACGAAGCCAGCAGCAGCGCTTCGCTATTGGCGAACGATTCGTAGAAGTAACGCTCGGTCAGGCCGGCGGCTTCGCACACGGCCTTGACCGTGGCGTTCTGGTAGCCGCGCTCGCCGTAGACCTGCACGGCAGCGGCAATCAGTTGGGCACGGCGCTGGGCGCGGCGCTCTTCGGCTTCGGCGCCGCGATAGCGGCGGGCAGGGATCAGCTCGGCAGTCATGGGCGCCAGTATGACATTCCCTATTGTCAGATGGCGTCTGACAACCTATGTTGTCAGAACTCCCAAGATCCGGATGCCCGTCATGACCGCCCCCACTTCCGATGACGCAGTCCTCGATGTCCTGATCGTCGGCGCCGGCCTGTCCGGCATCGGCGCCGCCCGCCAGCTCCAGCAGCGCTGCCCCGACAAGCGCTACGCCATCCTCGAAGCCCGCGAGACCCTGGGCGGCACCTGGGACCTGTTCCGCTACCCCGGCATCCGGTCGGACTCCGACATGTACACCCTCGGCTACCGCTTCAAGCCGTGGCGCGGCGCCAAGGCCATTGCGGACGGGCCGTCGATCCTGCGCTACATCCAGGAAACCGCCGAGGAAGCCGGCATCACGCCCCACATCCGCTTCGGCCACAAGGTGGTGGGCGCGGCGTGGGACAGCCGTGACGCCTGCTGGACCATTGACGCCGAACGTGCGCCCGACGGCACCCACGCCACCCACATACGGCTGCGCGCCCGCTTCCTCTACGTCTGCGCCGGCTATTACAGCTATGCCGAAGGGCACCGCCCCGCCTTCCCCGGCGAGGAAACCTTCCGGGGCCAGATGGTGCATCCGCAGTTCTGGGATCCGTCGATCGACTACACCGATAAGCGCGTGGTGGTGATCGGCAGCGGCGCCACCGCCGTGACGTTGGTGCCGGCCATGGCCGAGACCGCCGCGCACGTGACCATGCTCCAGCGCTCCCCGACCTATATCGTGACCCGCCCCGGCGAGGATGCCATCGCCAACCAGCTGCGGCGCGTGCTGCCGGAGCGGCTGGCCTACCGCGCCACACGCTGGAAAAACGTGCTGCTGGGGATGTTCTTCTTCCAGCTCGCCCGCCGCCGGCCCGAGCGCGTCAAGCAGCGGCTGGTCAGCATGGCCGCCGCGCAGCTCCAGCCGGGCTTCGACGTCGCCACGCATCTGACCCCGCGCTACAACCCGTGGGACCAGCGCGTCTGCCTGGTGCCCGATGGCGACCTGTTCCAGTCGATCCGCAATGGCCGCGCCTCCATCGTCACCGACCAGATCGAGCGCTTTACCGCCGATGGCATCGTGCTGAAGTCCGGCCAGACGCTGCCGGCCGATCTGGTGGTGGTGGCCACCGGGCTCAAGCTGAACATGCTCGGGGACATCGCCGTCCATGTGGATGGCCAGCCGCGCCGGCCGTCCGAGCTGCTTGCCTACAAGGGCATGATGCTGAGCAACGTGCCGAACCTGGTGCTGGCCTTCGGCTATACCAATGCGTCCTGGACGCTGAAGGCCGACCTGACCGCCGAGTACGTCTGCCGGCTGCTCAAGTACATGGATCGCCATGGCCATCGCTACGCCCTGCCGCAGGTGGAGCCGGACGTGCAGCGCGTGCCCTTCCTCGATTTCAGTTCCGGCTACGTGCAGCGCGCCGCCGCCGTGCTGCCGCGCCAGGGCCACCGCAAGCCGTGGCGCGTGTATCAGAACTATCTGATGGACATGCTGACCATCCGCCATGGCCGCATCGACGATGGCGTGCTCCGCTTCGACACCACGCAGGCCACCACGATGCCCACCCCAGACCCCCTCGCCGAAGCCCAATCATGAACATGCTGCTGATCCTCGTACTTGTCCTAGCGATAGCGCTAGGGGTGCCGCTGGCACTGCTGTTCCTCTTCACCTGGCGCACGGCGCGCAAGATCGAGGCGGCCCTGCCGCCCACCGGCCGGTTCGTCGAGGTGCCCGGCGCCCGCCTGCACGTGGTGGAGCGTGGCGAAGGGCAGCCGGTGCTGCTGGTGCACGGCCTGGCCGGCCAGCTCGCCAATTTCGACTACGGCATGATCGCGCCGCTGGCGCGCGACTACCGCGTGATTGCGGTGGACCGCCCCGGCGCCGGGTATTCCACCCGCGCCCCCGGCGCGCCGGCGGACCTGCGCGCGCAGGCCGACACGCTGGCCGCACTGATCGACCAGCTCGGGCTGGAGCAGCCGCTGGTGGTCGGCCATTCGCTCGGCGGCGCCATCGCGCTGGCGCTGGCCACCTATCATCCGGCCCGCGTGGGCGGGCTGGCGCTGATCGCCCCGCTCACCCATCTGCCCGAGGTGGTCTCGCCGGTATTCAAGGCCATGACGATGCAGAGCGCGCTGATGCGCAAGCTGATCGCCTGGACGCTGTTGATTCCGATGTCGATCCGCAACCGCGAGCAGGTCATGCAGATCGTCTTCGGCCCGGACGCGGCGCCGGCGGACTTCCCCACGCGCGGCGGCGGCCTGCTGGGGCTGCGGCCTGGCCATTTCCTCGGGGCGTCCGAAGACCTGCACGGCGTGGCGCACAGCCTGCCGCCGTTGCTGCCCACCTACGGCGATCTGAAGGTGCCGGTCAGCATCCTGTTCGGCCGCGAGGACCGCATTCTCGATTACCGCGAGAACGGCGAGGCGCTGGTCGCCAAGCTGCCGGCAGCCCGGCTGACATTGGTGACCGGCGGGCATATGCTGCCGGTGACGGCCGTGGAGGCCAGTGTCGATTTCGTGCGCAACGCCGCCGCCAGCCTGCGCGCGGCCGTGCCCGCCTGACCGTGATGACCGAGGAGCCTGCCATGGCCAGTTCTGCTTCCCCCTCGCCTTCCCCCTCCCCGTCGACCACGTCCGATCCCTACCAGCGCGACCTGCTCACCGCCTTCCGCGCCGTGCGCAAGCTGCTGGCGGACGGCAACGACACCGAGCAGGTCTTCCTCATCATGCGGGCGCTGAACGGCCCCGCCATGCCGAAGAACTACCGCCGCCTGCTCAGTACGCGGCAGGGTCGGCGGCTGGCCTACCAGCGCATCGAACTGGCCGAGCGTCTCACCGACCCGGCTTATATCGCCAGCTTCGCGCCGGGCACCGTGGGCGCCGCCTATCGGCAATTTCTGGAAAAAACCGGCTACAGCGCCGACGGGCTGGCCAAGGTGTCGAACCTGAACCAGGAGCCGGTGATGGAGGACGCCTATTTGTGGTTTGGGCGCCGCACGCGGGACATCCACGATATCTGGCACGTCCTGACCGGCTACCGCGCCGACGAAAGCCTGGGCGAGGCGGCGCTGGTGGCCTTCAGCTACGCCCAGACCGGCGGCACCGGCTGGGCCTTCATCGCCGTGGCCGCTGCCCTGAAAAGCCTGCGCGTCTCCCGCAGCACGGCCTTTGCCCGCGCGGTGCTGGAAGGCTACCGCCGGGGCCGCCGTGCCGGCTGGCTGCTGGGGGAAGACTACGAAACCCTGCTGCACGAACCGCTGGATGCGGCCCGCGCGCGGCTCGGCATTGCCGAACCGGCGCGCTACCTGGCCTGCAACCCGGCGCAGGCCTGGACGGCTTAGTCACACCGCCGATTTATGGCGTAGGCTGCACAATCGCCATGCCGGCGTTGATATTCCCCGTGGCGAACGGGCTGCCCGG
This sequence comes from Cupriavidus sp. SIMBA_020, assembly GCF_046535395.1. Taxonomy (NCBI): domain Bacteria; kingdom Pseudomonadati; phylum Pseudomonadota; class Betaproteobacteria; order Burkholderiales; family Burkholderiaceae; genus Cupriavidus; species Cupriavidus sp. SIMBA_020. Next base: position 130,740 of record NZ_JAWRWU010000006.1, on the reverse strand, counting down.
TACCGGTGTCAGCGCGCCACTCGTCGCATCGATGGCGAAGCCGTACAGCGTGCCGCTGAGCGACGGCGTGTACAGGAAGCGCCCGTTCGGCTCGATGCGCAGGCGCTGGCCGTTGATGCTGGCGGGGGTGATGGCGAGCGGCAAGGGGCCAAACGTGGGGTCGATCCGCATCGTCTGGATGTTGTTGCTCCCTGTACCGAGTACATAGACAAACTGGCCCGACGGCGTGACGGCGACGTCGACGGGACGCGACACCCCAATCAGCATGTCCATGGCGCTCGTAATCGCGCCTGTGGCATCGAGCGTGCAGCTGCCGAAGCTATTGGTGTCCCGGTTGGCAAAGTACAGCGCGCTGCCATTGAGTGACAGGGCCGCCCCCATCGGCCCTAAGCCAAGCGATGACCTGGTGTAGGCAAACGTAAGCGAGCCCGTCGCCGCACTGACGGGGGCGTGCCACAACGCGTCCGCCGCGATGCTCGTGGCATAGACGTTCTGCCCGTCGGCGGACACCGCGACCCCGCCCGCACTGGCCGACCCGCCTGCGGACAGGCTTGACGTCAACTCTGCGGCTTGCGTCACGGGATTGATGGCAAAGCTCGTCAGCGTACCAACGCCGCCGACATAGACATACCGGCCTGTCGGATCCACCGCGACGACCTGAGGCGCGAGCGGTGTCGGGGCACTCGCCGCCGCAATCATGGTCAGCCTGCCGGTGGCGGCATCCAGCTGGAAGGGGACGATCGCGTTGTTATCCACCATCACCGCATAGCCCACCCGCCCGGACGGCAGGAAGGCGATGTCGTTGACCTCATTCACGGTCGGGAACGGGCTGTCCGGCACGGCGGCCAGCGCGCCGGTAACGGGGTCGATCCGATAGACCGACAGGGTCCGGTCATTGCGGTTGGCCACCACCACGAACTGCGCCTGTACGCAGGTGATCGCCACGTTGGTGACGTTGGCGGCGGCGATGGTGCCGCTGTCGTTCTGGATCGTGCAGGTCTGGCCGGCGGGCTGGCCAGCCACGGTGACCGTGTAGTTCGACGCATCGGCCAGCCCGCTGGACACCGTGAAGGCACCATCCGCGCTGACAACCGCCGCATCCCCATTCACCCCGGCCAGTTGCAGGCTCTTGCCCGCCGCCAGCCCGGACACGGTGCCGCCCACGCTGTAGGTCGGGGGCGGCGCCGCTGGGCGAGCCAGTGCCGCGTTGGCGCACAGCCGGGTGCCGGTGGGCGCGTCCGCACAGGCCGCCAGCACGGCCGAGCCGGCCAGCGTGGCCGAAGACGGGCTGCTGACCTGTGCCGAATGGCCGTCCGCTGCCGCAGTCACGGGGAAGGTGGCATCGGCGGTGTTCCACGTCCAGTTGGTCAGGTCGGCGATGCCATCCACGCCATCCGAGCGCCGCACCGCTGCCGTCACGGTCTGCGGCGCTGCGCCAGCCGTCACGGTCAGGTTCGCGGGCGACAGCGTCAGCGTGTACGACTTGGCCGGCGCGGCCTGTACCACCAGATGGGTGACGGAGGTGGCGCGGCTGCCATCGGCCAGCGTAGCGGTGGCGGTGATATCGACTTCCCCGGCATTCCGGGTCTGCACGGTGGCATAGGTGCCGACGAAGACGGAAGCGGAAACACCCGCCGGCGCCTTGTCCGACGCCGCCGTGACCACGGCGACCGATTCATCCGAAGACGTCCAGGCGAAGCTGGCGCCCTTGACCTCGCTGCCATCGGCGGCCAGCAGCGTCGCCTTGAGCGTCAAGTTGCTGCCCGCCACCGGCGCGCCGCTGGTGGTGTCGACCACCACCTTGGTAGCGGCTGGCGTGGCCGAGGGGGCCGGCGTGGTGTTGTCATCGGAGCCGCAGGCGGTGAGCACCGCAGCGGCAAGCAAAGCCATGCCGAACGCGCGTGCGCCAGCGGAGAAGCGTGGAAACATGAGACCCGACCCGTAATCTGTGTTGAATGGATGAATCCGACTGGCTTAGGGCGTCGGCTGCACGATCGCCATGGCAACGTTGTTATTGCCCGTGACGAACGGGCTGCCCGGCACCGGCGTCAGCGCGCCGCTCGCCGCGTTGATCGCAAAGCCGTACAGCGTGCCGTTGAAGGACGGCGTGTACAGGAAGCGCCCATCCGGTGTGATGCGCAGGCGCAGGCCGTTGGCACTGGCGTTAGTCACGCCGAGCGACACCGGAGCGCCCGAGCCGCCAAGCTGGAACGTCTCGATGCGGCCGCTCGCCGAGTCGAGCACATAGCCAAACTGACCGGACGGCGCGAGTGCAATGTCGATGGGTGCCGTTCCCCAAGTCGGCATCACGAAGTCGTTGACGATTTCGCCTGCGGCATTGAGCGTTCCGATGCCGAGGGTGCCGGTGTCCAGGTTGGTGAAGTACAGCGTGCTGCCATTGGGCGACACGGCCACTCCCGTCGGCTGCACGCCGAACGATGACAGCGCGGAGCCTGACGCCAGCCCACCGGTAGCCGGATCGACCGCCAGACGCCACACATGGCCCAGGTCAATGTTCGTGGCATAGACGTTTTGCCCGTTCGGGGACACGGCGATCCCAGCCGGCATCGTCGGCACGCTGGCGGGAATGACAGACGTGCTGGTCAGGCCATACGTCAGGGGCTGGATGGCATAACTCGTCAGCATTCCAAGGGCGCCGACGTAGAGCCACCGGCCCGTCGGGTCCACCGCGACGACCTGCGGCGCCGGCGTGCTGGGGACACTGGCGCCGGGCATGGGCGTGAGCGCGCCGGTGGCGGCATTCAGTTCGAACGGGAAGATCAAGTTGTTGTCCGCCATCACCGCGTACCCGATCCGCCCGGACGGCAGGAAGGCGATGTCGCTGACCGGCACGAGGGTCGGGAACGGGCTGCCCGGCACGGCCGTCAGCGCCCCGGTCTCCGGATGCGTCCGATAAACCGACAGGGTCAGTTCATGGCGGTTGGCCACTACCACGAACTGGGCCTGCACGCAGGTAATCGCCACGTTGGTGACGTTGGCGGCAGCGATGGTGCCGCTGCCGTTCTGGACCGTGCAGGTCTGGCCGGCGGGCTGGCCGGTCACGGTGACCGCGTACGGCACCCCGGCGACCAGCGCAGTCGGGAACGAGAACGCCCCGCTGGCGCTGACGAGCGCCGTATCGCCGTTGGGCCCGCCCAGCATCAGGCTCTTGCCCACGGCCAGGTTGGACACCGTGCCGCCTACGGTGTAGGTCGGCGGCGGCGGCGCGGCCGGACGGGCCAGCGCGGCATTGGCGCACAGGCGGGTGCCGGTGGGCGCGTCCGCGCAGGCGGCAAGCACTGCGGAGCCGGCCAGCGTGGCCGAAGACGGGCTGCTGACCTGTGCCGAATGGCCGTCTGCTGCCGGCGTCACGGGGAAGGTGGCATCGGCGGTGGTCCATGTCCAGTTGGTCAGGTCGGCGATGCCATCCACGCCATCCGAGCGCCGCACCGCTGCCGTCACGGTCTGTGCAGCCGCGCCAGCGGTCAGGGTCAGGTTGGCCGGCGACAGGGTCAGCGTGTACGACTTGGCCGGCGCGGCCTGTACCACCAGATGGGTGACGGAGGTGGCCCGGGTGCCATCGGCCAGCGTCGCCGTGGCGGTGATATCGACCTCCCCGGCATTCCGGGTCTGGACCGTGGCATAGGTGCCGACGAAGACCGAGGCCGACACCCCCGCCGGCGCCTTGTCCGAAGCCGCGGTGACCACGGCCACCGATTCATCGGAAGACGTCCAGGCGAAACTGGCGCCCTTGACTTCGCTCCCGTCGGCGGCCAGCAGCGTCGCCTTCAGCGTCAGCGTGCCGCCGGCAACCGGCGTGGCGCTGCTCGTATCGACCACCACCTTGGTGGCCGCTGGCGTGGGCTGCGTGGCCGGCGCAGCGTTGTCATCGGAACCGCAGGCGGTGAGCACCGCAGCGGCAAGCAAAGCCATGCCGAACGCGCGTGCGCCAGCGGAGAAGTGTGAAAACATGGACCCGACCCGTTTTTTTGATGTTTAGCCCGGACTTGTCGACCGGAGCATTGCGCGCGACTGTAACAGCGCTGTCACGTTTTGACTGTCCCCAAATGGGGGGACAAGCAGGGTCAAGCGGGGGCGACAAGCGGGGGGCGACAAGCGGGGGGCGACAAGCGGGGGGCTGGCGGGCACAGCGCCCAGCGCCCAGCGCCCGGCGGGAAAAACCGGATTGCAGCCCGGCCCGGTCCCCATTTTGGGGCGCCGTTTATCCGGGCTCGCATCCATATTGCGAAACCCGCCTATTCGGCCTATTACGTCAGGAAGCCCCGTTTTCTTGAATCGGCAACCTGGCAGCCCGGCTGCCCGCGCATCATGCAAGAGCTTGCGTTCCGCACGCTGCTATACCGTTTTTTCTTCTTCGGCTGGCTGTTCAAGGACGCCAGCCGGGGCGACTTGTTCGAGCGCTCCGCGGCGTGGCGCTTCAACCAGTCGCGCGCCCACTGGCTGCCCACTTATATGCGGCGCTGGCTCTGGTGCGGCCTGATCCTGTTCGCCCTCGGCGGCATCGCCGAAACCATGATGAGCGCGCCCGCGCTGTCGGCCATCTTCTACGTGCCGAGCGTGCTCAGCGTGCCAATCAACCTGGTGATCGGGGTCATCTGGGTGGGACTCAAGTCACTCCGAGGACCGTTGTAGGCGTCTCCTCCTCATGCTGCATACATCACTTAGTGCAGCGAGGGTCACGATTGTGTCATCCCTGACACATAGGCTTACGGGTCTGCTGATGTGGCAGACCCGATCCAACCAGCCCTGACCCCATGAAACAAGCCAGTTTGACGACCGCCCTCGCGGCCGCGTGCCTTGCCGCGCTGCTGCTGGCCGCCTGCGGCGGTGACGACAACAAGCCGAGCCCGAGCCAGCCGCCCGCCGGCGATCCGCCCCCCGCCTCCGCGCCGGCCCCGGACAAGCGCTGCGCCCCCTGAGCCCCCGCCGGGCACGCCTCCTCCCAACACTCCCCAGAACCCGAACAATGATCTCCCGCCGCAAGTTCTTGCAGGCGAGCATGGGCACGGCTTTCTCCGCCGCCGCCCTGGCCGCCTTTCCGCCCAGCATCCGCCGCGCGCTGGCCATTCCGGCCAACAACGCCACCGGCACCATCGCCGATGTGGAGCACGTGGTCATCCTGATGCAGGAAAACCGCTCGTTCGACCATTACTTCGGCACGCTCAGCGGCGTGCGCGGGTTTGGCGACCGCCTGACCATCCCCATGCCGAATGGCCGCAACGTCTGGCAGCAGGCGCGCACCAACGGCTCGCTGATCACGCCGTACCACCTGAACGGCAGCGCCAACAACGCCCAGCGCACCGCGGGCACGCCGCACGCCTGGGCCGACAGCCAGGCCGCCTGGGACCACGGCCGCATGTCGCGCTGGCCGGTGGCCAAGACGGACACGTCGATGGGCTACTTCAAGGAACAGGAAATCCCGTTCCAGTTCGCGCTGGCCAATGCCTTCACGCTGTGCGATGCCTACCACTGCTCGATGCACACCGGCACCGACGCCAACCGCGCCTTCCACATCTCCGGCACCAACGGCGCGATGCCGCTGAACCGGGCCTTCGTGAACAACGAGTGGGATGCCATCAACGGCGTGGCCGCCGACGCCAACATCGGCTACACGTGGAAGACCTACGCCGAGCGGCTCGAGGAAGCCGGCATCAACTGGATCAGCTACCAGAACATGCCCGACGAATGGGGCGACAACATGCTGGGCGCGTTCCAGACCTTCCGCCGCGCCAACCTGAACTCGGGCTTCCCGGTGTCCAGCGGCGGCTCGCCGGGCGCCCCGTACACCAACACCGGGCAGGCCGTGCCGTACAAGGCTTACGACGCGGCCACCGACAACGCCGCCAATCCGCTCTACAAGGGCATCGCCAACACGCTGCCGGGCACCCAGCCGGAGCAGTACCTGGACGCCTTCAGGCAGGACATCGCCAATGGCAAGCTGCCGCAGGTCTCCTGGATCAACGCGCCGTCGATCTACTGCGAGCACCCGGGGCCGTCCACACCCGTGCAGGGCGCGTGGTTCCTCCAGGAAGTGCTGGACGCGCTGACCGCCAACCCGGAGGTGTGGAGCAAGACCGTGCTGCTGGTCAACTTCGACGAGAACGATGGTTACTTCGACCACGTGCCGTCGCCGTCCGCGCCGTCGCGCAATGCCGACAGCTCGCTGGCCGGCAAGACCACGCTGGCCGATGCCGACCTCGCCGCCGAGTACTACACGCAGTCCCCGCCGGACGGCAGCACCAGCCAGCCGCCCCGCGATGGCCGCGTGTTCGGCCCGGGACCGCGCGTGCCGATGTTCGTGATCTCGCCGTGGAGCCGGGGTGGCTGGGTCAACTCGCAGGTGTTCGACCACACCTCGGTGCTGCGCTTCCTGGAGACCCGTTTCGGCGTGCAGGAGCCCAATATCAGCCCGTTCCGCCGCGCGGTCTGCGGCGACCTGACCTCGGCGTTCAACTTCAAGACGCCGAACAGCGAGGCGCTGCCCACGCTGGCCGGCCGCGGCACGCGCGCGTCGGCAGACGCCCTGCGCGTGGCCCAGCAGGCGCTGCCGGCGGTGCCCGTGCCGTCGGACATCAACCTGCCGGAGCAGGCCACCGGCACGCGTCCGTCGCGCGCCCTGCCCTACGAGCTGCACGCCAGCGCGCGCGCCCACGTCAACGGCCAGGTGGAGATCCTGTTCGCCAACTCGGGCACGCAGGCGGCGGTGTTCCACGTGTACGACCGCAACGACCTGAACAGCATTCCGCGCCGCTACATGGTGGAGGCCGGCAAGAGTCTGTCCGATAGCTGGGGCACGTCGGCCGCCGCGCCGGGCCAGTACGACCTGTGGGTGCTCGGCCCGAACGGTTTCCATCGCCATTTCAAGGGCGATACCACCGTGCTGGGCGGCGCGCTGGGCGTGCCGGAGGTGCGCGTCTGCTACGACATCGCCAATGGCGACGTCTATGTCGATCTGATGAACACCGGCAAGGCGGCCTGCACCTTCCGGGTGGCGCCGCTGGCGTATCGCACGGACGGCCCGTGGGAAGCCACGGTGGCGGCCGGCGCCACGCAGACGCTGCACTGGTCGCTGAAGGACAGCGGGCAGTGGTACGACTTCGCGGTGACGACCCCCAGCGACACCGCGTACTACCGCCGCTTTGCCGGCCGCGTGGAAACCGGCCAGCACACCATCACCGACCCGGCGATGGGTACGGTGTAAGCACGGTCTAAGCCCGTTTGTAAGCCCGCTGTCATCCGCACCAGCCATGCGGGGCGCTGTGAAAAGCGCTCCAAACATCACACGCCCCGCATGCGCGACCCCGACCTCCCGCAGGTCCTAGCACTTCCCCTTGCCCCTTATCGGTGGCAGAAAACCTGGCAATGTTGACTTATCATCACGCCCGGCGTAGCGGGGGAATCCCGGGTGCATCCCGGGTGAATCCACCCCGCGAGCGCCACGGCCGTTTGGTCTCGGCCTCTTTTCCATTCGATACATAACAGGCTCCGGACCGGCGACTCGCACGCCGGCGACGCGCCATTCCCAGGGGAATCCGATGAAACAGAACCGGTGGGCGCTCGCCCTTTCCATGGCCACGGCCCAACTGCTGACCGCCTGCGGCGGCGGCGACGATGCGGGCACCAGCGCCCCTGTGGCGGCCGCCCCGGCGGCGGCCACGCTCTCGGGCACGGCGGCCACCGGCGCGCCGGTCCAGAACGGCGCCATCGACCTGCGCTGCGCCGCGGGCACGGCCTCGACCACGAGTGACGCCAACGGCGCATGGTCGGTCTCGTCCGCCGGTCTGGCCCTGCCCTGCGTGGCGCGCGTAACCGGCCCCGCCGGGCTGACGCTGCATTCCTACATTCAGAGCCCGGGCACGACCAACATCACGCCGATCACGGAACTGGTGGTGGCCGCCGCCGCGCAGAACCCCGACACCGCCACGGTGTTCAACGCGTTCAACGCCACGCTGGCCAGCCTGATGCAGTCCAACCTGGCCACCACGCTCAACCTCGTGCGCGCCCGCCTGGTCAACCTGGGCGTGAACACCACCGGCCTGAGCCTGCTGAACCAGCCGTTCAAGCCGGTGTTCGGCGATGCCTATGACGACACGCTCGAGGCCCTCGCCACGCAGTTGACCGCCCGCCAGACCACGCTGGCCGCGCTCTCGCAGGATGTGGCGCGTGGCGATGTGGGCAGTCCGGGCGCCGCGGGTGCCACGGGCGCAACCGGCGCCACGGGCGCCACCGGGGCAACCGGCAGCACCGGCCCCTCGGGCGCGACCGGCGCCGCAGGCCCCACGGGTACGACGGGCGCTACCGGTGCTACGGGTGCCACTGGCGCCACGGGCATTACCGGCCCGTCCGGCCCGCAAGGCCCGACCGGCAACACCGGAGCTACGGGTGTCACGGGTGCCACAGGCGCGACCGGCGCCACGGGGGCAACCGGCGCGACGGGGGCGACCGGCGCCACAGGCGCAACGGGTGCCCAAGGCCCGACCGGCAATCAAGGCCAGGACGGCGCGAGCGGTGTATGCACGATTGGCGACGTCTGGCTGACCGCCCTGCCCTACCCGGAGAACTACGACATGGGCGGCATGGTGGCCAAGGGCCAGCTTCTGCCGATCCAGCTCTATGCGCCCTTGTTCTCGCTCATCGGCAACACGTTTGGCGGCGACGGCACGACGAACTTCGCCCTGCCGAACCTGACCGGCCAGGCGCCGGCGAACCTGACCTATATGATCTGTACCGAGGGCCTGTACCCGTCGCGCATCTGACGGTGAACTGACGGGCCACCGCCCGCCCCCGGCCACGGCAGCCCACGCCGCCGTGGCCGCAAGACACTACCCACCGTCCATCCCAATCCCCATGCCACGCATCTGCCTGAACATGATCGTCAAGAACGAGGCGCCGGTGATCGCGCGCTGCCTCGCGTCCGTGCGCCCATGGATCGATAGCTGGCTGATCGTCGATACCGGCTCCACCGATGGCACGCAGCAGCGCATTGCCGCGTGCATGGCGGGCCTGCCGGGCGCGGTGCACGAGCGGCCCTGGCAGGACTTCGCCCACAACCGCAACGAGGCGCTCACCCTGGCCCGGGCGCAGTGCCAGCCGGACGACTACATCCTGTTCATCGATGCCGACGAAACGCTGGGCGTGCCGGACGGCTTCCGCTGGCCGGCGCTCGGCACCGATGGCTATCGGCTGCGCTGCGAGCTGAGCGGCTGGCAGTACCAGCGCAACGCGCTGGTGCGGGCGGGGGTGCCATGGCGCTGGGAGGGCGTGATCCACGAATACCTGACCTGCGATACCCCGGCGGTCTGGGACGACCTGCAGGGCCCGGCCATCGTGGTCTCGCGCGACGGCGCGCGGGCCCGCGACCCGAACACCTATCTGCGCGACATCGAGGTACTGGAGCGCGCCGTGGCCGACGCCCCGGACAACACGCGCTACCGTTTCTACCTCGCCCAAAGCTGCCGGGACGCTGGTCGGCCGGCGGAAGCCCTGCGCCACTATCGCGCGCGGGCCGCCATGGGGGGATGGGACGAGGAGCAGTGGTTCGCCACCTACCAGTGCGCGGCGATGCTCGCGCTGGACGGCGCGCCGGCCGAGACGGTGACCGCGGCCTACCTGGCCGCCTATCAGGCCCGCCCCACCCGCGCCGAGCCGCTGTGCGACCTCGCCCGCTGGCACCGCCAGCGCGGGGAATACGCGCTCGGGCACCTCTACGCCCAGCAGGCGGCGGCCATGCCGCTCCCCGCCGACGCCCTGTTCGTCGATACCTCGGTCTACCGCTGGCGCGCGCTGGACGAACTGACGGTCTGCGCCTACTACATCGGCGCCCAGGAACAGGGCCGCGCCGCGCTGATCCGGCTGCTCGCCGATGGGGCGTTTCCGGAGTCGGAGCGCGCGCGGATCGAGGCGAACCGGCCCTATTACGGGCTGTAATCGCCGTCCCGCCTACCCCAGCAGCCGCCGCAGCTGCACCGCCACGTCCTCGGCGGCGGACACCGGCAGCAGCGGCACGCCAATGCCATGGTGCCAGTCGAACAGCGCCTGGCTGTGCTGGCTGGCGAAGCTGCCGATCTGGTCGCGCAGCGCGGCGCGGCCGAAGCCCAGTTCCACCTGCAGCTCGCCGTCGCTGACCACGAGGTGGCCGGAATCGGGCAACTCCAGCAGGAAGGGGTCGTAGACCAGCACCGACAGCACGTCGTTGCGGCTGCGCAGCGCCAGCATCAGCCGGCGCGTGCGGTCGTCGGCGCCATCGAAGTCGCTGATGACGATGACCAGATGGTCGTGCCCGGCCAGCCGCACCGCGCGCTCCAGCGCCGCGTTGAACTGGCCGGCGCCGCGCCGGGCTTCGGCCTCGGCATGCAGGCGGCGGTTATGGGCGACGAGGTCGCCCAGCAGGTGCAGCACGGCGTCCCGGCTGCGGCGCGGCGCGCTGGCGGTCAGGTTGGTATCGCCGAACAGGATGCCGCCGACGCGATCCCCATCGGCCACGATGCGCCACGCGGCCAGTGCGGCCACTTCTGCCGCCACGACCGATTTCATCGCCCGCCGGCTGCCGAAGAACATGTTCATGCGCTGGTCCACCACCAGCAGCACCGGGCGCTCCTTCTCCTCGGCATAGACGCGCACGTGCGGCTTGCCGGTGCGCGCCGTCACGCGCCAGTCCATTGTCCGCACGTCATCACCGGGCAGGTAGCCGCGCACCTCCTCGAAGGCCAGCCCCCGCCCGCGCACCCGCGAGCCGTGGCGGCCGGACAGCAGGCTGTGCACCGGCTGGCGCGTGCGGAAATGGAAGTCGCGGGCGGTGGCCTCCAGCGCGGCCAGCGCGTTCATGTCGACATTGACGCCCGGCGTGGCGGTCGAGGGTGCTGGCCCGGCGCCGGTGGCGGCCCGGTCGCGGGCGGCGAAATCGAGCGGCATGGCGGCGAAGCTGTCAGGCCACGGCCACGCGTTGCAGCAGGCGGTCGATCACCGCATCGGCGCTGACGGACGCGGCGTGGGCCTCGTAGGACAGGATCAGCCGATGGCGGAACACGTCGTGCACCACGGCCTGCACGTCGTCCGGGGTCACATGGCCGCGCCCGCGCAGCCAGGCGATGGCCCGCGCCACCTTGTCCAGCCCGATCGACCCGCGCGGGCTCACGCCCACCTGGATCCAGCGCTTGAGGTCATCGTCGAACCGGCCCGGGTCGCGCGTGGCCTGCACCAGCGCGACGATATAGCGCTCCACCGGCTCACTGACGGCAATCCCGTGGATGGCCGCCCGCGCCGCGAACACGGACGCGGGCGAGAGCTTGTCCGCCGGGGCGCCACCAGCGGCCTGCGGCGGCGGCGCTTCCTCGCTGCGCGCCAGCCGGATGATCTCGGCCTCCGCGCTGGCCTCGGGGTAGCCCACGTTCACATGCATCAGGAAGCGGTCCATCTGCGCCTCGGGCAGCGGATAGGTGCCCTCCTGCTCGATCGGGTTCTGCGTCGCCATGACCAGGAACAGCGGCTCCAGCTTGTGGGTCTGGCCGCCCACGGTCACCTGCCGCTCCTCCATGGCCTCCAGCAGCGCCGCCTGCACCTTGGCCGGAGAGCGGTTGACCTCGTCGGCCAAGATCAGGTTGGCGAAGATCGGCCCGGCCTGGAAGCGGAAGTCGCCCCGGCCAGCGTCCGTCACATAGATATCGGAGCCGGTGATGTCGGCCGGCAGCAGGTCTGGCGTGAACTGGATGCGCGAGAGCCGCGCGTCCAGATGGCGCGCCAGGCTCTTGATCGCCCGGGTCTTGGCCAGCCCCGGCAGGCCCTCCACCAGCAGGTGGCCATCGGCCAGCAGGCCGAGCAGCAGCCGTTCGATCATGCGCGCCTGCCCGACGATGGATTCGCCCATGCGGGCCTGCAGCGTGAGGATGTCGTCGCGGGCGCTCATCGGCCGCCTCCGGTGAACCAGCGGTAGTAGGGATTGTCGGGGTCGGCCTGGATCGCCTCCGTGATGTGGTGGCTCCAGGCTTGCCGGTTGCCCTCGTAGGCGTCGAGGCCGGCAGCGTAGAAGGTCTGGAGGTTGTCACGCTCCCGGCGGATGGCCTGTTGCAGGCTATCGTCGGCGCCGGTGAGCGGCGGGTCCGATTGCAGCGCCAGTAGCTCGCGCAACACCGGCACGAACGCCTTCTGGCGCACCCAGCCGGTGTACTCGATGCGCGGGCGGTCATCGGTCACGGCGGGCGCGTCACCGGCAAACCAGTCGAGGCCATCGCGGTCGGTGATGTAGGTGGCCAGCAGTGCCGCCGGCGAGGCCACGCCCACGGCGCGCAGCGCGCTGGCGACCTCGGGCTGCTGGAAGCGGGCGGCGATCGTCGGCACATCGAGCGCCAGCGGCTCGGCCGAGCCCACCAGCAGCATCTCGTGGAGTTCGGTAGTCCAGAGCGAGGCATGCGGGAAGACGTCGAGGAAGCTGCGCACCAGCGAGCGGGTGTCATCGCGATTCTGGGTCGGCAGCGGCAGCCACTGGGCGACGATGCCGCCCGGCTGCAGGCGGCTGGCGGCCAGTTGGTAGAACTCGCGCGAATACAGGTTGACCACGCCGCTGGCGGACGGCGGCGGCGGCTCCAGCGTGACGAGGTCGTAGCGCTGGGTGCCCTGGAGCAGCTCGCGGCGGCCGTCGCGCAGGCGGATGTCGATGCGCTTGTCGTGGCTGGCGTCGAAATTGCCCTGGAAGCTTGGCGCGGCGCGCACCACGGCGGGCAGCAGTTCCGCCACCACGCGGTGTTCGAGGCCCGGGTACTGGAGCAGCGCGCCGGCCGTGATGCCGGTGCCGAGTCCGATCACCAGCGCCGAGCGCGGCGTGCCGTTGTGGACGATCAGCGGCAACAGCGCCTGCAGGCGCATGTAGCGCAGCGACGTCATGGTATCGCCCGAATTCGACACCCCTTGGATATAGAGCCGGCGGAAGCTCTGGGTGCCCTTGGACTGCTCGACCACGGCCACCGTGGCGCCCCGGCTTTCCTCGTAGAACACCAGCTCGCCGCCGCGCGCCTGTGCCAGCAGGCGGGCCAGACGATCTGCGGGCGTGGCCACGGCCACCATCAGCGTGACCACGGCCAGCAGCGGAATCGCCACGCGGGCACGGCGCGTGACGCCATCGCCGAAGACCATCGCCAGCACAGCCACCAGCGCACTGGCGGCGGCGAGCACGCCCAGCGTATGCACCACACCAATCCACGGCACCAGCACCACGCCCGCCAGCACCGATCCGGCGATGCCGCCCAGCGTGTTGAGCGCCAGCACGGCGCCCAGCCCGGCCCCGACCCGCGCCGGATCGACCGACAGCCGCACCGCGTACGGAAATGCCGCGCCCAGCAGCACGGTGGGCACGAAGACGATGCACAGCGCCGCCACGGTAAAGCGTGCGCTGGAGGCGGCGAGCAGGTTGCCCGTGCCCTCCAGCACGCGTGCATAGGCGGCGGATTGCAGGGCCGGCAGCCATTCCCCGAGCCACGCGAATTCGACCAGCGCCACCAGCCCCGCCCCGACCACCAGCAGCGCGAAGGCGCTCCACGGGTCGCGCGAACGGTCCACGCGCCGCGCCACCAGCGCGCTGCCGAGCACCAGCCCGGCGAGATAGGTGGCCAGCACCACCGCGAAGGCAAACGCCCGCGTACTCAGGAACTGGACGATGGCCTGCGACCAGACCACTTCGTAGCCCAGCGCGATGCCGCCCGCCACGGCGTAGAGCCCCAGCGCCAGCCGCCGCTGCGCGAGGACCGGGGTGGGTGCGGTGGATGGCGAAGGAGAGGCAACAGCGACAGTCGGCACCCGCCGGCTCTGCCAGAGCGCCCCGGCACCGGCCAGCAGGTTCAGCCCTGCCGCCGTGCAGGCGCTGCCGAACACGCCGAGCAGCGGAATGGCGACGAAGGCCGCCAGCAGCGTGCCGGCAATCGCCCCGGCGGTATTGGCGGCATACAGCCGCCCGCCATGGGCGCCAAGTTCTCCGGAAGGACGGATCGCGCGCAGCAGCACGGGCATGGTGCCGCCCATGGCCACGGCCGGGAGAGCCACCAGCAGCACGGGCAAGGCCCACGCCACGATCCCGGCGCGGGTTTCCAGCCACGCGAACGGCGCCGCCGCGTGGGCCAGCGCCACTGTGGCGCCCAGCGCCAGCACGGCAATCGCGCATTCCAGCCACAGGTAGAGCCGCCAGGGCGAGGCAGCGCGGTCGGCCCATCGCCCGATGGTCCAGCCGCCCAGCGCCAGCCCGGCGAAGAACGCGCTGACGCCAACGGTGACGGCGTGCACATCCACGCCGAGCACCAGCGAAAGCTGCTTGACCCACAGGACCTGATAGACCAGCCCGGCCGCGCCGGACAGGACCAGCAGCGCGGCGGGCACCCGCCAGGCCGTGCCGGCGCGCACCGCCGCCTGGGCGGCGGTGCGCGTGCCACGACTCTGGCGCGCGCCCATGGCGGGTTCCAGCTTCCGGTCTGCCGCCGTCACTTCTTCTGCGGTTGGGCGGACTGCGCCTTGGCCATCTGCTCGGCCACCTTGCGTTTCACGCTTGCCTCGGCCTGGTCAATCGTGAAGCTGGCCGGCAACTGGCTGGGCGGATAGTCGACAAAGGTCTGCAGGAACTGGATGGCCCGCCGGTTACCCTCGATGAACAGGTACGGGTTCTCGGTCTCGAGCTGGTGGTAAAGGTTGGTCGGCCCGGTGTCCGCGCGCTCGTAGGGGTCCATGCGCAGGTTGAAGTACTTTGGCGCGCGCAGGCAGGTGAACGGCTCCTTCCAGACCTCGAAACCGCCCCGCGCCCGCTGCTCGCAGAACACCACCTTCCACGCCGTGGGCTGGGTGGCGCCCTGCGTGAGCACGTCGTAGCGCATGGCCACGAGTTCGGCGTCGTCGTTGAAGTAGAAGAACTCGTTGCGCGCGCTCTTATCGGTCTGGCCGGTCAGCATCGGCAACTGGTTGTAGCCGTCCAGGTGCACCTTGGCGCTCTTGCCGCCCAGCGTAGTGCCCTTGACCAGCCGATCCTTCACATCACCATCACCGGCGGCGGCCAGCAGCGTGGGGAACCAGTCGAGCCCGGACATCAGCCCGTTGGAAACCGTGCCCGGCTGGATTTTCCCCGGCCAGCGGATCATCGCCGGGACCCGGTAGGCGCCTTCCCAGTTCGAATCCTTCTCGCTGCGGAACGGCGTATTGGCGGCGTCCGGCCAGGTGAAGAAGTTCGGCCCGTTGTCCGTGGTGTAGACCACGATGGTGTTGTTGGTGATGCCGGCGTCATCGATCGACTTGAGCAGCTTGCCCACGTTCTGATCCATCTCCCACATGCCGTCCGCGTACTCGTGGCCGCCGCCCAGCCCGGCCTTGCCGCGGTACTCGGGGCGCACGTGCGTGAACAGGTGCATGCGGGTGAAGTTCATCCACAGGAAGAACGGCTTGTCCCCCTGCGCCTGCTTCTGGATGTACTGGATCGCCGCGCCGGTGGTTTCGTCGTCGATGGTTTCCATGCGCTTGCGGTTCAGTGGCCCGGTGTCCTCGATCTTGCCGTCCGCCGTGCTGTGGATCACGCCGCGCGGGTTGTAGTACTTGAGGAAGTCGGGGTTGTCCTTGGGCCAGTACGGGCGCTCGGGCTCTTCCTCGGCGTTCAGGTGGTACAGGTTGCCGAAGAACTCGTCGAAGCCGTGCTTGGTGGGCAGGAAGCGGTCCTGGTCGCCCAGGTGGTTCTTGCCGAACTGTGCGGTGTTGTAGCCCAGCGGCTTGAGGGCCTGGGCGATGGTGATGTCGCGGTCCTGCAGGCCCACCGGCGCGCCGGGCAGGCCCACCTTGGAGAGGCCGGTGCGGAACACGGTCTGCCCGGTGATGAAGGTGGACCGGCCCGCCGTGCAGCTGTTCTCGGCGTAGTAGTCGGTCAGCATCATCCCTTCCTTGGCGATGCGGTCGATGTTCGGCGTCTTGTAGCCGACCACGCCGTGGCTGAACGCGCTGACGTTGCCGAGGCCGACGTCGTCGCCAAAGATCACGACGATGTTGGGCTTGCCGCCGCGCGCGCCAGCCGGCGCGGCGGCCACTGGCGAGGCGCCCTGCGCCGGGGCTGTGGCCGGGACAGGGGTGGTGGGGGCAGGTGTCGTCGATGTCGCGGGCGGTGGCGCAGCCGGGGCCGGGGCCTGAGCAGCCGGGGCGGCCGGGGCCTGCGTCTCGGCAGGCTTGTTCTCATCGGCCCGCTTGCAGCCCGCTAGCGCGAGCGCCGCGACGACGGCCGTGGCCGCGAGTTGCCAGCGGCGCGCCGTGGCCCGCTGCGAGGGAAGTCCTTTCGCGTTCATCGATTGACTCCGGTTGAGGAAAGTTGGGCGGACAGGGGCATCGCGCTGTCCTGGGGCGGGGGCTGCTTGCGCAGGGCCGTCCATCGGCTGTCATCCATCACGAGCCGGAAGCCGAGGTGCGACATGCTGGTGTACGGGTCCGTGCCGCGCCGCGCGCTGGGGCGGTAGCTCAGGCAGAAGTCCTCGTTGCAGAGGAAGGAGCCGCCGCGCGTGACGCGCCGGGGCGCCTTCACGGGCACGCCGGGCTCGCTCGGGTCCCAGGAGTCGCGGGGGCCGGCCGGGTTGAGCACCACGGTCTTCATCTCGGCGGCCTCGCGGCGGAACTGGTCGGCGCGATACCAGTCGGCCACCCACTGCCACGCATTGCCGGTCATGTCATAGAGCCCGTAGCCGTTGGCCGGGAAGGTGCGCACGGGGCTGGTGCCCGCCGCCCCGCCCGCCTTGGCGCTGACCACCGGGAACGGCTGTACCTGCTGGCCCTGCCAGACGTTGGCCATCTGGCGGCCATCGGGCGCGAACTGGTCGCCCCAGGCGTAGGTGGCCTGCTCCAGCCCGCCGCGCGCCGCGAATTCCCATTCGGCCTCGGTCGGCAGGCGCTTGCCGGCCCATTTGGCGTAGGCCTCCGCGTCCTCGTAGGACACCTGCACCACGGGATGATCGTCCTTGCCCTCGATGCTGCTGCCGGGGCCGGTGGGATGGCGCCAGTCCGCGCCGGGCACGAAGCGCCACCAGCGCCAGTTCTCGCGCAGCGGCACCGGGCCGTTGGTGGCGACGAAGACCATCGCGCCGGCCACCATCGCGCTATCGGGCGGGCGCGGCGTGCCGGGCGGGAGCTGGACCTTCATGGTCTCCCAGTCGGGCGCGCGCTCGGCCGTGGTCAGGTAGCCCGTGGCCGTGACGAACTTGCGGAATTCGGCATTGGTGACGTGGTGCTGGTCCATCCAGAAGCCCTGCACGCGCACCTTGTGGGCCGGACGCTCGTTGGGCTGGGCCATCTTGTGGTCGCTGCCCATCAGGAATTCGCCGCCGGGCACGTGGACCATGCCGAGCGGACCGCTGACGCCATCGCCCGGCTTGACCGCCGATACGCCGGCCCCACTGCCCTGGCCCGGACCGCTGCGCGAGGCATACCAGTACGAGCCACCCGCGCCAGCCAGCGCCATCGCGCCGGCCAGGGCCACCAGCAAGAGTCGGCCGCGCCATGTGGATTCGTGGGCCACCTTCGCGCCCAACTTAGCTTTCCCTCGCTGCCCCTGTGACATGCCACCCCTCGTCCAGTGCACTTCAGTGAACACTGAGAAGTTTGCAGGCTCCATGCAGCGAAAGGAATGCAAACTTTTTTTGTGCGATCTGAATGATTTCGGAAAAGAACTAGTCCTGGCCGGGACCTTGGCCGGGATTCAGCGGCGGCAGGCCGGAGCGGTGCCAGAGGTTGCTGCACGTCTCCGTGGTGCGATGCCAGCGCGCGCGCCATGCGGCGCTCGCGGCACCGTGCTCCCTACGCCATCGCCAAAGCCCGTAGCCCAGCACCAGCGCCACGAGGACGATCGCACCGGTCATGCGCCAGTCGATGTCGTCGAGCCACGCCGGCGCACGCCATGCCAGCCCGCCCGACGGCGACAGCCCCAACCCGGGTGCCGCACGCGCCACGTTCACGGTCACCGCCGGGGCCGTCGAGGCAGCGCGCCGGCCCGTGGCGGCGTCGTACCAGCTCACCGGCACCGCCGGCAAGGTGTGGCGCCCGCTGTCCTCGAACACATAGGTGATGGTTTCGATGCGGCGCCCACCGGAGGCGTCGTCCTGCAGGACCGGATCAGCGCGGAACTGCCGCACGCCGCGCGGAGGCTGCAGGGCGGGCGGGGCCGGCGGGGCGATCATCATCGCTGGGGTGCCCGGCGCGACGATGGTGATGGTGCGCACCAGTGCGTCGCCGGCGCGCAGCTTGCTGTCGTCGTCGATGGGCTTGTCGAACTGCTGGGTTACCTGGAGCGCGCCAGCCGGCAGTGCTACGGTGTCCTGCGTGCCCTGCCCGCTCTTGCCGGCCTGCCCGCTCGCGTGGATCGTCGTCGGCGGCAGCGTGACGGTGGCCGTCTGCGGTTTGCCATCGTTCCCGGCGTGGGTGAAGCGGAACTCGATGGGCGGCAGCGCAAAGTCCCCCGCGCCCTGCGGCGTGACCACGTAGGTCTTGCGGATGCCCGCGAAGCTGGCGCCGTCGATGGTCTCGGTGGAGTTGATGCCCCGGTCGTCCGGCATGGTCACCACGGCGCCCGGGATCTGCAACACCGGGAAGGCCGGCGCGGACAGGAAGAAGTTCGGGGCAAGCACGGTGACTTCCACCTGTACCGACTGGCCCGCCACCACCGGCTGCGGCCCGACCACCCTGACCCGCACGCTGGGCCCGGCCGCGTGGGCGAGCGTAGCGGCACACAGCAGGAGCACGCCCACGGCGTGACGCATCCGGCACGCACTCATGGCTTGCCCTCCTGGAGCGCGAACTTGCGCGCCAGCAACTCCGTGGGCGAGGTCTGGATCGCCCGCATCCACATCTCGGCGTTCTGCTGCACGCGGCCCATCTGCTGGGTCTGGTCGCTGGGCGGCGGCGGGGGCTTGCTCGGGTCGTCGACGATTTTGTCTGGCGGGATGTCGGGCGACTCCTCGTCGCTCTGCGGGGGCGGCTTGCGCGCCAGCATCTGCGTCATCAGCGCGAGGTTTTTCTGCGCCGGCTGCCAGCCGGGCCGCTGTTGCAGCACCAGCCGATAGCGCGCCGAGGCTTCTTTATATTTTTCCTGCCGCGCCAGCGCGTTGCCGAGGTTGAACTGTCCATCCGTCGTGTTGACCTGCCCGAAGGCGCGCGCGGCCTCCGCGTACTGGCCGTTGCGGTAGTAGGCCACGCCGCGCCACATCGGATCGGTGAAGCGCTGCGCGGCGGTGGCGTAATCGCCACGTTCGAAGGCGCGCCGGCCTTGCTGGTCGGGGGTGAGCCAGAGGTTGGCCCAGGTCCATGATTTCTCTGCGGCTTGGGCTGGAGCCTGGGCCTGTGCGGGAATCGGCGGCGCGCCAAGCGCCATCGCCACGGCCAGCCCGGCGATCCATCGCACGGACCAGCCCTTCCGGAACCACAGCACGGCCAGCAGCGCGATAGGGATGGTCAGCGGCCAACCGGCGTGGCGCCAGCGCTGCGTGTCGCTGGCGTGGGTCTGCTCCACATGCGATTGCACGTGGCGCTGCACCCAGGCCACGTCGGCGTCGCTGTCGGTGGTCAGCGTGGCCACCGGGATGCCGCTGTCCCGCAAGGCGTGCAGGCCGTCGGCATCGAGCCCGGGCGCGGTGCCGTCCCCCGCGCGCAGCGGCCCGCCCTCCGCCGTGCCGATGGCGAGCACCACCACCTGCGTGCGCCGGCTGCCGCGTTGCGCCTGCATGGCACGGGCGGCGCCGGCTTCCACGCCATCGGTCAGCAGCAGGGTCGTGCCGGGCACCGGCTCCTTGGCGAGCGCCGTGTCGATGGTGCGCACGGCCTGCGCGGTGTCCTTGCCCGGCACCGGCATGATGCGGGTCTGGAGCGCATCGACGAAGGTTTGGAGCAGGTCCGCGTCATCCGTCAGCGGCAGAACCATATGCGTGGAGCCGGCGTAGGCATACAGCGCCGTGCGGCCGCCGTCGCGGTGGGCAAGCAGCGCCTTGACCTTGAGCTTGGCGCGCTCCAGGCGGGTGGGGCTGACGTCGATGGCGTCCATGGTCGTGCCGAGGTCGATGGCGATGGCCAGCGGCGCCTTGTCGGCGAGGAACGGCGGGCGCTCGCGCTCCCAGGTGGGGCCGGCCAGCGCGATGGCGCCCAGCGCCAGCAGCGCGGCAATCCCATGCACCGGGCGCACTGCGCGGCGGCGGGTCTCGCCCACCACCAGGGCATCGAGCAGATGCGGGGCGATGGTGCCGCGCCAGCGCCGGCGCACATCGCCCTGCCGCCCCACCGCCCACGGCAGCCACACGGCGGCCAGCAGCACCAGCAGCCACCACGGGCGCAGGAAGTGGAACTGGGCGAGCGATTCGAACAGCGCGCTCATGCGGCAGGCTCCTGCCGGGTGGTGCGCGGAGTGGGCTGCCGGGCGCCGCGCAGGGTCCAGCGCGCATAGGCGGCCATCGCCAGCTGGTAGCCCAGCACGATCAGCACGGCCACGCCGAGCGGCCACATGAACAGCTCGCGGCGCGGGCGCCAGCTCAGGGTCTTTTCCTGATGCGGGGTGACGCGGTCCAGCGTGGCGTAGATCGCCGCCAGCGCGTTCTGGTCCGCGCCAAAGAAATAACGCCCGCCGGTGCTGCTGGCGATGCGCTTGAGCATGTCCAGATCGACCTTGGCCTCGCCCGTGGCCGCCGGGTCGCCGATACCGACCGTATGCACCACCACCCCGCGCGTGCGGGCAATCTCGGCGGCCTGCGCCGGCGGCATGCGGCTGGCGGTGTCGTTGCCATCGGTCAGCACGATCATCACCTTCTCGGCGGCGTGGCTGTGGTCGAACAGCTTGATGCCGAGGCCGATGGCATCGCCCAGCGACGTGCTGGCGCCGGCCATGCCGGGCACCATGTCCGCGATCAGCGTAGCCACCAGCGCGTGGTCCAGCGTGAAGGGGGCGAGCGGGTACGGGGCATCGCCGAAGACGATCAGGCCGATGCGGTCGCCGGGGCGGTGGGCGACGAAATCCCCCACCACCTGGCGCACGGCGTGCACGCGGGTGTCCAGCGCGCCGGCGGTGTCGCGGAAATCGCGGGTATCCATCGACTGGGAGAGGTCCAGCGCCACCAGCAGGTCGCGCACGGGCTCCTTCTTATATAGCGGGGGCTCCAGGAACTGCGGCCGGGCCAGCGCCGTCACCACCAGCGCCCAGGCAATCGGGGCCAATACGCGCTGGACGAGGTTGCGGCGCGGCACGTGGGCGCCGGTGGCCGGCTTCAGGCCGACCGCATCGGCCACTTCCTCGAAGAACGGCAGCCGCACGGAGGCGCTGCGCTCCCGGTACGGCGGCAGCCGCCACCAGACCAGCAGCGGCAGGGGCAATAGCGTGAACAGCCACGGATAGGCGAAGACGATCATCGGCGCTTGGGCGGCGAGTCCCGGCTATCCCGGCTATCCCGGCTATCCCGGCTATCCCGGCTATCCCGGCTATCCCGGCTATCCCGGCTATCCCGACGGTAGGCCGCGATCCACCGGCGGCAGGCATCGGCAGTGGCATGGGCCTGTTGCGGCGGCCATGCGGCCAGCACGACGGCGCCCCGGTACTCGGCGTCATCGACCAGCGCGGCGAGACCGGGCACGGCGTCAGTGGCGGTGCCCGCATGGGCATGGAGGAATTGGTGCCAGCTGGCGCCGGACAAGGACGCGACGGCCTCGCGCGGCCATTCGGCCAGGGCCACCCGCTTGAGCAGTTCGGCCAGCGCCAGCAGGGCCTGGGCCCGGGTGCGATCGTCGCCAGCCAGCCGGGGCGTCCAGCGCGCCAGTTCCGCCAGCGCCGCGCGCCGATGGCGGTTGGCGTACCAGCGCCGCCCGGCGCGCCAGCCCAGCCAGGCAAGGCCGGCCAGGAGGATCAACGCCACCACGAGCCAGCCCGTGGTCTGCGGCATCCACGAGGGCGGCGAAGGCGTGACGAGGTCGGCCAGCTCGGGCATGGGGGCGGTCAGGATAGGGATCCGCACAGGCTACGCCGCCGGCCCGCGCGGCTGAAGTCAATTTTTTCGGGCGCCTTTTCAATAGTTTTGTTGCGGACGTTTCGCATGTCGATCTGCGGAAAAAGTGGTGGCGTATCCGTCTCAAACCTCCCTATAATGCAACCCTGTTGCAAAAAGGAAGTCGCCCCGCCCGCTCCGCCAAACCGTTTTCATCGATGCGAACCCGCTATTTTTCCGCCCGCCGCCACCGGCTGCGCTACGCCGCGCTTGTCACGACCACCGCCACGGCAACCGCCATGGCATCCGCCGCCGAGGCTGACGACGCCCCGCTCCTGCCCGAGGTGTCCGTGGTCAGCCAGTTGGACGACGCCTACGCGCCGGCGCTGGCCAGCGGCGCCACGCGGACCGAAACCCCGCTGCGTGAGGTGCCGCAGTCTGTGCGGGTGCTGCCGCGCGCGCTGCTGGACGATATCGGCGCCACGCGGCTGGACCAGACCTTCGACTACGCGAGCGGCGTGGCGCGCCAGAACAGCTTCGGCGGCCTCTGGGACAACTACGCGATCCGCGGCTTCTCCGGCAACGAGAACACCGGCGCGGCCTATCTGGTCAACGGCTTCACGGCGAACCGGGGCTTCACCGCCCCGCGCGATGCCGCCACCATCGAGCGCGTGGAGGTGCTGAAGGGGCCGACCTCGTCGCTCTATGGCAGCGGCGAGCCCGGCGGCAGCCTCAACATCGTCACCAAGCAGCCGCGCTTCCAGCCCGGCCAGACCTATGACCTGGAGGTGGGCAGCCGCGATGGCTACCGCGCCGCCGCCGACCTCACCGGGCCGATTACCGAGACGCTGGCAGGCCGGCTGGTGGCCGTGGCCGACCACCAAGGCAGCACGCGGGACTTCATCGACAGCCAGCGCTATCTGGTGGCGCCGTCCCTGACGTGGATGCTCGGCGCCGACACCATCGTCCAGTACGCGGGCGAATTCCAGCGCTTCACCACGCCGCTGGACCGTGGCGTGGTGGCGGTGCAGGGCCGGCTCGGCGCGGTGCCGCGCTCGCGCTTCCTGGGCGAGCCCGATGACGGCGCGATGCGGCTGGACAGCCAGTCGCACCAGTTGAGCGTGGAGCACCAGTTCTCGCCCGACTGGAAGGGCCGGCTGGCCGTGGCCTATCGCGGTGGCAGCCTGGAAGGCTATTCGACCGAGGCGAGCGCGCTGCAGGCGGACAACCGTACGCTGACGCGGCAGCGGCGCTATCGGGACTATCAGTCCGACGATGTGTCGCTGCAGGCCGATGTGACCGGCAAGTTCACCACCGGGCCGGTCGGGCACGAGGTGATCGTCGGCCTCGACACCTACCGCTTCGCCAATACGCAGGTGCAGCTGCGGCGCAACCCCAGCGCCGCCGCGCCCTACGCCATCGACATCTACCAGCCCGTGTACGGCCAGACGCCGCCCGCGCTGGCCCCCAACACCGACACCTACGAGCGCCAGACCAGCCTCGGCCTCTATGCGCAGGACCAGTTGCGGCTGGGCGAGCGCTGGCGGCTGCTGGCGGGCGTGCGCTTCGATACGTTCAATCAGTCGCTCGACAACCGGCTGCGCGGCACGGAGACCAGCCAGCACCAGACGGCGGTGTCGCCGCGCGTGGGGCTGACCTATCTGGCCAGCCACAATGTGTCGCTGTTCGCCAACGCCAGCCGCTCGTTCCGGCCCAACGCCGGCAGCGACGCCGCAGGCAACGCGTTCTCGCCCGAGCACGGCCGCGCCGTGGAGGCCGGCGTGAAGGTGGACAGCGACGACCGCCGCATCGGCGGCACGCTGGCCGTGTACGAGATCCGCAAGCGCAACGTGCTGACCGCGAACCCGGTCGATCCGTCCTACTCGGTGGCTGCCGGCGAGGCGCGCAGCCGGGGCGTGGAACTCGACGTGGCCGGGCAGCTTGGCAAGCACTGGCGCCTGAGCGGCAATCTGGCCTATACCGATGCGGAGATCACCGAGGACAGCACGCTGGCCGCCGGCACGCCGCTGCTCAATATCCCGCGTACCAGCGGCAGCCTGATGGCGGTCTACGAGGACGCCGCGCCCATTGGGCAGCGCTATGGCGTGGGCGGCGGCGTGCGCTACGTCGGCAAGCGGTCGGGCGATGCGCAGAACAGCTTCTCGCTGCCCGCCTACACGCTGGCGGACCTGCTGGCCTACTGGCAGTACAGCAAGACCGTGCGCGTGACGCTGAACGTGGACAACCTGTTCAACAAGACCTGGTACGCCAGTTCGTACAGCAGCGTCTGGGTGCTGCCGGGCGCGGGCCGCACGGTGCGGCTGGGCCTGCGGCTCAGCTACTGACGCCATGGGGAACATTGGGAAGCGCAGGCGGCTGCTGAAGGCTGCGTTGGCGGCGCCGATTGTGTCGACGGTGGGCGCTGGGAAAGCCGTGTTCGCCCAGCCGCTGCCCACCTTGCGCGTGATCGGGCCATGGGAGCTTTCCAGCCTCGATCCGCTGCGCAACGGCTATCTGTTCTCGCGCATGCAGGTCACCGAGACGCTGGTCGACTACGACGCGGCCGGCGTGCCGGTAGCGGGGCTGGCGGCTGGCTGGCAGATGTCGCCAGACGGCCTGCAATGGCGCTTCGCGCTGCGGCCGGGCGCGCGTTTCCATGACGGCACGCCGGTGATGGCCTCCGATGTGGTCGCTGCCCTCGGGCGCGCCCGTCACGCCGCCGGGGTGCTGGGTGCCGCGCCTATCGCGGGGATCGATGCAGAGGCCGATGCAGAGGCCGATGCGGTCCACATCCGTCTCGCGCGCCCCTTCGCCCCCCTGCTGGCGCTGCTCTCCCATAGCAGCACGCAGGTGCTGGCGCCGGCCTCGTTCGGCGCCGATGGCACGGTGCGCGCGATCATCGGATCGGGCCCGTACCGCGTGACCGAACTCGCGCCGCCGCAGCACTTCGCCGTGGAGGCGTTCGACGGCTGGCACGGCGCCCGGCCGGCCGTGACGCATGCCGAGTATCTGTCAGTGGGCCGCGCCGAGATGCGCGCGCTGATGGCCGAGGCCGGACAAGCCCATCTGGCCTATGGGCTCGACCCGGGCAGCATCGCACGGCTCCAGCGTGGCCGCGCCGTGGCCGTGCATGCCGTGACCGTTCCCCGGACCACGCTGCTGAAACTCAATGCCAGCCATCCCCTGCTGGCCGATGTGCGGGTGCGCCGCGCGCTGGCACTGGCGCTGGACCGGCGCGGCATTGCCAGCGCCATCCTGCGGGACCCTTCACTGGCGGCAGGCCAGCTGTTCCCGCCCGCCCTGCCCGCCTGGCACGATCCGCGCCTGCCCGCGCTGGGCTACGACCCTGCCGCCGCGCGCGGCCTGCTGGCTGAGGCCCGCTTCCGGCCCGATGCCGACGGCCTGCTGCGGCGCGGCCCGGATCGGCTCGCGCTGACGCTGCGCACCTTCCCGGACCGCCCCGAGCTGCCGGTGATCGCCGCCGCCATCCAGGAGCAGTGGCGGCAGGTGGGCGTGGCGGTGCGCGTGGCGGTGGGCAATTCGAGCGACATTCCGTTCGGGCATCGCGACGGCACGCTCGAAGTGGGCCTGCTGGCGCGCAACTTTGGCGTGGTGCCGGACGCCTTCGGCGCGGTGGCGCAGGACTTTGCGGGCCAGGGTGGGGATTGGGGGCCGATGCGCTGGTCGTCGCCGGTGGTGACGGCGGCGCTGGCCGCGTTGCCGTCCACGCCGGAAGGCCCGCGCGCCGAGGCGCTGCGCCGGCAGGTGGCGGACACCCTGCACGACGCGATGCCGCTGATCCCCGTGGTCTGGTATCGCCAGACGCTGGCGGCCAGCCCCCGGCTGGCGGGGGTGTCCATCGATCCTTTCGAACGTTCCTACCGGCTGACGCAACTGCAATGGAAAACCTGACCCGCGCCGCCCTGCCCGGCGCCGCCCCGGTGGCCGAGCCTACCGCCACCTTCCGGCGCGACACGGCGCGCCAGCTTGCCCGCATCGTGCTCCAGCGCGGCGTGCAGGCGCTCGTGGTGGCCGCGCTGGTCGGCACGGTGAGCTTCCTGATGATGCGGCTGTTGCCCGGCGACATGGCGTTCCGGATCGCCGCCGGCCGCTATGGCTACGACATGGTCACCGCGCAGGCCGCCGAAGCGGTGCGCATGGAGCTGGGACTCGGCCTGCCGTGGTTCGAGAGCCTCGTGGCGTGGTGGGGGCACCTGCTGCGGATGGACCTGGGCGTCTCGGCGGTGACGGGCGCGCCGGTGGCCGCCGAAATCGCCCATCAACTGGGCCATACGCTGTCGCTGGCGCTGGCGGCGCTGGCGGTGTCGTGCGCCATCGCCGTGCCGCTCGGCTTCGCGGCGGGTCTGCGGCCCGCTGGCCGGCTGGACCGGCTGACGCTGTGGCTGTCCGTGCTGCTGCGCGCGCTGCCGCCGTTCGTGCTCGGCATCGTGCTGGTGGCCGTGCTGGCGGTGCAACTCGGCCTGATTCCGGCCGGCGGCGATGCCGCGCACGGCTCGCTGATCGCCCCGGCGCTCACGCTGGGGCTGGGCCTCTCCGCCACGGCGATGCGCGTGGCGCGCGATGCGATGGCCACGGTGACCGCCTCGCCGTATTTCCTGTTCGCGCGCACCAAGGGGCTCTCTGACCGGGCCGCGCTGCTGCGCCACGGCGTGCGTAATGCCGCCGTGCCGCTGGTGGCCTACCTCGGCGTGCAACTGGTCTTTCTGGTGGAGGGCGTGGTGGTGATCGAGACGCTGTTCGCATGGCCCGGCATCGGCCATGCGCTGGTGCACGCGATCTTCGGGCGCGATGTACCGATGATCCAGGGCACGGCGCTGGTCATGGGGCTGCTGTTCGTGGCGCTCAATACGCTGGTGGATCTGGCCTGCGCGGCGATCGATCCGCGCGTGCGCATCGGGAGGGGCCGATGACCTGGCATCCCCGCCGCAAAGCCGGCGCCGCCCTGCTGCTGATGCTGGCGCTGTTTGCCATCGTCGGCCCCTGGCTGGCGCCGCGCGCGCCGTTCGAGCAGAACCTCTACGGCATTCTCCAGGTGCCGCAACTGGCCGAGCCGCTCGGCACCGACCATCTGGGCCGCAGCATGCTGGCGCGGCTGGCCAGCGCGGCGCGGCTCTCGCTCGGGCTGGCGCTGCTGAGCGTGGCCTCCGCCGCCGTGCCGGGCACGCTGCTGGGCCTGCTGGCTGCGTGGCGCGGCGGCTGGACCGAGCGCCTGACCGGCGCCGTGGCGGACGCGGTGCTGGCGCTGCCGGGCCTGCTGCTGGTGTTGCTGCTGAGCGCGTTCGCGCCGGGCGACTACTGGCCGCTCTATGTCGGCCTGTCGCTGGTGCTGTGGGTCGAGTACTACCGCGTGACGCGGGCCACGGCGCGCGTGGTGCTGGCCAGCCATCATGTGGAAGCGGCGCGGCTGCTCGGCTTTGGTCCGGGCTATATCGTGCGGCGGCACCTGCTGCCGGAACTGGCGCCGCTGCTGGCCACGCTGATGAGTTTTGGCGCCGGCGCGGCGGTGCTGGCGCTGGCGGCAATGGGCTTTGTCGGCCTGGGCGCGCAGCCGCCGGCGGCTGAACTGGGACTGATGATGACCGAGCTGCTCCCTTACGCGGCGGAGGCGCCGTGGATCATCGCCTGGCCGATCCTGCTGCTCGGCCTCGCCATCCTGGGGCTGGTGCTGGTATCGACCGGCGCGCCGGCGGAGGCCGCCGCATGACCCGCATCGACACCCATCCCCTGCTGGCCGTGGATGCGCTGAGCGTAGCCAGCGCCGATGGCCAGCTGCTTGCGCCGGTGTCGTTCACGCTGGAGGCGGGACGCGCCCTGACGCTGCTCGGCGAAAGCGGCTCCGGCAAGAGCCTGCTGGCGCATGCGCTGATGGGCACGCTGCCGCGCGGCCTGCGCGCGGGCGGCACGCTCACCGTCGATGGCCGCCGCTGCGACGCCGCCGACCCCGCCACGCGGCGGGCAATGTGGGGCCGCCAACTGGCGCTACTGCCGCAGGAGCCGTGGTTTGCGCTCGATCCGACCATGCGGGTGGGCCGGCAACTGGCGGAGACGCATGCGCTGGCCGGACTCGGCAACGCGCAGGCGTGGCGCCGTGCCTTGCACGACCTGCACGGGCTGGGCATGGCGCACGCGGCGCAGGCGTGGCCGACGACGCTGTCTGGCGGCATGGCGCAGCGGGTGGCGTTCGCCATCACGCGGGCGGGCGGCGCGCCGGTGCTGATTGTCGATGAGCCGACCAAGGGCCTCGACCGCGTCTGGCGCGATGAACTGGTGGCCCGGTTGCAGGCGGCGCTGGGCGAAGGCTGCGCGCTGCTGACGATCACCCACGACATCGCCGTGGCCCGCGCGCTGGGGGGCGATGTGGCGGTCATGCTCGACGGCAGGCTGGTCGAACGGGGCGATGCCGCGGCGGTCCTCGGCGCTCCCGGCCATGCCTATACCCGCGCGCTGGTGGCCGCCGAACCGGCGAACTGGCCGGCGGTGCGCGCGCCGTCGCCCGGTGGCGATGAAATCCTGCGCGCGTGCGGCGTGAGCAAGCAATTCGGCGACCGCAGCTTGTTCCGGTCCCTCGACGTCACCCTGCACGCCGGGGAGCGGCTGGCGGTGACCGGGCCCAGCGGCAGCGGCAAGTCCACGCTCGGCAACGTGCTGCTGGGGCTGGTCGCGCCGGACGCCGGGACGGTGCATCGGCCGGATCGGATCCAAAAAGTGCGTTATCAGAAGCTTTACCAGGACCCTGCCGGCGCGTTCGCCCCACATGCCAGCATTGGCCGCGCGCTGGAGGATCTGGCCGCGCTGCACCGGATCGACCGGACGCGCATCGCGCCGCTGCTCAAACGGTTGAAACTGGCGCCGCACCTGCTCGCGCGGCGGCCGGGCGCGGTGTCTGGCGGCGAACTCCAGCGCTTTGCGCTGCTGCGTGCGCTGCTGCTGACGCCCGCCTTCCTGTTCGCCGACGAACCCACCTCGCGGCTGGACCCGGTAACGCAGCAAGACACCCTGGCGCTGATACTCGAAGCCTGCGCGGAGACCGGCGCGGCGCTGATGCTGGTTACGCACGACGAGGAGATTGCCGCCCGGGTGAGCGACCGTCGCATGGCGATCGGGTACGATACCCCGTTCCCGCAATGCACTCGCCCATGCCAATGACGATGACATTTGCCGTAACGCCGCCGATCCCGCCCGCCCCTTCCCCCTCCCGTGCCCGCCACCGCCTTGCCGCGACCTGCGTGGCGTGGCTGCTCTGCGGCGCGGCCAGCGCATGGGCGGAGCCGCTCTGGTTTGTCGATGGCAAGCCGACGCAGGCCGCGCGGCAGGCCGTGACGGCACTGAGCGATGCCGGCGCGGACGGGCTCGAGGCCCAGGATTACGACGCCGAATCGCTGGGCCGCGCGGTCACGCAGGCCGCTGCCGGCCCCGCGCTGGCGCCGGAGGCCGTGGAGCGCATCGACGGCGCACTGACCCAGTCGATGCAACACTTTCTGTCCGACCTGCGCCGGGGACGCGTGGATCCGCGCAAGGTGCATGCGGGCTTCGATGTCTCGAAGGAAAAGCCGTTCGATCCGGACGCCACCCTGCGCGCCGCGCTGGCGGCCGACCGGCTGCCCGACGCGATCCGCGAGGCGCCGCCGTCGTTCCCGCTCTATGGCACGCTGCGCACGGCGCTGGCCCGCTATCGCGCGCTAGCCGCCGAGCCGCTGTGGGCTGCGCCGCTACCCGCGCCGCCCGGTGGCAAGCTGACGCCGGGGCAGCCCTACAGCGCCTTGCCCCAGCTGGCCCAGCGGCTGGCGGCACTGGGCGACCTGCCAGCGGGCACGCCTGCGACGGACGGCTACAAGGGCGCGCTGGTGGAAGCCGTGAAGGCCTTCCAGTCCCGTCATGGCGTGACCGCCGATGGCGTAATCGGCAAGGGCACGCTGGCCCAGCTGAATACGCCGCCGGCGGCGCGCGTCAGGCAGATCGCGCTGACCATGGAGCGGCTGCGCTGGACCCCGCTGGCCGACGGCCCGCGCATGATCGTGGTCAACGTGCCGGAATTCGTGCTGCGCGCCTACGACTACCGCGACGGCAAGCTCGACATCCGGCTGGAGATGAAGGTCATCGTCGGCAAGGCGCTGGACACCCGCACGCCGCTGTTCGAGGAGGACATGCGCTATATCGAGTTCAGCCCGTACTGGAACGTGCCGCCCTCCATCGCGCGGGCGGAGCTGGTGCCGCGCTTCCGGCGCGATCCGGGCTATTTCACGCGGCAGGGCTTCGAATTCGTGTCCGGCACGACGGCCGTGCCGACGCTGAACGAGGCCAACCTGAGCGCGGTGCTGGCCGGCAAGATGCGCATCCGCCAGCGGCCCGGGCCGCTGAACGCGCTGGGCGACATCAAGTTCGTGTTTCCGAACAACCAGAACATCTACCTCCATCACACACCGTCGCCGCAGCTGTTCGAGCGCGACCGGCGCGATTTCAGCCATGGCTGCATCCGCGTGGAGGCGCCGGTCGAACTCGCAAAGTTTGTCCTCCAGGACCAGCCGGACTGGACCGAGGCGCGCATCCGTCAGGCGATGACCAAGGGCAGCTCGAACACGGTGTCCCTGCAGGCGCCGTTGCCGGTGGTGCTGGCCTATGGCACGGCGATTGCGCGGGCCGATGGCCGGGTATACTTCCTCGCTGACATATATGGGCAGGACAAAGTGCTCGAACAGGCGCTTCAGCAGCGTGCCGTGCGGCGGCAAAGCCCCACGACGGATGCTGCGGCCAGTCCGGCGCGTCCTTCCTGACCACCGATCGCGCGGATCGACCCCTTCGCCCCCTTTCGCCCCCATCGCCATGACGCATACCCGCAACACGCCAGCCCGCCGCCGCTTCCTTCGCCAGTCCAGCGCTGTGGCCCTTGCCGCTGGCTTGTCCGCCTTGGCGGTGCCGCGTCTGGCGCTGGCCAGCGTGCCCGGGGCCCGGGCGCTGTCGTTCTCGCATACGCATACCGGCGAGCAGATCTCGTTGGTCTACGCGATGGGCGACCACGTGCTGCCGGACGCCCAGCAGGCGCTGAACCGCTTCCTGCGCGACCACTACTCCGGCGACGTCGGCGACATCGATCCGAAGCTGCTCGGACTGCTCGCCGACCTGCGCGGCGTGCTGGGCGCCGACCAGGCGTTCGAGGTAATTTCCGGCTACCGCAGCCCGGTCACCAATGAGCGCCTGCGCAAGACCCGGGGCGGTGGCGTGGCCCGGCGCAGCCTGCACATGGACGGCATGGCCATCGACATCCGCCTGCCCGGCGTGCCGCTGGCAGACCTGCGCGATGCGGCGGTGTCGCTGGGCGGCGGCGGCGTGGGCATCTACACGCGCGACAACTTCGTGCACATGGATACCGGCCGGGTGCGGCACTGGGGTTGATTTTCCCCGTACGATCCCGCGCGGCCTTCGCGCGGATTCATGAGTTAATCTGATTCATCCCCGCAGATAATCCATCAATCAGACTCGCGGCATTTATCCCCGGGCGGCGTCCTGCCGCTTATTCCCACACATTTTCATTTTTCCGCATCGCGTCAATCCTGAGATTAATCCATCGCACCGTGTGGATTATCTGCATTACATTTCTGTCATTTGGCGGAAAACCACGTACGCGCCCTTTATTTTGTGCGTATAACTGCAGCTACATGCTGCGGACTGGTGTCACGCAACGTGCCTCCGCCCGCCGGGACGCCTGCGGGCATTTTTTTTGGCCATTATTGATTCCTCCCTCATCTGAGCCGGCAGCATTGATTCCGATAATCACTGTATTTGGTGAAAACCCTGCTGCGTCTTTATCTTGCGCTGCCCTGGTATATCACATACTTTGTATTTGACCGCCCAAGCGATAAATGGGCTGGCATACGATTTATTCCTTTCGCGAGCGCACATCGCAACCAGGAAACAGGAGACAAACATGCAGCCGGACATGCCACAACAAACGACCCAGGGAGCGCGCCATGACTAGCCCATCCTCCGCCGCACTCACCCCGAACCAGCAGACATCGGAACGGACCCGCTGGATCCAGCTCGCCTTTGGCGTCGTCTGCATGGTGGCCACGGCCAACATCCAGTACGCCTGGACGCTGTTCGTGCCGGAAATCCAGCAGACCTACGGCTGGCCACGCGCCCAGATCCAGGTGGCGTTCACGCTGTTCGTGCTGGTCCAGACCTGGCTCGCGCCGGTGGAGGGCTACTTCATCGACAAGTTTGGCCCACGCCTGATGGTGGCGTTCGGCGCGCTGTTCATCGGCGCGGCCTGGATCATCAACTCGCAGGCCACCACCCTGGCGGGCTTCTACTTCGGCGCGGCAGTGGGCGGGATTGGCGTCGGGTCGATCTATGCCACCTGCATCAACAACGCCCTGAAATGGTTCCCGGACCGGCGCGGGCTGGCAGTTGGCCTGACCGCCGGCGGCTACGGCGCGGGCTCGGCGGCCACGATCCTGCCCATTGCGGCGATGATCGAGTCGTCCGGCTTCCAGGACACGTTCTTCTTCTTCGGCGTGCTGCAGGGCTCCATCGCCTTTGTGGCCGCGTGGTTCCTGCGCTCGCCGCGTGCCCAGGAAACCCGGGCGTCGCACAAGCTGGCCCAGGCCACGCGCGACTACACGCTCAAGGAGGCCATGAGCACCAAGCTGTTCTGGCTGATGTTCATGATGTTCATCCTGGTGGTGACCGGGGGCATGATGGCCGTGGCCCAGCTCGGCGTCATCGCCAAGGATCTCGGCGTCAAGGACTTCAAGGTCGATCTCCACTTCTTCGTGATGGCGGCCCTGCCGCTGGCGCTGATGCTGGACCGCATCATGAACGGCATCTCGCGGCCGCTGTTCGGGTGGATCTCGGACCATATCGGCCGGGAGAAGACGATGGTGATCGCCTTCACGCTGGAGGGCATTGGGATCATCGCGCTCGGGTATTTCGGCAGCAACCCGTACGCGTTCCTGATCCTGTCCGCCGTGGTGTTCCTGGCCTGGGGCGAGGTCTACTCGCTGTTCTCGGCACTGGCAGGCGACGCCTTCGGCACCAAGCACATCGGCAAGATCTACGGCGTGCTCTACACGGCGAAGGGGATTGGCGCGCTGTTCGTGCCGATCGGCAACCTGATGATGGAGGCCACGGGCACGTGGTCCACGGTGCTCTACACCGTGGCATGCATGGATCTGACGGCGGCTTTCCTGGCCGTGGTGGTGTTGCGGCCGGTGCTGGCCAGCCATGTGGCGGCCTCCAAGAGCCTGTTCGCCAAGGAGTCGGCGGCGGGCGGCGCGCCCGTCAGCGCCTGAAAGCACTTTCGCACGAGACCGCGTACTATCCAGCGGGCGACGGGCTTCCTCGGAAGCCCGTTTTTCTTGGTGGCCAGCGCCCCTGGCCGACTAAACCAAGGTATGAATTGCGCAAACCATTTGACACCGTGCGCAACCGTTTGTAGGGCTATTCGGCCCTCTTTGCCTGATATACCTTGAAGCCATGCTGGGTCTAGCGGCCCGGAACCGCTTCAACGTTCAGTTCAAAAGGGGCCGTCATGCATCACGCTTCGCTCATCCCGGTCAGTACCGCCCGCCCGTCCGCGCCACCAGGGCTCATCGGCGCCGAGCAGCAGTGGCGCGCACCCTCCCACGAAACGGGCGCCCAGATCCCGGTCTCGCGCTGGACGCTCGAGCCCAGCGAACCGCTCCAGGTCTACCACCCCGGCGCCGACACCCACCACTGCATCGCCATGAACCTGCGCTGCACCACGCTGGCGTTCGTGCATGCAGGCCGGCCGCTGGTGGACGGGCGCATCACCGCCGGCGCGGTGCAGGTGACCGCGCCGGGCGTACCGGTACGCGCCACCTTCCAGGCGCCCGCCGACGTGCTCCACCTGTATGCCACGCAGGCGGTGCTGGCCGAATGCCACGCCGACCTGTTCGATCGCCCCCATGCCGGCGACATCGTGCTGGACTCGCCCAGGCTGCTGCAGGACCCGGCGCTCGAGCGGCTCGGCCAGGCCCTGGCGATGACGCAGGTGCAGGACGCCGGCGCGAGCCGCATCTTCGTGGAGAGCGTGAGCCTGGCCATCGTCTCGCGCCTGGTGGCGCGGCACTTCCAGGCCGGTGCGACGGAAGCCACGGGCGGCAGCCTGGCGCCGCTGCCGCCGTGGCGCCTGCGCCGCGCCACCGACTACATCGACGCTCATTTGTCCGAAGCGATTGGCCTGGCCGATATCGCGCAAAGCACCGGCCTCACGCGCATGCACTTCGCGGCGCAGTTCCGTCGCGCCACCGGCCTGCGTCCGCACGAATACCTGCTGCGGCGGCGCGTGGAACACGCGCAGTCGCTGCTGACCGCCACCGGCCAGACGATTCTCGACGTGGCCATGCATTGCGGCTTCCGCTCGCAATCGCACTTCACCACCGTGTTCAAGCGCTTTGTGGGCGAAACCCCCTACAACTGGCGCGTGAAACGCAGCCTGGAACGCAAGGCCGCCTGAGCGGCCGTCGCCCTCAACCCGGAGCCCCATCATGCTTGCAGACAACCTCGTGACAGACCAGGTTGCGCCGACGCGCAACCGCCCCGACCCCTGGCAGCAGGCACTCGGGCTGCTGTTTGCGCAGCCCGACCAGCCCGCCGGCAGCGCCATGTCCTACCATCGCTGCGGCCGCCAGGACCTGGCCGGCGTGCTGATCCGCATCATCGACCTGCCCGATGCGCACACCGCCGTGCTGTCGTGGAACGATGCCACCCACTGCCGCTACGGCGAGCAGCAATGGGGCACCGCCTTCGCGCGCGTGGCGGGCTTCTGCGCCATGAGCGGCCGCGAGATCGAGCCCGGCGATGCCATCTACAAGCCCCGGCCGCAGCGCCCCCGTGCGCGCAATGCCGATGCGATGATCCTGGCCGAAGTCCTGCTGGCGCAGTCCGTGGTGGCCGCCGTTGCGGCGAGTTAAACCTAAGGATGAGGCCGCGCAACGAATGCGCTATCGGCGGCGACGGATGTACAAATGATTTCCGGGGCGTGAGTCTCTAAGCTTGATTCCAGGCAGCCGGCAATGCGCGGCGCGCCGCCAGGAAACCAAAAGCTGCACCCTCACTGATGGAGAGATTCCCATGACCACACGCACCCAACGCACCCAACGCACCCTCGCCGCAACCGCCCTGCTCGTGCTGGGCAGCCTCGGCAGCTTCGCCACCGTGGCCCACGCCAGCGTCAGCTCGCCGCGTGACCCGTACACCGATGGTGCCCGCGTCGATTCGCCGCGCGACCCCTACACCGATGGCGCCCGCGTGGATTCGCCGCGCGACCCGTACACCGATGGCGCGCGCTTCGATCAATCCGTGGATGCCGCCGCCAGGCTGCAACTGGCCGGGCGCGACCTGACCGGTGTCTCGGCCTCGCCCGAGAAGTCGGACGCCTGAGTCCAGGCCCCCGGAGCCCATCATGCCCATCCAGACCTCGACGATGCCCGCCCAGCACGTGTCCTATCCCGCCCATATCACGTGGCGCGAACGCAAGCTGATTTGCTGCTGGATTGGGGTCTGCACCGCCTGCTGCGGCATGGCGGCCCTGATCTCGGCGTGGGGGCCGGCCTGACGCGACGGCTTACTGCGAAGCGTCGGACGTCATCCCGAGCGCTTCGGCCTTCAGCACGAAGTCGGCCAGCGAGCGCGAACCCATCTTCTTCATGGCCTGGCCGCGGTGGATCTTCACCGTGATCTCGCTCAGGCCCAGGTTCGCCGCGATCTGCTTGTTCATCAGCCCGCGCACCACCTGGGCCATGACTTCCCGTTCACGCTGGGTCAGCGTGGCATAGCGCTGGCGCAAGTCCGCGCTCGACTGGTCGGCCACGCGCCGCTGCGCGTCGCGCGCCAGGGCGCTGTTCACGGCGTCCAGCATGTCCTGGTCCCGGAACGGCTTGGCGAGGAAGTCCGTCGCGCCCGCCTTCATCGCCTTGACCGACATGGCGATGTCGCCATGCGCCGTCATGAAGACGATGGGAATGCTGATCTGGCCCGCGCCGATCTGCTCCTGCACGGCCAGGCCGCTCAGGCCCTTGAGCCGGACATCGAGGATCAGGCAGCTTGGCGTATCGGGCCGCTCGCACGCCAGGAATTCCTGCGCGGAGGCAAATGTCTGCACCTGGTGGCCCACGGAGCGCAGCAGCATCGCCACAGCAACCCGCATCGACTCGTCGTCATCCACCACATAGACCACGCCACCTGCCACCTCGTTGGCGGCGCCCGACTCATTGCCCATGTTCGCTCCCTGCTTCCGCGGCGTGCCGAAGCGCCGCGCATTCGCCGTCCGCCGCATCGGCCAGATGCAACGGCAGCATGATGTGGAAGGCCGCGCCGCCCTCGGGCGGCGAGTCGGCCCAGATGCGGCCCCCGTGCGCCTCCACGATGGAGCGGCAGATCGACAGGCCCATGCCCATGCCCTCGGCCTTGGTGGTGAAGAACGCGCTGAACAGCCGGTCGGCATCTTCCGGCGCGATGCCCTTGCCGGCGTCCCGCACGGTGACCTGCACCTGGCGCGACTCGGCCAGCGCGGTGTTGACCCAGAGCCTGCGGGGACGGCCAGCGCCTTCCATTGCCTGCACCGCGTTCATCAGCAGGTTGATCAGCACCTGCTGAAGCTGCACGCGGTCGCCGCAGATCATCGCGTCCGGAAGCGTCAGGTCGATCACCGATTCCACATGGTGATCCTGCAGCTCGCGGCGCATCAGTTCGATCGATTCCCGCACCAGGCTGTCAAGCGCAGTCTCGGCGTAGACCGGATCGCGCTTCTGCGCCATCGAGCGGATCTGCCGGATGATGTCGCTGGAGCGCCGTGCATCGCGGATCATCTGGTCGATGGACTGGGTGGCCTCGCCGACGTCCGGTTGCGGCCGGTTCAGCCAGCGCAGCGCGGAATCCCCACAGGTGACGATGGCCGCAATCGGCTGCGTCACCTCGTGGGCGATGGACGCCGCGAGCTCGCCCAGCGTGGTCATGCGCATCACATGCGCGAGTTCGGTGGAGGTGCGCTGCAGCGCCTGCTGGGTCTGGACGGCCGTGGTGATATCCATCAGCGCGCCCACGTATTCGGTATAGTCCGGCGCCGCCGCGCGCCGGCGCGACACCAGGTGCACGTGCTTGATCGTACCGTCCGGCATGCGCAGCCGATGCCGCACGTCGATCAGCGGTGCGCCCCGGCGCATCTGGTCGCGCACTGAGACCACCAGCGGCAGGTCTTCCGGATGGGCGCGTGCCAGGATCAGGTCCGCGGCGGGCGTCACGGTGCGGTCGTAGCCGAAGATCCGGTAGGCCTCGTCGGACCACGTCATGGTGTCGTCGGGCACGCGCATGGCAATACTGCCGGTCTGGCTCAGCTGCTGCGCTTCCGCCAGGAAGGCTTCGCTGCGCGCGAGCGCCGCCTCGGCCGTGGCGCGGATCTGCATCTCTTCCTGCAGCTGGGCCGTCTTGGCAAGATTGCGCATGGCCAGTAGCGAGGTACTGGCCACCGCCAGCAGGCTGAACACGCAGCGCGCCAGCGGGCCGGCGTCCTCGGTGACCGTGCGCTGAAACAGGAAGGCGAAGATGGTCAGTACGGCGCAGCCGATGGCCGAATACAGCGTGGCCTGCTGCGAGCCGGTGGCGGCCACCAGCAGCACGACCACAACATAGAGCACCGCCACGGCAATCGTCAGCGGCGTCAGGATATCGATCAGGAAAATCGCCAGCGTCAGCAGGGCCGCCAGGGCCAGCAGCGCGCGCGGATTCTCGGATTTCGGCCTGTGCACGGCGGTTGGCTGGGACATGCTCGGGGTGGCTCCTCGGGGGACTTCGCGGTTTCAACTACCGCTGGCCGTCGGCAGTGTCTTGCGGGGCGGTCGCGTGCACAGTCGTGGTGCGGGCGGGCACGGATGTGCCATCGATCCACCTTGGATGTGTGCGCAGGAATTATACATAGCAGGTGGCAGAAGTGACGTACGGCAGGGTACGGCACTTATGCGTTGGGTGCCGCCTTGCCGATCCGGTCCAGGCACGCCTGCAGCGCGGCACCGTCCACCGGCTTGCTGAGGAAGGACAGCGCACCGTTCATCATCGCCTGCCTGCGCGTGGCTTCCACGGAAAACGCGGTGATGAAGATCACGGGCACGTGTACGCCGGCTTCGGTCAGCCGGCGATGCATCTCGATGCCGGTGATGCCGGGCATCTGGACATCGGAGATCACGCAATCCACCTCGGCCGCACAGCCGGAGTTCAGGAACGCCGTGGCGGTGTCGAAAAGGATGACTTCCCACCCCAGGGAGCGAACCAGGCGCGATGTGGCGACCCGGACAGAGTCATCGTCGTCGACGATGGCCAGTAACTGTTTGTTGTGCAAAGCGACTACCTCGACCCGACTGAAACACGCAGCGATGCCCGGAGCGACATGCCGGGATGCGTGCAGGCATGATACGAGGCCCGCTCCGGCGGCGTAACTATATGTATGTATAGTCTGGCCCGGCTCCCCCCCGGCCCGGCGCGCCAGCGTGCGTTATCGACAATTCCGGGGCCGGGCGGCAACGGCGGCGCGGCATGCAGCCCGATCATGGCGGCAAGACACCCCGAGCCTTGCCCGGATTCCCCCGAATGTTTCCCGATCGCCAGGAGCCATGATGCCCGCGCCCTCCCTCGTCACCGCCACCGTCGCCCCGTCCGTCCCGGACGCCAAGGGCGTCGCCGCCATCGCCGCGCACCTGAACCCGCTGCTCGCCGATGTCTTCGCGCTCTACCTGAAGACCAAGAACTTCCACTGGCACATGTCCGGCCCGCACTTCCGCGACTACCACCTGATGCTCGACGAGCAGTCGGCGCAGATCTTCGCCATCACCGACGACATCGCCGAGCGGGTGCGCAAGCTCGGCACCACCACGCTGCGCTCCATCGGCGACGTGACCCGCCAGCAGCGCCTGCGCGACAACGACGCCGACCGCGTGGCTCCGCGCGACATGCTGGCGGAACTTCGCGCCGACAATCTGCAACTGGCCGCAATCATGCTCGACGCCCATGGCGTCTGCGACGACCACGGCGACGTGGCCACCGCGAGCCTGCTGGAGAACTGGATCGACGAAGCCCAGCGCCGCGCCTGGTTCCTGGCCGAAGCCAGCGAGTAACTCGCGCCAAAGCCGCGCCAGATGTTGCAGCCGTAACATCTGCTCACCATGGCGTAACCCACTGTAATGCGCCGCAGGGCATGATGGCTCCCATCGAGCAAGGCCGATCATCGGCCGACAAGGAGCCCGACATGCGCCAATCGATTCGTTACACCGGTATTGCCGTTCTCTGCGCCGCCATGCTGGCCGCCGGGCCGGCGTCGGCCCGCGGCCGCCATCACGGTGGCGGCGGGTCAGACGGCGCGGTGGCTGCGCTGGCCGTGGGCGCCATCGCGGCGCTGGCCATCGGCGCGGCGGTCTACAGCCAGCCCGTGGTAGCTGCGCCGGCGCCGGTCTACGCGCCGCCGCAACCGGTGGCCTACGCCGCCCCGCAGGTGCCGCCGGGCTACTGCTACAGCAACTACCAGCGTGCCTACGTGCCATGCGCGCCGGCTGCCCCGGTGGGCTACGGGCAGGTCGAGTACGCGCCCTACCAGCGGGGTTACGACCAGGGTTACGACCAGGGTTACAACCCGGGTTACAGCCGTTCGGGCTACTGATCTCCCACTCCCCGCAAATCCCGCCCCGAACTGCATGCCGATTGGCAGGCCGCTGGCGGGTTGTAGGACCGAACCCGATAGCAGAATGGGGCACGGGCTGACGCCGCGCGGCGTGTGCGGAACTCTAAGATAGATACGCACCAATTCCCCACGTCTGTCCCCCTACAAGTCCCCGCTCACGGTTGGCAAAGGAGTCCATCACAATGCAATCCCAACCCTTCCTCACCGACATCAAGACCCTGCGCGAACGTGCCCGCAAGAAGATCGAAGACGGCGCCGTCACCGAGGGCTACGATGGCGACCGCAACACCGTGATCGAGTTGCTCAATACCGCACTCGCCACGGAAATCGTCTGTGTGCTGCGCTATCGCCGCCACTATTTCATGGCCAAGGGCCCGAACTCGAAGAGCGTTGCCGACGAATTCCTCGCACATTCCAACGAGGAGCAAGGCCACGCCGACCAGATCGCCGAGCGCATCGTCCAGCTGGGCGGCGAGCCCAACCTGTCGCCGGACGGCCTGCTGACGCGCAGCCATTCGGAGTACAGCGAGGGGGACGACCTCGCCAGCATGATCCGCGAGAACCTCGTGGCCGAGCGGATCGCGATCGACAGCTATCGCGAGATCGTCCAGTACCTGGGCGACAAGGACCCGACCACACGCCGCATGATGGAAGAGATCCTGGCCGTGGAGGAAGAACACGCCGATGAGCTGGCCGATCTGCTCGCGAATCAGGGTTGAAGGCGAAAAAGCGGATTAAACACCACGTATCGCAACCCTAAGAAAGGCCCATCCGTCATGGATGGGCCTTTTTCTCTCCGCGCCGAGGGTCAGACCGTCACGCCTTCCAGCTCGTGCTTGCGCTCCTCAAGCTGCGCCGCCACGGCCTTCAGGTCGATCTTGGCCTGGATCACGGCCTTGAACAGCTCGCCTTCCTCTTCCTCCACGTGGTGCCCGACGTACTCGGTCAGCACCTTGTAGTTGGCGTCGAGCATGTCCTTGTCGCCAGACTCGATCTTCGCGATCAACGCCTTGGCCACCATGTGCTCCACCTTGGCTTCATCCAGCATGTCGTCGATCTTGTCCGAAACCCCGCGCAGGGCCGGGTAGAAGATCTCTTCCTCGATCTGGGCGTGAATGGTCAGCGCGTGGCAGGTTTCCGCCGCAATCGACTGCTTGGCGCTGTCCTGTTTGGCTTCCTCGAACTGCTTGAACAGCTTCTTGACGGCGCGGTGGTCGTCCAGCAACAGGCTCAGGGCCGGGCGCTGGCCGACCGGGATCTTGGATTTATCCATGATGACTCCTCGTTCTGTGGGGTTTTGCGGGGTAGGTAGCGGACATGCGAAAACGGGTCCGTGGACCGGTTCTGCAAAAGCCGTTCCCGACCCGCCCGGCGCCGCAACATCGGCGCGCGGCGGGGGCGGGGCGCACCTGCTACGCGTAAAACTTGCCGGCGAACGTAGGGATCGAGGCGGTCAGCCTTGCCGTGGCCGCGACGGGGGCCGCGACGGGGGCTGCTTGGGGGGCCGGGGCGCCAGCCGGGCGATGACCTCGGCGTGGTCCGGATGGGCGGCGGCCAGCGCCGCCGCGTCGGCCAGTTCGAACTCGCTGAACTCGAACCCGGGCGCCACCGTGCAGCCCACCAGCGAATAGCCGCCGGCGTAGCCCGCCACGCGCTCGGCCGCGAACCAGCAGCCGGCCGGCACCACCGTCTGAAACGCGGTGCCGGCGTCGTGCAGGGGGTTGCCGAGGTGGTGGGTGTGCAGCCGGCCTGCGCCATCGATCACATGCACGTCGAGCGGCCCGCCGGCGTAGAAATGCCAGCCTTCGTCCGCGCGGATGCGGTGCCACGCCGAATACGCGTCATCGCAGAGCAGGTAATAGATGGCCGTGGAGGCCGAGCGCGCCGCGCCATCGGCCCGGCGGACCCGCGCGGCGTCCCGGTACGTCTCCCGGTAGAATCCCCCCTCCGGATGGGGCACAAGGCCGAGGTCCTGGATCAGGCGGTGATGGGGCGCGGTCGGTTGCATGGCAGGAAGCGGCCCAATCGGGGCCGAAAGACGGGGACGAGGCGCTTATTGTCCATGAGGTCTATCGGATTTGTCCGATGATCGATGGCATCGGCCCGCCGCCGATTGCAGGAATCGCCAAGACAGCCGATTTCCGCCCCGCTACGCTGCCAGACAATCCCCCCAATTGCGGCCAATGCCGGCCGCCCCGGAATCTGATCGAGTACTGCTCCCATGTCGCGCCCCCTGCCCGCCTGGCTGCCTGGCCTGGCTTTCGTCCTGATCTGGTCCACCGGCTTTATCGTCGGCAAGGCGGTCGTGCCCGTGGCCGACACCAGCCTGTTCCTGCTCGCCCGCTTCGCGCTGGCCGGGCTGATGTTTATGCTGGCGGCGCTGCTGTCCGGCGCGGCGTGGCCGGCCCCGCGCGAGGTGCCGCGCCACCTGCTGGCCGGCGCGCTGATGCAGGGCATCTACCTGTGTGCCGGTTACGGCGCCGTGGCGCACGGCCTGTCGCCGTCCGTGATGGCGCTGCTGGGCGCCCTGCAGCCGCTGCTGACCGCGCTGCTTGCCATCCCCCTATTAAAAGAGCTACCTTCGATGCGCACCTGGCGCGGGCTCGCGCTCGGCGCGGCCGGCGTGGGGCTGGTCGTGCTGCCGGCGATGCGGGCCGGCGCGCCACACGCGGTGTCGCCGTGGATCGTGCTGGTCGGCCTGCTGGCCATTGTTTCCATCACCATGGGTACGCTGTTGCAGAAGACCTCTATCGCCAAGGCCGACATTCGCGCCAGCTCGGCCTGGCAGAATGCCGGCGCGATGCTCGTGGCCGGCACGCTGGTCATGGTCAATGGCGGCCCGGGTGCGCTGCACTGGGAGCCAGGCGCCACGCTCTGGGCCTCGCTGGCTTATGCCGCGCTGGTGCTGTCGGGACTCGGCACGTGGCTGCTGCTGGCGCTGGTGCGCCGCGGACGCGCCGCCAACGCCGCCGCGCTGATGTTCCTGGCCCCGCCACTGGCCGCCGTGCAGGCCGCCCTGCTGTTTGGCGACCATCTGGTGCCGCTCCAGTGGCTCGGCATGGCGGTGGCCGGCGCCGGCGTGTGGCTGTGCCAGACCCAGGGACGGACGCAACGTGCCGAAGCGCGCTGATCACGCCGCCCCGCTGGTCGAGCCCCGGCGGTTCCAGCCGCAGCCGCTCGGCCATGCGCACGACTACCACCAGTTGCTGTTCGGCGTGGACGGCGCCATCGAACTGGAGATCGACGGTCACGCCTATCGCGTGGATGCCGAACACGGCCTCGTCGTGCCCGGCGGCGAACACCATGTCTGCGTGGGCCTGACCGAAAACCTGCAACTGGTGGCCGACTTCCCGGCCAGCTCCGTGGCCCTCCCGGCCCGGCTGATGGCCCGCCCCCGCACCTTTGCGCTGGACGGCCCACTCGCCGCCCAGGTGCGCACGCTCGTCGCCATCCCCAAAACCCGCCCGGGCGCCCCGCCGCAGCACGACTGGCAGCGCGCGGCCATCCTGGCTGGCAATCTGGCCACCTCGCTCGGCCAGGATCTCGCCCGGCACGACGCCGCCCGCTTCCCGGTGTTGGCGATCGACGCCTGCCTGCGCGCCAGCCTCGCCGAGCCGCCGCGCGCCGACCAACTCGCCAGCCGCTTCGGCTGGGGCGCCCGCCACTTCCATACGCTGTTCTGCGAAGCCTTCGGCGACACCCCGCACGGCTACCAGACCCGCCTGCGCCTGGATCAGGCCGTGCAGTGGCTGATGGCCGGCACGATGCCGCTGGCCGACATCGCCTTCGGCGTCGGCTATCCCGACCAGACCACCTTTACGCGTGCGTTTGCCCGCCGCTTCGGCCTGCCGCCGGGGGCTTGGCGTGAGGCGGCGCGGCGCGCTGAAGCGCTCGCCATCGATTGTCAGAATTACAAAGCCGAGTAAGGCGCACACCGGCAACAGCGGGCAGCCAC
Organism: Cupriavidus sp. SIMBA_020; assembly: GCF_046535395.1. Lineage (NCBI taxonomy): Bacteria > Pseudomonadati > Pseudomonadota > Betaproteobacteria > Burkholderiales > Burkholderiaceae > Cupriavidus > Cupriavidus sp. SIMBA_020. The sequence continues at coordinate 87,116 of NZ_JAWRWU010000006.1, read as the reverse complement.
CCTCGGAAGCCAGTCCTGGCGCCAACGCCCCATCCGGTACAAAACTTGCGCCTGTGGCCGGGTGATGCCCGACGCCCTTCCCAATGCCCCGCTCCTGCGCCCCGGCCACAACTGCTGGCGGGTGGAGCCGTGCCAGCGTTTTTCGATGCTGGTGGATGCCGATGCGTACTTTTCCGCACTCCGTGAGGCGCTGGCCAAGGCCACGCACAGCGTGTTCATCCTCGGCTGGGATATCGACAGCCGGATGGTGATGACCCCGGGCGGCGGGGACCATGCCGATGGCCTGCCGCCCACGCTGCGCGACTTCCTGAACGCGCTGTGCAAACGCCAGCGCGGCCTGCGGATCTACGTGCTGAGCTGGGATTTCGCGATGGTGTTCGCGCTGGAGCGCGAGTGGCTGCCGTCCGCCAAGATGCATTGGCAGACCCATCGGCGGCTGTCTTTCCGGCTCGATGGCAACCATCCGCCCGGGGCCTCGCATCATCAGAAGGTGGTCGTGGTCGATCATCAGGTGGCCTTCGTGGGCGGGCTGGACCTGACCATCCGGCGCTGGGACACCCATCATCATCTGGGCGACGACCCGCGCCGCGTGGATCTGGACGGCAAGCCCTACCCGCCCTTCCATGACGTGCAGTGCGTGGTCGATGGCGATGCCGCCGCTGCGCTGGGCGACCTGGCGGCGGCGCGCTGGCTGCGCGCCACGGGCCGCCAGCCGCGTGTGCCGGACCGGCCGCTGGGGGATGCGTGGCCGGAGAGCATCGCACCCGATCTGACCAATGTGGACGTCGGCATCAGCCGGACCTCGCCGGCTTGCGAGGACGAGCCCGGCGTGTCGGAGATCCGCGAGCTGTATCTGGATGCCATCGGCGCGGCACGCCAGGGCATCTACCTCGAGAACCAGTATTTCAGTTCCGGCCTGATTGCCGATGCGTTCACCAAGCGCCTGCGCGAGCCCGAGGGGCCCGAGATTGCGCTGGTGTCCCGGCGCACCGAGAGCGGCTGGCTGGAGGAAGCGAGCATGGGGGTGCTGCGCGCACGGCTCTGCCGGCGCCTGCGCGGCGCGGACGCGCACGCGCGGTTCCACCTGTACTGCCCGCATGTGCCGGACCTTGGCGATGCCTGTGTCAACGTCCACAGCAAGGTCATGGTGGTGGACGACCAGCTGCTGACGATCGGGTCGGCCAATCTCAGCAATCGCTCGTTCGGGCTCGATACCGAATGCAACCTCGTGGTGGAAGCCAATGGCGATCCCAAGATCGCTGCCGGCATCCGGGCGATGCGCGGGCAGCTGCTGAGCGAGCACCTCGCCGTCACGCCGGACGAGCTCGACGCCGCGCTGGCGGACGCCGGCGGCCTGCACGCCGCCATCGAGACCCTGCACCGCAGCGACGGCCGCACGCTGGAGCGATTCTCGCCGACCGTGCCGGACGAAGTGGACGCCGCGCTGCCCGATGCGCGGCTGCTGGACCCCATCGAACCCATTGACAGCGATCAGATCATGGGCGAGTTCGTCAGCCACGAGGCCCGCCCCCACGCGGCCAACCGCGTGGCGGTATTCGTGCTGCTGGTGCTCGTGCTGGGCGGCATGGCCTTCGCGTGGCGCTACACGCCGCTGCGCGAATGGGCCGACTTCCGCCATCTGCTGACCATGGTCGAGCACGTGCGCGACATGCCGTTTGCCCCGGGCGCGATGATGGCCGCTTTCGTGGCAGGTGGACTGGTGATGTTTCCGGTAACGCTGTTGATCGTGGTCACGCTGGTGGTGTTCGGGCCGTGGTATGGCGCGGTGCTGGCGCTGTGTGGCACGGTGCTGAGTGCCGCCGGTGGCTACACGGCGGGCCGCCTGCTGGGCCGCCATGCGGTGCGGCGCCTGGGCGGACGCCGGCTGAACCGGCTGAGCCACAAGGTGCGGCAGCATGGCGTGCTGGCGATGGTGGTGCTGCGGCTCGTGCCGGTGGCGCCGTTCACGCTGGTCAACCTGGTGGTGGGCGCGTCGCGCATCCGGCTGCGGGATTGCCTGCTCGGCACCGCCATCGGCATGACGCCGGGCATTCTCATCACCGCCTCGCTGGTGGACCGGATTGCCGCCGTGGCCAAGGACCCAGGCGCGGGCACCTTCGCCCTGCTGGCGCTGGTGCTGCTGATTCCGATCACCGTGGCGGTGCTGCTGCGCCGGCGGCGCAAGCGTCGGGAGCGCGCAGCCAACGCCGAACGCCATGCGGCAGCCACTGCGACTGCGACTGCGGCGGCGCGGCACCCGCCAGCCTGCACCAGCGCGCCCTCGCGCGAGGGGGCCTGATGCACGCGCCATTGCCTTTCCCCCAAGACCCCTCGGGGTCACTGCATGCCGACATCGCCGTGGCCAGCTACAACATCCACGGCGGGGTGGGCACCGATGGGCATTTCGTGCCAAAGCGCATCGCGGATGTGGTGACGGAACTGCGCGCAGACCTGATCGCCCTGCAGGAGGTGGAGTCGCGCACCACCGGCTTCGACATGCTGCGCTTCCTCGCCGCGCACACCGGCCTGCACGCCATTCCCGGCCCCACGCTGGTCCGCGAGGACGGCGACTACGGCAACGGCCTGCTCACGCGCTACCAGCCGCTGCGCATCCGCCATATCGACCTCAGCGTGAAGGGGCACGAGCCGCGCGGCGCCATCGACGCCATGCTCGAATGCAACGCCGTGGAGCACGACACCTTCGCGCTGCGCGTGATTGCCACGCACCTCGGCCTGATGCCCGGCGAGCGGCGCTGGCAGGTGCGCCGCCTGCTCACCGCGCTGGCGGAGGCGCCCGAGCAGCCCACCATCCTGCTCGGCGATGTGAACGAGTGGTTCCTGTGGGGAAGGCCGCTGCGCTGGCTGCATGCGTACTTCGAACGCACGCCCCATGTCTCGACATTTCCGTCGCGCTGGCCCTTCCTCGCGCTGGACCGGATCTGGACTTCGCCACGCGCGCACCTGGTGTCGGTGGCAGGCCATCGCAGCGCGCTGACGCGCCTGGCGTCCGATCATCTTCCGCTGCTCGCGCGCCTGCGGCTGACCGCGCGCGCCCATCCTTCCCCCGAGGAAATCGTCGCCACAACGGGTGCACCGTTGCAGGAGCCGGGTGCCTGAACAGCGCCTTGCATCGCAGCATCGGCATCTTGTTTCAGGCTCACCCACATGGCCGCCACGGTTTGCCGCAGGGCCGCAATACGGGTATCTCGCTAGGCTTGCGCGCTGGTCTGCGCCACGCTCGCTTCCTATACTTGACTCTCGCAGACGCCATGTCATGCCGCATGGCGATGCAACACCGAAAACGATCGGGCAGGCGATGGCGGTTCCCGGGAGGACCCCGCCGACGGGTCATGTCGACACGCCCTGTCCCGGAACAGGAATGTGGAGAAAAGGCATGCCCAGCGAACAGTTCCTTGCCACCCAGGAAACCCGCCGCTTAGGCCTGCGCGCCCTGCGCGCGGCATTGCTCCAGGTGCACAAGGAAGTCATCGGCTACGACCGTGTTCAATACGAGCGTCTGCACGGTCCGATTCCGGCCGGGCAGTTCGTGCAGCTGGTCACCGAGGAATCTTTCTTTCGCTGGCTGGACCCGCTGTCGCGCCTCATCATCGAGATCGACGAGGAACTCGAGGGCGACGAACATCATGACGATACCTGCCGGGCCGTGGCCGGCGCCGCGCAGAAGCTGTTCAGCGAGCGCGGGGACGAGGCGTTTCGCAAGCGCTATCAGGAGGCGTTGCAGGATGAATCGTCGGTCATCGTGGCGCACGGGCGGCTGATGTCCGTGATCGGCCAGCTGCGGCAGCTGCCGTAGGCGGGATCGCGCCGGGGCACTGGCTCTCAGCGCCGGCCACCGCCACCGCCACCGCCACGGCCACCGCCACCTCTTCCTCCGCCGCCATGGCCACCGCCACGGTAGCCGCCATAGCCGCCGTGGTAGCCGCCGTGGTAACCACCGTTTCCCCCGCGGTAGCCGCGGTAGCCCCCGTAATAGCCCCGATACCCACGCCCGTAGTAGCCGCGATATCCGCTGCCATACCAGACGCTGCCGTAGAAGCCGCCATACCAGGGCCGGTAGTACGGATACCCGCCATACGGATAGCCGTAGGCATAGGCGGGATAGCCGCTGGAATAGCCGCCGTAATACCCTGACGACGCATAGCCGGACGGATAGCTGCTGTAGTAGCCCGTCGTGTCATAGCCGGGATATGCCACGCAGCCGCCCAGCAACCATGTGGCGCCCGCAATGCCCGCCATCATCCAACCGCGCGCCCGATTCATCGTGCACTCCCATTGACCTGCATCAAAGCCGAGGGCGACTTCGACCGTCGCCCCATGGGGATTAGACAGTATTTGCGCGGCGAAAATCCATTTTCGGACTATTCCTATTCACGAATCAGAATCGTCTTCTTACACTGGCCCCGCCTGTGCAATGCAGGCACCCGATGGAGTGCCAGAGTTGACCCCTCGCTGGCATTCTTTTACTTGGATGCCACGTGGTCCCCGCCACGTGGCATTTTTTTTGGTCTCAGGCCACTGTCAGGCCGTTCTCCACCATGTCCAGCAGCCGCGCACCGATGATGCCGGCCTGTTCCTGCGCGCGGCTGCGCAGGGGGCCGTCGATCAACAAAATGGCTAACCCGTGGACGGCGGACCAGGCCACATACTCGGCGCCGGGCCGGCGGGCCGCAGGCAGCAGGCCCGCATCGACCCAAAGGTCTAGCGCGGCGCCCAGCAACTGGAAAGGGTTGAGGCCGCTGTTACCGGCCTTGGCGGGGTCCGGGTCATCCTCCACGTCGTCCGGCACCGAGAATGCGGTGCGGAACAGGCCGGTCTCGGCCAGTGCGTAGCGGAGGTAGCCCGCGCCGACCGCGCGCAGGCTCCCGCGCGCGCGCTCGGCGGCGGAGGCATTGGCGGGCAGCGTGGCCAGTTCGGTCTCCATGGCCATGGCCAGGCCGGACAGCGCGGCGGCGCGCACCGCCTGCAACAGGTCCTGCCGGCTTGCGAAGTGACGGTACGCGGCATTCGGCACCACGCCCGCGCGGCGCGTGGCTTCGCGCAGCACCACGGCCTCCGGGCCACCGGTGCGTGCAAGGTCGATCCCGGCCTCGAGCAAGGCACGCCGTAGATCGCCATGTCGATAAGTGCTCCGCGTGGGCGGCGTGGCGGCGACTCGGCTCATGTCAAACTCCCATGTGGACATCGTCCACTCATTCTGCTATGTATAGTAGACAGTGTACACAAATAGCGCCAGCGCCAACGTGGACAACGTCGGCAGCGGCGCCGTTCAGAGAATGGGGGCGAACAGCTTGGCCACGTGCATCGCCACCCGGAGCAGCGCGGGCGAGGCCAGGAACTCGTCGCGGCTGATCTCGCGCGCCTCGGCAAAGTCGGCCTCCAGCATGCGCGTGACGTCCCGCGCGAATGCCGGATGCGCGGTCATCACCATCATCTCGAAATTGAGCCGGAACGAGCGATTGTCGAGATTGGCGGTGCCCACGGCGGCCGCCTCGTCGTCGATCAGGATGACTTTCTGGTGCAGGAAGCCGGGCTGGTAGCGGTAGACCTTCACGCCCGCGCACACCGCCTGGTAGGCGTAGATGGTGGACGCCGCGTACACCACGAGGTGGTCCGGGCGCGACGGAATCAGAATCCGCACGTCCACCCCTCGCAGCACGGCCAGGCGCAGCATCGCAAATACTGCCTCGTCCGGCACGAAGTATGGCGAGGTGATCCAGACCCGCTTCTGCGCCGACTGGATCGCCTCGACGAAGAACAGCGAGCAGGTCTCCTGCGCGTCAGCCGGGCCGGAGGGCACCACCTGGCAGATCATCTCGCCCACATCGCCCTGCGGCGGCAGCATCAGGTACGGCACCTCGCGCGCGGCCCAGTACCAATCCTCGGCGAACGCCATCTGCAACTCCAGCACCGCCGCGCCGCGAATTTCGATATGCGTATCACGCCACGGCGAGAGCGGCGCCCGCGCACCCAGGTATTCGTTGCCGACGTTGTGCCCGCCCAGGAAGGCACGCGCGCCGTCCACGACCACGAGCTTGCGGTGGTTGCGGAAATTCAACTGAAAGCGATTGACAAAGCCGGGATGTGTGGCAAAGGGCCGCGCCTCCACGCCCGCCTGCTGGAGCGTGCGCATGTAGGCGCGTCCGAGTCCGTGGCAGCCGATGCTGTCGAACAGGAAATAGACCTTCACGCCGGCGCGGGCACGCTCGCACAGGCGGCGCTGGAGTTCGCGGCCCAGTTCATCGTCATGGACGATGAAGAACTGCACCAGCACCACCTGCGTGGCGGCGTCGATGGCGGCGAAGATGGCCTCGAAGGTCTGCTCGCCGTTGATCAGCAGGCGTACGTCGTTATTGGCCAGGCACGGCATGCCGGTCAGCCCGGGCAGCGCGCGCATGCACGCCTGCGCCGGTGCCGTCACCACGCAGGCCGACAGGGCCTCGCGCTCGGACGCGGTCATGCCACGGCGGATCTCGCGCAGGCGGTCATTATTGAAACGGCGCGCGTTGACGTAGCCGGCGAAGGTGCTGCGGCCGAAGATCAGGTACGGAATCAGCGCGAAGTACGGCATCATCACCAGCGACCCCGCCCACGCAATCGCACCGGGTGCGGTGCGGACCGTCATCACGGCATGCAGCGCGGCCATCACGCCAACGATATGGAAGGCGACCATCACTGCGGCGATCACGCTAGGACTCATCAACATAGGCGGATGGTTCGGCGCTGCGGGCCCGTACATGGATTGATCCGTATTCTGGCATACCCGTCACATGAGGGCATCCCCCGATCGCCATATGCCGGTTGGCCTGCCTCATTTTTAGGCGCGCCGATGCAATGGCGCGCCGGCGCCGGTGTGCCTGCGGCCGCCTGCCAGTTATCCACACGTTCTGTGGATAAGCCTGACCCGGTTCCCAGCGGTCCCACATTTAAGGGAATGACGATTGTCCGCCCCGGCATGCCGCCGCTACGCTCTGACGGTTCCTCTCCGTCAATCCGTTTCAGTTTTCTGGTAGTCGTAGCATGAGTGTTTCGACCAACATCGCCTTGCTGGCCAGCCGTGCGGCCCGCCTCCACCCCATCCAGGACCTGCTCTCCCTTGCGGGTTTCCAGTGCACCCTCTTCCTTGCCGGCCGGGACCTGATCCACGGCCTCAGCCATGACAGCTACGACATGCTGCTGGTCGACCGCGACCTGCACGACATCTCCGCGATCGACGTGATCCGTGCCGTGCGCGCCGTGCGGGCCCGCGACATGCCGATCATCATGATCGGCGGGCAGCATAACAACGACAACGATCTCGTCGAGGCGCTCGACGCCGGCGCCGACGACTACGTGCTCGAAGCCCTGAGCAACCGCGTGCTGCTGGCGCGCATCTCCGCCCTGCGAAGGCGCATGTGCGGCGCACGCTTCCGCAACAACCTGCCGATGCGCGCCGGCCCCTACGAGCTGAACAGCCCGGGCCGCTTTGCCATCCTGAACGGGCGCCGCATCGCCATGACGCCGAAGGAGTTCGACCTGGCCACGCTGCTGTTTGCCAACGCGGGCCGCATCCTGGCCAGCAAGCGGATCGAACACATGATCTGGGGCCATGACCTGCCGCCGCTCTCGCGCGCGCTGGCGGGGCTGGTCTCGCGCATGCGGCGCACGCTCGACCTCTGCCCGGCCAACGGCGTTACCGTGAACGTCGTCTACGCGCAGGGCTACCGGCTCGACATCCTCGACCAGACCTTCCGCGCCGACCTGGCGGCCCCGCCCGGACAGCCCCTGCTCCAGACGTAACCGGCCCTCCCGGCCTGTGCTTCTCCCCTGCTTGTGCGAGGGTGTCACGCCTGCGTCACACCGTTCGCCGAGCATGGCGGCGCACCGCAACGGGAACATGCCCCGGCCGACCACAACCGGGCGGCACGGCCAGGCAGCCACGCGGCGGGCATCGGGTCATGGCAAGGCCGGGCCAATCCCGGCAGGAGTCTGTTTCGTGTTGCAAGCCATCCAACTGAGTCTGCCGCGCGCACGCGGCGAAGCCGTGTGGCAACGGCTGGTGCGACTGCCGCTGGCGGCGCGGCTGTCCGCGGCGTTCATTCTGGTCTATGTCTTCGGGGCCGTGGTCGGCCTGATTGGCATCCTCAATCTGGTCTCCCTCAAGCAGGACACTGACACGCTGTATCAACGCGACATGCGCGGCGCCATCTCGGCGGAACGCGCGCAGGCCGCGCTGGCCACACTGGGCCGCGCGCAACTCGCGCTGACGCTGGCCACGAGCACCAGCGAGCGTGATGCCGCCGGCACGGACATCCAGATGGCCATGCGCCAGCTCGACGCCGCCGTGGACGGCGTGCGCCAGGCCGCGCCGCGCCAGGCACAGGCGCTGCAAAAGGAGCGCGCGGCGGCAGGCGAGCTGATGCAAGGCTATGTGGCGCTGATCAACAAGCAACCGCTGGACGCCCTCCAGTTCGACAGCGCCGTCTCCGTCGATGGCCACTTCCTGGGCGAGCAACTGCAAAAGCTCGGCGCGCTGATGGAAACCACGCGCGCCGGCCTGGAGCGGCAGGCTGCCGACACCGTGGCCGGCGTTGCCGCGAGCCAGCTCGGCGCGCAGACGCTGATGGCCGCACTGCTCGTGGCCAGTTTCGTGGCGGCTGGCGCGCTGGCGTGGTTCGCGGCACGCAGCCTGACGCGCGAACTCGGCGGCGAGCCGCGCGACGCGGCAGCGGCGGCCAATCGCATCGCCAGTGGCGACCTGACCGCGCATATCGCCCTGCGCAAGGACGATCAGACCAGCCTGCTCTACTTCCTGGCCGGCATGCGCGACGAACTGGCCGGCGTACTGGCCCGCATTCAGGAATCCGCCCACGAGATCACAGCCACCAGCGGCGACATTGCCGGCGGCAACCAGCAGCTTGCGGCGCGCACCGCGCAGCAGGCCGCGGCCCTGCGCCACGCGGCGGCCAGCATGACGCGCCTGACCGCGCTCGTCGAACAGGTGCATGAGCAGGCCAACGAGTCGAGCACGATGGCCAACCAGGCACGCGCCGCATCGGGCGCCGGCATGGCGGTGGTGCGCGACATGAACGGGACCATGGCCAACGTGCTGGGCCACTCGCGCAATATTGCCGAGGTAGTCACGGTGATCGAGGGCATCGCGTTTCAAACCAACATCCTCGCGCTCAACGCCGCCGTGGAAGCCGCGCGCGCTGGCGCGGCGGGACGCAGCTTCGCCGTGGTCGCGCAGGAGGTACGCGCGCTGGCCCAGCGCAGCGCCAACGCCGCGCGCGAAATCAGCGGCATCGTCGGCGACGCCACGCGCGAGATCGAACGCAGCGCCACCCTCAGCAGCAGCGTGGTGGCGGCGATGGAAGGGATCGAATCGGCCGTCGACCGCAGCCACAGCCTCGCGGGGCATCTGCGTGCGCTGGCCGAGGAACAGGCCGCCGGCATCCGCACCGTGGGCGATGCCCTCGCGGAACTCGAGCAGACCGGCGCGCAGAACGGCGCGCTGGTGGACACCGTGGCGCTGCACGCCAACCGGCTCGACGAGGAAGCCGCCGCACTCGAATCTGACGTGTCCCGCTTCCAGTTCCAGTAGCCCGGCTACGCTGCACCGCACCAATGTCACGCCATTGTTAAAGTTTCCGGTCTTTGCTGTCGTAAATAAGCGAATGCTGATTCTTTCCGGGCCACAGCCCGGCTAGCATGTTCGCTTGCTTCTCAATCGAGACGCACAGCAAGGACTGGCATGGCGCTACGCAAGGCAGTGCAGGACGATTCGTCCTTTGATGATGATCTGGACGCGGCGGGCCGCGACTGGGCGCCACGGCTCAAGCCGTGCGGCGCCTGCCATGGCTGCGAGCAGCCCGTGGGCCCCGCCGTGCTGTTCTGCAGCGCAGCGTGCCAGCAATCATTCGAGCATTTCGAAATGCGTTTACTGCGCAAGCGGTAAGCCACGCCCTCGGGTTTCAACGCCATTCCCACCGCCCCTTCCCGCTTCGGGTAAATCCTAGTAATTCCCCTAATCGCCTTGTGTCAACCGATGCGCAGGTGCGCTCGTTTTCTTCTTCATTGAGCCCGCATCCGCGCCGGAATCGACCCCGGCATCAGGCAGGTGTGTCGGGCAGAAACATTTGAGAACAAGGGGTAACGGGCATTTACGCCTCCGGTGTAGAAGTTACAGAACTGTTGCACTTACGCACGTTTTGTGGCGCCGCAGAGGCCGAATTGCCGAGTACGCTTGTCTCGACCAAAACAGCACCGACTACCACAGGGAAATCATGTCTGAACGCCTCATCATGCTGGACGTACCCGGCGTCCTCTACTCGGACCGCTCCGCTGCCCGCCTGGGCGGTACGCCAACGAGCGGCACCCTGAGGGATGTCCGTTTCTTCGATCCGATCGCGCTGGGCTTCCTGCGCCGGCTGTTCGGCATTGCCGGCGCCCGCGTGGTGGTGTCCGACGCGTGGCGTCGTGGCACACCCGCTGCGATCCTGCAACAGCTCGACCTCCAGGTGGAAGGCATGACCCCGCGCGTGGCGGGCGGTCATGGCGCCGAGATCGATGCCTGGTTCACGCAGCGCGCCGCACCCGGTAGCTGGGTGATCCTGTCGACGGCCGCGCCGGCCTCGATGACGGCAGCGCAGCGCCGCCATCTCGTGCAGGTGAACCCGGCCGAGGGCCTGACGGTGGAGAACTTCCGCCAGGCGCTGGACATCCTCGGCGTGGCCTGCCCGTCGACGGTGACGCCCGATTCGCGCGTGGAACCCGGCCTCCAGGCCAAGCTGCGCCACCTCCAGCAACTGGCGCGCGAAGCCCCCGAGCGCTTCATGCCCGCGCCGGCCGCCGCCGAGGCCCGCGAGCAGGCCATGGCCATCGCCGTGGCCAGCCTGACCGGCCAATCGCTGCAACCGGCCGCGCTGCACGCCTGACGTACACTTCGCGCCCCCGCAAGGCCGCCTCCATGGCGGCCTTTTTTATTGTCCTGTCCGATGATGCGCCGTGCGGATCGGACAGGACCGGCCCCGCGCGCTATCCTCGCCGTCGCTCACCGCCTACCCTTGTACCTTGGAAATCTGCCTCGCTCGCAGGCACCGATCGCACAAGGAGAGCACCATGGCCAACCACGCAGCCGACCTCATCACCCGCGTCCTGCACGCGGTGGGCGTCGAACGCATTTACGGCGTCGTCGGCGACAGCCTCAACGGCATTACCGAATCACTGCGCCAGCGCGACGACATCGACTGGATCCACACCCGCCACGAGGAGACCGCCGCCTTCGCGGCGGGCGCCGAAGCGCACCTGACCGGCAAGCTGGCCGTCTGCGCCGGGAGCTGCGGGCCCGGCAACCTGCATCTGATCAACGGTTTGTTCGATTGCCACCGGTCTGGCGTGCCGGTGCTGGCCATCGCCGCCCATATCCCGAGCGCCGAAATCGGGCGTGGCTACTTCCAGGAGACCCACCCCGAGCAGTTGTTCCGGGAGTGCAGCCACTACTGCGAACTCGTCACCAGCGTCGAGCAGTTGCCCGGTGTGCTCGAATCCGCGATCCGCGCGGCGGTGGGCCGCCGGGGCGTGGCCGTGATCGTGATTCCAGGCGACGTGGCGCTGCGCGAGGGCACGTTCGCCGAGTCCGCGCCCGCCGCAATCGCCCTGCGCCCGCCGGTGGTCACGCCGGACGCCGCCTCGCTCGACGCGCTGGCCAACCTGCTGCGCGGCAGCCAGCGCACCACGCTGCTGTGCGGGCGCGGTTGCGCCGGCGCGCACGACCAGGTGGTGCAACTTGCCGCCACGTTGAAGGCGCCCGTGGTGCACGCCCTGGGCGGCAAGGAATACATCGAGTACGACAATCCGTACGACGTCGGCATGACCGGCTTGATCGGCTTCAGCTCGGGCTACCACGCCATGCAGGAATGCGACACGCTGCTGATGCTCGGGACCGATTTCCCGTATCGCCAGTTCTACCCCGAGGGCGCGCAGGTCGTGCAGATCGATATTCGCCCGGAAAACCTCGGGCGCCGCACGCGGCTGGACATGGGGCTGGTCGGCGATGTCGGCGCCACGCTGGACGCCCTGCTGCCGCGCCTCGTCCCCAAGGCCGACGAGGCCGACGAGGCCCATCTGGCGGCGAGCCTGCGCCACTATCGTGACGCGCGCCGCCAACTGGACGACCTGGCCACCGGCGACAGCGGCCGCAAGCCGATCCATCCGCAGTACCTGGCCCGCCTGCTGAGCGAGCAGGCCGCCGAGGACGCGGTCTTCACCTTCGACGTCGGCACGCCAACGATCTGGGCCGCCCGCTACCTGCGCATGAACGGCCAGCGCCGGCTGATCGGCTCGCTCGCGCATGGGTCGATGGCGAACGCGTTGCCGCAGGCGATTGGCGCCCAGTCCGCCTATCCGGGGCGGCAGGTCATCAGCCTGTCCGGCGATGGCGGTTTTGCGATGCTGATGGGAGATTTCCTGACGCTTGCCCAGCAGGGCCTGCCCGTCAAGGTGGTGATCGTCAACAACAGCGTGCTCGGTTTCGTCGCGCTGGAGATGAAGGCGTCTGGCTACCTGGAGTCGGGCACGTCGCTGCAAAACCCCGACTTCGCCGCCATGGCGCGCGCCATCGGCGTGCATGCCCAGCGCGTGGAAGACCCGCTGCTGCTGCCGGAGGCCATCGCCACCATGCTCGCGCATGACGGCCCGGCCCTGCTCGACGTGGTGACCAACACGCAGGAACTGGCAATGCCGCCGTCCCTGAAGGCGGAGCAGGTCAAGGGCTTCAGCCTGTGGGCGATGAAGGCCGTGATGAACGGCCGCGCCGACGAGGTCATCGAACTGGCGCGGTCGAATCTGCTGCGCTAGACGCGCTTTAACGGCTTAGCGCGGGTTGAGCTTCACGCTGGGGAAGTCCACCGGCACGTTCAGCGCCACGTTGATGTAGTTGGTGAACAGGTTCAGCGCGACATGGGCGACGATTTCCACGATCTCTTCGTCGCCGAAGCCGACTCCGCGCAGCTGGGCCACGTCGGCGTCGGTCACCTGACCCCGGTCGTTCACCAGCTTCAGCGCGAAGGTCAGCGCGGCGGCGGTGCGGGGATCTTCGGCGCGCCCGGCCTGGGCGGCGACCATCTCCTCGGCGGTGGCGCCGGCCTTGCGGCCCAGGGCCGTATGGGCGGCCAGGCAGTATTCGCAACGGTTGCGGTCGGCAACGGCCACGGCGATCTTCTCGCCAAGATGCGCCGGAATCACACCGCTGCCGAGCGCGCCGAACGCGCCCCACATCGATTGCAGTGCGGCCGGCGAATTGGCCACGGCGCGGAACATCTGCGGGGTCGCGCCAAAGGCGGCCTGGATCTGGGCCAGGGCGGCGGTGCTGCCGGCGGGGGCGTTGCTGGCGTCGGGCAGGGAAACACGTGCGGTCATGATGAACTCCTATATATATAGAGAAAGAGTGGGTTGGCTCCCGGGCGCCGGCTTCATCGCCTGCCTCCGGGGTGTCTCCACTATGGGCGCAGACGCCGTACGAAAGGATACAATTCGTCCACGAAACAATCCTTTTCGTCCAGGCCCATGTCCGCACTGCCAGAATCCCAGCCCGATCGCCTCTCCGCGCTGCTTGAACGCTTCCGCATCCGCGCGCACCTGTTCCACGCCGGGCCACTCTGCGGTGTCACCCGCTTCGATGAAGCCGGGCGGGGCTTCCTCCACGTGTTGCGCGAGGGGCGCACCGAAGTCACCCACGGCGCGAGCGCTCTGCCCACCCGGCTGGTGATCGAGGAGCCATCGCTGCTGTTCTATCCGCGTTACACCGTCCACACCTTCCACAATCCGCCGGCGGAAGGCTCCCAGTTCACCTGCGCCACGCTCGATTTCGATGGCGGGGCAATGAATCCGCTGGCACGCGCCCTGCCGCCGCTGATCGTGCTGCCGTTGGCACAGGTGGAGGGGCTCGATCCCGCGCTCGCGCTGCTGTTCGCCGAGACCGAGCGCGTGCGCTGCGGCCAGCGCCTGCTGGCCGACCGGCTGTTCGAGGTGGTGCTGATCCAGCTGCTGCGCTGGCTGCTCGACCATCCCGGGCAGGCCGGCATCCAGCCGGGCCTGATCACGGGCTTGTCCGATGCGCGCCTGGCACGGGCACTGGTAGCTGTACACGAGGCACCGGGCGAAGCATGGGGCGTGGAGTCGATGGCGCGTTGTGCCGGGATGTCGCGCAGCGCGTTCGCGGCGACGTTTCGGGAGGTGGTGGGACAGACGCCAGCCGACTATCTGGCCGACTGGCGCATCAGTCTCGCGCAGGCCCGCCTGCGCGACGGCATGCCGCTGAAACTGATGGCCGACGAGTTGGGCTACGCCAACCCGTCAGCCTTGTCGCGCGCGTTCCTGGCCAAGGTCGGCCAGTCCCCGCGCGACTGGTTGCGGACTCAGTAATCCACGGTCATCGACAGCTTGAAGGTACGCGGCTGGCCAATCACCAGGACGCCGCCGCTGGACGACGCCCAGTAGTCCTTGTCCGCGAGGTTCTCCACGCCCGCGCGCACCGTATAGCGCAGCTGCGAGGCCTTGAACGTGTAGCGCGCGCCAAGGTCGAAGCGGTTCCACGACGGCAGGCTGATGGTGTTGGTGGTGTTGGCGGACTGGCGGCCGGTCTGGATATAGCGGCCGGACACCGTCGCGCCCGGGAGGAACGGCAGGTCGTACTCGCCGCTCAGGGTCAGCGTGTAGATCGGCACGCCCACACCCGGCTTGCCCTCGGTGCTGGCGCTGCCCGTGTTCGACACCTTGGAGTCGATATAGGACACGCCGCCCAGCAGTCGCACGCCGCGCAGCGGCTCGCCGAACACGCTGAACTCCACGCCGCGATTGCGCTGGTCGCGCACAGCGAACACATTGCCTTGCGTCACGCCCGTGGGCTGCTCGATCTGGAAGAACGCCAGCGTGGTGCCGAAGCTGCCCGCGTCGTACTTCGCGCCCACTTCATGCTGCTTCGACTTGGCCGGCGCGAACACCTGCCCGGCGTTGACCGTATTGGACGGCGCGGTGCCGCCCTGCGCCAGCCCCTCGATGTAGTTGTAGTACAGCGAGACGTTCTGCAGCGGCTTGACCACCAGGCCGAACATCGGCGACGTGGCGGACTCGCTGTAGTTCGCCGTCTGCACGCCCGTGGCCGTTGCGTAGCCGCGGATGTTCATCACCTGCTGGCGCACGCCGCCGGTCAGCAGCACACGGTCGTTCAGGAACGACAGCGTGTCCGAGAACGACACCCCATTGATGTTGACCCGGCCCGTCACGTACGGATCGGCCATATTGCCGGTGGTCGGGGCGGCCGGGTACGGCACGGTCGGCGCGTTGTAGAGATTGGTCGCAAACGACGGCGAGAACTGGAAGGCGTTGGATTTCGCCTGCTCCAGACCGGACCAGCTCAGGTTGACCGTGTGCTTGACCGGGCCGGTCACGAAGCGGCCGCGCACGCCCACTTCACCGGTGTACGTATCCTGCTTGAACGGGGTGGTCAGCCGCGTGGCCGTGCCAAAGCCGTTGTTGCCGACGTTCGCGCCGCTGTAGCTGCCAAACTCGTTGGTGTGATGCGCGCCGAAGGCAGCGTAGGTGGTCCAGTCCCTGGTGACGTCGTACTCGGCGCGGATCGTGCCGTAGGTGTCCTCCAGCTCGGAATACGTCCAGGGCTGGGCGAAGTTGGTCGAGGCGGACGGCACCGCCGGCAGGGCCGTACCCGACAGCTGGACCGTGCTGCGGCCCTGGTTGATGCGCTGTTTCTGGTAGCCGAAGTCGGCATTCACGCGGAACGCGTCGCCCTGGTAGTCCAGGCCCAGCGTGAACAGGCGCTGCTGGCGGCTTTCGTTGTCCACCGGGGTATCGCCGCCGCGCGCCATGGCATTGACGCGCACGCCGAATTCCCGGTTCTTGCCGAAACGGCGGCCCACATCCACATGGCCGCCCACCTGCGAGTCGCTCGTATAGTCGATGGTCGCCTGCGTGATGTCCGTCGCCGTGGCGTACTTGGGCACGAGGTTGATCATGCCGCCCGTGCCGGTGCCGCCGGGCGACACGCCGTTCAGGAAGGCGCTGGCGCCACGGAACACTTCCACGCGCTCCAGCCCTTCCGTTGCCACCAGTTGGCGCGGCGCGATGCCGAACAGGCCGTTGTACTGGATATCGTCGGTCGTCAGCTGGAAGCCGCGCACCACGAAGGTGTCCGCGAAGTTGCCAAAGCCGTAGGCGGTGCGGATCGCCGGGTCGTCGGCCAGCACGCCGGCAATGCTGCGCGCCTGCTGGTTCTGGATCTGCTGGGACGTGTACGACGTCACGCTGAACGGCACATCCATGAAGTCCTGGTTGCCCAGCACGCCAAGGTGGCCGCCGCGCGCAACCTGGCCGCCGGCATAGGGGGCGGGCAACTGGTCTGCCGAGGCGTCGGCATGCACGGTCACGGTGGGCAGCGTGGCGCTTTCCGCCGTGGCGGCTGGCTGGGCCGCCTCCTGGGCGAAGGCGATGGTCGGCAACACGCCGGCAGCGGCCAATGCGGCCACGAGATGGCGCAGCGGCGTGCGGGACGCACGTCCGGCACGCGGTACGGAATAAGACAAGGTGACACTCCCAAAGTAAAACGATTTCATGCCCGTCCGCGCCGCGGATCGCGGCGGGCGGGTTTTTTCCCGTATCCGTCTGGATGGTGGCGTCGCTCTGACGGCGGCGCTCGTTCGTACTGCTACGCCTGCACGATCAGGATCGCGGCCAGCGCGGCAGCCACACCGATGCCGATCGCGCCGCGCGCGATGCGCGGCGTGACCTGCGGTGCATAAGAGAAGGCGCCCACCACCGTCAGGGCGCTGACGGTGAGCAGGCCGGCCCAATAGATCACGCCGAAGGCCCAGCCCTGGGCCACCACGCAGGCGGCCAGCGCCAGTGCGAGCGCGATCCAGCCCTGCCAGCGCAGGCGGCGCACGCGGGAAGGCAGAGGCTCGACGCCCCGGCCGAAGATGTCGGCGTGATGCCGGTCGATGGTCTGGGCCAGCCAGGTAAAGCCGCCCACGGCAAATCCGATGCCGGCCACGCAGACCGGCCACATGGCGGGTGCGCTCATGACGCCTCCCCCATGGCGCCCGTGCGCGCCGACGCACCGGCGCCACGTGCCGCGGGACGCGGGCGCCCAAGCCACCATGCCGCCGCGCCCAGCCCCAGGCCAATCGCCAGCACGGTCAGGTCGAAGCCCGCCAGTACTGCCGGCCCATGCAGCAGCGTCACGCCCAGGTGGGCGGTGCCGGTCAGCGCGTTCAGCAGCGGCAGGCCCGCGAACAGTACGGCGCCGGTGCCCAGCAGCACCCGCCACATGCCGCGCGTCGGGCGGATCTGGGCGACCAGCGCCGCGATGGCCCAGGCCGTGAAGAACATGCGGATTTCCATGTCGGGCCGCTGCGCGATACCCACCGGCACCAGCCGGTTGGCCCAGAAGTAGCTGGCGAACGCAATCGGCAGACCGGCAATCACGCCGAGGTTGAGCGCTTCCACCAGCCGCAGCCCGAACGGCGTGCGGCCGGTGGCGGCAATCGTGCGTGCATGGCTCTGGCGCGTCTTCACGGCCCAGAGCAGCGCGCCGGTCGCCACCATCAGGCAGCCGGCCAGCCCGGAGGCGAAGAACAGCGCGCGCAGCAGCGGCGGCGCGAAGTGCGCGACGTGCAGGCCCACCATCACGCCACGCGTGGCGCTGGCATTGCCCGGATCGTCACCGAAGGTTTCCTTGAATGCGCCGGTGGTGCCGGCGAACACGACGGTAGGACGGAGTGAAGACAGGCTGTGCCCCGCATCGCGGGTCATCGTGACGATGGCGTTGGCGTCGTTGGGGCGCTCCACGCTGATCCGTGCCGGGGCCACGCCATCCCACCGGGCAATCGCCTGCGCCAGCATCGGCCCCACCGGGGCCAGCGGCGCCGGCACGCCGGCCGCCTGCACGCGCGGCGCGCGGAGGCCCAGTTCGGCATCGAACCGCTTCGGGTCGCCCTGGTAGACCGCCTGCACGCCCCACGGCATGTACATGAACAGCAGCGTCACGAGGCCGGTGTAGGTAATCATCAGGTGGAACGGCAGCGCCAGGACGGCGGTGGCGTTGTGCGCATCGAGCCACGAACGCTGCCCCTTGCGGCTACGGAAGGTAAAGAAGTCCGCGAAGATGCGCCGATGGGTGATCACGCCGCTCAGGATGGCCACCAGCATGAACATGGTGCAGAAGCCGATGATCCAGCGCGCCCAGATCGCCGACATGTAGTGGAGGTCGAAATGCAGGCGGTAGAGGAACTCGCCGCCGCGCGTCTCGCGGGCGCCGGGCACGGGTGTGCCGGTCACCGCGTCCAGCGTGCGCATCTCCAGCCGGGCGCGGTTGCCCTTGCCGGCATCCTCGGGGCGCGGCTGGCGCAGCCAGGACACCGTGGTGGTGGAACGGCGGTCGTCGGGGAGATTGATGAACCAGCGCTCGGCATTCGGTGCCTGTTCGCGGAGGAAGGCGATGGCGCCCTCGGCGGCCTGGCTGGTTGTGGCGGCGGAGATGTCGCCACCCAGCCGCGCGTGCAACTCGGGCTTCATCCACAGCGTGATCTCGTCCTTCACATAGCTGGCGGTGCCGCCGCAGAAGACGAGGAACAGCACCCAGCAGACCAGCAGGCCCGACCACGTATGCAGCCACGCCATCGACTGGCGCAGCCCCTGCCCCTTTCGCAATTCGGCCATTACGCGCTCCGCAGGGCCAGCCAGCCCAGTCCCAGGACCGCGCAGGGCACGGCCAGTCCGATCCACGCGCGCCATGCCGAATCGACGGCGAACACCCAGATTACGGCCAGCGCGTACCAGAGGAACGACAGCAGGGAGGCGGCGACCACCGCTTCGGCGCGCGCCATGCCGGTCCAGCGAGCCAGCGCGAGCGCGACGCAGCCCGTGGCGAGTGCCGCGAGCCCGTAGCCGCCCAGGATGCCGGCGATCGCCCGCGAGGCGACCGCCACGCGGTAACTGGTCGAAATGCCCTGCTTCATGTTGCTGCGAATCCCGTAAAAGCCGCAATGATAAGCGTTCTCATCCGCATTGTCTTTCAGGCATCGCATTTTGGCGGGTTCCGGGGGCGCAGACATTGAAGACATGTCGCGAAAAGCCCAAACGCAAATTCCACTATGCAGAACTATGATTCCACGCTGCGGTTGACAGCTTCCGCGGATCGATGGGACGATGCGACGCATCAATACCGGCGACTTCACGCCGGAAGCCTTGCCCGGAGACACGCATGCGTAGTACCGCCTTGCCCGCGGACCGTTCTGGTCACGCGTCCACCCCCACCCAATCCAACGCTTTCCGCCCTGCCTTCCAGCGCCTGCACCAGACCATGGGGCCGTGGGTGGCCAGCCATCCTGACCGTGTGGCCGTGATGGATGCCCACCGCGCGCTGCGCTATGGCGAACTGGACCTGGCCGTGCGCGAGACCGCCCAGGCGCTGACCGCGCTCGGCGTGCGCGGCGGCGACCGCGTGGTGCTGGTCACCGAGAACAGCGTCGGCTGCGCCGTGCTGCTACTGGCGCTGAGCGCCATCGACGCGTGGTCGGTGCCGGTCAACGCCCGGCTGTCGGCGCGCGAGATCGCCAATATCGTCGAGCACGCCGGCGCGCGCGTGACCTTCTATCTGGACAACGATTTCCCTGAAGCGCGCGAGCACGGCCTGGCGCGCGGCGCGCAGTGGGCCGATACGGCGGCGTGGCCGCACGTCGGCAAGCTGCTGGTCAGCGCCATCGACGAGAGCGCCGTGGCCGAGCCGGTGGCCGCCGAGGCCCGCGAACAGGTGGCCGCGCTGATCTATACGACGGGCACCACGGGGGCCTCGAAGGCGGTGATGCTGACGCACGCCAACCTGATGTTCATCGGCCATTCCAACCGTTTGCAGGCCCGCGTGCAGGCCGGCGACCGCGTCTATGGCGTGCTGCCGATCTCGCACGTCTATGGCCTGTCCGTGCTGCTGGTGGGCCCGGTGTCCAACGGCGCCACGGTCTACTACGAGCCGCGTTTCCGCCCGGAGAAGCTGGCGCGCACGCTGGTCGAGGAACAGCTCACCGTGCTGCACGGCGTGCCGGCCATGTACGCGAAAGTGATCGAATGGAGCCGCACGCAGGGCCAATCGCTGCGCACGCCGTCGCTGCGCATGGCGCAGTCGGGCGGCGCGCCGCTCACGGCGTCGCTCAAGGCCTCGTTCGAGGACGCCTTCGGCATCGTGCTGCACAACGGCTACGGCATGACGGAGACCTCGCCCACCGTGTGCCAGACCCGTGTGGATGCGCCGCGCACCGACTGCTCGGTCGGCCCGGTGGTGCCGGATGTGGAGCTCCGCCTGGGCTCCCCGCTGCCCGACGGCAGCGGCGAACTGCTGGTACGCGGCCCCAATGTGATGAAGGGCTACTACCGGCGCCCGGACCTCACGGCGCAGACCATCGATGCCGACGGCTGGCTCCATACGGGCGACCTCGCGCGCATCGACCCGGACGGCGCGGTGTCCATCGTCGGCCGCTCGAAGGAAATCATCATCCACTCGGGCTTCAACGTGTACCCGGAAGAAGTCGAGCAGTCGCTCAACGCGTTCCCGGCCGTGCTGCAATCGGCCGTGGTGGGCCGGGCTACCGAGGGCAACGAGGAAGTGATCGCCTTCGTCGAGGTGCGCGGCGGCATGACGCTGGACGAGCCCGCGCTGCGCACCTTCCTGCGCGACCGCCTCTCGCCCTACAAGATGCCGGCCGAAATCCGCGTGGTGGCGCAGCTGCCCGCGGCGCCCTCCGGCAAGATCCTCAAGGCGAAGCTGCGCGAGCAGCTTGCCGCCGGCAACCTTTGAGCGACGCACCATGGATAGCCAGGCCGATTCCCTCTCCGACCTCCCGCCCGCCGCGCCCAAGGCGGACAACCGCAAGGAAGACCGCCATTTCGTGACTGCGCTGGCGCGCGGGCTCGACGTGCTGGCGTGCTTCCGCGCCTTCGACAGCGAGCTCGGCAATGCCGAACTGGCCCAGCGCTGCGGGCTGCCGAAGTCGACCGTCTCGCGCCTCACGCACACGCTGACCGAACTCGGCTACCTGCAGGCGCTCACGGAGCCGGTGCGCTACCGGCTGGGCAGTTCCGCGCTGGCGCTGGTACCGGCCGGCCAGCCCGGCGCCGACGTGCTGGCCGTGGCGCGGCCCTACATGCAGGAACTGGCGGACCTCTCGCAGGGGGTGACCTCGCTGATCGTGCGCGACCGGGGCCGCATGCTGATCTACGAGAACTGCCAGTCGGAGAGCTACCTCACGCTGCGCGTGGCCGTGGGCAGCCGCGTCTCGGGGCTCAACACGGCTGCCGGGCGGGCCTACCTCCTGGCCCTGCCGCCGGCCGAGCAGCGCCAGGCGCTGACCGCGTTCCGCGCCGACGACCGCGTCAGCGCGGCCCACGCCGAGGGCGTGCTCTCCGCCAGCCGTGACGAGGCGCGCCGGCTCGGCTGCACCACATCGTTCGGCGAATGGCTGCCGGACATCAACTCCATCGCCCTCGCCTTCCGGCCCGGCCAGTCCCTGCCGCCGATGACGCTCAGCTGCAGCGGCCCGAACGCCATCGTGCCGCCGGCGCATCTGCTGGAAAAGGTGCGGCCGCTGCTGCGCGACCACATTCGCCGCATCGAGGCCGCGTTCGGCGTGGCGGCCTGAGCCGAGGGGTTCCCCGGAGGGCGCCGGTTTGCCGTACGATGCTGGCTTTCCCTCCGATCCTTCGACGCTCCCGCCATGCCGCAACTGATCATCGAAATCACCGAAAACACCCGCCTGACCTGCTCGCAGGACGAGCTGCTGGATGAAGCCAACGCCGCGCTGCTGGCCACCGGCCAGTTTGGCGAGCCGGACATCAAGTCCCGCTGCGTGACGCTGACCACCTACCGCCAGGGTACGGAAAACCGCGACCGCGCCTTCGTGCACGCCACGGTCTGGATTCTGGATGGGCGCGAGCAGGCCGTGCGCAAGCAGATCGCGCAGGCCGTGTGCGGTGTCCTCACCGATGCGGTGCGCCCCGGCGCCGGCCAGAGCGTGCAGGTCAGTGTGAACGTGCAGGAGATGGAGCGCGCCGTGTTCACCAAGCAGATCATCGGCGAGTAAGGCCGGCTCAGGTCACCGGCGCCGGGTTGAACAGCGCGAGCGAGTTGTAGAGCTTGTGGTGCTCGGCCCAGGTCTTCTTGCGGCCGCTGGCCACGTCCAGCATCAGGTTGAACAACTCCCAGCCCACATCCTCGATGGTGGCCTCGCCGGTGGCGATGCGGCCCGCGTTCACGTCCATCAGGTCGTGCCAGCGGCGCGCCAGGTCGTTGCGGGTGGCCACCTTGATCACCGGCACCTCGGCCAGGCCGTACGGTGTGCCCCGGCCGGTGGTGAACACGTGCAGGTTCATGCCGGCGGCCAGTTGCAGCGTGCCGCAGATAAAGTCGCTGGCGGGCGTGGCGGCGTAGATCAGGCCCTTCTGCTTGAGCTTCTCGCCCGGCGACAGCACGCCGGAGATAGCCGAGCTGCCCGACTTGACGATGGACCCCATCGCCTTTTCCACGATGTTCGACAGCCCGCCCTTCTTGTTGCCGGGCGAGGTGTTGGCGCTGCGGTCCACGCGGCCACGGTCCAGGTAGCGGTCGTACCAGTCCATCTCGCGGATCATGGCCTCGGCCACTTCCGGCGTGGCGGCCCGTGCGGTGAGCTGGGCGATGCCGTCGCGCACCTCGGTCACTTCCGAGAACATCACGGCGGCGCCGGCCCGCACCAGCAGGTCCGTGGCGTAGCCCACGGCGGGGTTGGCGGTCACGCCCGAGAAGGCGTCGCTGCCGCCGCACTGCACGCCCACCACCAGTTCCGAGACCGGGCAGGTCTCGCGCTGGCGCGCGTTCAGCACGTCGAGGTGCGATTCCGCCATGGCCATGATCGAGTCGATCATCGACCCGAAGCCCACGTGCTGGTCATCCTGCAGGCAGACCACGCCCACCTGCACCTCGCCGGCGCCGGTCTGGATGGGGATCGTGCCGGGCGGCATCAGGCGTTCCGGCTGGAGCTTCTCGCAGCCCAGGCTCACCATCATCGCGCGGCCGCCGAAGTTGGGGTTCAGGGCGATGTTGCGCAGCGTGCGGATGGGCACCACGGCGTCGGGGGCGTCGATGGCCACGCCGCAGCCATAGGTGTGCTCCAGGCCGATCACATCGTCGACATTGGGGTAGCGCGGCAGCAGTTCGGCCTTGATGCGGCGCACCGCGTGCTCGACCACGCCGGACACGCACTGCACCGTGGTGGTAATCGCCAGGATGTTGCGGGTGCCCACCGAGCCGTCCGGGTTGCGGAAGCCTTCGAAGGTATAGCCCTCCAGCGGCGGCAGCGGCGCCGGCACCCGCGTGCCGATCGGCAGGTCGGTCAGGCCCGGCGGCTCGGGCATGCGCAGCACGCGTTCGTTGATCCAGCTGCCGCGCGGCAGGTCTTTCAGCGCGTAGCCGATCACCACGTTATAGCGCATGACCGCGTCGTCCTGCTTCAGGTCCACCAGCGCCACCTTGTGGCCCTGCGGCACGCGTTCCACGAGCGTCAGGCCGCACGGGAACACCGTGCCGGCGGGCAGGCCGCCGTCATTGGCGATGATGGCCACGTTGTCGTCGGCGTGGATGCGGATGTACAGCGGCTTGGGGTCGGCAGCCACGGCCTGGGCGGCCACCGGGGAATCCTGTTCAGACATGTTGGGGGTCCTTGTCTTCTCTCTATATCAGGCGTGCTTCAGTTCCACGCGCCGGATGTCCTTCACGATCACCAGGTAGCTCACCACGGTGACCAGGGCGTTGATGCCCACGAAAACCAGCGCGCCGTTGAACGAGCCCGTGACGCTGAGGATATAGCCGATCACGATCGGCGTCACGATGCCGGCGATATTGCCAAACGTGTTGAAAATGCTGCCGGCGAGGCCCATGACCTCCTTGGGCGCCGTATCGGCCACCACCGCCCAGCCCAGCGCGCCAATCCCCTTGCCGAAGAAGGCCAGCGCCATGATGCCGACCACCAGCCACTCGGCGTCTACGTAGTTGCAGGCGATCATCGACACCGACAGCAGCATGCCGACCACGATTGGCAGCTTGCGGGCGAAGGTCAGCGAGTAGCCCTTGCGCAGCAGGCTGTCGGAGATCACGCCGCCCAGCACGCCGCCGAGGAAGCCGCAGATGGCCGGCAGGGAGGCCACGAAGCCCGCCTTCAGGATCGACATGCCGCGCGCCTGCACCAGGTACACCGGGAACCACGTCAGGAAGAAGTACGTCAGCACGTTGATGCAGTACTGGCCCAGGTACACGCCGGCCAGCATGCGGTTGGAAAGCAGCTGCTTGGCGTAGAACCAGCCCGCCGGTGCCTTTTCGGAGCCCTGGCCGGCGCCCTCGTTCATATGGATCAGCCCGCCGCCCTGCTCGATATGCGCGAGTTCGGCGCGGTTCACCGCCGGGTGCGTGGCCGGGCTGCGCATGATCTTGAGCCATACCAGCGCCAGCGCCATGCCCATCAGGCCCATCCACAGGTACACGTGGTGCCAGCCCCAGCTATGGACGACCCAGGCCATCAGCGGCGTGAAGACCACGGCAGCAAAGTACTGCGCGGCGTTGAAGATGGCCGACGCCGTGCCGCGCTCGGCGGTGGGGAACCAGCTGGCCACGACCTTGGCGTTGGCCGGGAAAGCCGGCGATTCGGCCAGGCCCACGGCGAAGCGCAGCGCGAACAGCACGGTCATGGCCGAGCCGATGGTGGCGAACACGCCCAGCCAGCCCTGCAGCAGTGTGAAGAACGACCAGACGAAGATGCTGGCCGCGTAGATGCGGCGGGCGCCGAAGCGGTCGAGCA
This sequence comes from Cupriavidus sp. SIMBA_020, assembly GCF_046535395.1. Classification (NCBI taxonomy): domain Bacteria; kingdom Pseudomonadati; phylum Pseudomonadota; class Betaproteobacteria; order Burkholderiales; family Burkholderiaceae; genus Cupriavidus; species Cupriavidus sp. SIMBA_020. The sequence continues at coordinate 62,229 of NZ_JAWRWU010000006.1, read as the reverse complement.
GCCAGCCGCCCGGGATCTGCGCCATCACATAGGCCCAGCTGAAGGCGGAGAAGATATAGCCCATCTGCACGGCGCTGAAGCCGAACTCCTCGCGCATGGCGGGGCCGGTAATCGACAGCGTGGCCCGGTCGGCGTAGTTGACCGTGGTCACAATGAAGATAAGCAGGAGAATCCAGTAGCGGACGTTGGTGCGGCGCGCGCCTTCGGCGGAAGTCGCGGCGGCGGCGCTGGAAGTGGGGCTTGCGTTCATCGGGTCTCCTCACAGCCGGGGACCGGGTGCAGGATGCGTGGAACCGGCTTGTGATATGTCGTCGTACGACTCCGATTATAGGGACGTGGTTCCGTCAGACACAGTGCGCGTTTACCCTAGAACGGTGCGAACCGCCCTGCTTTCGGGCATCGGGCCACTTGCCGCCCCTTTCAATCTCCTTGCGGTCTGGCGGGCGATCGGCCGGGTTGGGCGAGGCGACGCCAGCCCCCGCGTGCCCGCCCCCGGTGCCAGCAAAAATGCCGGGGTTTTCCCTCAATCGTGCCCTTAGCCCTTGCACCGTCAAGTTGTTAGTTGTACGATGACTTATCTCGAATCCACTCAGCAGTTGGGTGCGAGGTCATCGAACGGGCCTTGCCCCATTAACAAACCACACCATTTTCGCCATGTGGCGATCAGGATGAGCGACATGACTACACCGCAAGAACTCAAGCAGATTATTTCGGACGGCCTGCTTTCGTTCCCCGTGACCGACTTTGACGAACAGGGCAATTTCCGCCCATCGACCTATATCGAACGCCTGGAATGGCTGGCCCCGTACGGCGCCTCGGCCCTGTTCGCAGCCGGCGGCACGGGCGAGTTCTTCTCGCTGACGCAGCAGGACTATTCGAACGTGATCCGCACCGCGGTGGAAACCTGCCGTGGCAAGGTACCCATCCTGGCCGGCGCCGGCGGCCCGACCCGCGTGGCCATCGAATACGCCAAGGAAGCCGAGCGCCTGGGCGCGCACGGCATCCTGCTGATGCCGCATTACCTGACCGAAGCCAGCGAGGAAGGCATCGCCAACCATATTGAAGAGGTCTGCAAGGCCACCAAGTGCGGCGTGATCGTCTACAACCGCGCCAACTCGCGCATCGGCGCCGACCTGCTGGAACGCGTGGTAGACCGTTGCCCGAACCTGATCGGCTTCAAGGACGGCGTGGGTGAGATCGAGGCGATGGTGCGCGTGCGCCGCAAGCTCGGCGACCGCCTGGCCTACCTGGGCGGCCTGCCCACCGCCGAGGTGTACGCCGCTGCCTACAAGGCGCTGGGCGTGCCGGTGTACTCGTCGGCCGTGTTCAACTTCATCCCGAAGACGGCGATGGACTTCTACCGCGCCATCGCGGCGGACGACCACGCTACCGTGGGTCGCCTGATCGACGACTTCTTCCTGCCGTACCTGGACATCCGCAATCGCAAGCAAGGCTATGCGGTGTCGATCGTCAAGGCCGGCGCCAAGCTGGTTGGCCACGACGCCGGCCCGGTGCGCGCACCGCTGACGGACCTGAACGAAGAGGAAATGGGCAAGCTGGACGCCCTGATCCGCAAGCTGGGACCGCAGTAAGCGGTCATGTGGTGCCCTCCCCGCTGCGGGAGGAAAGAACTGAACGCCGGCCTTTGCGCCGGCGTTTTTTTGGGCGCGCCGCACCATCCTGCGGCATGGCGTGCGCCACCCCGGCGCAAATCGGCCCGCAATTGGCCCAAAATCGGCGCCATCCCCCTGGCCCGAAACCTGCAATCTCACCCCCCGAAGAGTAGAAGCGTTCAACCGCCCACCCCCGGTGCGCGGCAGGAAATTGCTCTTGACGTCCGTGCCCCGCCCTTGCGCGACTGGCACCGGGGCTCAAGAGATCGTCCGCAGGTCAGATCCCCCGGCAGTCATCGCGCGAAAGGCAGGGCCGCACCCAACCTTTCCTGACTCCGGAACGATCATGACCAGCACCGCCTCCCTCCACGAACTGGCCCGCGAATCCCGCATGGGTGCGCAAGGCCACGAGACCAGCGCGCGCGAGATCCGCCGCATCGACCTCTCCGACTACCCCCGCCGCAAAGCCGAGATCGCCGACGAACTCTGGCATGCCGCCGTGGACGTCGGCTTCTTCCAGGCAGCGAACCATGGGATCGACCTCGCCGCCGTGCGCGAAGCCTTCGCCATGACCGAACGCTTCTTCGCGCTGCCGGAGGCCGTGAAGGGCCAGTATCCGCTCCAGAAGGCCCTCAACGCGGGCTGGGAGTCCCGCGCGCAGGTGCGGCCGTCCACCGGCACGCCGGACCAGAAGGAGTCCTACCAGATTACCCGCCCGCACATGGCGCCGCTGTGGCCCAGCGAGGCGGAGCTGGCCGGCTTCCAGGCCACGATGCTGGCCTTCGAGCGCCAGTGCTGGGAGGTGGGCATGAAGATCCTGTCCTGCTTCGCCGACAAGCTCGGTTTCGATCCGGATTTCTTCACGCGCGCCCACGACCCGGCCGCGCCGGACTACCAGAGCACGCTGCGGCTGCTCCACTACTACGCGATTCCGCCCGAGGCGCAGGACAAGCTCGAACTCTGGCGCGCCGGCGCCCATACGGATTTCGACTGCCTGACGCTGCTGTTCCAGCGCCAGGGCCAGGGCGGCCTGCAGGTCTGCCCGGGCAAGGAGATGGAGGCGCAGGCGTGGACGCCCATCGCTCCGGACGAGGACGTCATCACGTGCAATATCGGGGACATGCTGATGCGCTGGAGCGATGACCGCCTGCCGTCCAACTTCCACCGTGTGCGCAACCCCGCGCCGGGCGAGTACATGGGCCCGCGCTACAGCCTGGCGTTCTTCTGCCAGGCCAACCGCGAGGCGGTGATCGAGGGCCCTGCGCGGCTGTACCCGGCCATCTCGGCAGGCGATTTCCTGCGCCAGCGCGTGGCGGCCAACTTCAAGGCGTACTGATCCGCCCTCATCGTCCGGGCATCCAGGCAACAAAAAACCCCACGCGCCGGAGCGGGTGGGGTTTTCAGGACTACCAAAGATGCGTGGCGATCAGGCCGCGGCGTCCTTCAGCTTCTTCAGCGGACGGACCTTGACCTTGACGCTGGCCGGCTTGGCCGGGAACCAACGCTCTTCACCCGTGAACGGGTCCTTGCCAAAGCGCTTCTTCTTGGCCGGCACTTGCTGCGCGGTCACCTTCAGCAGGCCCGGCAGCGTGAATTCGCCGGCGCCCTTCTTGTTCAGCGCGCTGACGATGGTGTTTTCCAGATGGGCCAGCACCGACTTCACGGCCTTGGCTTCCAGCTGGGTCTGAGCTACCAGGTGAGCGACCAGGCTCGACTTGTTGAAGGTGTCCTTCAGCGGCTTCGGGGCCGGAGCAGCGGCGGGAGCAGCCTTCTTGGCCGGAGCGGCCTTCTTGGCGGCAGCCTTCACGGGTGCCTTGGTTGCCGGTGCCTTCTTGGCAGCGGGCTTGGTTGCAGTCTTCGTGGTCGGTTTCGCTTTGGTCGCCATATCGATATACGTGAGTTGAAGAATGTGTCCCGGCGTATCGCTGCGTATCGCTGCGTATCGCTGCGTCTCACCGCAGTGGCACGTTGCGAATCACGGGTGCCGGTACGCACTGAATCATAGCGGAAAGTACCGCAAGTCAAGGGGTTTTCGTACATGAGGTACGTCAAACCCAGTGAAAACCCCGGGTTTTGTCGCTGCTTTGCGTCAGCAACGGCCTTGCAAGCAGGCCTTGCGCACGCGCAGAGGGGGTACGTCCCCCCACTTTGGCGTGCGCGGCGTGTGTCCGGAGATTCGGAATCTGACCCGATCAGTGCACGTGCGCGGCCATCGCGTCGTGCGTGTCGCGGGCGAGCCCCATCGCGAACGCGGTCTCCGCCACCAGGAAAAGCGGGCCGATCAGCAGCCCGACGAGGTCATCGACGAAGGCCGGCTTGCGCCCTTCGTAGTAGTGCCCGACGAACTGGATGATCCATCCCACCACGAACAGGCCGATGCCCGAGGCAAGCCAGGCCGCCGTGGGCAGCGCGGCAATCCATGCCCCAACCCATAGGAATACGGCCAGAATGACCACCATGGCGAGGCCGAAGCCGAACGACAGCCGCAGGTAGAACAGGCACGAGAGCGCGTACACGACCATGGCGGGGGTAAGGAACGCCGCCCCCTCGCCAAGCGGCATGGCGGGCCGCGCCAGCAGCGTGGTCACCGCCAGCACGATCATCGGGATGCCGACGAAATGGGTGACGATGTTGCGGCGATCGCGGTGATAGGCCGCGTAGTGCGACAGATGCTCGATCAGGGTTTTCACGGGGCGTCTCCTGTGAGAGGTGCCCGGCTGAGGATGACCCTGTCATGCGTGGGGCATCGGTGCCGGTGGCGTTGTGGACTTATAGTAGTGGGCGCGCCGGCCCGGGTCCACCCCACCGCTGACAAAGCGGAATCCAAGCGGAATCCAAGCGGAATCCGTCGGCGCAGCCTGGCATTCTCGCCAAACCAACCGCCGTCGGGCCGCTGCCGGCCCCCCCTACGGAGACAGCGATACCCATGCTTCCCGTCGATGAAATCTCCCCGCTCTCGCCCGATCAGCTGCAGGCATGGCTGGCGCGGATCGGCCTCGATACCGCGCCGGCCACCCCGGACCGCCCCGCGCTGGACGTGTTGATCGCGGCCCAGCTCGCCCATATCCCGTTTGAGAACCTGAATCCGCTGACGGGCCGCCCGGTACGGATCGATCTATCGGACGTGTTCGAAAAACTCGTCACCGAAGGGCGCGGCGGCTACTGCTTCGAGCTCAATACCCTGTTCTGCGCCGCCCTCAAGGCGCTCGGCTATGCCGTGGTACCCCTGGCCGCGCGCGTGCGCTGGCAGCTGCCGCCGGACCATCCGCCCACCGGGCTGTCGCACATGCTGCTGCGCGTGGAGGTGGCGCACGAGAGCTATCTCGCCGATGTCGGCTTCGGCGGCACCACGCCCGACCGCGCGCTGCCGCTGTCTCTGCCGATCGACCCGGCCCAGCCGTTCCGGCTGGTGCCCACGCCGGCGGCGCAGTCGGCCAGCAGCGCGTTCCACGCCTACGACCTCGAATTCCGGTCCGATGACGGCACCGGCGCGGACGACTGGCGCGTGATGTACCGCTTCGACCTGACCCCGCAGCCGAAGATCGATTACGTGGCGCGCAACTGGTACGTGTCGACCCATCCAGACAGCCAGTTCACACAGACGCTGATGGTGGCGCGGGTGGTGGACGGGGTGCGCCTGGCGCTTCGCAACGGCCAGTTCGCCGCGCGCGCCGCCGACGGCAGCGTCCAGAAGCAGGAACTGGACGACGCCGAGGCCGTCATCGACCTGCTCATCCACCGCTTCGGCATCCCCCTGGACGCGCCGCTGCGCGGTGCGCTGGCCGCCACCCTGCCGCGCGTGCTCGCCGCCGACAAGGAGGCATGAGGGGCATAAGGGGCCGAGCGTTCCACGCTGCGGCACGCGTCATGCATCGCGTGAATTGCCCGCAGAAAGTTTGCTGATACCACCCCCGGCGTGGCGTTTTGCGGGTGGACTGAGGGGGGCGGCGTCCCCATAATGTGCCGGCACCTCATATATCCAGCGACGGCAGGACCGCCGCGATCCTCAGGAGACACCATGTCATTGTTCGATCTGTCGGGCAAGGTTGCCATCATCACCGGTTCGTCGCGCGGCATCGGCCGCGCCATCGCCGAGCAGATGGCCGTGCAAGGCGCCAAGGTGGTCATTTCGTCGCGCAAGGCCGAGGCCTGCGCCGAAGTGGTAGACGCCATCAACGCGCGCCACGGCGCCGGCACCGCCATCGCCGTGCCGGCCAATATCTCGTCGAAGGAAGACCTCCAGCACCTGGTGGACGAGACCAACCGCACCTTCGGCAAGGTGGACGTCCTGGTCTGCAACGCCGCCTCGAACCCCTACTACGGGCCGATGAGCGGCGTCACGGACGACCAGTTCCGCAAGGTGCTGGACAACAACGTCATCTCCAACCACTGGCTGATCCAGATGGTGGCGCCGCAGATGATCGAACGCCGCGAGGGCTCGATCATCATCGTGTCGTCGATTGGCGGCCTGCGCGGCTCCCCGACGATTGGCGTCTACAACGTCTCCAAGGCGGCCGATTTCCAGCTCGCGCGCAACCTGGCCGTGGAGTTCGGGCCGCATAACGTGCGGGTGAACTGCATCGCCCCGGGCCTGATCAAGACCGATTTCGCGCGCGCGCTGTGGGAAGATCCGGAGCGTTACAAGCAGTCGACCCAGGGCGCCCCGCTGCGCCGCATCGGCGAGCCGATCGAGATTGCCGGCGCTGCCTGCTTCCTGGCCTCGGCCGCCAGCACCTTCATGACCGGCCAGGCGATGGTCGTGGACGGCGGCGTCACGATCTGACCCACACCCCTCCCGGGCGGCGGTGGCTCCGGCCCCTGCCGCCCCTCGCGTTTCTGCACGTCCACCTGCAATGCAGCCCCGGAGGCAGTCATGTCGCAACATCCTCAGCAAACCGCCGCGTGGCCGGTGATGTCCCTCGCCGAAGCCCACGCCCGCCTGACCGCGCCCGGCGCGCCGTTCGAAACCGAGACGCGCGTGATCCGCGGCATTCCCACGACTGTCTGGAAAAACGCCCCGCCCACGCTGCGCGACCTGTTCCTGGTGGCCGCCGCCTGGGGCGAGAAGACCTTCGTCGTCTATGAGGAAGAGCGCGTCAGCTACCGCGCATTCGCGCTGGCCGCCACGGCGTTGGCACACCAGTTGATCCAGGACGGCGTGCGCAAGGGTGACCGCGTGGCCGTGGCCATGCGCAACCTGCCGGAATGGCCGGTGGCGTTCTTCGGCGCGCTGCTGGCGGGGGCCATCGTCACGCCGCTCAATGCGTGGTGGACGGGCGCCGAACTCGAATACGGGCTGGCCGATTCGGGCAGCCGGATTGCCATTGTCGACAACGAGCGGCTCGGCCGCATCCTCGAGCACCTGCCCGCCTGCCCGGCGCTGGAGCGCGTCTATGTGTCGCGGCTGCCGGAGAGCGGCGATTTTTCGCAGGTCGCCGGCGACGCCCATATCGCCACGCTCGAATCCGTGATCGGCCCGTCGTCGGCCTGGAACGGCCTGCCCTCCCAATCGCTGCCGGCCATCCCGCTGGACCCGGACGAGGACGCGACGATCTTCTACACCTCGGGCACCACCGGCAAGCCGAAGGGCGCCGTGGGCTCGCACCGCAACGCCACCTCGGTAGCCGTGGCGGCCCAGTTCAGCCCGCTGCGCAACCTGATGCGGCGCGGCGAGCCGGTGCCGGAACCCGATCCGAACGCCCCGCAGAAGGCGGCGCTGCTGGCGGTACCGTTCTTCCATGTGACCGGCTGCATGTCAGTGCTCAATGGTGCACTCGCGACGGGCGGCAAGATCGTGCTGCTGCATCGCTGGGACACGCTCCAGGCCATGGCGCTGATCGAGCGCGAACGCTGCACGGCGGCGGGCGGCGTGCCGACCATCGCCTGGCAGATCATCGAACATCCCCGGCGTGGCGACTTCGATCTGTCATCGCTGGAAAACGTGAACTACGGCGGCGCGCCGGCCTCGCCGGAGCTGGTGCGGCGCATCAAGGAGGTGTTTCCGCACGCGGCGCCCGGCATCGGCTGGGGCATGACCGAGACCTCGGCTACCTTCACCAGCCACAGCGCGGAAGAATATGTATTCCGGCCGGACAGCAGCGGCCCGGCCCTGCCGATTGGCGAGATGAAGATCGACGACGGCTTTGGGCGCGCCCTGCCCGTGGGCGAGACCGGCGAGTTGATGGTGCGCGGCGCGAACGTGGTACACGGCTACTGGAACAAGGCCGAGGCGACGGCCAAGACCTTCGTCGATGGCTGGCTGCACACCGGCGACATCGCCCGGCTGGACGCGGACGGCTTCCTCTATATCGTCGACCGGATGAAGGACATGCTGATCCGGGGCGGCGAGAACATCTACTGCATCGAGGTGGAAAGCGCGCTGTATGCGCACCCGGCCGTCATGGACGCGGCGCTGGTCGGCATTCCGCACCGCACGCTGGGCGAGGAGCCCGGCGCGGTGGTAAGCCTGAAGCCGGGCATGCAGGCCACGGAGCCGGAATTGCAGGACTTCGTGCGCCAGCAACTGGCGGCGTTCAAGGTGCCGGTGCGGATTATCGTCAGCGGGGAGATGCTGCCGCGCAATCCCAATGGGAAGATTCTGAAATCCAACCTGCGCAAGCTGTTTGAAGCCTGACGTGGCCCCCCAGGCTTACTTGACCGGGATCGGTGTCCCCGCCGGCACCGGCACCGCCGTCACTGCGTTCTGCGGACTGCCGCTGACGATGCGGTCGGAATAGGTCAGGTAGACCAGCGTGTTGCGCTTGCGGTCTACCGCGCGCACCACGTGCAGGGTCTTGAACAGGATCGACATCCGCTCGGAAAACACGTCTTCCTGCGCCTTGACCGGGCCCTTGAAGCTGATGGGGCCCACCTGGCGGCAGGCGATCGACGCTTCGGGCGGGTCTTCGGCCATGCCCAGCGAGCCCTTGATGCCGCCCGTGCGCGCCCGCGAGACGTAGCAGGTGATGCCGTCCACCTGCGGATCGTCGTAGGCTTCGATCACCACCTTGTCGGAGCCGGTGACGCGGAAATTCGTGCTGACGCTGCCGATTTCTTCGGCCTGCGTGGCGCCGGAGAGCGCGCACAGGCCGGCGGCGGCCACCATCCCGATGCGGAATTTCGCCATCATCAGTCCGCCGATCCCTTGATCTCGTCGTGCCGGCGCTCCATTTCCTGGCGCAGCGCGCGGCGCTGCTGCGCGGCGGCAAAGCGCTGGCGCTCCACCTCGTCGCGCGGTTGCAGCGGCGGCACCTCGGCCGGCGCACCGTTGTCGTCCACGGCCACCATCGTGAAATAGCAGCTGTTGGTATGCCGGACCACCTTGCTACGAATATTCTCAGTCACCACCTTGATGCCGATTTCCATCGAGCTGCGGCCGGTGTAGTTCACGGCGGACAGGAAGGTGACGAGTTCGCCCACGTGAATCGGCTGGCGGAACATCACCTGATCCACCGACAGCGTGACCACGTAGCGGCCGGCGTAGCGGCTGGCGCAGGCGTAGGCCACCATGTCCAGGTACTTCAGGATGGTGCCCCCGTGCACGTTGCCGGAGAAGTTGGCCATGTCCGGCGTCATCAGCACGGTCATGGAAAGCTGGTGGGACAGATCGTTCATCGCAGAAAATCCAGAAATCGAGCCTGAGGCGCGGGCAGTGTAACCCGACGCGGCGTGCCCATGGCGCAAATCCGCGCGTGGATGCCAGGCCCAAAAAGAAAAGCGGCCCCGAAGGCCGCTTTCCATGCTTTCAAGAACGCGAACTTGCTTACTTCTTCTTGTTCACGGCGTCCTTGAAACCCTGGCCGGCGGAGAACTTCACCGTCTTGGCGGCCGGGATCTTGATCGTTTCGCCGGTGCGCGGATTGCGGCCGGTACGGGCAGCACGCTTGCCCGAGCTGAAGCTACCAAACCCCACCAGGGTGACCGAGTCCCCCTTGGCCACTGCCTTTTTGATACTGTCCAGCGCGGCGTTCAGCGCGCGCTCGGCGGCGGCGTTGCTGAGTTCTGCTTCCGCGGCGATGGCCGATACCAGTTCACCTTTATTCATGGCTAGATTTCCCTTGTTGGTCGTCGTCACCGGACATCTGCCTGCCGGCAAATTACCGATCGGCGCAGTCTAATCTGCCCTTTGCGCCTTGGGCAATCCCCAGTGGCACCGAAGCAACGAAAACGGCCGGAAATCCTTCTCTGGCAAGACTTAGCGGGGGTTTTACCCCTCTTTTCCCTGAATGGAATCGTCACTTTTCAGGCCCGGCACGTATCGTACGGCGCACACCTGAGAACCCGTGCCTCCGCGGCCTGCGCTTGCCAGCAGCGCACCATTCTGGACCGCGCCCGCCGGCCGCGACGCCCGATTTTGGCGCATGACGATCCATAATGAGGCAGGACTCGACCCGGGGCCCGCGCCATTCGCGCAATAGTTGACCTGACAACTCACCCGCAAACGCCACGTCAGTGCGCCGCGCACCGCCTCGGCGCTATTTTCCCCATTTTGCATCGCAATCTGGAACGGATTTTGCATACTCGTGCTCCCATTTTGAGCATTGAGGTAGCAATGGAAAACTGGAAAACGGGCGCCGATGCGATGTTCATCCTGCTCGGTGCCATCCTGGTACTGGCCATGCATGCGGGATTTGCGTTCCTGGAACTCGGCACGGTGCGCAAGAAAAACCAGGTGAATGCACTGGTGAAAATCCTTGTTGATTTTGCTGTTTCCACGATTGCTTACTTTTTTGTCGGTTATACGGTGGCGTACGGGGTGCAATTCATGTCCGGTGCGGAAGTCCTGGCACAAAAGAGCGGATATGAACTGGTCAAGTTCTTCTTCCTCGCCACATTTGCCGCAGCGATTCCGGCGATTATTTCGGGCGGCATTGCCGAGCGCTCCCGATTCAACCCGCAACTGGTCGCCACGTTCATTCTGGTCGGCTTTGTCTACCCGTTCTTCGAAGGCATCGCCTGGAACAACCGCTTCGGCATCCAGGACTGGATCGCCTCGGTGGCGGGCTCACCGTTCCACGATTTCGCGGGCTCGGTAGTCGTCCACGCGGTGGGCGGCTGGATCGCCCTGCCCGCTGTGCTGCTGCTCGGCGCCCGGCGCGGCCGGTACGCGAAGGACGGCCGCATCAGCGCGCATCCGCCCTCGAACATTCCCTTCCTGGCGCTAGGCGCCTGGGTGCTGGCGGTGGGCTGGTTCGGCTTCAATGTGATGAGCGCCCAGACCGTGGACAAGATCAGCGGCCTGGTGGCCATCAACTCGCTGATGGCCATGGCCGGCGGCACGCTGGCGGCGTGGTGGGCTGGCCGCAACGATCCCGGCTTCGCCTACAACGGCCCGCTGGCCGGGCTGGTGGCCGTGTGCGCCGGCTCGGACCTGATGCATCCGCTCGGCGCGCTGATCACCGGCGCCGTGGCCGGCGTGCTGTTCGTCTACCTGTTTACGCTGGCCCAGAACAAATGGCATATCGATGACGTGCTGGGCGTCTGGCCGCTGCACGGCCTGTGCGGCGCCTGGGGCGGCATCGCGGCGGGCATCTTCGGCAGCCATGCGCTTGGCGGCATGGGCGGGGTCTCGCTCGGCGCGCAGCTGATCGGCACGGCGCTTGGCATCGCCATCGCGCTGGTGGGCGGTACGGTGGTCTACGGTGCACTGAAGAAATTCGTCGGAATACGGCTCGATGCCGAAGCCGAGTTCAATGGCGCTGACCTCACCCTGCACCGCATTTCGGCCACCCCGGAGCGCGAGACCAACTGGTAATCCGCCCTGATGGGGATTGCGCGAAAGCGGCCGGACAGCGTTCCGGCCGCTTTGCTATTTACGCAGATCGAACGGCGGATTTTCGCGAAATTATTAACTTGAACTTGCCCGCGACGAGGCCAATAATGCCCTTGCCTAACAGGAGCATGCCCCATGGATACCTCTTCGTTGCAGAGCATTCGCGAGCTGATCATCGGTTACGCCACCGTGTTCGGCGTCAAGATCCTGGCCGCGCTGGCCTTCTGGGTCATCGGCCGCTGGCTGATCCATTTCGTGGTCCGGCTGGTGCAGAACTCGCTGGGCAGGCAGAAGGTGGACCCCACGCTGCTGCGCTACGTCGGTTCCATCGTCACCGTCACCCTCAACGTGGTGCTGGTGATCGGCATCCTTGGTTACTTCGGCATTCAGACCACCACCTTCGCGGCGCTGATTGCGGCGGCGGGCGTGGCCATCGGCATGGCGTGGTCGGGGCTGATGTCGAATTTCGCCGCCGGCGCCTTCCTTGTGGTGCTGCGTCCGTTCAAGGTGGGCGATTTCGTGACCATCGGCGGCGTGACCGGCACGGTCAGGGAGATCGGCCTGTTTGCCACCACCCTGGACACGCCGGACAACGTGCTGACCGTGGTCGGCAACAACAAGATCTTCTCGGACACCATCCAGAATTTCACCGCCAATGCCTACCGGCGCGTGGAACTGAAGGCGCAACTGGCGGGCTCGACCGACGCAGCCGCCGCGGTGGCGCTCCTCAAGGAGCGCATCGGCGCGATTCCCAATGTCCTGGCCGAACCGCCGGTGGACGTGGAAATCCTCGAGTTCACGCTGGTCGGCCCGGTGCTCGCCGTGCGGCCGCACTGCCATAACGATCATTACTGGCAGGTCTATTTCGATACCAACCGTGTGATTCGGGAGAGCTTTGGCCAGGCTGGCTTTGCCGCCCCGATGCCGGCGCAGATGGTGGTCATGCAACCTGCCCCGGCCATGCCGATTGCGCCGGCGGCGCCGGCCAACCAGGCCGCCTGATCAGGCGGGCACGCCCGCGCCAACCCGCCCGTAACGCCGCATCAGGACCGCGCTGCAGCCGCAGAGGGCCATCACCACGGCAAGCGGGAGCGCGGTGCCGTCGTGCCACAGGCTGACGGCAGCGCCGGCCAGCGTGCCGAAGCCGAACTGGAGCGTGCCCATCAGCGCGGACGCCGTCCCCGCGCGATGGCTCTGGTGCGCCAGCGCCAGCGCCGACGCATTCGGCGTGATGCACCCCATTCCCGCCAGAAAGACGAAGAAGCCCACCAGCAGCACCGGCAGCACGGCCATGCCCGCCAGCGCCGCGACGGCCAGCATCAGGCCAGCCAGCAGCGGCGCGTACAGGGCCATGCCCAGCACGGCGTCGAGCGAGCGCGCGCGCACCAGCCGCGCGTTGATCTGGGACATCGCGATCAGCCCGAACGCGTTCGCCCCGAACACGAACCCATAGTGCGAGGGGTCGATGCCATGCAACTCGATCAGCACGAACGGCGACCCGGCGATATAGGCGAACATGCCCGCCTGCACGCAGCCCGCCGTGAGCGAGTAGCCCAGGAATTCGCGGTCGCGCAGCAACTCCCAGTAGTTGCGCAGGACGGTGCCCGGGTGCAGCGTGCGCCGGTGCGCCGGATCGAGCGACTCCTCCATCCGTGCGTGAACGAACCAAAGGATCAGCACCGCCGCGCCACAATGGACCCAGAAGATCGCGCGCCAGCCCAGGGCGGACAGGATGGCCCCGCCGATCAGCGGCGCGAGGATCGGCGCCAGGCCCATCACCAGCATCAGGGACGAGAACGCCCGCGCCGATTCCTTGGCCTCGAGCCGGTCCCGGATCACGGCGCGCGACACCACGAGGCCCGTGCAGCCGCCCAGCGCCTCCAGGAAGCGCCACAGCATCAGCGACTCCACGCTGCCGGCCAGTGCGCAGCCGGCGGCGGCGGCGCCGTACAGCGTCAGTCCTATATAGAGGGGCGCCTTGCGGCCGTAGCGGTCGCTGATCGGACCATAGAACGCCTGCCCGATCGCCAGCCCGACCAGGAAGGTGCCCAGCGTCAGCTGCACCTGCCCGATCTCGGTGTGGAGGTCTGCCGCGAGCGCCGGAAAGCTCGGCAGATACATGTCGATCGACAGCGGCGCCAGCGCGGTCAGCGAGGCACAGATCAACAACCAGAGGGGAAAGCGGGTGGAAGACGTGGGCGCGCGCGGGGTGGCAGTCATGAAACGGTTCCGAAGACAAGGCGCAATTGTTGCACAGGTTACAAAGCGTGCTTTCGGTGTGGCGTGGCTTTCGCATGCACGGGGGTGGAGGGTACAATGCCTGCCTGTCGGCACCGATGTTGCGCCGACCGCGTAGTCGGACGCACAGCGGGAGACGGGTCACGGGAGCCGTCCCCGGCAACGCTAGCCCGCATGACCATACGACAAACGCCGATCATTGTTTCGCTGAGCCTGGTTGCCTTGGCAACCCTGCCGCTGCTGCCCGCGTGGGCCGCGCCGGTCAGGGCGCCGGTCACGGCTTCCGCGCCGGCACCCGCTCCCGTGCCCGTGGATGAAGCCGACGCCTTGTCGCGCATGCTCAAGGGTGCCGCCACCGGCCAGAACACCGGCGGCGCCGGCGTCCCCGAACTGCTCCGCAACACCAGCCGCCCCGACGGCGTGCTGGCCCGCGCCTGCCGCCAACTCAACGATGCCCTGCCCATCGAGATCGATGGCGAGACGCGCCTGCGCCGCTGCCAGTCGGTGCCAGGCAAGCACGTGCTGTTCCAGTTGGAGCTGACCAACTATCGTGGGCCGATGCTTGACCTGGCCAGTTTCGAGGTCAACTACGCCGCGCCGCTGCAACGTAACATCTGCGCCAACCGCGACGTGGAAATCCTGACCAAGCTCGGCGTCAGCATGATGTTCCGCTACATGACCCGCAAGGACCGCGGCGAGCGCCGCGTGGGCGATGTCTATATCAATGCGCCGATCTGCGTGTCGGCCCTGAGATAAGTCCCCACCCGCCCCCGATACAACGGTTTAAAACGACAGGACGAAAAAAACGGCAGGTCAGCCCAACCGGGGCTGACCTGCCGTTTTGACTTGCGTCAGGCCGGAGGTCGTCTATCAGGCCGCGCGCGGCCGCAGCGGCAGCACGTTGGCGGCGCGGCGCATCAGCACGCGCGTCTCCTTCCACGCTGCATCGGCCAGGGGCGAGCCCCAGACCAGTTCGTGCAGCTTGGAGAGTGCGAACGGATCGCCCAGCAGCACGTGCTTCTGCGCCGCCGACAGCGATTGCGGACCATGCGTCAGCGCATGCTGCACCAGCGCGCCGTGCTGCAGGCGCGTCGGCGTGGGCTGCACCTTGCGGGCAGTGGCCGTGGCGCACATCAGCGCATTGGTGACCGGGTCCACCACGGCATCGACGAAGCCCGGCACGTCCTGCGCCGCCTCCACGTGCTGCTGGGTTTCCACGATCTCGCGCGGCACATTGGCTTCCTCGGGAATCACGAACAGCCCGGCGCGGCGCATGGCACGGCCCAGCGTCACGCGCGAGAGCAGCACCGACAGCGGAATCGAGAGCGCCAGCGAACCGACAATCGGCAGCAGCCACCAGATGAAGCCGGGGCTCAGCCAATACACGCCCGCGCCCCAGACCAGGCCCAGCACCGTGTGCCAGCCGTGGCGGCGGAACGCCTCGCCCCAGGAGGTCTCGGCATCCTCGCGCGGGGGCGATTTCCACGAAATGCCCCAGCCGCTGTACGCCGCAATCACGAACTTGGTATGGAACAGCATCCGCGTGGGCGCCAGCAGCGCCGACATCAGCATTTCCAGCAGCATGCTGACGATGAGCCGCACCGGGCCGCCGTACTGCCGCGCGTCCTTGAGCAGCAGGATCACGCTGGCCAGTTTCGGCAGGAACAGCAGCGTGGCCGTGGCCGAGAACAGCGCGAGCGCCTTCTCCGGGTGCCACTCGGGCCAGGTCGGGAACAACTGGTACGGCTGCGTGAAGTACTCGGGCGGTACCAGCGCGTGCTTGGCCAGCGCGGCGGTGGACAGCAGCAGGAACAGGAACCAGAGCGGCGCCGACAGGTAGGCCATGATGCCGGTCAGGAACACGGCGCGGTGCACCATGTGGAAACCCTGCTTCATCCAGAGCCGGAAATTCATCAGGTTGCCCTGGCACCAGCGGCGGTCGCGCTTCACCTCGTCCAGCAGGTTCGGCGGCAGTTCCTCGAACGAGCCCGGCAGGTCGTAGGCAATCCACACCCCCCACCCCGCCCGGCGCATCAGCGCGGCTTCAACGAAGTCGTGCGACAGGATCTCGCCCGAGAGCGGCCCCTTGCCCGGCAACGGCGCCAGCGCGCAGTGCTCCATGAACGGCTTGATGCGGATGATCGCGTTGTGGCCCCAGTAGTGGGACTCGCCCAACTGCCAGTAATGCAGGCCGGCCGTGAACAGCGGACCGTAGACCCGGGTGGAGAATTGCTGCACCCGCGCATAGAGGGTGTCGCGGCCTACGGCCAGCGGCGCGGTCTGGATGATCCCGGCGCCGGGGTTGGCTTCCATCAGGCGCGTCAGCGTGCCCAGGCACTCGCCGCTCATCACGCTGTCGGCGTCGAGCACGATCATGTAGCGGTACTTGCTGCCCCAGCGGCGGCAGAAGTCGGCCACGTTGCCGGTCTTGCGCTTCACGCGGTGGCGGCGCCAGCGGTAGAAGATGCGACCGAAGCCGCCCACGGCGCGGCAGATTTCCATCCAGGCGTCGTGCTCGGCGGTGCGCAGGTCGGGGTTGCCGCTGTCCGAGAGGACAAAGAAGTCGAAGTGGGCCAGGTCGCCCGAGCGCTCGAGCGACTCATACGTCGCCCGCAGCCCGGCGAAGACGCGTGTCACGTCCTCGTTGGCAATCGGCATGATGACTGCCGTGCGGGCGGATGGATCGATTGGCGCGTCCGGCGCGGCGCTGCGCGAGATCAGGTGGCGGTCGCCGCCCTTGGCCAGCACCAGGAAGCCCATCATCGCCGTCCAGAACCCGGCAGACACCCACGAGAACAGGATCGCGAACAGGGCCAGGATGGCCACTTCGAGCGGATCGGCGCCATGGTACGGCAGCACCTTGGCCATGAAGTACGTGGCCACCGTGGTCTGGGCAACCACCAGCCCCAGCAGGAACCAGCGGCGATGCGAGCCGGCCGGGTGCCACTTGCCCTCGGCGTCAGGGCCGTCGTGCAGGGTGTCCCAGGTCTCGGGCACGGGCGGGCGGCCCGTCATCTTGCGCCAGGTATTGCGCAGCCAGCCGGTCACCACATGGGGCGGCCACTGGCGCGGCACCATCGAGGCGCGCTCGGGCTTCGGCCCGGTATCCACGCGCACGGTGCCGTCGTCGCGGCGCTGCAGCAGCGGCTCGCCATCCACCTGCGGATTGCCGTAGGCCATCGTCAGGCGGCGCGGCACCGAGGCGTAGGTCGGACCGCCGGGCGTGGCGGTGACGGCGGCCTCATCGCCCTCGCGCTCCTTGGGGTCGCGGCGGGCCAGCCGGGTCTGCAACTCGATCATCGCGGAAGGCACCTCGATGCCCTCGGCGGGCACGGAGGTCACCGGCGGCATGGGGGTGTCGGCCAGCAGTTCGCTGCGCAGCTCGGGCGAGGCAGGCAGGCGGTCGACATAGCGCTCGCATGCTGCCGCCTGGGCCGGGCGCTGCTTTAGCCTGGGGGAATGATGTAGCTCCATGTCTCGGATAGGGTTGTATTGCCGTTGCGAAGATAGCCGCGCAACTCAACCGGCTTTGTCTCGTCCTTGCGGCGCATGAACAGCGTCATGCGCCAGCCGCCCGTGGCTTCGTTGCGGCGGACCGCGGTCTTCAGCAGTTCGCCATTGGCGTCTGCCGAGATCACGGGGTCCAGCCGCGCATCCTCGGCCAGCTTCTTGAAGGCCGGGCCTTCGAAATCCACGGTCAGCGAGAAACTCGTGTCGTCCTGCTTGCGGGTCAGCCCCTGGCCGCGCCGGGTCTGCGTGACCCACGACAGCGGCGGCAGGTTCTCGCCATCCTTCTGCCATTTCAGGCGATATTCATAGTCGAAAGCCTGCTTGGGCTTGGGCGGGTTGTCCGGCACCCAGAAGGCCACGATGTTGTCGTTGGTCTCGTCCGGGGTCGGAATCTGCACCAGCTCCACCCGACCCGAGCCCCAGTTGCCCTTGGGCTCCACCCAGCCGCTCGGGCGGCGCTCGTACCACGCGCCCAACTCCTGGTAATTGTCGAAGCTGCGGTCGCGCTGCATCAGGCCGTAACCCTGCGGGTTGGTGGCCGCGAACGACGTCACCAGCAGCCGCTTGGGATTGACCAGCGGACGCCAGACCCACTCCCCGGTGCCCAGCTGCACGGACAGGCCGTCCGAGTCGTGCACCTCGGGGCGGAAGTCCGCCGCCGTGGACGGCTGGTTCTCGCCGTACAGGTACATGCTGGTCAGTGGGGCCAGGCCGAGCTTGGTCACGTTCTCACGCAGGAACAGACGCGACTTCACTTCCATCACCGTCTCGTTGCCCGGCTTGATCACGAAGCGGTACGCCCCGCTCATGCGCCGCGAATCCATCAGCGCGTAGATCGTCACCTGCTTGTCGTTGGCGGACGGCCGCTCGATCCAGTATTCGACGAAGCGCGGGAACTCCTCGCCCGAATTGAGCGCGATGTCCACCGCCAGCCCGCGGGCCGACAGGCCGTACCACTGGTCCTTGCCCAGCGCGCGGAAGTAGCTGGCGCCCAGGAACGAGGCCAGTTCATCCTTGCGCTTGCCCTGGTTCAGCGGGTACAGCAGGCGGAAGCCCGCAAAGCCGAGTCCCTTGAGCTTGGCCGCATCCACCTTGTGCGAGCCGTAGTTGAACGCGCCCGGATCGAAGCGGAACTCGCGCACGCTGTTGCCCACCACCTCGTTGATACGCACGGGCTGATCGAACACCATGCCCTCGTGATAGAAGGAAATCTCGAACGGCAGGCGCGCACCGCGCCAGGCGAAGCGCTCCGGCTTGTATTCGATCTCGCGATAGCGCTCGTAGCTCAGATCCTTCAGCTCGGCCGGCAGGTTCTGCGGCGCCGGCTTGTAGGGCGCGCCCGAGAGCTGGCGGGCCTTGGCGGCCACGGTCTCGAAGTCGAACGCGTGTGCGGACAGCGCCGCCACGGCCAGCAGCCCGCCCCCCAGCCAGCGTCCCAGCCCACCTAGCATCCCGGGTAAGCGGCGCACGGGCGCATCGGTCGGGGCTTGGATGGGGCGGAACGGCGAGATGGTTGCGGTCATGAAGGCCGGAAAATGGATGGATGGCGACCCGCCATGCCGGCGCGGATCGAAAGTGTTCAACAGACGGTTTAGCGTGCGCCCGGCTGTCGGTCGCAGGTCTCCAGAGCAAGAGACGGACCAGGCGCCGGGTTCAAATCAACCGGATTGGTATCGACCAGTCCGTAACCGATTTGTTGCATTGCGATGCGAAACCATAACAATTCGAGACTTAAAAGTCACGTTTCGTTGGGGCAACGTTTGCAACAAAATGTTCAAGCGGTAGCGCCAAAGCCGCTTCAGACAAGCGTTTCCGGCATATGGGCAGGGTTCGCCCCCGCGCCCGGCCCATGGCTGTGCCGCGCGGGATGACTGCGCGGACACATGGCAATACACGCTAGGTCAGCGGCGGCACGGTGTCAAACCGCACTGCGGCGCAAGCCATGCTGCGCCGCACCGGGGCGCCAAGTGGCTCGGGAAGCATCGCGATGCCCCCAAGCGGCGCGGGCGCGCTTACAATCGCCTCGTCATCCATTCTCACGAGGAATCGTCATGCACGCCCGGGGTACCCTTCGCCGTTCCCATCTCCGTATGGCGCTTGCCGCCAGCCTCGGCAGCGCCCTGCTGCTTGGCGCCGCCCAGCCCGCCCTCGCCTATTTCGACAACTACCTGTCCGGCAGCATCATCGGCACGCTCAACCAGAAGGAAGCCGCGTCGCTGCAACAGACGGTGCGCAAGATCCTCGACGGTGGCCCCGACAACGAAGCCGTGACCTGGAACTACCCGGGCGCCGGCAAGCGCGCCGCCATTCTCGGCACCATCACCCCCGTCGCCACCAAGGAGGACAAGGGCCAGAAGTGCCGGCGCCTGAAGTCCGAACTGCAGCGCGGCAGCGCCACCGAAGCGTGGTCGGGCTGGTTCTGCAAGCAGTCCAACGGCGCCTGGAAGGCCCGCCACGTGGCGCAGTAAGCCCCAACCGAAGCCGGCCTCAGGGCTGCGTGCCCCGGCGACGCGGGTGCGCGGCCGGGTCCACCCCGGCATTGCCCGGCGCCTCGAACCAGCGGGCCTGCGGCACCACCACGCTCTGGCCCGGCTGGTCGATGAAATGGGGCGACATGATCTGCACGCCGTGGGTATTGAATACATCCTGGATGGCCGCGTGCAGCGCCGACAGCGCAAAGAAGCGATTGCGCGGGTTGTCGATCGCCGTGAACAGCTCATATTCGACGTAGAAATCCGATAGCCCGCGCTGTAGCACGAACGGCGTGGGCGCCGCCACCACGTGGGTGGCATGGGCGGCGGCCTCGAGCAGCATCGCATGGACCTGCCGCCACGGCGTGTCATAGCCGATGGTGACCGAGGTGGACACCATCGCGCTCTGCTCGCCACTGTCGGGGGCGCGCGTGGCGCCATGGCGCGAGAAGTTGTGGATGGCGCTGCCCACCACCACGGCGTTCGGCAGCGTCACCTCCTCGTTGCGCAGGTTGACCACCTTGACCGACAGCGCGTCCAGCCCCACCACCGTGCCCACCGTATCGCCAATACTGACCATGTCCCCCCGGCGCAGCGCGCGCGAATAAATCACCACCATCCCACTCATGATCTGGTTGACGATGTTGGCCGAGCCCAGCGTGACCATGAAGCCGATCAGCACGGACAGGCCCTTGAACACATCGCTCTGGGAGCCGGGGATATAGGGATAGGCGAAGGTGAACCCGAGCGCCCAGACCAGCACGCTGGCCAGACGCCGCGTGGCGCTGGCCGTTTCCGGGTGCATGCCCGGCACCGTGATCTGGCCCTTCTGCACCGCGACGAAGATATTGCCGACCAGCCGCTGGACCGCGCGCGTGATCAGCAGGATGACCACCACCGTGACCAGCCCCGGGATCGACTCCACAATCGACACGCCGATCTGCCGCAGCAGGCCAAGGATAAAGGCGCCCATGCGGTCGCCGAGCGGTTCGGTCAGCGGAAACTGCTCGAGCGCGAACTGGAGCCAGAGGAAACCCAGCGCGATGACCGAGCCCACCGCCAGGATCTGGACGATGCGGCTGACAAGCTGGTAGACGGCGCCGGTCCAGTCGAACTGGCTACCGCTGCGCTGTTGCAGGTGAACGTCCAGCGCCCGTTGCAGGGCGGCGCGCATGCGGCTGCGGGCGCGGCCGATGCCCCAGATCAGTCCGACCAGCAGCGCCAGGCTGCCCAGCGAGAACAAGGCACCGCGCAACAGATTCGGCCAGTAGAGCTGGGCCCGGCGGGCGTCGATGACGGCCTGGAGCCGCGCGCGCGTCTGGGCGGCAGCCGCTTCCATCGTCAGGCCATCGGTGGGATCGAGATCGCCCTCGACCAGGGCGAACAGCACCCGGTCCCCAAGGCGGAAGGCCACGCCGCTGACATCGCCGAGCGTACCGCTCAACTGGCTCAGCGGCAGCCCCAGTTCCGACTCGCTCAAGCTGTCGAACGTGGCTTCGGCCCGCTCAGCGCGGGTGGCGGGGCCCGCCCCGCCCAGGGTGCCGCGCAGCGTGGCAACGGGGCGGTTCATCAGCCGCAGTTCCACAGGCGTGGATTGGGCAGCGGCCGTGGCGGCCGCCGGAGGAGAGGATGGCGCGGCAGGCGCCGACGCCGCGTGCCCCCATCCACAGAAGATGCCGACCAGTCCAATGGTCGCCAGCCAGAACCATGCCACCTGCCGCCATGCGTGCGCCATGCCTGCCCCTTCGTGTGGACGTGAGGCGAAGCATAACGCGTGGCAGCGGAAAACGGGACAGTCGTGGCGGGCGGTCTGAGCCCGTGGCGATTGGCCTCAGCGGCAGAGCCGGCTCATCAGCTCCCCGGCGAGGGTGCCGGCGGAAATCGGCTGGGGCATGCCCGTCTGCGGGGCGCGGATCGTGTAGAGCGAATCGCCGCGCGCGTAGCGCTTGCTGTAGAGGGTCTGCTCCACCACCGCGAACATCGACGTGGCGCAGTTGAGCACCATCCGCTTCAGCGAGGAGCGAATGGCGTCGCCGCTGGCGGTGCGGATCACCCCGCCCGTGGGGGCGTTATGCATCAGCACGACGCCCACCTCGGGGCCGCGACGGCGCACGGCCGTCTGATCGAAGTAGGAGATCATGCCCGTGGCGCCCGTCACCGGCACCCAGCGTTGGGGGTCAGGCGGGGCCGGGTCGGCCTGCCCGCCGGCGTGGGCGGTCAGGCTGAAGCACGCGCCGGCCAGTACGGTCAGGCGTGCGAGAAATCGGGGAAATCGCGAAATCCGCGGGAGAAACGCGCGAAGAGACATCGGGGAGCCCTCGTCATGACGGGAAAAAACAGCCCGCATTGTCGCATAGCGAGGCCGCCCCGGGGCCGTCAACCGTTGATTTCACGCCAGGCGGCGAGGTCTTCGATGGTCAGCACCGGCAACTGGTACATCTCCGCAAACGCCAGTGCCTCGGGGCGGCGCGCCATGGTGCCGTCCGGGTTCATCAGCTCGCAGAGCACCGCCGCCGGCGAGAGCCCAGCCATCCGCGCGAGGTCCACCGAGCCCTCGGTATGACCGCGCCGCACCAGCACGCCGCCATCGCGGGCCACGAGCGGGAACACGTGGCCGGGGCTCACCACGGCGTCCGTGCCGGCATCCTCGGCGATGGCCGCGCGGATGGTGGTGATGCGGTCGGCGGCGCTCACGCCGGTGGTCACGCCCTCGCGCGCCTCGATCGACACGGTGAAGGCGGTGCCGTACTGGCTCCGGTTGTTCTCCACCATCGGCCGCAGCCCGAGTTCGCGGACCTTGGTCTCGGTCAGGCACAGGCAGACGATGCCGCTGCATTCGCGGATCATCATCGCCATATTGGCCGTGGTCAGGCGCTCGGCGGCGAGGATCAGGTCCGCCTCGTTCTCGCGGTCGTCGTCATCGAGCAGCACGACGGGACGGCCCTCACGCATGGCCTCGAGCGCGTGCGCGATGCGCTCGGCCAGCGGGCGCGGATCGGCATCGGCCATGGCGAGGCTGGCGGCGGGATTGACGTTGGAATTGGCGTTCGGGAGATTGACTTCGTTGTGGTGCAGCATTGAAACGCTCCATATATAGGGATCAGTGGGCGTTTCAGGGTGGATCAGCGAAACCCGCAAAAATACGACGACGCTCCGCCGCGCGGGCGGACGTGTCCACGCGCGCAAGGCAGGCTTGCGGATTTCGCCCATCTTCTTTCATCCGGACTCTGACCGTCGGCCCTGGCCTCTCACCAGGTCTGCTGACCCCGCACGGGAATGCGGGCGCTCGCGGGCTCACCGCCAGGCGCCATCGATGCACGACGCTGGCAACATACCGCCGGTGGGGACTTTCACCCCGCCCTGAAGACGTAACGACGCCGTGGCGGCAGGCGTTTTCCGCACTGCCACAACGGCCCGGCGATCTTAGCACGAGCGTGCGATTCTGGCTGAACTACGATTCGAGCGCGCTCGCGGGCGCGGGGGTACCGGCCAATGATTCGAACACGGCGCGGGTGGCCTCGTCGGCCGGGAAGAAGCACTCGATGCGCAACTCCTCCAGCGTGACGTCCTGCGGAATGCCCAGCGTGGTCAGGGTGGAGAACAGCGAGGCGCGGAACCGCCCGGCCTGGACGATCACGGGCAGGACGGGCGGCGGCGCCCCGTCCGCCTCGGCGTCATCCTCGTCCACAAGCAGCTCGCCGCCGGGCCCGACCATGTCCGGATGCCATGCGGCGATACGGCGAAACATCTCATGCGCCACCTCGTCGTGCGCCTGCGCCTGCAAGGCCTGCCAGACCCGGCGCACAAGGTAACGGCCCACCTGCTGCGCGTTCTCGATCATCGGCCAGAGGCCGTCCGGATCGAACACGGTCAGCATCAGGTTGATGCGCCGGCCGTCCTCATCGAGCGAAACAGGCTGGCGCCCCGCCAGCAGCGTGCCGAACATGCGCCGGTACGCGACGTTGGCGTCAACCAGGTTCCAGAACCGGTCCAGCACCACGGCAGGATAAGGCTCCTGCTTGCTCAGAATCAGGGCGATGGCCTGCCGCACCATGTGCAGGGGCGGCGCCGCCAGCGCGTGTTCGCTATAGGCCGGCGCGAAGCCGCTCGCCAGCAGCAGCCGGTTGCGCTGGCGCAGCGGCACGGCGAGGCGGTCTGCCAGCGCCAGCACCATCTCGCGGCTGGGCCGCGCCCGGCCCGACTCCAGAAAGCTGATATGGCGCTGCGACACACCGGCCGCTAGCGACAGCGCGAGCTGGCTGTAGCCGCGCCTGCCGCGCCAGTAGCGCAGCAGGCCGGGGAAATCGAGGGCGGCTTCGGAGCCGGGCGTGAGGGGTTCCATGGCAGGCATTACAGCATGGACCGGGAAGCGTGGCGACTACCTCCGAGGTAATCATCGTGATTCAAAAAGTTTTCAGATTCGTCCCATGTCGCAATGCCCCGCGGTTTCCTAGGATGACGGCTCACCCTCATCTTTGATGCTGGCCATTTAATGCAATACGTTATACCATCGACATTCATGATCCGGACCTTCGCCAACAAAGCCACGGCGGCAGTGTTCTGCGGCCGGTACGTCAGCACCCTGCCGCGGCACATTCAGGCCACGGCATTCAGGAAGCTCGGCCTGTTGGACGCAGCGGCCTCGCTGACAGACATGCAGGCGCCGCCGGCGAACCGGCTGGAGGCACTGCGCGGCGTGCGGCGCGGGCAATGGAGCATCCAGATTCACAACCAGTGGCGCATCTGCTTCCGTTTCCAGAACGGCGAAGCATGGGACGTCGACATCGCGGACTATCACCGACAACCGGAGCCAGCATGACCATCAAGCGTGAAGACCTGCCGCGCCTCGATGCCAGTGACGTCGAAACCGGCGAACCCCTCGCGCCGGTGCATCCGGGCGAGATCCTGCGCCAGGACTTCATGGCCCCGCATGGGCTCTCGGCCAATGCGCTGGCCATTGCCCTGCGCGTGCCGGCACCGCGCATCAATGACGTCGTGCGCGGGCGGCGCGCCATCTCGCCCGAAACCGCGTTGCGGCTCGCGCGTTATTTCGGCACGACGCCACAGTTCTGGGCCAATCTCCAGGCCGGGTACGACCTGCGCTTCGCCCAGGAGAAGGCCGGCGAGAAGATCGACCGGGAAATCCAGCCGCTGACGGCATGATCCGTGCTTGCGATGCCGTGCAAAACCGTCCACCGGACGCACCATTACCTTGTGACGTAAGCGCCACCGCGCAGTGGTCCAGTCACATGCAGATGGTATGCTTTGACTTTTCAATACCCGCGCGCGTAGGGCGCGCACCCTGATGGAAATAGCCATATTACTGGCGCTCATTCTGCTTAACGGCCTGTTCGCCATGTCCGAAATCGCGCTCGTCACGGCCCGCAAGGCCCGGCTGCAGCGGCAGATTGAAAACGGCGACCGTGGCGCGATAGAGGCCGTCAAGCTCGGAGAGGACCCCACGCGGTTCCTGTCCACCGTCCAGATCGGCATTACCTCCATCGGCGTGCTGAACGGCGTGGTCGGGGAATCCACGCTGGCGGCGCCGCTCGGCGAATGGCTCGCAGGCCTGGGCCTGTCGCAGCCGTCGGCCGGCTATACCGCCACGGCCATCGTGGTGGCCGGACTGACCTATTTCTCTATTGTCCTGGGCGAACTGGTGCCCAAGCGGCTCGGCCAGCTGGCGCCGGAGGCCATCGCGCGCGCGGTGGCACGCCCGATCTCGTTCCTTGCCACGGCATCCACGCCGTTCGTCAAGCTGCTGGGCGGCTCCACGCGCCTGGTGCTGCGGTTGCTCGGCGTCAAGACGGATCGCGGCCCGGCCGTGACCGAAGAAGAGATCCACGCGCTGCTTGTGGAAGGCTCGGAGGCCGGTGTCATCGAGCGTCACGAGCACACGATGGTGCGCAACGTGTTCCGGCTCGATGATCGCCAGCTGGCCTCGCTGATGGTGCCGCGCGGCGATGTGGTCTATCTGGACGTTGGCCTTTCCGAGGAAGAGAACCTGCGCCGGATCGAGGAATCGGACCACTCGCGCTTTCCCGTGGTCCGGGGGGGGATGCACGACATTCTGGGCGTGGTCAGCGCGCGTCAGCTGCTGGCCCGCCGCCTGCGTGGCGAGCGTGCCGAGCTGACGGCGGTGCTCCAGCCGGCCGTGTTCGTGCCGGAGAGCGTCACCGGCATGGAGCTGCTCGAGAATTTCCGTGCGTCCGGCGGCCAGATCGCCTTCGTGATCGACGAATACGGCGAGGTGCTGGGTTTGGTCACGCTGCAGGACCTGATCGAGGCCATTACCGGCGAGTTCAAGCCCGATGAGGCAGGTGGCGAGTGGGCCGTGCAGCGCGACGATGGCTCGTGGCTGCTGGACGGCATGATCCCGGTGCCGGAATTCAAGGACCGCCTGGGCCTGCGCGCCGTGCCCGAGGAAGACAAGGAGCGCTACCACACGCTGTCCGGCATGTTGCTCTTGCTGCTCGGCCGCCTGCCGCAGACCACCGACAGCGTGCAGTGGGGCGACTGGAAGTTCGAGATCATCGACATGGACGGCAAGCGCATCGACAAGGTGCTGGCCTCCCAGGTGCCGCCGGAGGAAGGCCCGGAGCCTGAAACCACCGGCTGACGGCCCCGCCTGGGCCCCGCCCGGTCCCACCCGGCCACCCACGAAACGGACGCTCATGCGTCCGTTTTTTATGACCCGCGCCCTAACGCGTTTCCTGCTCAATGGTCAAGACGACATTTGTAGCGACATTGGATTCGTTGTGCGAAATCAAACATCGTTGTTACGCGCAGCGCACGTGTACATAGCCGTTCTCCTAGTTCTGCGTGGCTGCCGTATGATCTGCCTTGCAGCATCCGCAGTACTACGCAGTCGCTAAACAAAATCGAGCGGCGCCAACAGAGCGCCCCGAAAGATGGAATGCATGAACGGGAACGCAAAACGGGTATCGCCCATGGCTGATGTCCGCCTCGGCCTCTACGGCGCCGCGAGTCACTGATGAGCGCGGGCACTCACGACACGCCACCCGCCATGGACGGCAACCGCGCCGTCCAGCCGGCGGCGTTCATCGCCGCGCTGGACGAGCACCGCGCGCAGGTCGGCACGGCCCATCCGCTGGCCGTGCTGGTCATCCGCCTCGACCGCTTCCAGCATGCCTGCGACACCCTCGGCCCGGCGCGCGCCAACCGGCTGCGCGCGGAGATCAAGTCGCGGGTGGCCAGCCTCGCCACCATGCCGGCCGTGATGCAATGGCTGGGCCCGGCCGACCTCGGCGTTGCCTGCGTGCTCCCCGAAGGCACGGACGACCCCGGCTGCCTGAGCATGACGATTGCGGCCGTGCTGGGCCGGCCTTATCTGGTAGATGGTTTCGAATTGTTTCTGTCTTGCAGCATCGGCGCGGCGATGGATCACCCGGACAGCGCCACCGAACGCAACCTGCAGCAGGCCTTCGACGCCATGCTGCAGATCAACCGGCGCGGCGGCGATGGCGTTGGCCGCGCCGACCTGCCCACGCCGCCGCGTATGGCGCCGCTGCTCGCCGCCCTGCCCCATGCCATCGCCCGTGGGGAACTGAGCCTGCATCTGCAACCCCGCGCCTTGCTTTCCACCGCCGAGATCGTCGCCTACACCGTGCGGCTGCGCTGGCAGCACGCGGTGCTGGGCCGCATTGGACCACAGGATTTCCTGCCCGCCGCCGAGGCGCTGGGCATGATGGATGAACTGGGGCAATGGATTCTCCAGCAACTGCTGCCCCTGATGCGGGCCACGGAGGCCGTGGCGCCAGTGCCCTTCACGCTGCTGGCGTCAAGCTCGCAGTTGCAGTCACCCGGCACCATCGACATGCTGCGGCGTGCCGTCGACGCCTATGGCGTCGGCCCGGGCCGGCTCTGCGTGGAAGTGCCGGTGAGCATCGTGCCGGACAGCCCGGAGACCGCCCGCAAGGCAGCGCTGCTGCATGACACCGGCATCGGCATGGCCCTCAGCGACTTCACTGATAATGCGGCAAGCCTGCGCGCGCTGGAAAGCACCCGGCCCGATGTGATCACGCTCGATGCGCGCCATCTGGGGCACGCGACCCGCAGCGGCGACATCGCCGCACACCTGCGCGCGGCATGCGTGCTGGCCCACGCGCATGGCGTGCCGGTCTGTGCCAAGGGCGTGGAGACGCGCGTCCAGCTGGAGGCCGTGCGCGCCTGGGGTTGCGACAGCGTCCAGGGCTACCTGCTGGCGCAGCCGTTCCCTGCGCACTGGCTGGCACAGACCCACGCGGCCATCGTGAACCGCGCGCGGCAACTCCTCGGCCCCAGCCTGAGACCCTGATCGCGGACAGCGCCGATGGCCCGTTTGTCAGCCCCTTTGTCAGCCCCCTTGTCAGCCCGTTTGTCAGCGTTTTCCTACTTACAAATTGGCACACATCCTGCATCGGGATCGGTGGGGGCGACGGTAGAATGTGCCCACTTCTCACTATCCCTAAAGGAGCCACTCGTGAAAAAAGGATGGATCTGGTGCGTACTGTGTGCCACCCTGCTGGCAGGTTGCAACACCATGGCCGGCGTCGGCCAGGACGTGCAGAAGGGCGGTCAGAAACTCGAAAACTCCGCTGAAAAGGCGAAGTAACGCTCTCCGGCGCTCTGCCGCCGGGGCGCCGTAGCTGGCGCCTCGAGGGCCAAAAAAAGCCGGCCGGGAATGAATTCCCGGCCGGCTTTGTATTTTTTACTCCCCGCTTTCCAGCGACCGGGCGATCAGCCCTTGCAGAGCCGCGCGGCTTCCTCGGCAAGCTTGCGGATGCGGCCCCAGTCCTTGGCGGCCACGGCGTCCTTCGGCACGACCCACGAGCCGCCCACGCACACCACGTTCGGCAGGGCCAGGTAGTGCTGGGCCTTGACGATGTCGATGCCGCCGGTCGGGCAGAACTTCAGCTGCGCCAGCGGTCCGTACAGCGACTTCAGCATCGGCACGCCGCCGGCCGCCTCGGCCGGGAAGAACTTCAGGAAGGTGAAACCGGATTCCAGCGCCGCCATGGCCTCGCTGGCGGTGGCCACGCCCGGCAACAGCGTGATGCCCGCGCCCTGCGCGCCATCGGCCAGCTTTTGTGTCAGGCCGGGCGATACCGCGAACTGGGCGCCGGCGTCGCGCACGGCGTGAAGCTGCTCCACGGTCAGCACCGTACCGGCGCCCACCACGGCCTGCGGCAGCGCCTTGGCCACGGCCTGGATGGCCTCCAGCGCCACCGGCGTGCGCAGCGTGATCTCCAGCAGCGGCAGGCCACCAGCGACCAGCGCCTCGCTGACGTGCAGGGCGTCGTCCACCGAGTGGTATTCCAGCACCGGAATCACCGGCACATTGACAAGTCGTTCTAGCAGCGGGGAAGGTTGATTTGGCATGACAGTCCCGATGTTGGGTGGCAAATATTGAGGGGCAGAACACGCCCGTCTGGTTCCAGTCAGGCAATCACCGACACGGATTGCTCCAGGCGCGCCTGTACGGTCTCGGCGCTCGGGATCGGCGCGACCGCGCCATAGCCCGTGGTAGACAGCGCCGCCGCCACATTGGCGTAGCGTGCGGCGTCGAACGGATCGGCGCCCACAGCCAGCCGGGCGATGAAGCTGCCGCCGAAGCAGTCGCCGGCGCCGGTCGCGTCGAGCGGCCGCACCGGGTACGGCGGCACCAGCGAGCGCGCCTCGGGCGTGGCCACGTAGCTGCCCTCCTCGCCCAGCTTCAGCGCCACGAGGCTGATGCCGCAGCCGAGCAGGTAATCGACGATGGCGTCGCGGTCATCGAGCCCCGTGAGCACGGTGATGTCGTCCCAGCTCGGCAGGCAGACGTCGGTCAGCGAAAACGCCTCGCGCATGATGCCGCGCGCGCGGGCCAGCGACCACAGCCGCAGCCGCAGGTTGGTATCGAGCGACACCTGCGTGCCGCCCTTGCGCGCGTGCTCCATCGCGGCCAGCCCGGCGTCACAGGCGCTGGTGCTGATGGCCAGGCTGATGCCGGACAGGTGCAGGAAGCGCGCCTGGGCAATTGCCGCCAGCGGCAGCTGGTCATGGTGATAGCGGCTCGCGGCCGAGCCCTCGCGCAGGTAGTCGAAACGGTGGCCGTGGCTGTCGTGCGAAACGAAGTACACGCCCGTGGGCGCCGCCGCGTTCACGCTGACATGGCGGGTATCCACGCGCTCGGTGGTCCACAGTGCCAGCAGGCGCTCGCCAAAGCTGTCGGCGCCCACCGCGCTGATGTAGCCGGTGGTGGCGCCCTGCCGTGCGGCGGCGATGCAGAAGTTCGAGGTATCGCCGCCGAAGCCTTGCAGGTAGCGGCTGGCGTCGTCAGGCTGCTGGTTGAATTCGACCAGCGGCTCGCCGTAGGCAAGAATATCGATGCTCATGTCGCAGGTCTCCCTCAGAAGAACGTCTGCACGATGTCGATGACGCGCAACTGGCCGTCCAGCACGGGGATGTGCCGCCACTTGTCGAACGTCAGGCAGGGATGCGAGATGTCGAAGGCAATCATATCCCCGACGCGCACATCGTCGCCAGCCTCGATCTGCAAATAGGCGTGCTGGTCCATCATGCCGGTGACCTGCCAGTGCGCCGGGGTGTCCACCGGGGCGTCCGCGCCGGGCCGGTACAGCCGCGCGGGTATCGGCATGCCGGCGTCGAACGCGGCGTCACGCTTGCCCATGCCGATGATCGCGCGCGTCGGCTCGGGAATCGACTGCACATAAGCCCACAGCTGCAGCGCGGGCAGCAGCCCCTCGCGCATCTGTTGCGCCACGGGGTTGTTGGCCAGGATGCGGGTCTGCGCGGCGCGGTAGATGCCCACGTCGTGGGTCAGGTAGCAGCCGGGGCGCAGCACGATGTCGATGGGGGCGCCGATATCGGTGCGCGAGAACTCCTCGGCCACCACGTCATACCAGGCCGAGCCGGCGCCAGACATGACCACCGGGCTGCGGCTGAAGCGGCCTTCGGCGGCCAGCTGGCGCGTCACGGCCACGGTGCGCTGCAGGAAGGCGCGGATGTCGGCCTCGTGCTGGAGCACGCCTTCGTAGACTTCCACGCCGGCCAGGGAGAGCGCATCGGGCCAGCGCGCCAGCGCGTCCATCACGGCCTGCTGCTGGGCGGCGTCACGCACGCCGGTACGGCCGCCCTCCACGCCCAGTTCCACCAATACCTGGAGCTTCTGGCCACGCGCGCGGAAGAACGCGCCTAGCTGATCGACGAGATCTGCCGAATCGACGAGCGAGAAGAATTCGAAGGACGGATCGCGCAGCAGGTCTGCCACGATCTCCATATTGCGGCGGCCGACCAGCTGGTTGGCCATCAGCACGCGTTTCACGCCATGCGCAGCGGCGGCGGCGGTCTGGTGGGCGGTAGCCAGGGTGATGCCCCAGGCACCTTCCTGCAACTGCCGCGCAAACAGCTTGGGCGCCATGGTGGTCTTGCCATGGGGCGCCAACTGCACGCCATATTCACCCATGAAGCGGCGCATCCACGTGAGGTTGTGCGCAAGACGTTCCTCATAGAGCACAGCGGCCGGCAGGCTGAGGTCCTCGGACAACAGGTTCCAGCCCACCTGGCCCGCATTTTCCGGGGCCAGCGGCGTGTCCATCCGGCCCAGCGCCTTGTTCAGCGGATCGATGATCCCGGCTTGGTATTCCCCCTGATACTTTGTCTCACGCATGCTGTCATCGCCCCGCAAAAATTCTGATTGACGTAATCATAGCCTTGAAACTACGATATTTCATCCTTGTTATAAAGTAACATGCGTCGCCCGGCACCCC
This sequence comes from Cupriavidus sp. SIMBA_020, assembly GCF_046535395.1. Classification (NCBI taxonomy): domain Bacteria; kingdom Pseudomonadati; phylum Pseudomonadota; class Betaproteobacteria; order Burkholderiales; family Burkholderiaceae; genus Cupriavidus; species Cupriavidus sp. SIMBA_020. Next base: position 30,854 of record NZ_JAWRWU010000006.1, on the reverse strand, counting down.
TGCCAGGCGGCGCCCATCCGCCCGCCATGACCGCGCCTTTCGACATCCTGACCCGCATTGCCGAACGCGGCCCCGCGCTGCGTCTGGCCGAGCAGAAGGTGGCCCAGGTGATCCTGGAAGACCTGGCCGGCGCGGCGGCGGCCAGCATCAATGAACTGGCGCGCAAGGCGGCGGTGAGCGAGGCCAGTGTCACGCGCTTCGCCAAGGCCATCGGCTGCCGCGATGTGCGCGACCTGAAGCTGCGGCTGGCCCAGGCCACCGCCGTGGGCTCGCGCTTCCTGCAGCCGGTGCCGCTGGCGGAGCCCGGCACGCCGGCGTCGCTGGCGGAGAGCATTCACGCCGATGTCATCAACACGCTGGAGGTCAATCGCAAACTGATCGACCCGGAACGCATTGGCATTGCCGCCCGGCTGTTGCTGGACGCGCGCATGGTCTACGCTTTTGGCATGGGTGGCGGCTCGACCTTCATGGCCGACGAGGCGCGCTACCGGCTGGCGCGGCTCGGGCACCCCGTGGCCAGCTATCAGGACGCGGTCCTCCAGAAAATGGTGGCGGCCACGCTGACGCGCGACGACGTAATCCTGGCCTTCTCCGCCAGCGGCAACATGCCCGAGATGCTGGCCAGTTGCGACATTGCGCGCGAGTACGGCGCCCGCCTGATCGCCGTGACGGCACTCGGCTCGCCGCTGGCGGCGCGTGCCGATGTGCTGCTGCCCGTGCGCTCGCTGGAGACGGATTTCATCTTCAAGCCTTCGGCCTCGCGCTACGCAATGCTGCTGGTGCTCGACGTGCTCGCCACGCGCCTGGCCCTGCTGACGCAGGAACAGAGCGCCGAGAAGCTGCGCCGCCTCAAATACGTGCTCGACGCCCATCGCGGCGTGAGCCAGGACAGCGACGGGCCGGACAGCCGCCAGCCGCTGGGAGACTGACCATGCCACACCTGTTCGACACCCTGATCCGCCTCGTAAGCCTGATCGACGGCTCGGGCGCCGCGCCCCGGCTGGCCGACGTGGGCATCCGCGACGGCCGCATCACGCGCATCGACGCCCCCGGCGCCATCGACCCGGACACCGCTTCCCACGTGGTGGAAGGCCACGGGATGGTGCTCGCGCCCGGTTTTATCGACGTCCACACGCACGACGACACCAACGTGGTCCGCCAGCCCGAGATGACGCCGAAGATCTCGCAGGGCGTGACGACGGTGATCGTTGGCAACTGCGGCATCAGCGCCGCGCCGGTCACGCTGGCGGGCGATCCGCCCGATCCGATGAACCTGCTGGGCCGCGCCGAGGCGTTCTGCTACCCGAACTTCCAGGCCTACGTCGAGGCCGTCAACGCGGCACAGCCCGCCGTCAACGTGGCCGCGCTGGTCGGCCACACGGCCCTGCGCAGCAACCATATGGACCGGCTCGACCGCGCCGCCACCCCCGACGAAACCGCCGCGATGCGCGCGCAGCTCGAGGAGGCCCTGGCCCACGGCGCCCTGGGCCTCTCCACCGGGCTGGCCTACGCCAACGCGTTCTGCGCGCCCACCGAGGAAGTCCTCGCCCTGGCCGAGCCGCTCGCAGACGCCGGCGCGCTCTACGCCACCCACCTGCGCAGCGAGTTCGCCGAGATCCTGGACGCCATGGACGAAGCCTTCCGCATCGGCCGTCACGCCCGCGTGCCCGTGGTCATCTCCCACCTGAAATGCGCCGGCGTGCCCAACTGGGGCCGCAGCGGCGAGGTGTTGGACGCGCTGGAAGGCGCCCAGCGCTGGCAGCCGGTGGGCTGCGACTGCTATCCGTACACGGCCAGTTCGTCCACCCTAGATCTCAAGCAGGTGACCAGCGATTTCGACATCCAGGTCACGTGGTCGGAGTCGCACCCGGCCATGGGCGGCCGCCTGCTGGCCGACATCGCCGCCGAGTGGAACGTCGACCTGTTGGAAGCCGCGCGCCGCCTGCAACCGGCCGGGGCGGTCTATCACTGCATGGAAGATGCCGATGTGGACCGCATCCTGCGCCATCCGGCCACGGTGGTCGGCTCCGACGGCCTGCCCAATGACCCGCTGCCGCATCCGCGCCTCTGGGGCGCGTTCCCGCGCGTGCTGGGTCACTACGCGCGTGACCGCGAGCTGTTTCCGCTGACCGTGGCCGTCAACAAGATGACCGGCCTCTCCGCCGAGCGCTTCGGGCTGACCGAACGCGGCTTCGTGCGCGAAGGCTACTGGGCGGACCTGGTGCTGTTCGACGCGGCTACGATCCGCGACGCTGCCAGCTTCACCGACCCGATGCAGCCCGCCGAGGGCATCGCGGCGGTCTGGGTCAACGGCGCGCTGTCCTGGCAGCAGCGCGCGGCTACCGGCGTGCGCGCCGGCCGCTTCCTGCCGCGCGGCAGCCGCGCCACGGCCTGATCCCACGGCCTGATCCCTTTCATCAATAGCAAACAGGAGTTTTCATGGACATCAAGCGTTTCGGCGTGGAAGGCGGCACGGGCCAGGGCGGCTCGCACATGCCCTTCGCCCGCGCGGTAGCCGCCGACGGCTGGCTCTACGTATCCGGCCAGGTGCCGATGGTGGGCGGCGAAGTCATCGACGGCGGCATCGTGGCGCAGAGCCACCAGGCCATCAAAAACGTGCTGGCGATCCTGGCCGAGGCCGGCTACGGCACCGAGCACGTGGTGCGCTGCGGCGTCTGGCTGGACGACGCCCGCGACTTCACCTCGTTCAACAAGATCTTCAAGGAATACTTCGGCGCCAACCCGCCGGCCCGCGCCTGCGTGCAGTCCAGCATGGTGGTGGACTGCAAGGTCGAAGTGGACTGCATTGCCTACAAGAAACCCGCGGCATAAGCCCGCACGGTGAGCCAACCGATTTTTCAACCCGGCCGCTAAGCCCCACAGGAATAGCGGCCTTTTCATAGCGGAAGCGGACCGTCCTCCGGACGGCACCCGCGCAAGGAGACAATATGGGTGCCGTAACAGGAACCACACTCCTGGTCTATGCGCTGATCGCCGTGATCGCGCTGGTCATACTGATCGCCAGGTTCAAGCTCAACCCGTTCATCACGCTGGTGGTGGTGTCCGTCGCGCTCGGCTTTGCCGTGGGCATGCCGATGGGCGACATCATCAAGTCGTTCGAGGCCGGCGTGGGCGGCACGCTGGGCCACATCGCGCTGGTGATCGGGCTGGGCACCATGCTCGGCAAGATGATGGCCGAGTCGGGCGGCGCCGAGCGCATCGCGCTGACGCTGATCGACTTCTTCGGCGAGAAGAACGTGCACTGGGCCATGGTGACCATCGCGTTCATCGTCGGCCTGCCGGTGTTCTTCGAGGTGGGCTTCGTGCTGCTGGTACCGATTGCCTTCAACGTGGCCAAGCGCACCGGTACCTCGATGGTGCTGGTGGGCATTCCGATGGTGGCCGGCCTGTCCGTGGTGCACGGGCTGATCCCGCCCCACCCGGCCGCGCTGCTGGCCGTGACGGCCTATGGCGCCGACATCGGCAAGACCATCATGTACGCGCTGATCGTGGGCATTCCCACGGCAGCCATCGCCGGCCCGCTGTTCGCCAAGCTGATGGACCGCTACGTGAAGCTGCCCGATGTGAACCCGCTGGCCGTGCAGTTCACCGAGGAAGACGAAGGCGTCAAGGCCACGCACGCCCTGCCGAGCTTCGGCATCACGGTGTTCACCATCCTGCTGCCGGTGATGCTGATGCTGATCGGTAGCTGGGCCGACCTGTTCACCACGCCGAAGACCTTCGCCAACGACTTCCTGAAGCTGATCGGCAACTCGGTGATGGCGCTGCTGATCGCCGCACTGGTCAGTTTCTACACCTTCGGCAAGGCGCGCGGCTTCAGCCGCGAGACGATCCTGAAGTTCACCAACGAGTGCGTGGCCCCCACGGCCATCATCACGCTGGTGGTGGGCGCCGGCGGCGGCTTTGGCCGCATCCTGCGCGACTCGGGCATCTCCACGTCCATCGTGGACGTGGCGACCAGCGCCCACGTGTCCGTGCTGGTGCTGGGCTGGCTGGTGGCGGTGATGATCCGTATCGCCACGGGTTCGGCCACGGTGGCCATGACCACGGCGGCCGGCATCGTCGCCCCGATCGCTGCCAGCGTGCCGGGCACCCGCCCGGAACTGCTGGTGCTCTCCACGGGCGCCGGGTCGCTGATCCTCTCGCACGTGAACGACGGCGGCTTCTGGCTGGTGAAGGAGTACTTCAACATGTCCGTGGCGCAGACGTTCAAGACCTGGTCGGTCTGCGAGACCATCATCTCGGTGGTGGCGCTGGGGCTGACGCTGGCCCTGGCAACGGTGGTCTGAGCCTTGGTTTTCCCCCTCTCCCGCCTGCGGGGAGGGGGAGCGAAACACGGGATTGCGCACAGCCGCCCTCCCCCCTACACTCCCGTTCGATGCGGCCGCCTAGTACCGCACTTTCGGGAGACTTCGATGACCTTCACCCCGCTGCGGCGCGCCGTCCTGGCGTGCGGCGCCCTCGCCGTCCTGGCATTCCCCGCTTCCAGCTTTGCCGCCGATCCGGTCAAGATCGGGCTGATCGCCCCGTTCTCGGGCAGCTTTGCCGACTACGGCAAGCAGATGGAAGGCGGCGTGAAGGCCTGGCAGAAGCTCCACGGCGACACCGTGGGCGGCCGCAAGGTCGAAGTCATCCTCAAGGACACCACCGGCCCGGTGCCGGACGTGGCCAAGCGCCTGGCCCAGGAACTGGTGGTACGCGACAAGGTGGACATCCTGGCCGGCTTCGGCCTCACGCCCGAGGCGCTGGCCGTGGCCCCCATCGCCGAGCAGGCGAAAAAGCCGATGGTGATCTTCAACGCGGCCTCCTCCGTCATTACCACCAAGTCGAACTACATCGCGCGGGTCTCGATGACGCTGCCGCAGATCTCGGCGCCGATGGCGACCTGGGCGGTGCGCAACAACATCCGCAAGGTGGTCACGCTGGTGGCGGACTACGCGCCCGGCATCGACGCCGAAACCGCGTTCAAGACCAACTTCCTGGGCGGCGGCGGGCAGATTCTCGAGTCGATCCGCGTGCCGCTGCGCAACCCCGAGTTCGCGCCGTTCATCCAGCGCATCAAGGACGCCAGGCCCGAAGCCGTATTCCTGTTCCTGCCCGCCGGCGAACAAGGCGTGGCGTTCATGAAGGGCTTCCGGGAGCGCGGGCTGGCCGCCGCCGGCATCCGCGTGATTGCCACGGGCGACCTGACCGACGACCATGTGCTGCCGGCCATGGGCGACGCCACGCTGGGCGTGATCACCTCGTTCCACTACTCCGCCGCCCATGATTCGAAGGAAAACAAGGCGTTCCTGAAGGCGTTTGCCGAGGCCAACCCGGGCGCCGGCCGGCCCAACTTCATGGCCGTGGCCGCCTTTGACGGCATGGCGGCCATCTACGAGGCCCTGAAGAAGACCGGAGGCGCCACGGACGGCGACAAGTTCCTGGCGGCGCTCAAGGGCATGAAGATCCAGAGCCCGCGCGGCGCCATCACCATCGACCCGGCCACCCGCGACGTGGTGCAGACCGTTTACATCCGCAAGGTGGAAAAGGTCAACGGGGAGCTTTACAACGTCGAGTTCGACAAATTCGACGGGGTGAAGGACTCCGGCAAATAAGCCGGCCCGGCGGCGGCCGCCCTGAAAATCTTTTATTGCGTCGTCAAGAAAGTGCATGACGCGGGTGCCGATTCTTGACCTAAGCTGTTTGATGCACACAAGAAGAACTCCGGAGACGACAAAATGATCAGGACTGCCATATCTTCCGCGGCCGCCGCCGCGATGTTCCTGGCCCTGGCACCTGCCATGGCCGCCCCCGACAACCTCCAGAAGCTACAAAGCTTCAAGCCGACCGGCACCGCCACGCCGGAAACCGTGCCGCAGACCGGCGCGCGCGCTGATGCCATCCGCGAGAACCTCAAGACGATCAAGCTGCCGCAGGGCTTCAAGATCGAGCTGTACGCGGTGGTGCCCGAGGCCCGCCACATGGCGGTGGAGCCGTCCACGGGGGTGGTCTTCGTCGGCACGCGCAAGACCAAGGTCTGGCAGGTGACGGACCGCAACAAGCGCCGTGTGGCGGACGACGTGGTGCAGTTCGCCAGTTCCGTCTCGTTCAAGGTGCCCAATGGCGTCTGTTTCTCCCCGGACGGCATCCTCTACGTGGCCGAGCAGAACCGCGTTCTGGCGTTCCCCGCCGCCCAGTTCTTCGGCGAGGGCGGCCCGGACGTGGCTGTCGGCGTGGTCGTGCCGCAGGGCAAGCTGGTCCCGACCGAGTTCGAGAGCTTCAACCACGGCGCGCGCGCCTGCCGCATCGGCCCGGACAAGAAGCTCTACGTCGCCCTCGGCCAGCCGTGGAACGTGCCGCCCAAGGACAAGCTGGCCGCCCTCGACAAGAATGGCGTCGGCGGCATCATCCGGATCGACCAGGACGGCAAGAACCGCGAGGTCTATGCCCATGGCGTGCGTAACTCCGTGGGCCTGGACTTCAGCCCGGTCGACAAGATGCTCTGGTTCACCGATAACCAGGTGGACGGCATGGGCGACGACCAGCCCCCCGGCGAGCTGAACCGGGCCACCAAGGCGGGCCAGAACTTCGGCTTCCCGTGGTATGGCGGCGGCAAGGTCCGCACGGTCGAGTACAAGGACGCCAAGCCGCCGGCAGACGCCGTCTTCCCGGTGGTGGAGTACGCCGCCCACGCGGCCGACCTCGGCATGTCGTTCTATACCGGCAAGATGTTCCCGGCCAAGTACCAGAACGGCGTGTTTGCGGCCGAGCATGGCTCCTGGAACCGCACCAAGCCGATTGGCGCCCGGGTGGTGTACACGCCGGTCAACGCCGACGGCTCGGTCGGCGCCACCGAGGTCTTCGCCGAAGGCTGGCTGACGGCCAACGGCGAGTACATGGGCCGCCCGGTGGACGTGCAGCAGTTGCAGGACGGCTCGCTGCTGGTGTCCGATGACTACGCCGGGGCGATCTACCGCATCTCCTACGCGGGGGCCAAGTGACGCGACAGGGTTCCCTGACAATCGCCGCCTTGCTGGGAATGACCGTGGCCATGGCCGGGGCGCCGGCCATGGCTGCGGACGCCCAGGCCGGCAGGGCCCGCGCGCTGCAGTGCCAGGCCTGCCATGGCCTGGACGGCAAGTCGAAGCTGCCCGAGGCGCCGCACCTGGCCGGCCAGAACGAGACCTACCTGGTGAAGGCGCTCAAGGACTACAAGACCGGCGCGCGCAAGGACGAGATGATGAACCTGATGGCCAAGCCGCTGACCGACAAGGACATCGCCAACCTCGCGGCGTTCTACAGCGGCTTGAAGCCGTGACCGGAGCGTGCCTTCGGCGGCGACAGCACCGAGATGGCTGACGCCGCCTCGCGCCGGATCAGCCGCATGATCAGCGCGGCGCCGGCGTTGCCGAAGTCCGGCGAGGCCGCGTTATCCAGCGCCGCCGACATCACCCCCAATGCTTCCTGTATACGCTCCAGCTGACGCAGCGCGGGGGCCGACGGCGCCATCGGCCCGGGAAACCCCGGTGTCCCCAACATGCCGGGTGTAATGGACGTGCGGGCGGCGGGTCTTGGTTTTTGCATGGCGATCTCCTTCTGGCTGAGCGGATGATTCCGATCCATGCATTCTGGGAATGAAACTGGCCCAGCGATATGAGACGTTTCTGAAAAGCGATCGGACCAGTCCTACGCCGCCACGCTGACCAGCCGGTCCAGCAGCGCCCGGTCCGCCAGCAGCGCGGCGCTCTCGCCGGCATGCACCACGCGCCCCCGGTCGAGCACCACCGCGCGCTGCGTCATCGCCAGCGCCAGCCGGGCGTGCTGTTCCACCACGATCACCGCCATGCCGCTGTCCGCGATCAGCCCGGCAATCACCCGCCGCAGTTCCTGCACGATGATCGGCGCCAGCCCTTCCATCGGCTCATCCAGCAGCAGCAGCGACGGATTGACCATCAGCGCGCGCGCAATCGCCAGCATCTGCTGTTCCCCGCCGGACAACTGGTTGCCGAGGTTCTTCCGGCGCTCCTCAAGCCTCGGAAAAACCTGAAAAACGCGGGGGATGTCCCACGGCCCGGGGCGCGCCACGGCGCTCAGGTGTTCGGCCACGGTCAGCGACGGAAACACCCAGCGCTCCTGCGGCACCCAGCCGATACCGCCCTGCGCACGCCGGTGTGACGCCATGCGGGCAAGGTCGCGCCCCTGCCAGTGCAGCCGCCCGCCGCGCAGCCGCGTGAAGCCCATCAGCGTGGCCAGCAGCGTGGTCTTGCCCACGCCGTTGCGGCCCAGCAGCGCCAGGCTGTCGCCGGCGGCGAGCGTCAGGTCGATGCCGTCCAGCACCAGCGCATCGCCGTAGCCCGCGCTGACGCCCTCCATCCGCAGCAAGTCAGTCATGGGCGGCCTCCCCCAGGTACACCTCGCGCACACGCGGGTCGGCGGCGATTTCAGCCGGCGTGCCCTCGGTCAGCACGCGGCCCGCCACCAGCACCGTGATGCGCTCGGCGAAGCGGAACACCAGGTCCATGTCGTGCTCGATAAAGACGATGGTGATGTCGCGCGGCAGGCCGGCGATGACCGCGAACAGCTCCGCGCTCTCGCCCGTGGGAATGCCGGCGGCAGGTTCGTCCAGCAGCAGGATCGACGGCCGCGTGGCCAGCGCCAGCGCCATCTCCAGCAGCCGCTGCTTGCCGTAGGGCAGTTGGCGGGTCTCCACGTCGGCATCGGCGTCCAGCCGCAGCATGGCCAGCACCGCCATGGCCTCGTCCACGAGGGCCGTCTGGGAGGCCACCGTGTGTGCCCAGATGCGTGCCGCCCCGGTGCGCTCGGCCACCGCCAGCACCACCGATTCGAGCACCGTCAGCCCCGGGAACAGCGTGTTGATCTGGAACGTGCGCGTCATGCCCAGCCGCACGCGGGCGTGCTGGGGCAGCGCGGTGATGTCCTGGCCGCCCAGCCAGATCCGCCCCGCCGAGGGCGGCAACGCCCCGGTCAGCAGGTTGATGAAGGTGGTCTTGCCGGCGCCGTTCGGGCCGATCAGCGCGTGGCGTGCGCCCGGCGCGAAACTGAGCGAGATGTCGCTATTGGCGGCGAAGGCGCCCCAGGTCTTGCCGAGCCCTGCCGTGCGGAGCATGGCCGTCATGGTGCCGCCCCCCGGCCCCGCCGCAACCGGCCCGCGATGGCGCTGGCCGCGCCCATCACGCCGCCCTTGGCGAACAGCACCATCAGCACCAGCAGCAGGCCGATCCAGAACTGCCAGTAGACCGGGTTGATGCCGGCCAGCACGTCCTGCGCGATCATGAACAGCGCCGCGCCGACCAGCGCGCCATAGAGCCGGCCCGTGCCGCCGAGCACCAGCATGACCAGCAGCTCGGCCGAACGCGGGAAGCCCAGCACGTCGAGCCCGACGAACTGCGTGGTCTGGGCCAGCAGGCCACCGGCCACCCCAGCCACCGCCGCCGACACCGCGAACACCGCCCCGAGCCGGCGCGGCACGTTGGCGCCCAGCGCCGGCATGCGCCGCACGCCCTCGCGCACGGCGCGCAGCGACAGCCCGAACGGCGACGCGACGATGCGGCGCACCGCCACGAACAGCAGGAAGGTCACCACGAGGCTATATATATAGGCAGTCTTGCCGAACAGGTCGAATTCGAACAGCCCGAGCACCTTGCCCATGGTCACGCCGGACAGCCCATCGACCCCGCCAGTCAGGAAGGCGGCCTTGTTGGCGGCCTCGAACAGCATCAGGCCAATGCCGAGCGTGACCATCAGCCGGGTCAGGTCGCCGCCGCGCACCACCAGGAAGCTGCACAGCCAGCCCGCCAGCCCGGCCACGGCGCCGGCGGCCAGCAGGCCGGAAATTGGCTCGCCCCAGCCATGCGCGCCCAGCAGGCCCGCCGTATAGGCGCCCAGCCCGAAGAAGGCCGCGTGGCCGAGCGAGACAATGCCGGCATAGCCGAGGATCAGGTCCAGCGACAGCGCGAACAGGCCGGTAATCAGGATCTGGCTGCCGAGGATCAGGTAGTCAGGCAGCAGGAAGAAGACCGCCACCGGCACAAGCCAGAAGACGATTTCGGCCGGATGCCAGCGGCCATCGGGCAGGCGGTGGCGCAGGGCGGCCGCCGGCTGGGCGGCGTGATCGGTACGCAGCACGGATTTCATGCGCGCCTCCCGAACAGCCCGGCCGGGAAGGCCACCAGCAGCACCACCATCATCGCGTAGATCACGAACGCGCCCACCGCCGGCACGTAGTACTTGCCGGCCACGTCCGCCACGCCGAGCACGATCGCCGCGAGCAGCGAGCCGCGGATGGAGCCGGCGCCGCCCACGGCCACCACCAGCAGGAAATACACCATGTACTTGAGCGGGAAGGCTGGATCGAGCCCGAGCACGTCGATGCCCAGCCCGCCGCCAAGACCCGCCAGCCCGGAGCCGAGCGCGAACGTGAGGCTGAATACCCGCTCCACGTTGATGCCGAGGCCGCGCGCGGCCTGCTGGTGATCCACCGCCGCCCGCACCTGCGCCCCGAAGCGCGTACGCGCCACCAGCCACCCCAGCGCCAGCGTGATCACCACCACCACACCGATCAGGAACAGCCGATAGGCGCCCAGGTCGATCCCGGCCACCTGCACCTGCCCGATCAGCCACTCAGGAAGCGCCACCGGCTGCTGGCCGGGGCCGAACAGCCACGTGGCGCCAGCCATCGCCATGAAGGTCAGGCCGATGGAGAACAGTACCTGGTCGAGGTGGCTGGCCTGGTACAGGCGCCGATAGAGCGTGCGCTCCAGCCCCCAGCCGACCGCCGCCGCCCCCAGGAAGGCCAGCGGCAGCGCCGCCAGGAACGGCACGCCGGCGCGGTTCATCAGCACCACGGCCACATAGCCGCCGAGCATGGCAAAGGCGCCATGAGCCAGGTTGACGAAGTTCATCAGCCCCATGGTCACGGACAGGCCAATGCTGATCAGGAACAGCAGGCTGCCGTACGCCAGGCCGTCGAACAGCACGCCAAGGAAACTCGCGATCACCGGGGTTGTCCTCCGTTTTCAGGGTTGCCGCCGGATTGTTCAGTGTGCGCCGCTTTTTTGCAATCGGGCCCCACCCGCCCGCGCCGGATGTTGCCCTGTTGTCTGGTTTACATCGCCCCGGCCACGCGCTAACGTCCTGAAACCCGACCGCGAGGGACATTGCCATGCCGATCGACCGCCGCACCTTCCTGGGATTTTCCGCCGCGCTGGCCGCCTTGCCGGCCACCCCTGCCCTGGCCGCCGCGCATGCAGCCGCTCATGCCGCCACCGTGGAGGCGCCGATGCGGCGCAAGATCCCGGGCACCAACGTGCAGTTGCCGGTCATCGGCATGGGCACGGCGGATACCTTCAACGTGGGCACCGGCGCCGACGAGCGCACCCCGCTCACCGAGGTCATGGCGCTGTTGCTGCAGCGCATTCCCGGCGCGGTGGTGGACACCGCGCCCAGCTACGGCAGCGCGGAAGCCGTCACCGGCGACCTCCTGCAGGCGGCCAAGGCCCGCCAGCGGGTGTTCCTGGCGACCAAGATTTCCACCAGCGTGGCGCAGGTGCCGGCGCAGTTCGCCCGCTCGCTGTCCGATCTCCACGTGGAAAGCGTGGATTTGCTGCAGGTGCATAACCTGATCGACTGGCAGAACAACCTGCGCTGGCTGCGCCAGCAGAAGGAAGCCGGCAAGACACGCTACATCGGCATCACCCACTATCGGGAAGACTCGCACGACACCCTGGCGCAGATCCTTCGGCACGAAAAGATGGATTTCCTCCAGATCAACTACTCGGTGGGCGAGCGCAACGCCGAGAAGACGCTGCTGCCGCTGTGCGAGGAGCGCGGCGTGGCGGTGCTGATCAACCGGCCGTTCCAGGATGGGCGGCTGTTCAGCGCGGTGAAAGGCAAGCCGGTGCCCGACTGGGCCGGCGAGGTGGACTGCACCACGTGGGGCCAGCTCTTCCTGAAGTTCGTGGTCAGCCACCCGGCCGTGACGGCGGCTATCCCGGCCACGTCCAAGCCGCGCAATATGGCCGATAACCTCAGCGCGGCGTTCGGCCGCATGCCCGATACGCGCGAGCGGGCCCGCATTGCCGCTGCGCTGGCCTGAGCGCCGGCCATGGCTGCGCCCCCGCCTCTACCTGACACCGCCCGGCCGCTGCAACGCGGCTTCGGCATGCGCCCCGGCGAGGCCCCCGCCGTGGTGGCGGGCTTCCTGTTCTTCTTCTGCCTGTTCGCCAGCTATTTCATGCTGCGGCCCGTGCGCGAGACCATGGGCATCGCCGGCGGCGTGCAGAACCTGCAATGGCTGTTCACCGCCACCTTCGTGGTGATGCTGGTGGCCATTCCGTTCTACGGCGCCTGCTGCAAGTGGCTGCCCCGGCGTCGATTCGTGCCGTGGGTCTACGCGTTCTTCATCGCCAACCTGCTCGGCTTTGCCTTCGCCACGCGGGCGATGCCGGACAACGTATGGCTGGCGCGCGTGTTCTATGTCTGGCTCTCGGTCTTCAACCTGTTCGTGGTATCGGTGGCGTGGAGCCTGATGGCCGATGTGTTCCGTCCCGACCAGGCCAAGCGGCTGTTTGCGCTGCTGGCGGCGGGTGCCAGCGCCGGTGGGCTGGCCGGTCCATTGCTGGGTGGCTGGCTGGTGGGAAGCATCGGGCTGACGGGGCTGATGGTGCTGTCGGCGGCGCTGCTGGCCGCCACGCTGCCGGGCGTGGGCTTCCTGTTCGGCTGGCGCCGCCGCGCGGGGGCTGGCATGGCGGGCGTGGGCGGTGCCGGTGCCGGGCAAGACCCGGCCGAGCCGGTCGGCGGGGGGCTCTGGGCGGGGCTGGTGCTCGTGGCGCGCTCGCGCTACCTGCTTGGCATTGGCGTGTTCGTGATCCTGCTCGCCACGGCGAGCACCTTTCTGTACTTCGAGCAGGCCAAGCTCGTTGCGGCCACGTATCCGTCGCGCGCCCAGCAGACGCAGGTCTTCAGTGCGCTCGATGCCACGGTGCAGGCGCTGACCATCGTCATCCAGCTGTTCTTCTCGGGCCGCGTGGCGCGGCGCTACGGCGTGACCGCGCTGCTGACCGGCGTGCCCGTGCTGGTGACTCTCGGCTTCCTGGCGCTGGCGGTCTGGCCGACCTTCGCGGTGCTGGCCGGTGTGATGATCGTGCGGCGCGTGGGCGAGTACGCGCTGCTGCGCCCCGGGCGCGAGATGCTGTTCACCGTGGTGGACCCGGAAACCAAGTACAAGGCCAAGAACGTTATCGACACGGCGGTCTATCGCGCCGGCGACGCGGTGAGCGCCTGGGTGCGCACCGCCATCGACGCCATCTCCGGCCACCCCGCTTCCGTGGCGCTGGCCGGCGCGGTGCTGGCCATCGCGTGGGCCTGGCTGGGCTGGTGGCTGGGCCGGCGGCATGAAGGCCAGCTGACACCGGCCGGGGACGCGCCCACCGTGCTCGCACGCGGCGCGCCGGGCGGCCGATAATCGAGCATCCGTCTGGCCGCGCGCCGCCGATGGCCGTATAGTCGTGACCTGTTCGCGCGCCAAGCGCGCCGCCCCACACGCTTGCCTAGGAGCCCCCATGAAGACCAAAGCCGCCATCGCCTGGAAAGCCGGCGCCCCGCTGACCATCGAAGACGTCGACCTGGACGGCCCGCGCGCCGGCGAGGTGCTCGTGGAAGTCAAGGCCACCGGCATCTGCCATACCGATTACTACACGCTGTCAGGCGCCGATCCGGAAGGCATCTTCCCGGCCATCCTGGGCCATGAGGGCGCCGGCATCGTCACCGACGTGGGCCCGGGCGTGACCTCGCTCAAGCCGGGCGACCACGTGATCCCCCTCTACACGCCGGAATGCCGCCAGTGCAAGTTCTGCCTGTCGCGCAAGACCAACCTGTGCCAGGCCATCCGCGCCACGCAGGGACGCGGCCTGATGCCGGACGGCACCTCGCGCTTCTCGATCGACGGCAAGCCGATCTTCCACTACATGGGCACGTCCACCTTCGCCAACCACATCGTGGTGCCGGAGATCGCGCTGGCCAAGATCCGCCCGGATGCCCCGTTCGACAAGGTCTGCTACATCGGCTGCGGCGTGACGACCGGCGTGGGCGCCGTGCTGTTCACGGCCAAGGTGGAAGCTGGCGCCAATGTGGTGGCATTCGGCCTCGGCGGCATCGGTCTGAACGTGATCCAGGCCGCCAAGATGGTCGGCGCGGACAAGATCATCGGCGTGGACCTGAACCCCGGCCGCGAGGCGATGGCGCGCAAGTTCGGCATGACCCACTTCGTCAACCCCAAGGACGTGCCGAACGTGGTGGACCACATCGTCCAGCTCACCGACGGCGGCGCCGACTACTCGTTCGAGTGCATCGGCAACACGCAGGTCATGCGTCAGGCGCTGGAGTGCTGCCACAAGGGCTGGGGCAAGTCGATCATCATCGGCGTGGCGGAAGCCGGCGCGGAGATCTCGACGCGCCCGTTCCAGCTGGTGACGGGCCGCGAGTGGAAGGGTTCGGCGTTCGGCGGCGCACGCGGCCGCACGGACGTGCCGAAGATCGTCGACTGGTACATGGACGGCAAGCTCAACATCGACGACCTGATCACGCATACGCTGCCGCTGGACCGCATCAACGAAGGCTTCGACCTGATGAAGCGCGGCGAATCGATCCGCTCGGTGGTGCTGTACTGATGCAGACCGACCTGGAACTGCTCGCCGAGCACGGCTGCCACGGCGGCGTGCAGCGCTTCTACCGGCACCACTCGGCGGCCATCGGGCTGCCGATGCGGTTCTCGGTGTTCCTGCCGAAGGAAGCGCTGGGCACGGGCACCGCCCGCGTGCCGGCGCTGTTCTACCTGGCCGGGCTGACCTGCACCGAGGAAACCTTCCCGATCAAGGCCGACGCCCAGCGCCACGCCGCCGAGCACGGCATGATGCTGATCTCGCCCGATACCAGCCCGCGCGGGGCCAACGCGCCGGGCGAGGCCGACAGCTGGGACTTCGGCGTCGGGGCCGGCTTCTACGTGGATGCCACCGAGGCGCCGTGGCACATGCACTGGCATATGGAGAGCTACGTGGCGAGCGAGCTGTTCGCCATCGCCACCACGGAACTGCCCGGCGATGCCGCGCGCGTGGGCATCTTCGGCCATTCGATGGGCGGCCACGGGGCGCTGGTGCTGGCGCAACGCTATCCGCACCGTTTCCGCTCGGTGTCCGCCTTCGCGCCGATTGCCGCGCCGATGAAGTGCCCGTGGGGCGTCAAGGCGTTCAGTGGCTACCTGGGCAACGATCCGGTGCGCTGGGCCGAGCACGACGCCAGCGAGCTGATGACCGGGCAGGATGCACCGCCCTTCCCGGCCGGCATCCTGATCGACCAGGGTCTGGCCGACCGCTTCCTTGAG
This sequence comes from Cupriavidus sp. SIMBA_020, assembly GCF_046535395.1. Lineage (NCBI taxonomy): Bacteria > Pseudomonadati > Pseudomonadota > Betaproteobacteria > Burkholderiales > Burkholderiaceae > Cupriavidus > Cupriavidus sp. SIMBA_020. Next base: position 15,454 of record NZ_JAWRWU010000006.1, on the reverse strand, counting down.
GAACAACTGCATCCGGAAGCGTTCGAGGCTGCCTGCAAGGTGGCCGGCCAGCCGCTGACGCTGCGCCGCCACGCCGGCTATGACCACGGCTACTACTTCATCCAGACGTTCATTGCCGACCATATCCGGCACCACGCCGCCCAACTCTGACTCTGACTCTGACTCTGACACCGAGCACGCCATGCCTTACGCCGCCGATCCCATCGTCATGCTGTCCGCGCGGGCGCTGTCGCAGGCCATCCACGGTGGCGAAGTATCTTGCCGGCAGGTCATGGCCGCCTATCTGGCCCATATCGCGCAGGTCAACCCGGGCAGCAACGCCATCGTGGCGCTGCGCGACGAGGCGGCGCTGATGGCCGAGGCCGCCGCCGCCGACGAAGCGCTGGCGGCGGGCCGCTCCGCAGGCTGGATGCATGGCATGCCACAGGCGCCCAAGGACCTGGCGATGACGCGCGGCATCCGCACCACCTTCGGCTCGCCGATCTACAAGGACAACGTGCCGGCCAGCGATGGCGTCGTGGTCGAGCGCGCGCGGCGCGCCGGGGCAATCCTGATCGGCAAGACCAACACGCCCGAGTTCGGGCTGGGCTCGCAGACGTTCAACCCGGTCTACGGCGCCACGCTGAATCCGTACGATGCCACGCGCACGGCGGGCGGCAGCAGTGGCGGCGCCGCGGCGGCACTGGCGCTGCGCATGCTGCCCGTGGCGGACGGCAGCGACTTTGGCGGCTCCCTGCGCAACCCGGCCGGCTACTGCAACGTGTTCGGCTTCCGGCCCTCGGCGGGCCGCGTGCCCTACGGCCCCACGCCCGAACTGTTCCTGCCGCAGCTTGGCTGCGAAGGGCCGATGGCACGCACGGTGGCGGACCTCGCCCTGCTGCTGGCCACGCAGGCCGGCCCGGACACACGCACCCCGCAGGCGTTGCCGGCCGACCCGGTGCTGGCCTCGCTCACGCCGGCAAACGTGGCGGACGTGCTGCGCACCGACCTCACCGGCAAGCGCGTGGCCTGGCTGGGCGACTGGGGCGGCTACCTGCCGATGGAAGACGGCATCCTGCCGCTGTGCGAGCAGGCGCTGCGCTTCTTCCCGGACTTCGGCGTCAGCGTGGAGGCCATCGGCGCGCCCTACCCGCCCGACAAGATCTGGCAGGTCTGGCTGACCCATCGGCATTTCCTCGTCGGCAACGCGCGCATGGCGCTCTACCGCAACCCGGCCACGCGCGCACAACTGAAGCCCGAGGCCATCTGGGAGATCGAAGGCGCGCTGAACCTGACCGCCAGCGACCTCTACACCGCCAGCACCGAACGTTCGGCGTGGTACAACGCGCTGCAACGCACCTTCGCCACGTTCGACTACGTGGCGGTGCCCTCGGCGCAGGTGTTCCCGTTCGATGTGAAGCAGCCGTGGCCGAAATCGATCGCCGGCCGGCAAATGGATACCTATCACCGCTGGATGGAGGTGGTGGTGGCGTGGACGCTGTCCGGCTCGCCGGTCATCAGCGTGCCGGTGGGCTTCAGTGCGGAAGGATTGCCGATGGGCATGCAGCTGATCGGCCGCCCGCGCGACGACCTGGGCGTGCTGCAACTCGCGGCGGCCTATGAGCAGGCGCGCGACTGGGTGGGTAGCCGGCTGCCGCCGGCGATGGTGGACTGACCTCGGCCGACTGACCCCAGCGGATTGATCCCAGCGGACTGACCTCGGTGCACTATCCTGAAGGCTCCCCATCCCCGTAGGAAGGAGCCTGCCATGGGCACTTCACGTCACATCGCCCTGGCGCTGGGCCTGCTCTTCGCGAGCGGTGCCGCGCTGGCGCATAACTGCCCCAACGAGATGAAGGCCATCGACGCGAAACTGGCGACCAAGCCGGCGCTTTCGCAGGCCGACATGACCAAGGTCCAGAAGCTGCGTGCCGACGGCGAAGCGCAGCACAAGGCCGGCAATCACGACGCCTCGATGAAATCGCTAGGCGACGCGAAGAAGATCCTGGGAATCTGAGCCCCGGGTCCGGCCAGGTCAGGCCAGCTCAGGCCAGTCCTCAGGCCACGCGCAGCAACTGGCGCGCGTGGCTGGCAAACAGCGGCGCCGCACGGTCCGCCGCGAGACGAATGCGCTCCTGCAACGGGCCATTGCCGACCTGATAGCCATCGAAATCCGCCGTGGACGCATACACGCCAATCGGCAGCGTCAGCGCCTGGAGGAAGCCGAACAGCGGGCGCAGCTGGTGCTCCAGCACCAGCGCGTGCCGCTCACTGCCGCCGGTGGCGGCCAGCAGCACCGGCGTATCGACCAGCGCGTTCATCCCGACCAGATCGAACAGATGCTTGAAGTGGCCCGGGAACGAGCCACGGTAGACCGGCGCGGCGGCGATCAGCAGGTCTGCCGATTCGATGTCCGCCAGTTGTGCCTCGATCTCCGCAGGCAGTTCCTCGCGCGACAGCGCGCCGCCCAGCGGGCGGGCAATCTCGCTCAGGTCCACGACGCGGGTGTCGAGCACGAGCCGTTCTTCCAGCGCCCCGAGCAGTGCCTCCACCAGCACCCGCGTGCGCGAGGGCTGATGGACACTGCCATTGACGGCGACGACTTTGAGGGGTGTGACCACTGGTGTACCTCCGTTTGGATCGACCCCTACCTTAGCGCCGTCGCCGCCGAGGGCGAACGAAGGAATTCGAGTATGGATAGATGAAGTGCCGATCAGAACGACGGCACCATCGCGCCCTTGTACTTTTCCTTCATGAACTGGCGCACGTCTTCCGACTGGTACGCCGCCACGAGTTTCTTGACCCACGGCTTGTCCTTGTCCTGCGCGCGCACCACGATGATGTTCGCGTACGGGCTGCGGATGTCTTCCATGGCGATGGCGTCCTTGGTCGGCTGGAGGCCGGCGGCGAGCGCGTAGTTGGTGTTGATCACCGCCGCGCTCACGTCAGGCAGGGCGCGCGCCAGCTGGGCGGCGTCCAGTTCCACGATTTTCAGTTTCTTCGGGTTCTCGGCCACGTCCAGCGGCGTGGCGTTCACGCCGTTGGTGCCCACGCCCGGCTTCAGCTTGATCACGCCCTGCGCGGCCAGCAGCAGCAGCGCGCGGTTCTCGTTCGACGGGTCGTTCGGCACGGCCACCTTCGCGCCCTGTGGCAGGTCCTTCGGCGACTTCAGTTTCTGCGCATACATGCCCAGCGGCGAGATATAGGTGTAGCCCACGCTGACCATCTTGTAGCCGCGCTGCTTGACCTGGCTGTCCAGGTACGGCTGGTGCTGGAAGCTGTTGGCGTCCAGATCGCCGGCGTCCAGCGCGGCGTTCGGCTGCACGTAGTCGTTGAACTCCACCACCTTCACGTTCAGGCCGTTGCGCTTGGCCACCTTCTGCACCACTTGCCAGACCTCGGCGTCCGGGCCGCTCACGGTGCCCACGCGCACGGTCTGTTCCTGGGCCACAGCGTTGCCGGCGGCCATCACGCCAAATGTCGCCACCACCATGGCGGCGGACAGGGTCTTTGCGAACGAAAGCGTCTTCATACGTCTTTTTCCTCAGGATCGAAGGCCGCGCGCGCGGATCGGCGGCGGCGGGGCCGCGTCGGGTGGACGCGGCCGGGACGAAACTTTACCTCAATGTTCCTTGCCGACCGGGTGGCTCGCCACGGCCGGCGCGTCCTGCCAGCCCCCGCCCAGCGCCACGAACAGGTTGATCTGGTCCATGGCGATCTGCGCGTCCGAGGCGGCCAGCGCGGCGTCGTTGTTAGCCAGCGTGCGGTCCGCGTCCAGGCTCTGCAGGTACGGCGAGCGCCCTGCCTGATACAGCAGCCGGTTGTGCCTGGCGGCCTCGTCGGCCTTGTCGCGTGCGTCGCGCAGCGCCTGGTTGCGCTCGAGTTCGTGCGTGTAGCTGGAGAGCGCGCTTTGCGTCTCGCGCAGCGCGCGCAGCACCACGCCATCGAAGTGGGCCAGCGCGCCCTCGGCGCCGGCTTCCATGTTGTGGATGCGGGCGCGCGTGCCGCTGGTCGGAATCGTCCACGAGATCGCCGGGCCCCAGCCCCAGTGCGCGGTCGGCGCCTGGCCCAGGTGATCCAGAATGCCGGTGAACCCCGCCGAGGCGCCGATGCGGATCTGCGGATAGAGGTCCGCCGTTGCCACGCCGATCTTGGCCGTCGCCGAAGCCAGTTCCCGCTCGGCCTGACGGACGTCCGGACGGCGCTTGAGCAGCGCCGCGCCATCGCCCACCGGCAGGGCCTGGCGCAGCGTGGGCACGTGCTCGCACGCCACGCTCGACATGTCCAGCGCGGTGGGCGGCTTGCCCAGCATCACGGCCAGCCGATAGGCGGCGCCTTCCTGCTCGGCGCGGTACCTGGGCAGCACGGCGCGCAGCGCATCGGCCTGCGCCTGTGCGCGCAGCACGTCCGTGGGCATGCCGCGTCCCGCATCGACCATCTTCTGGGCGAGCTGCGCGCCGCGCACCTGGAGGTCGAGCTGATGCTGGGCCACGTGCAGTTCATGCGTGGCAGTGCAGCCCTGCATATAGGCGCGCACGGTTTCCGCAACCACGCCTACGCGGGCCTGGTCCAGCGCCGCCTGGCTGGCCTGCGCGCCGGCCAGCGCGGCTTCATCGGCGCGGGTGAGCTTGCCCCAGAAGTCGATCAGGTACGACACGTCGAAGCCGATGTCGCCGAAGTTCATCGCCGGGATCTTTTCTTCCTTCAGCAGCGGCTCGCCGGCAATCTGGCCGCGCTCCGCGCTGGCGCGGAACTTGGCCTCGGGGAGGTTCTCCGCTTCCACCTCGTGATACACGGCGATGGCGCGCTTCAGGTTGGCGGCGGCCACGCGCAGGTCGGTGTTGGCGACGAGCGCCTGCTTCACCAGCCCCTCGATCTTCGGGTCGTCATAGAGCTTCCACCAGTCGTTGGGCACCTCGCCGATCGACACCGCCGGGTTGTCGGCACCCTGGAACGGGCCGTTGGCGGTGGTGGCGTTGACCACGGCATCCCCGGGCACCTTGTGGTCAGGGCCGACGGTCATGCAGGCTGCCAGCGCGAGCGGGAGCAACCCCGCCAGCGTGGCACGGGTGAAGCGACTCACTGCGCTGTTCACTGCGTACCTCCTCCGGTCACCGAGACCGTGGCGGTACGTCCGGCCACCAGCCGCACGTCGGCGGGCATCTGGTCGAACTGGATCCGCACCGGCACGCGCTGCGCCAGCCGCACCCAGTTGAACGTGGGATTGATGTTGGGCAGCAGGCTGTTGCTGCTGGTGCGGTCACGGTCCTCGATGCCGGCTGCGATGCTTTGCACATGGCCATGCAGCACGCCCTTCTCGCCCATGATGCGGATGTCCACCGGGCTGCCGATATGGATGCCGTGTAGCTTGGTTTCCTCGAAGTAGCCTTCCACATGGAAGGACCGGGCATCGACCATCGACAGCACGGGCTTGCCGGTGCTCACGTAGTCACCCAGGCGCGGCAGGCGGTCGTTGACGTAGCCCTCCACCGGGCTCACCACGCGCGTGCGGTCCAGGTTCAGCTTGGCCACGTCCACGGCGGCTTCGGCCTGCGCCAGCGTGGCCTCGCCCTGCTGCACCCGGGCCAGCCCTTCCTCGATCACTTCCCGCGACACCACCTCGGCCAGCTTCTGGCTGCGGTTCGCCTCGCGGCGGTACTGGGCCAGGCTGGCGCGCATTGCAGCAGCCGTGGCCTGGGCCTGGCGCAGCGCCAGCGCGTAGCGTTCATGGTCGATCTCGAACAGCAGGTCGCCAGCCTTCACGCGCTGGTTGTCCTTGACGGCGATGCGCGTGACCAGGCCCGAGACATCGGGGGCCACCTGCACCACCTCGGCGCGGATATGCCCGTCGCGCGTCCACGGCGCCACGGTGTAGTAATCCCACAGATGCTTGACGACAACCGCGCCCACGGCGGTGACGGCCAGCGTCAGCACGACTGGCCCGAGCGAAGAGAGTTTGAATTTCATGATTGGAACCACGGCACCACGGCAACCACCCCACCCAGGACGATCGCGTACAGCGCCAGATTGAACAGAGAACGGTGCCACACGAGCTTGTAGAACCCCAGGCGCGTCAGCACTGCACGCGCGCCACTCGTGATGGCAAAGGCGGCCAGCATCCACACCAGCAGGCTGGGGATGAACACGCCATAAAGACTGAATTCGCCGGGCATCAGGCGCCTCCGGTAACAGGGGCCGGCATCACGGCCGGCGGGAACAGGGCCACTTGCATCTCCACCAGGGCAGCCAGCGCGATGCGCGACTGCACCTTGCGCTGCGCGTTGGCCAGCCGCGTGTGCAGCGCCGGCGGCGGTGCGTCGCGCTTGCCGTCCAGCCGCGCCTGGTAGTAGCCGGCCACGCTGCGCAGCACGCGCTTGACCGCATGCTGCTCGGGCGCCGACAGGCTGGGCATCTCGCGCTGGAGCGCCAGCGTGGTCAGCTCCACGCGCACCTCGCTGAAGCCATCGGGCGATACCTCGCTCTCGCTGGCGGCCAGCCGGGGCACCAGTTGCGCCAGCCGGTCCAGCATGCGCGCGCGCAGCCGGGTGTGTTCCTCGGGGCGGGTGCCCACTGCGTTGTCGGCGATATCGCCCCAACTGGATCGCACCAGCCGGCGCGTGGCGGCGGCGGTGCCGAACGGCCGCATCACCAGCGTCCAGACCAGCGCGAACGCGATGCCAGCGATGCCAGCGATATTGCTGTTGAAGAAGGTATGGAAGTCCGCGCTGTAGGCACCCGAGATGCCGATGTCGTTGGCCGTGACCACCGCCAGCGGCATGCCGATCATCGCCAGGCGCGGCTGCGCCACCAGCAGGCCGATGATCAGGTACGGCACGGCGAACATCAGCACCAGCATCTCGAAATCATGTGCCACGGGCAGCACGGCGAACAGGAACACCATCGAGATCACCATGCACACCACGTTCCAGTTGAAGAATGACTGGATCATCGGCGCGGGTTCGTCCAGGGCGGCAAAGAAGCAGCACGACACCGCGCCCAGCGCCACCGCGCCGGCGCCATCGGCCCAGCCCATGTGGATCCACAGCATGCCCATGGTGAAGATAGACAGCGCCACCGTGACGGTGGAGAACAGCAGCAGGCCGTGGTCGTAGTGGCGGGTCTGACCGACGTCCCAGCGCCGGAACTCGGGCACCCAGCCGCCGCGCACGTCGCGCTCGCCCATGCGCCGGCACAGGGACACGCAGTCGCGCCACAGCGCCACCATCTGTTGCAGGCGGTCTTCGGCGGCGGTGACCAGCGCGGCGTCCCAGCCCGGTTCCAGCGGCGTACTGGTCAGCACCGGCGGCGCGTCCACCGCCCCGCCCTGAATCCACGCGCGGGCCGCTTGCATCTGGGCACGCAGGGTGTCCGGCAAGCCGCCGGCGGCCTGGAGCGATTCCACGATGGACGCCAGCGAGGACATCACCGGCAGCAGCATCGTCATGCGCCCGCGCAGTTCACGCGCGGCACGCACCCGGGCGATGCTTTCGGTGTCGTAGCCCAGCTGGCTGATGAGTTGATCGAGGGCCAGGATGTCGGCGGCCAGGCGGTGGCGGCTCTGGTGGCGCGTGACCTGCATGCCGGGGCTGGGCGAGAGCATGTCGCCGGCCCAGAGTGCGGCGTCGGCCATCCACTGGCGCGACTTGTGGCGCAGCACGTCCGCCACGCTCGCCGGGAACACCACGGCGCCGACCACGGCCGCACACAGGATGCCCAGGCTGATTTCCTCGGCCCGGGCAATGGCGATATCGAAGATGGCGGTGGGATTGTCCACCGCCGGCAGCGCCACCAGCGGCAGCGTGTAGGCGGCCAGCATGAAGACGTAACTGCGCGGGGTGCGGTGCAACAGGGCGATGTAGAGCAGGCAGCCGGTCCAGAGCGCCACGGCGCCCATCAGCAGCGGCGGCGAATTGACCAGCGAGGGCACCATCGCCACGCCGGCCGCGGCGCCCATCAGCGTGCCGAGCACGCGGTACAGCGCCTTGGAGCGCGTGGCGCCGGTCAGCGGATGTGCCACCACGTAGACGGACGCCATCGCCCAGTACGGACGCGGCAGGCCCATGTACATCGCGATCCAGAGCGCCAGCATGGCGGCGGCAAACGCCTTGAACGAGAAAACCCAGTCCCGTGCGGATGGCCAACTGCCCATGATGCTCAGGACTCCAGCTTGGCCGCCGCGGAAGCGGCCCCTGAGGCCTTGTACAAGGCGCCCAGCACGCGCAGCGTGGCTTCGAGGTCAGTCTCGCTGATCTCGGCGAACACTTCGGCGCGCAGTTGCTTGAGTTCGGCTTCGATCTGCTCGGCCATGCGCTCACCGGCCTCGGTGAGCGAGAGCACGTTGGCGCGGCGATCGCTGGGGTCCACCTCGCGGCGGACCAGCCCGGCAGCGCTCAGTTGATCGACCAGACGGACCAGCGTGGCGCCTTCCACGCCCACGTAGTCCGCCAGCGTCACCTGGCGCACCCCGCCACCCAGGCGGCGAATGAAAAGCAGCGGCGCGGCGGCCGCTGCGGAGATACCGTGTGCCGTGACCGACGCCTGGCTGATCTGGCGCCACTGGCGGCCCGCCAGCATGAGCTGGCCGGTAAAGGCAAATAGGAGGGCGTCTATCTTGGGCATGCGCCGAATGATAGACGTGAATTAATTAGGATGCAAACTATTTCTTTCCGAACTAGTTCACGTGGCGTGGGCGGCGCTTACCCGGCGGCCGTCTTCAGGTTCTCCAGCATGTCATCGACCATTTCCGCGAGGCCGAACTTCGGCTGCCAGCCCCAGTCGGTGCGCGCAGCGCTGTCGTCGATCGAATCCGGCCAGCCCCGGGCGATGGCCTGCCGGTAGTCCGGGGCATAGCGCACAACGAAGTCCGGCACCCGGCGGCGGATCGCCTCGGCAATCTCGGCCGGGGTGAAGCTCATGCCGGCGAGGTTGTAGCTGCCCCGCTCGCGGATCGACTCGCGCGGCGCTTCCATCAGCTCCAGCGTGGCGCGGATCGCGTCGGGCATATACATCATCGGCAGTCGCTCGTCGGACTCCAGAAAGCAGTCGTACGGTTCGCCGCGCACCGCGTGGTGGAAGATATCGACCGCATAGTCGGTGGTGCCGCCGCCGGGCGGGGTCTTGTGCGAGATCAGCCCCGGATAGCGCACGCTGCGTACATCCACACCGTGGTTCTCGAAGTACCAGCGACACCAGCCCTCGCCCGCCTGCTTGGAAATGCCGTAGACCGTGGTCGGCTCCATGATGGTTTTCTGCGGGGTGTTCACGGCGGGCGTGGTGGGGCCGAACGCGGCGATCGAACTGGGCCAGAACACCCGCTCGATGCCCTGCTGGCGCGCCAGTTCCAGCACGTTCAGCAGCCCGGTCATGTTCAGGTTCCACGCCCACTGCGGGGCCTTCTCGCCCGTGGCGGAAAGCGCGGCGGCCAGCAGGTAGATCTGGGTGATGCCGTGGCGCTCCACCACCGTGGCCAGTTCGCCCCGGTCGGTCACGTTCAGCATTTCATGGGCGATATGCACGTGGCGGCCGGTGGGCACCACGTCCGAGGTGACCACATGCTCGCGCCCGTGGCGCTCGGCCAGCGCCAGCGCGAGTTCGGAACCCAGTTGCCCGTTGGCGCCGATGATCAGAATCTGCGGCTTGCTCACTGCCTGGCTCATCGAATCAGCCCCAGTTCACGGCCCGCCTGCGCGAAGGCGTCCAGCGCGCGTTGCAGCGTGGCTTCGTCGTGCACCGCGCTCAGCTGCACGCGGATGCGCGCCTGGCCCTTCGGTACCACGGGGTAGAAGAAGCCCACCACGTAGACGCCCAGCGCCAGCAGCCGCTCGGCAAGCTGCTGGGCTTTCTCAGCATCGTAGACCATGATCGGGACGATCGGATGGTCGCCCGGCTTGATGTCGAAGCCCAGCGCGGCAATGCCCCGGCGGAAGAACGCGGTGTTGCGCTCGAGCCGGTCGCGCAGGTCTGTGCTGGCCTCCAGGATGTCCAGCACGGCAATGCTGGCGCCGACGATGGCCGGGGCCACGGTATTCGAGAACAGATACGGACGCGAGCGCTGACGCAGCAGTTCCACCACTTCCTTGCGGCTGCTGGTGAAGCCGCCCGAGGCGCCGCCCAGCGCCTTGCCGAGCGTGCCGGTGATGATGTCGATCTTGCCGAACACGCCGCGCGCCTCGTGCGTGCCGCGCCCGCGCGCGCCCATGAAGCCGGTGGCGTGGCATTCGTCGATGCCGAGCAGCGCGCCGAACTCGTCGCAGATCGCACGGATTTCATCCAGGCGCGCCACGGTGCCGTCCATCGAGAACACGCCGTCGGTGAACACCAGCTTGAAGCGCGCGCCGTCGGCATCGGCCTGTTGCAGTTGGGCGCGCAGGTCGTCGAGGTCGTTGTGCTGGTAACGGTAGCGGCGCGCCTTGGAGAGCCGGATGCCGTCGATGATCGACGCATGGTTCAGCGCGTCGCTGATCACGGCGTCTTCCGGGCCCAGCAGGGTCTCGAACAGGCCGCCGTTGGCGTCGAAGGCGGAGCCGTAGAGGATGGTGTCTTCGGTACCGAGGAAGCGGGCCAGCCGCGCCTCCAGCGTCTTGTGGAGGTCCTGCGTGCCGCAGATGAAGCGCACCGAGCTGAGGCCGAAGCCGTGGGTGCGCAAGGCTTCGTGGGCGGCCTCGATCACCTGCGGGTGCGAGGACAGCCCCAGGTAGTTGTTGGCGCAGAGGTTGATTACTTCCCGCCCGTCGGCCGTGCGGATGACCGCGCCCTGCGGCGTGGCGATGATGCGCTCGCGCTTGTACAGCCCCGCGTCGCGGATGGCATCCAGTTCCGCGCGGATGGATGCGTAGAAGGTCTCGGCACTCGACATGGCCCGGCTCCCGGTGGTAGTGTCTCGGTCGTTCGATTCGATAAATCGAACATGTTCTATATAACGAACGGTTCGTGCACTATAACGAACACATGACGATGACGCAACCCTCCCCGCCCAACACCCCCAAGCCGCCCATCCAGTCCGATGGGCCGCCCGCCGTGGGAGGCGCGCTCCAGGCGCTGCGGCAGGCCCAGCAGCTGTCGCTGGACGACCTGTCGCGCCGCGCCGGTGTCTCCAAGTCTATGCTGTCCCAGATCGAACGGAATCTCACCAATCCGACGGTGGCCGTGCTGTGGCGGCTGGCCAACGCGCTGGGTGTGAACCTGGCGGACTTCCTGGCCAATGGCGCGGTGAGCGCGCCGGCGCCGGCGATTGCCGTGGTGCAGCCGCACGCCATCCCGGCGCTGAAAAGCCCGGACGGACGCTGCGAACTGCGCATCCTTGGGCCGATCGACCTGGCAGGGAAATTCGAGTGGTATGAGCTGACGATCCAGCCCGGTGGGGTGCTGGCGTCCGAGCCGCATGACGCGGGCACGCAGGAGCACCTGTCGGTGCTGAGCGGGTCAATGACCGTGCGTGCCGCGGAGGACGAGAAAAAGCTGAAGCATGGCGATACCGCGCGTTATGGCGCGGACGTGGCCCATGCCATCGCCAATCCGGGCAAGAGTGCCGCCACGGCGCTGCTCGTGGTGGTGCACCCTGCCTGATTTGATTTAATCCACTTCCTTCATCCGCTCGCTGGCGAGCAGATTGCGCTTGGTCTCGAGGATGTGCTCCTCGAGCAGCGACGCCACCTTCTCGGCATCGCGCGCCTTGCACGCTTCCAGAATGCGATAGTGGTCCGCCTGCGGGCCTTCCTTGCCGGTGGCCATCGACATCTGCTCGTGCGTGTAGCGGTCCGTGTTCAGGCAGAACTCCTCGATCAGCCGCCGCAGCCGCTTGTTGTTGGCCGGCGCGCACAGCGCCAGGTGGAAGCGCCGGTTGTACTCGGCCCACTCCACGAGCGACTCCGACTGCGAGTACGCGTCCAGAATCTCCTGCATCTGCTGGAAATCCTGCTGAACCATGTTCGGCACGCCGATGCGCGCCGCGTGGCATTCCAGGGCGACGCGGATATCTAGCAGCTCGCAGATCTGCGTCGCATCCATGCCTGACACCACCGCGCCACGGTTGCGCTGGTAGGTGACGAGCCCTTCCGATTCAAGCTGGCGCAGCGCTTCCCGCACGGGAATGCGGCTCGCGTTGAAGCGTTCCGCCAGCGCGTCCTGGCGCAACTGCGCCCCCGCCGGCAACGTGCCTTTCTGAATTTCGTAGCGAAGCTGATCGCGAATGATCTGGGGTAAACCCTTGGTAGGGGCGCTTGCGCGGCCCGTTTGCGTGGACATGGGAGGTGCTGGAGATCGGTATGCGATTCGAGTGAGGCCCCTATTGTGCCTGAATATCCCGACTGCTAAACTGGATCCAATTTATTAGTATTCATATCCAAAGAAGCGTCTAACGTATATGTCTGCAAACAATTTCTATCCAAAATCCATCAATGAAACGGTCCTGAACTACGCCCCGGGCAGCGCCGAACGCATCGCGCTGACGGCGGAACTCGACAAGCAGCAAGGTCTGGTGCGCGAGATCCCGGCCATCGTGGGCGGCGAGCGCATCCGCAGCGGCGATATCACCGACGTGCGCGCCCCGCACGCTCACGCCCACTGCCTGGGCGAAGTCCACAACGCCGGCCAGGCCACCATCCACGCCGCCATCGACGCCGCCGTGGCCGCCCAGCGCGACTGGGCCAACGCCACGCTGGCCGAGCGCTCCGCCGTCTTCCTCAAGGCCGCCGACCTGCTGGCCGGCCCGTGGCGCGCCCGCCTGAACGCGGCGACCATGCTCGGCCAGAGCAAGACCGCCTACCAGGCCGAAATCGACTCCGCCTGCGAGCTGATCGACTTCCTGCGCTTCAACGTCCAATTCGCCCACGAACTGGCGGCCGGCCAGCCGATTTCGTCGCCGGGCATGCGCAATCACCTCGAATACCGTCCGCTGGAAGGCTTCGTCTACGCCGTCACGCCGTTCAACTTCACGGCCATCGGCGGCAATCTGGCCATCGCCCCGGCGCTGATGGGCAACACCGTGCTGTGGAAGCCGGCCGCCACGGCGTCGCTGTCGAACTTCCTGTTCATGGAGCTGCTCGAGGCCGCCGGTCTGCCGAAGGGGGTCATCAACTTCCTGCCGGGCGACCCGGTGGCCATCAGCGGCGCCGTGCTGGCGCGGCCCGAACTGGCCGGCATCCACTTCACTGGCTCGACCGCCGTGTTCGACACGCTGTGGGGCGAAGTCGGTTGCAATGTGTCGCGCTACCGCAGCTATCCGCGTCTGGTCGGCGAAACCGGCGGCAAGGACTTCGTGCTCGCCCACCCGTCCGCCGATGCCGACACGCTGGCCGTGGCGCTGCTGCGCGGCGCCTTCGAGTATCAGGGCCAGAAGTGCAGCGCGGCGTCGCGCGCCTACATCCCCGCCTCGCTGTGGCCGGCCGTGCGCGAGCGCGTGGTGGCGATGGCCGAGACCATCCAGATGGGCGATGTGACCGACTTCACCAACTTCATGGGCGCCGTGATCGACCGCCGCGCGTTCGACCGCATCCATGGCCATCTGCAACGCGCCGCCAGCGACAGCGCCGTGAAGCTGGTCACCGGCGGCAAGGCCGACGACAGCGTGGGCTACTTCATCACGCCGACCGTGCTCCAGGTAGACAACCCGCACCACACACTGATGGAAACCGAACTGTTCGGCCCGGTGCTCTCGGTCTACGTCTACGCCGACGCGCACTGGCCCGAGGTGCTCGAACTGGTGGACGGCACCAGCCCCTACGCGCTGACCGGCGCGATCTTTGCGAGGGACCGCGCGGCTATTGCCCAGGCCTCCAGCGTGCTGCGCTTCGCCGCCGGCAACTTCTACATCAACGACAAGCCGACCGGTGCGGTGGTCGGCCAGCAGCCGTTCGGCGGCGCACGCCGCAGTGGCACCAACGACAAGGCCGGTTCGCCGCTGAACCTGCTGCGCTGGGTGTCGCCGCGCACGGTCAAGGAAACGTTCGTGCCGCCTGCCGACTACCGGTACGCGCACATGGCGGTCTGAGCAGCCGCCCAGCTTTTCTAGCAACACCACCATGGAGAAGAAGAGATGAAGCGAGCCACCCTGCTGTCCGCCCTGGCGTTCAGCCTTTCCACGTTTGCCGGCGCTGCCAGCGCCGCGATTTCCGGAGATGTCGTCAAGATCGGCGTGATGACCGACCTGTCGGGCGTCTACCTTGACTATGCCGGCAAGGGTTCGGTCGAGGCCGCCAAGCTGGCCATCGAGGATTTCGGCTATGGGCTGCCGGGCAAGAAGATCGAGCTGGTCACCGCCGACCACCAGAACAAGGCGGACATCGGCAGCGCCAAGGCGCGCGAGTGGATCGACCGTGACGGCGTCGATGCCATCGTCGACCTGCCGAACTCGTCGGTCGCGCTCGCCGTCTCGCGCATCGCATCCGAGAAGAAGCGCATCTCGCTGATTACCGGTGGCGCCAACCTGCGCCACACCAACGAGGAGTGCTCGCCGTACATCGTCCACTATGTGTATGACACGTACGCGCTGGCCAATGTGGCCGGCAAGGCCATGGTCAAGCAGGGCCTCAAGAGCTGGTACTTCCTGACGGCCGACTATGCGTTCGGCCAGTCGCTGGAAACCGCCACGGCGGATGTGGTGAAGGCGTCCGGCGGCACGGTGGCCGGCAACATCAAGCACCCGCTGAACGCGTCGGACTTCTCGTCGTTCATCCTCCAGGCCCAGGCCAGCAAGGCCCAGGTGGTGGCGCTGGCCAACGGCGGCGGTGACACCATCAACGCCATCAAGGCGGCCAACGACTTCGGCCTGCCGCGCAACCAGACCCTGGTGGGCCTGCTGATGACCATCAGCGACGTGCACAGCCTGGGCCTGAAGCTGACGCAGCGCATGAAGCTGACCGATGCCTGGTACTGGGACCTGAACCCGCAGACGCGCGAATTCGGCGCACGCTTCTTCGCCCGCATGAAGCGCATGCCGAACATGGTGCATGCCGGCACGTACTCGGCCGTGCTGCAGTACCTGAAGGCCGTGCAGGCCACCGGCAGCGACGATTCGGACACCGTGATGGCGGCGCTCAAGAAGGCCAAGATCAACGACGCGTTCGCCAAGAACGGCTATATCCGCGCCGACGGCCGCATGATGCATGACATGTACCTGATGGAAGTGAAGGCGCCGAGCGAGTCCAAGACGCCGTGGGACTACCTCAAGCTCGTGGCCACCGTGCCGGCCGAGGAAGCCTTCCAGCCGCTGTCGCAGTCGCGCTGCCCGCTGGTGAAGAAGTAAATAGACGACAGCCATGGTTCGCTCTCCTCTCCTGCCGCTTTCTCGCAGACGGAGGGGAGCCAACCGGCAGCCTATAAGAGACTCATGCAAACCAACGTACTAGAAGTCCGCAACCTGACCAAGTCCTTCAAGGGATTTACGGCGGTCAGCGGCGTGGACCTGCAGGTGCGGCGCGGCTCGATCCACGCATTGATCGGCCCCAACGGCGCAGGCAAGACGACCTGCTTCAACCTG